>CAZUWF010000024.1:0-34673 GCA_964624065.1 uncultured Bacteroidales bacterium
AGTGTTTCTGCCGAACCGTTTGGAACACACGATTACTTCGAACCACGCACACCAGGTCGATACTACTTCCAAAATCCGGAAATTTCGGTCAGAACATTTTTTTCGACCGATCTAAGGAAAATGATTTTTGCCAACGGAAACATTAGCTTTAGAAAGGATTTTTCTGAAATGAATCGCAATAGGTTTTCCATACACCTAACACCCACCCTAAGGTTTTCTGACAGCTTCAATGCATCATACGGAATTGAAAAGAGCGTTAACCATAATGATCTTGGGTACGTAACAAAGGTTAACCAAGGGGATGTTATTTTTGGCTTGCGCCGAAATGTTACCACAACCAATCGAATTTCAGGCAACCTGATGATATACAATTCCTTGTCGGTTGACATCCAACTACGACACTACTGGTCAACAGTTAAATATTTGGGAGATTATTATCTCCTTAATGCCGAGGGCAAATTGAACCCGTGGACCCTACCCGTGACCAACAATGATATAAACTTCAATGCCTTTACGGTTGATACGAGAATTATTTGGAATTTTGCACCAGGAAGTCAACTGTCACTTGTGTATAAAAACAGCATCGAGTCTCGCAATAGCTCAATTCCGGCAGGCTTTCTGGAAAACCTCGAAAGGACTTTAGGGGAACCGCAGGTAAACAGTGTTTCTCTTCGATTACTGTATTACATTGATTATCAAAATATCAAAAAGCTAATTAAAGGCTAAAATAGAGCAAAATGGGAAAATTCTTTTTTGTAACAATACTTAGTACCATAGTAGTATTTTCATCCTGTAAACAAAAGCCAATGGTGGACTTGTTAATTTACAATACTACCATATACACTGTCGATCAACGTTTTGCAATTGTATCGGCAATGGTCATCAATGACGGACAAGTCATCGAGACGGGAGAAAGCAACCAATTGTTGAAGAAGTACAGTGCACTGAGCAAAATTGACCTGAAGGGCAAGTTTGTTTACCCTGGGTTCATTGATCCTCACAGTCACTTCCTTGGCTATGGGCATAGCCTCATCAATTCCGACCTTGTTGGCTCCGCCTCGGCAGAGGAAATGGTAAACAGGGCTACTGCTCACCATTCAAAATATGGTGGTAACTGGGTTTTGGGAAGGGGTTGGGATCAAAATTTATGGCCGGTAAAGGAATTTCCAACCAAGGAACTTCTCGACAAAGCTTTTCCGTCAATTCCGGTACTCCTGATCAGGATTGATGGCCATGCAGCGGTGGCAAATTCTGCTGCCCTGAAAATGGCCAACATCACGCCCAACACTTTGGTTGACGGTGGAAGCGTGGAAGTAAAAAACGGTAAGGTTACCGGAATACTTATTGACAATGCCATTGACCTTGTGCGGAGGCACATCCCATCGCCCACAACCCAGGATAATATGGATGCCCTCCTCGCAGCCCAGGAAAAGGTTTTCGAGGTAGGACTTACTTCTGTAAATGAGGCGGGAATAGATGCCCCCATAATTTACCTTATGGACTCGATGCACGGCTCTGGTAAACTGAAAGTCAGGATCTATGCTATGCTGCACCCCAACGAAGCCAACTTTGAGGCGTTCGTGTACAACGGAAAGTTCAAAACCAACCATCTTAATGTAAGGTCAGTTAAACTTTTTGCCGATGGTGCACTAGGGTCGCGGGGGGCAAAACTTCTCGAACCCTATTCCGACGACAAGAAAAATTATGGCATTTTGGTTGAAACACCAGAGTTTTTGAGAGAAATTTCGAAAAAGGCCTTCGACAATGGTTTTCAGGTAAACGCCCATTGCATTGGTGATTCGGCCAATAGATTGGTTTTGAATATCTTTGGCGAAATACTTAAAGGAAAGAATGATTTGAGGTGGCGAATTGAGCACGCCCAGGTTGTTCACCCCGATGATTTTGAACTTTTCGGAAAATACTCCATTATTCCATCAATTCAGGCCTTGCACGCCACATCTGATATGACTTGGGCGCCCTCAAGGCTGGGAGTCGAAAGAATGAAGGGAGCTTATGCCTACCAACAACTGCTGGAACAAAACGGTTGGTTGCCCAATGGAAGCGATTTTCCGGTTGAACCCATTAATCCTTTATACGGCTTTCATGCATCAGTGGCAAGGCAAGACCATAATGGCAACCCACCAAGCGGCTTCCAGATGGAAAACGCCCTAACTCGTGAACAGGCACTAAGAGCAATGACAATTTGGGCCGCCAAATCACAATTTGAAGAAAACGAAAAAGGCAGCCTCGAATCCGGCAAGTTTGCCGATTTTGTTGTCTTGGAAGAGGACATAATGAAAATCGCACTTGCCAAAATTCCAACCCTAAAGGTTAAATACACCTTTCTGAATGGGGAAAAGGTATACTCAAGGGAGTGAGTGGTACAAAGCAGGTAGGTAGAAATTAGAAGTCCAATTCCAAATTCAAAACTCAAAAGGCTCTGGTGCTACAAAGATACATAGCAAGAGCGCACAAAGGGCTGAGAGGGCAAAAGGCTAATCCTCATTCACTGAATTCTTTTTGACCCGATGCGAAATGGGGTTATTGGCAATTTGTAGTTATTTGGAACCCTCACACTATCAACCTTCCAACTCCAAAATTATTAAGTTATCCAACCTTTCACCATCCTGTCCTTGCCTCTTAAATCGTTTCTTAGTACCACATCTGTGAAGCCTGCCATATGGAGGCAATTAACGGTTTCAATACCAAGGTTTTCGTTTATCTCGAGGTATAACCTACCATTGGGCTTTAACGCCTTGAACGCTTTGGCAGCAATAGCTTTGTAAAACAATAATGGGTTGCTGTCTGGCACGAAAAGCGCACAATGTGGTTCGTAATCCAGAACGTTTTTTTTCATTTGCGCCTTTTCCTTATCCAAAACGTAAGGCGGGTTGCTTACAATAATATCCACCCCGTTATGTGGTAATTCCTCTGTAAGAATGTCGAGCTTTAAAAACCCCACTTCAACCCCATTGCTTTGGGCGTTAAAGGCAGCAACCTCCAACGCTTTTTGCGAAACTTCGCAGGCCTGCACAATAGCCCCATTCAATCTTGCAGCCAGTGTAATTGCTATGCAGCCACTACCGGTGCCAATATCAAGCACCTTCAAACCCTTTACATCCAAATTATCATCAATTATCCACTGAACCAACTCCTCGGTTTCAGGTCTGGGTATAAGCACGCGGTTATCAACAAAAAAATCCAAACCCAAAAAATTGGCACTTCCTTTAAGGTATTGAATTGGCGTTCCACTTTTCAGCAAATGGAGAACCGCGTCTAGTTTTTGTTGATTTTCAGGTGAGAATAATTCATCACCATTTAAAGCAATTTGCACTTTATTCATTTCAAAAAAGTGCTCGAAAACCTCAACTGCCAAGGCTTTTGCCTCTTTCGAATCAAAATGTTGACTCAAAAATTCTAACGCATGTTGCCAAGCAAGTCGAGTATTCACTATTTATCCAAAGTTTGAATGGTTTACTAAAACCGCTGTAACCCAGATATTTTTTTTGATCTGCCAAAACTTATCAATATGCTTGTATTAGTCAATAATAAAGCAAATAACAATGTAAAAAATACTGCCTTGATCATTTTGGTCGAAAAAAAGGGAACTAAAAATTCCCTTGTTATGTCAATGTCAAAAAATCAAGCCCCGATTTTTTCAACTTGACCAGGCCCGATATGGGAATTGGTGTAAGCAGGGCACGGCTCCTTGGCCTTACACCCTTGAAAGATTACAACAGCAAAAAGCAACGCACACGTAATGGCAACAATTCGGTACTTCATTCTTAATAGTTTTAGTATGAACGTAGTTCAAACGAAATTTTGATTGTTATATTTGATAAAAAAGGAAATAAAAACGGCTTTTAGGGTAAAGAATAAAAGGCAGGAATACCCGCCCTTTTGTTCGGCACAAAGCCTTTTAATTTTTAACAAAATAGAAAACCATTTTGTTTGGGGATTTTAACACTTCCAAAGCCCTGGCGTAATTGATGATATTACTTACAACCAATGGGTTCGGTACCAGCACGCCAATCACGTCTGGGTTGTAATTATCAAGGTTGGCAATATTTCTCACGCCTTCTTGGCTATTGTAATTACTGGAAGGTTTGTTGGAGGTAGAGGTTTTTTCCATAATGGAATTTTGGTTTGAAATAATTTTTGTTTCCCTTATTTCTAACGGTAATTATTCACCAATATTTTATGGGTTTAATAACTTTTAATGTAAAGATTTGTATTTTTGCCGGCAAACGAAAAATAATTACAAAGTCCATAATCAAATGAACCTTCACGAATACCAGGGCAAGAGCCTTTTGAGAAAATACGGGGTACCTGTTGCAGAAAGCATCTTGGTTGATAAGGCCGAATATGCCCTAGCTGCCGCCAGGGAATTGGAAGCAAAAACCGGTGTAAGCGTGTGGGCCGTCAAGGCTCAAATACATGCTGGCGGTAGAGGAAAGGGCGGTGGGGTTAAAATTGCCAAGTCGCTGGAAGAGGTTGAACAATTTGCCAACCAGATACTTGGGATGCAGCTTGTTACCCCTCAAACCGGCCCCGAAGGGAAATTGGTAAGAAAGGTATTGATAGAGCAAGGGATCTACTATCCCGGACCAGAAAAACCACAAGAACTGTATTTTAGTATCCTTCTCAATCGTAACACCTCCCGAAATATGATCGTATATTCTCCCCGTGGAGGTATGAACATTGAAGAGGTTGCGGAAGAAACACCGGGGCAGATATTCACAGTTGAAATCGACCCGAAAGTTGGTGTTTTACCATTTCAATGCAGGCAGATCGCCTTCAACTATGGTTTGTCTGGCGAGGCATTCAAAAGCATGGTCAGGTTCATACCAATGGCTTACCAAGCCTACATAGAAAGCGATGCCAACCTTTTGGAAATAAACCCACTTTTCAAAACTTCTGATAACAAAATCATTGTTGTTGACACCAAGATGGTTATTGATGGCAATAGCCTTTTCAGGCATCCCGAAATTGCCGAAATGCGCGACATTCACGAAGAAGACCCCACGGAAGTGGAAGCAGGAAGGTACAACCTAAGCTACGTGAAGCTCGATGGCAACGTTGGTTGTATGGTGAATGGTGCCGGACTGGCTATGGCCACAATGGACATAATAAAGCAAAGCGGTGGCGACCCAGCAAACTTCCTCGATGTGGGAGGTACTGCCGATGCAAGGAGAGTAGAGGAAGCCTTCAGAATAATTTTGAAGGATCCCAACGTAAAGGCAATCCTGGTGAACATTTTTGGAGGTATAGTAAGGTGCGACAGAGTGGCTAACGGAGTGGTGCAGGCTTACAAGAACATCGGAAACATTGACCTGCCAATTATTGTAAGGCTCCAGGGAACCAACGCCGAGGAAGGAAAAAAGATTATTGACGAGTCGGGGTTAAAAGTTCGCTCTGCAATACTTCTCAAAGAAGCCGCCGATCTGATCACCGAGGTATTGAAAGACTAATTGATGATTGACAATTTTAAATTGCCAATAAAATGGAACGCGGATAACTCGGATTGCTACTCAAACGCTGATTAGGATGGTATTTTTTCTAACATTGCGCCCTTTGCGCGTTCTTGTTGTGCTTGGCGGCAAAGAATGGCTTTTTACATTCTACATTAAACATTCAACTTTTGACCTATTTCTTACTTCTAATTTCTACCTTACAGTATGAAAACCACTGTTTTTAAGGAAAAGCACGAATCTTTGGGAGCCAAGATGGTTCCGTTTGCAGGTTTCTACATGCCTGTGCAATTCGAGGGCATTAACATCGAACACGAAACTGTAAGAAATGCATTGGGCGTTTTTGACGTTTCGCATATGGGCGAGTTTTGGGTGGAAGGTCCAAAAGCGTTTGAGTTACTCCAAAGGGTTAGCTCAAACGATGCCTCGGCACTAATAGATGGAAAGGTTCAGTATTCCTGTTTCCCAAATTTTGATGGAGGAATTGTGGACGATTTCTTGGTTTACAGATTGAACCAAGAAAGATTCCTGTTGGTTGTTAACGCCGCCAACATCGAAAAGGATTGGGCATGGATAAATCTTCAAAACGAAGGTATTGGTGCCAAGCTTACCAATGCATCTGACCATACCGCGCAACTGGCAGTTCAAGGTCCCTTGGCACTCAAGGCCATGCAAAAGCTAACCAACGAACTCATTGAAGATATGCCTTACTACACCTTCAAGGTTATCAATTTCGCAGGAATTGATAACGTTTTGGTAAGTACCACGGGTTACACCGGCTCTGGGGGTTGTGAGATCTACTTTCCCAACGAAGTTGGGCTGGATATTTTAGAAGCAGTACTTGAAGCAGGGGCCGAATACGGCATTAAACCAATCGGTTTAGCAGCGCGTGATACCCTCAGGCTCGAAATGGGATTTTGCCTATACGGGAATGACATCAACGATACCACCTCCCCTATTGAAGCAGGCCTTGGCTGGATAACCAAGTTTGCCGAAGGAAAGAATTTCATAAACCGCGAATACTTACTTAAACAAAAAAACGAGGGCGTGACGCGCAAGCTTGTTGGGTTTAAAATGGTTGACAAGGGCATTCCGCGCCAGCATTACCCCATTGTTGACGAGTCGGAGACAGTGATAGGTGAAGTTACTAGTGGCACCATGTCGCCGATGTTAAGGGAAGGTATTGGAATGGGCTACGTAAAAACTGAGTTTGCCAAACCTGGAACGCCCATTTTTATTGTGGTTCGGGGCAAGACAATGAAAGCTGTGGTTGTTAAGTTTCCTTTCTACAATGGGTAGGATTAAAGGAGCGTTAAGGGGTTTGTAAGGGGTCAGATTGTTCATAAAGGATTTATGTAAAGGTGAATTTCTTTTAATACTTATGGTTCGACTTGTAGTTGCTTTCTTGTTTTTAATAATCCTACCTCCACTCGATTTGGCTGGATGGGGATTTGTAGCACACCGAAAAATAAACCGGATGGCCGTGTTTACCCTTCCGCCTGAAATGGTTGGTTTTTTCAAGAAGCACATTGAATACCTTTCGGAGCGCGCCATTGACCCTGACCGCAGGGCGCACGCGGTACCCGGTGAGGCTCAAAGGCACTACATTGACATTGACCACTTTGGCGAGAGCCCATTTGAACAAGTTCCACGTCGGTGGCGCGAGGCCGTTGACAAGTTTTCGGAAGATACCCTGCAAAAGCAGGGAATCCTCCCTTGGCACGTGAACGTGATGATGGGTAGGCTTAAAAGGGCTTTTGAGGAAAAAGATGTGGACAGGATTCTATACAATGCAGCCCACATAGGTCACTACATTGCCGATTGCTGCACTCCGTTGCATACCACGAAGTATTACAATGGTCGAACTCCGGCCCAGCGTGGGATTCACGCCCTTTGGGAGAGCCGGATTCCAGAAATGTTGGCCGATGGTTTCAACTTTTTCGTGGGCAGGGCGGAGTACATTGAATCGCCGCTTGACCGCGCCTGGGAGCTGGTGGAAATTAGCCACAATCAGGTCAACAGAATTTATGAAGTTTACGACAGCTTGTTAAGTAAAATGTCTCCAGACCGCGCCTTCGCCCACGAAATGAGGGGTTTGGCAACCGTTAGAACTTTTTCCAGGGATTTTGCCCTTGCCTTTAACCAAGCCCTCAAAATGGACATAGAAGCCAAAATGCGAATGGCAGTCAAGGCTATCGGCGATTTTTGGTTCACCGCCTGGGTGAACGCCGGGCAACCCGACCTTTACAAACTCGAAAAAAGAGCCATTAGCCGCAGGCATCGAAAAGAACTTGAAAAAGAGGCTCAAGTTTGGGGCACCGTACAACAGCCGGTGGGCAGGGAAAATCCCGAATAGGGTTTTAATTAATTACATCCTGCTACTTACCTATAAACTTATATGGATGAATTGAAAAATTCATTCCGTTCAGCGCAAAACCCTTTCTGGCTCTTGGGGTGTTTTATACCACTTTTTTTGAGCTACTATAGTGCCCTGGGCAAAAAAACGCTAACTTTGTTCTTTGATTCAGACCTAGATGGCTAATAGAGGAATTAATTGGTACCTTTCGGCACTTTTTGGGGTTGGTGCGGTTGCTTTTGGCTTCTGGCTTGGTGTTTCTGTGCTTAACTGGTACTCGGATAGAGAATACAAATCGGAGCAGATTGAAAAGGCAAGACCTGTTTCAATTCTATCCGGCCATGGCAAAAAATCCGGGGTCGAGGAGAACCAAGAGCTTAATGAACTTGCAATTATCGAGGTTAATGAGGGTGATAAGAATTTGACACTCATTGATTCATTGGAATTTTCTGTTCAAATTAAACCGGATAGCCTTAATGCCGGAAACGGGAATAATTTCAATGGCCTTAATACCAATGAAATTTTGCAGGAGCAAGCTTCTAGCGAGTATAATTTCATAAAAAAGGCCACAGACCAACTCATTGCAACAGTAAGTTTTGCAGTACCCAACACTGCCAATAACAACAGCCAAGCAACCGAGCAATTGGATTCGCTTTTAGGAAAACTAAATACTGAAAGGTCAAAGGAGGAAATAATTACCGTTGAATTGTGGAGATCTCCATTGAATTACAGGGGATACAAGTTTTCGAACAATGTTTTGGTGGTTTATGATATGGCCCAAGTAGGAGCACTAAAACTTTACCAATCTAACGGCAAGCTTTTCTTAAACTATTTGGATGTTTTCTACCAAATCACTCCAACCCCTCAGTTTAAGCCGTTAACTCCGACAAAAATCCCACTGTGATACAATCAGATAACCTATTATGCTTGTAAAATTTTCTAAATATCAGGGTGCAGGTAACGACTTTGTAATAGTAGATGGGAGGGATAATCCAATATTCGACTATGTGAGGGATCTTTCTAATTTTTTCAAGAGGTTATGTAGCAGAAATTTTGGTGTAGGTGCCGATGGGTTAATTGTTATGCGAAAGGGAATCGAAACTGCCCTGTCAATGCAGTATTTCAACAACGACGGGCTAGAGGGCTCGATGTGCGGTAATGGTGGTAGATGCTTTGCGGCATTTGCAATTGAAAAGGGGCTTGTGGGTGATGAAATACGATTCGAAGCGTATGATGGAGTTCACACCGCCATAATTCACAACAACCAATTGAGTGTTTTCGATATTTCGCTTAGTATGATTGACGTGGATGATATTGCCACCGTACCCGAGGGCTTGTTGCTAAACACCGGATCACCCCATCTGGTGGTATTTTCGGGAAATATTGGTGATCAAGATGTTTTGGAACAAGGAAGGAAACTAAGATACAGTAAAAGATTTTTGCCACACGGTGTAAATGTAAACTTTGTGAAAATTACTGGCAAGAGCAGGATAAAAATTAGGACCTACGAACGGGGAGTCGAAAACGAAACCCTTGCCTGCGGAACCGGGGTGGTTGCGGCAGCCATTGCCACCAAGCACCTAAATAATGAGGGCCATTCTAATAATTTCCTTGTCGAAGCGCTGGGGGGAGATTTGGAAGTTTCATTCGAAACAGTAAACAATCTTGCCTTTAAAAACGTTTGGCTAAGAGGGCCTGCTGAAAAGGTTTTTGAAGGAAAAGTAATTTTTAAGGGCGAATAAAGTTTGCCTGTCGAAAGCTAAGTGTTTATGTTGAATCTAGAAAGTAATTGATAATTGGCAATTAGAGAAGGTTTTAGAATTTGAATTTAAAATATTGTTTTGAGCAAAGTTGCCTATCGAAGCATTTCATTAGTTATCAAGTTCTTCCATTTCGAAAATCAACAATCCTTAATCGCAAACCCTCAACCCATAAACCAGCCAGCCTGCAACCCTTTGAACTCCGAAAAAATTTTTAACCTAAAAATAAGAAATGAGAATCGCTCCGGGCGGATTTAACCTATTGCCACCTATTGTAAAGAACCTGCTAATTATTAACGGGTTGTTTTTTTTGGCTACCACTGCCTTGAAAAACTCTTTTGACATTGATTTATACAAGATTTTCGGACTTCATTTTTTTGGCGCCAAAGATTTTAACCCCTACCAATTCTTGACTTACATGTTCATGCACGGTAGTTTTACCCATTTGTTTTTCAATATGTTTGCATTGTGGATGTTTGGCAATGTGATCGAAAACCTTTGGGGGCCGCGCAGGTTCTTGTTTTATTACTTGGCTACAGGCTTTGGGGCGGCCGTAATTCATTACTTTGTTATTTACTTGCAAATGCAACCCACGATTCAAATGGTTGATGGGTTACTCGCACTACCTAGCAACGAAGGGTTGGTTTCCTTTTTCAACTCTCCCAACTTCAAAATCGTTAGCCACGAAATAAGCAGCAATTTTAATCTGTTCCGGGGAGAATACAATCTGCTGGTAAACACTGACCCTCAAATGGCTTTGACCGCCGCCAATTCATTCTTGAGTCAGTATCGAATTGATTTCTTAAACAGCCATTTGGTTGTTGGAGCCTCTGGATCGGTATACGGCATTTTGCTTGCTTTCGGGATGATGTTTCCAAACGCGCTGATATACCTGTTTTTTGTCGTACCAATAAAGGCAAAGTACTTGGTCATACTTTACGGCATCCTGGAATTAGTGTCTGGTATTGCCGACCGCCATGGAAGTAACATTGCCCACTTTGCCCATCTTGGCGGAATGATATTCGGACTAATTTTAATTCTTTACTGGCGAAAAAAAAGCAGGTTGTAGGGTGTGTAATAAATCAGCAATCAGTTGTTGTATAAAAAGAACAACAAATCAGCAGTTGGATGTTGTTAATTGCACCTAATTCAAAAAATTTAATTTTCCATAATTCTTTGTCTATTTAATCTATGTTCGACGATATCGTAAATTATTTCCGAAAAGGGTCAACTGTTTCTAGATTGGTTGGAATCAACGTTTTAGTTTTTGTAGTTTTCGCATTTTTACGCTTGTTATTCTTTTTGTGGGACAGTTCAACAATTGCCTTGGAGGTCACAAACTGGCTTGCGGTACCATCCAATTTTGAGAAACTTGCCCAAAAGCCGTGGACCATTATTTCCTATTCGTTTCTCCACGTTCAAATCTTCCACATTTTATTCAATATGATGGTACTTTATGTTGGGGGAAGGTTATTTAGCCAGTTTATAGGCGAGGGGCGCCTTGTGCCCACATACCTGCTTGGAGCCATTGCGGGGGCAGCATTCTATATTGGTGCTTACAACTTTTTTCCGGTCTTTGAAGGGGTTAGGCACCAGGCCGTGGCCATTGGTGCTTCTGCATCAATCTTGGCCATATTTTTTGCAGTAGCGGTTTTCCAGCCAAATTATCAACTGCCACTGTTGCTGTTCGGCAGGATTAGGCTGAAGTACATTGCCTTAATATTCGTTGCAATTGACCTGCTTAGCATCGAACGGGGCAATCCAGGAGGCCACATTGCGCACCTGGGTGGTGCTGCCTGGGGCTTTGTGTATGCATTATTGCTAAAATACAACATTGACCCTGCTGGACAAATATACAGGATGTTCAAATGGATGGGTGGTCTATTTTCACCCAAGCCCAAGTTTAGGGTTAATCGCCACGGATCAAGACCACTGTCTGATTACGAGTACAACAAGCAAAGAGCCGAAAACCAGAAGGAAATTGATCAAATCCTTGACAAGATTTCAAAAAGCGGCTACCAGAGTCTCTCGGCAAGGGAAAAGGAGATACTTTTCAGAACAAGCAAAAAGCCTTAAAATGGGCACAAAAAAGAAAAAGGGGTTAAATTGGTTTACGAAGGTTGCCATAATAGGCAATGCTCTGTTCACTTTACTGCTACTCCTATCGTATCTTTCGCCGTGGGTAAAACCTGCAAGCTCTTGGCCGCTGATTTTTCTGGGAATGGCATATCCGGTTTTTCTTTGGTTCAACCTAGGATTCATGGTTTTTTGGTTTTTTTTCAATTGGAGGTTTGCCGGTGTGTCGTTGTTTGCCATTGTTTTGGGCTATTCCCATTTCTTCAATTACATTAGTATAGGAAAGGGAGACAAGGGTTTTGGTCCAGAGGTTACCACATTAAAAGTACTTTCCTACAATGTTCGCAATTTTGATTTCTTTAACTCCCTCTCTAGGGTAAGCCCCAACTTCGAAAACCGAAACAAAATTTTCGATTACCTTGCAAATGAGGATTTCGATATAATTTGCTTTCAAGAATTCATTCAGGACAACAGTTCAAAATTCCCAACCACCGACACTCTGCAAAGGTTATTGAAGGCCAACAATGTTCACTTCCAACACTCAAAGTCCCGAGGGAGTTTGTTCTTTGGATTGGCCACCTATAGCTCCTATCCCATCATTGGGAGGGGAAAAATAGAATTTCCCACTCGGGCCGGTAATTTGGGTATCTTTACCGATGTTTTGATCAATAAAGATACCGTCAGAATATTCAACATTCACCTCGAGTCAATAGGCCTAAGCAAGGAAGATGTAATGCTTTTTGACAATATTGTATCAGCAAATGACCAGGTTGGGAACCCTGATTATTCGGTTGGGTTGCGTCGAATTGCCGGGCGGATAAGGGATGCGGCCATTACAAGGACCCTGCAGGCAAAGATTGTCTCGGAACACATAAAATTCTCCAGGTACCCGGTTATTCTTGCAGGCGATTTTAACGACACCCCATTCTCCTATTCTTACCGAAAAATTAAAGGAAATTTGAAGGATTCTTTCAAAAGTGGTGGGGGCATAGGCGGAAGCACTTATATTTGGAGCTACCCGTTTTTTCGCATCGACTTTCTGTTTCACAGCCAAACCATAAGGGCGAAAAATTTCAAAACAGGAAAGGAAAAGTACTCAGACCATTACCCTATAAGTGTTACTTTTGCAATACAACACACTAATTGATCAATCACAACCTTAACAACCTCTCCAATGAAAATCAAATCAGCAATAGTAGTTTTATTTTCCCTCACCCTTTCCTATGGAAGCTTTTCGCAAGGCTATGATAGCAGCCTGGGTGGACGAGGAGGAGTATATAATGGGATTTCGTTCAAGTATTTTATGAGTTCTTACGATGCCATCGAAATTGTGGGTGCCTTTTATCGGGAGAATCTATTTTTTGCAGGAATGTTTCAGATGCACAACCCAATTTCGGAGGTTAGCAATTTAAATTGGTATTATGGTTTTGGTGCACATATAGGTTTTTTTGGGCGGCTGCACAACCCCGATGACCCTGCAACCAGGATCGGGGGTAGCGGAAACCTGGGGTTAGAGTACCGCTTGGAGAGAATCCCCATAACACTAAGCATAGACATTTTACCCTCGCTCGATGTATTTTCCCACACTCGATTCTGGATTGGAGGTGGAATTGCAATTAGATACGTTTTTTGAGTTAGGGAGGCTAGGTTAATGGTGGCCGATTAGCCAAAAACCATTTTTTTTTACAGCTGCCAAGCTCCACAAAATCAATTGCCCCTTTGAGAACCTTTGAAAAACAATTCATACTAATCTATTGAAAATTTGCAGTTTGCAATCCATAACCGCAATTTATTATTGTCAATCAAGTCAAAACTATGATAACTTCACAACTAATAAACCCCAAGTCAATTGTAGTAGTAGGCGGATCGAGCGACATTACCAAACCCGGTGGCAAAATATTGAAAAACATCATTGATGGTGGATTCAAGGGCAGCCTTTACGTTACCAACCTAAAAGAAGCAGAGGTTCAAGGAATAAGAAGTTACCAAAACCCAAATGACTTGCCGCTAGTTGACTTGGCTGTAATAGCAATTGCCGCAAGGTTTGTACCAGATACAGTTGAGTTGCTTGCGCGAAGCAAAGGCACAAGGGCTTTCATTGTTCTGTCGGCTGGGTTTAGCGAAGAAAGCGAGGAAGGTGCAAACCTTGAGAATCGTTTGGTCGAAATTGTTAATGGGGTTGGCGGTTCGTTGATTGGTCCAAATTGCGTTGGTATTTTAACTCCATACCACCAAAGTATCTTCACTTATCCCATACCCAAACTGGATCCAAAGGGTTGTGACTTTGTTTCGGGATCGGGTGCCACCGCATGCTTCATTATGGAAGCCGGAATACCAAACGGTTTGTCATTTGCCAACGTTTTTTCTGTTGGAAACAGTGCCCAGGTAGGGGTTGAGGAAATTCTGAAGCACCTCGACGAAACCTTCGACCCCGAAACTAGTTCGAAGGTGAAACTCCTCTACCTTGAAAACATTGACAAACCTCAAATGCTCCTCAAACACGCCTCCTCGCTGGCACGGAAAGGCTGCAAGATTGCAGCCATAAAGTCGGGCAGTTCGGAAGCAGGTAGCCGGGCGGCATCGTCGCATACAGGTGCATTGGCAAGCCCCGATGTTGCAGTTGATGCACTTTTCAAAAAAGCTGGAATTGTTAGGTGTCATAGCCGTGAAGAACTGTTGGCGGTGGCTTCGGTTTTCATGCACCCAACCCTGAAAGGTAAAAACATTGCAATAATTACACACGCCGGAGGCCCGGCCGTAATGCTCACCGATGCCCTTTCAATTGGTGGTCTGGAAGTGCCCCTAATAGAAGGTGAGGCAAGCCAAGAACTTTTGGCACAACTCTTTTCTGGGTCATCGGTGGCAAACCCAATTGACTTTCTGGCAACTGGTACCGCAAGCCAATTGGGCGTAATAATTGACTACGTTGAAAACAAATTCGACAAAATAGATGGTATGGTAGTCATTTTCGGTACCCCAGGGCTTTTTCCGGTATTCAACGTTTACGATGTGTTGCATGAAAAAATGAAGCAATGCAAAAAGCCCATTTTTCCGGTTTTGCCAAGCACTTTAACCGCAGCTGCAGAAGTAAAAGACTTCATTTCGAAAGGACGGATCAATTTCCCCGACGAAGTTGTGCTGGGTAGGGCCTTAAGCAAAGTACTCCTCTCCCCACAAACCGAACAGGAAGTCATTGAACTACCACCAGTAGATACAGGCCGAATAAGGTCAGTAATCGAAAATTCGCCAAATGGCTACCTCGAACCCAGTCAGGTGCAGTTGCTACTAAGTTCTGCCGGCATAGAGGGTGCTGCCGAGGCTGTTGTGAAAACAGAGCAAGAACTGATGGAAGCGGCTGAAAGGTTGGGTTTTCCAATTGCCATGAAGGTCGTAGGCCCGGTGCACAAATCTGATGTAGGTGGTGTAGTGCTCGGTGTCGACAATATCCTTGTGGCAAAGGAAGAATTTGAAAGAATGTTGAAAATAAAAGATACTCATTCCATCTTGCTTCAACCCATGATATCAGGAATTGAGCTTTTCGTAGGAGCCAAGAGAGAGGATAAATTCGGCCATTTGATCCTTTGCGGTATGGGTGGAATATTCATTGAAGTGCTAAAAGATGTTTCCAGCGGTCTGGCACCAATTTCAAAACAAAGGGCATTGGAAATGATCCGAAGCCTGCGTAGCCACGCAATTATCAAAGGAGTTAGGGGAAAAGAAGGGGTAAACGAGGAAAAGTTTTCAGAGATTTTGAGAAAACTTTCAGCATTACTGAGCGTAGCTCCCGAAATCTTTGAAATGGACCTGAACCCTTTGCTTGGGACCGAAAAACAAATAATTGCGGTTGATGCAAGAATTAGAATCGAAAAATAGGTATTGCCAGTTCTTGTTTCCTGCCGGCAGCCTCAAAAGAAAAGGAAGTAAGAAAAAAGAAGCCTTGTGTTCGAAATTTCTTTGGACTCATTGAACCTCCCGAAATCATCCGGAGTTCCAAAAGCCGCAGATGTATGTTCCAATTCTAGGGCAAACCTGCTTTTGCCTGAGTTGAAAATTACCCGCGGCGAAATGCGATACAAATAGTCTATTTCGTGTCCTCTCCCATAAAAGGTTCCATTGGTTTGGTGAGAGGTACCAAAGTTTTTTGCAAATCCTGAAAATAATCCAAACTGGGTCTTTCGTCCAAACACCAAATCATTCCAAATAAATAAATGGTTTGTGGGAGTGTAAGTTTCAAAGGCTGGTTGACCCACCTGCCGCCTTACTGCGTATCCACCCAACAATAAGTGCTCAGTGAGATTTTGACCATAAATTGCCTTTGCGCTTATCGAAAAACATTGGTTGAAATATTTGCCATAACCCATAAACGACCATCCATCAAGGTTTTCGTTTGTCAATAAACCAGCAGTGGTAACTTTACGTGGCTTGATCCTTTTAAAGTCCGCTGCTAACCCAAACACCGTATTGCCATCCTTGTGCTGAAGTTGGGCGTGAATGTTTGGTATTGCAGCATTCCGAATGTAATTCGGGGTGAAACCATCAGGGCCGGGGGAAGAGTTGTCACGTTGGCCGACAAGCGACAATTGAAGGTTAAATTTGCTAAAATGCTGTTTGAAGGTCACCTGGGGATTCCGAATAAACGGTTGAAAGGGAGCGCCGGTATTTAACGAAATCACCCCTGGAAAAACATCAGTTGCAAACATTGGGTGCCAAAACTGCCCCATAAGTAGCTCGCTACTCTCCCAGTCAAGTTTTCCGAAAGCGTGCCTCAACCTAAAACCATTAATATCGGCATTGGTAACACCAGTAAAATCACCTTCTACAAGCCCTGTAACTCTTGCCCCAAAAGCTTTGGGACCATTAATAACAAGCCCAACTCTACTTGCAATGGCACTAAAGTTAAAGCTTGCACCTTCATTGATGTCATCCCCGTTCAAATTTGTAATAACAGGAGCAGGATAGAGCAAAATATAATCTTCGCGGGCCGAAACGACCTGGCGAGAATCGTACCAATAGGCGCTTTTCACAAAGCCTGTTAGTCGTAAGCTAACTGAATTGGAACCTTTTTCAATCAATGTATCCTTTTCGGCGGCCATTGTTACTAGTGGCACTAAAAAACCTAGAATAATAATTAATTTTCGTTGCATCCACATAAATATTTGGGCTGCGAAATTACTCATAAATTCAAAACTGTTAGGTTAATATTCCTAAACCCATTCATAAAAGGAAATTGGGTGAGAGAGAAATCAAAACCATTTATGGTTGCCCTTATATTTCTGAAAAAATCGAAGGAAGGAAGATTCTCATAAACTTTTCAGGGTGGTTTTCGAACCCATTTCTCGATAATTTGTTTCTCTTGCGGCTAAATAAATGTGGAATCCTAGATTAAAGATATGCCCGCAGGATGGAATTTAATGTCCAGCTACACCAAGCTTGACCCCAAATTGTTTTCTTTCGTAAAACCAAACCAATGCCAAAACCCTGGGTTGGTAATGTTTAATCTAAAGCTTGCAAACGAACTAGGGTTAATTGCTAGCGGATATTCAAATCATGACCTCGCATTATTGTTTTCGGGAAATAAAATTCCGTATGGGTCAAAACCCTTTGCCCAAGCATACGCAGGTCACCAATTCGGCCACTTTAACGTATTAGGCGATGGCAGGGCAATTATATTAGGCGAACAATATACTCCACAAGGAAAACTTTTCGACATACAATTTAAAGGCTCGGGCCAAACCCCTTACTCCCGGCGTGGGGATGGTAAGGCCACACTTTATTCCATGCTTCGCGAATATCTTATAAGCGAGGCAATGCATTCACTTGGTATTCCTACCTCAAGAAGCCTTTCAGTTGTTGCCACCGGCGAAATGGTTCAAAGGGAGGTAATTCACCAGGGTGCGGTGTTAACAAGGGTTGCATCAAGCAACATAAGGGTTGGAACTTTTGAATATGTCGCAAGGTTTGTGGCAGAAGCTCTGCCTCAATTCTTTGATTACACCATAAATCGGCACTATCCTGAAATTCAGGCAGAAAACCCAATGGATAGACCTCTCCTTTTCTTCCAAAAGGTGATGGAAGCAAAAATCAAGTTGGTAGTAAATTGGTTTCGCGTAGGGTTCACACACGGTGTAATGAACACCGACAATACTACAATTTCTGGCGAAACAATTGATTACGGACCATGCGCATTTCTGAACCATTACAATCCCGGTCAGGTTTTCAGCTCAATTGACCATCAAGGAAGGTACGCCTTCGGCAACCAGCCATCAATTGCATACTGGAATTTGGGTTGCCTCGCTTATGCTCTTTTGCCGCTTATTGATGGGAAAAGAGACGCCGCAATAGAAAAGGCAACATCGACTTTGGAGGCTTTCTGGCCCCATTTTATGGAAGAATGGAAGAAAATGATGATGAGCAAATTTGGTTTTGAAGAGGAAAATGAGGGTGACAACAAATTGATTGACAGGTTTTTGATTTGGATGAAAGAAAAGAAGGCCGACTATACAAATTCATTCCTCGCCCTCGAAATGGACGATAGGTGGTGCTCCCATTTGGAATTATTCCAAACCGAATCCTTCAAACGAATTAAATCTGAATGGATTGAACGGGTAAAGAAGAACCCCGGGGGAATGGATGCGGCAAAAACTCTCATTCAAGTTTCAAACCCATCTTTCATACCCAGAAACCACATAGTAGAGCACGTATTGTTGCAAGCCTCCGAAAATCAAGATATGGAGCCTTTCCAAGAGCTATTGTTAATACTACAGAACCCCTTTAACCGGACAACAGTCCCTACTTTCTTCCAACTCCCCCCACCCGACGGCGATGAAGGTTATCAAACCTTTTGCGGAACATAAAGCTGCTTTTTTCAGAAACCTGGTTAAATCCCTCAGGAAACTTTGTGCTCCAAAAGGTTAAAAAGACATTGAAGCACCAAGGAAAAATGAGAAGAAGGCCATGACACTAACCTTCACATTTTTACCTGGTTTTTGTAAGGGATAAGAAAATAAAGGTGAAAATTTTAACAATGACAAAAAATTGATGGCGAGCAGACCTAGTTTTTGAACCAAAGCCCAAACAATTTATACTCCTATTCACCGGAGATGTGGCAGCCCGTTTCTCTACCATTCATTCTTCGCCCTTCAAGCTCAACTCTTAACTTTCCCCATCCAACTAACCACCGGGGTTAGGGTCAGAGAAACAAACATCCCTATAGTTCCTGCTTGTGGCGAGGGGGTGCCGGTAAAATAAAGGGTAAGGCAAGTTAATAGACCCAATACACCAGATAGGTAGCCACCTAGCTTGGTGGCACTTTTGGTGAACAAGCCCCAAACAAAAGGACCCAAAAAGAAAGAACCTATAGCCCCCCAGGAAATTCCAAGGATGGCAACAATAGAGTCGATGTTTAGATATGCAAGGGTTACAGATAAGAAAACGAAAAAAGCACTTGAATACCGCATTAACCTTGTAAGCGAACGATCGGAAATATCTTTTTTTACAAACCCTGCCACAAAGTCCTTTGACAAGGAGGAGCTAGATATCAACACAATCGCAGCCAAAGTTGACATTGAGGCGGAAAGGATAAGCAGCAAAATTACAATTGCCAATGGTTCGGGTATTACGTTGGTAAGCAATTCGGGCATGAGCCTATCCGGTACCGGTAACCCCTCCACGAAAGCACCTTGGGTTGTTTCGGGGGTTATGAATATTCGAGTGGTGGAACCTATAAAATACGCTACCCCGCCAATCAACATTGCAAAAATTGTTGATGCTACCATTCCAATCTTGATTGATCGCTTATCACGTATCGCATAGAATTTTTGAACCAACTGGGGCATTGCAAACGGGGCAAGGCTAGTAAGGAAAACCAATGAAAACAAAGGCCAAAAACCGGGAGGCCCAACGAAACTAGTTAGCCCTGGGTCAATCTCCGATAACGAATTGGAAATATTTGTCAATCCACCCCCCTTGTCAATCGTGCTTACCAACAAAACAAAAACACCCACAACCATTATCAATCCAAAAACCATATCAATAATTGCCATTGATTTGTACCCTCCCAGCACAAGGTAAACCGCGGTTAGTAGCCCCATAAAAATCAAAGCGTACTGGTAATCAATATTGAAATTTGTGGTAAACAAGTATGATAACCCCATAAAAACCGCTGCAGAATAGGGGATCATGAAAACAAATATGACAATTGATGACAAAAGCTTGAACGAAGGGCTTCCATACCTCTTTTCCAGAAACTCGCTTAAGGTTGAAACCCCATATTCCACTGACATTTTTTTGATTCGCCATCCCAAAATCAGCCAAACCCCCAGCACCCCTACTAGCGAGTTGAAGAAGGCGATCCAAAGACCTGAGAGGCCAAAATTCCAACCAACCTGCCCGGCAAATCCGATGAAAAGTACCGCAGAAAAATAGGCGGTACCATAAGAAAAGGCACTCATCCAAGGACCAACGTTCCCGCCCCCAAGAAAAAAATCCTTGAAGGATCTGGTTTTTCGCATTCCAATGATTCCGACAGCAATTATCATCACCACGTAAAGAAACAAAATAAAAATTCGACCAGTCATTTTTGATTAGTTAAGTGGGTGGCAAAAATAATCCTTTTGCGCGAAATAATAACCACTTCAGGGCCGGTTAAACAAATAATATTGTATATACGTTAAACCAAGTGGTATTTCGTAAATCTATAAAGCAGGATTAGCTTACCGAAATAACCATTTTCATTTTTCTTTCAATTTTATGAACATTTTTAAAGCATTATTAATGAAAACTTTTTTCAAAACCACATATTTGGTCATAATTTCACTATTCATAAGCCAGGCGGCCAACTCTCAAAGACCCCAAACCAGCCCTGGCCAACCAAGAGAAAACGTAATTGTAAAGGGCTTGGTTATAGGTGCCGAGGATAACGTCTCCCTTCCGGGTGCCCACGTTACCGCCATTTCTCCAAGGGACACCACTAGGGTTCACAGAAGCCTTACCGACGACCGTGGCAATTTCGAGCTTTCAATTCCTAGAGGCTTTTACAACATTACGGTAAGCTTCATTGGTTATGAAACCCAAACAGTAAATTTAAGGGCAATAGATCAAATTAACAACATTGGAAATATCCTGATGAAGCCCTCCACCTCCGTTCTTCGCGAAGCTGTAATTACAGGCGATGTTATTACAGTTCAGCAAAGAGGCGACACCATTGCTTTCAATGCAGCGGCCTTCCAGACCAACCGCGACGCTTCGGCCGAAGATCTGGTTAAGAAGATGCCTGGAATAACAATTGAGGGGGGGCAAATCTCTGCGCAGGGCGAACAAGTTAGGAGGATTTTGGTTGATGGCCAGGAATTCTTTGGAGACGACCCAAACATTGCGCTGCGAAACCTCCCTGCCGAAATGATTTCCCAAATAGAGGTGTTCGACCAGCAAAGTGATCAGGCCAGACTCACCGGATTTTCCGATGGCCAGGAGCAGCGCACCATAAACATTGTAACCCGCCACGACAGACGGTCCGGTCAGTTCGGAAGGGTATATTCCGGATATGGAGAAAATAATCGATACCAAGGGGGTTTGGTAACGAATGTTTTTCAAGGATCTCGCCGAATATCAATTCTGGGTTTGACCAACAACATTAACCAACAGAATTTTTCGTCGGAAGATATTAGCAGTGCAACAGGGTCAGCCGGTTCTAGGGGAGGTCGAATGGGTGGTCCAGGTGGGGGCGGCGGTTTTTCGGGTGGCCAATTTGGGGGACAAGGTGATTTTTTGGTAGGCAACCAAGCCGGAATCAACAATACAAACTCCCTAGGAATAAACTACACCGACAAATGGATTGGAAAAATTGATGCAAACTTCAGTTACTTCTTTAACCTTACCAACAACGATACAGAGAGATTCTCCAACCGCCAGTTCTTTTTTGAAGATAACGCCACCCAATTTTTTGATGAGGTGAACCTCTCGGAGGCCAGGCTGTTGAACCATAGGCTTTCAGGAAGGTTGGAGTACAAAATCGATGATAACAATACATTGATTTTATCTCCAAGATTTAGTTTCAGAGATAGTAATTCAAGCAATCTAAGCTCGATCGAGGGAACCCTCCTCCCTTCAACCATAATTAACGACTCGCGTACCGAGAATTCAAGGAACAACGATTTGTTTTCAATATCAAACAACCTTACATACAGGCTTAGGTTGAGCGAATCGGGGAGATCATTATCCGCAAGGTTGGATTTTGGGTACGACAACACCTCCAATCTAACCTTTCTCAAAGACACAAGTGCATTCCTACGGGGGCCGAATTGGGTTACTGAGTTGGTTAACCAAAAAAGCGAATCTTTTTCAAAAAACCTCCGTTTGGGCTCAAATATCAATTATACCGAGCCACTCTCGACCAATAGTATGCTGGAACTGTCGTACAACCTTGCCTACACCGACAACCAGTCAGATAGGCTAACAAACCACTGGAACATTGAGCAACAAATCTATTCCATATTGGTTGAAAACTTATCTAGCGAACTCACAAACGGTTACCTTACAAACAGGGGTGGCTTAACATACCGGCTTCGTGGTGAAAAATTTGACCTCCAAATTGGTACTTCATATCAAAATGCCCGCCTGAAAACCGATCAGCTTACTCCCTACGTTTTCATCAAGGATTTTAATTTTAACAGCATCTTGCCCACAATGAGGCTTAATATTAACTTTTCGCGCACCCAACGATTACGTGTATTTTATCGTACCTCAACAAGTTCGCCATCTGCAAACCAGCTCCAAGATGTGGTTGATAACTCGAACCCGCTGAATGTGAGCACCGGTAATCCAAACCTGAAGCAATCATACAGTCACAACCTTGGTTTTCACGTTATGCTTAACAATCCTTTAAAATCAACCACGTTTATGCTTGGGGCCTTCGGAAGCTTAACCAACGACTACATTGCAACCTCCACGTATATTGCTCGCCAGCTTACCACCCTCCAATTGGACAACGGCCAGACGTACGAGTTGCCGGCCGGAGGACAGTTTAACCAACCGGTTAATCTAAGCGGATTTTTTAACCTTAGATCTTGGCTTTCGTATGGATTTATGTTCAGGCCATTGAAAACTAACATTAACTTGAACTCTTCAATAGGCTACAGCCGCGCCCCCGGAATACTAAATCAACAAGAAAATTTTACCAACACTACCAATATGTCGGGTGGGGTTGTGTTTTCTAGCAATATTAGCCAAAGTGTTGACTTCACCCTAAGCTATACAGGCAGGTACAACATAGCTAAAAACGAAGTAAGACCACAACTCAACAATAACTATTTTAATCATCAAGCAGGCGCAAGGCTCAACATTGCTTTTTTGAAAAATTTAGTGCTTCGAAATGATTTGACAAATCTCCTATTCACTGGACTTGGAGAAGAATTCAATCAAAATTACTGGCTTTGGAATACCAACCTTGGTTACAAGTTCTTGAAAAACAACCAAGCCGAGGTAACATTGGGCGTTTACGACTTGCTTGATCAGAATAACAGCGTGAGCCGCAACATTACCGGTAGCTACATCGAAGACCTTCAAAC
Organism: uncultured Bacteroidales bacterium; assembly: GCA_964624065.1. Taxonomy (GTDB): domain Bacteria; phylum Bacteroidota; class Bacteroidia; order Bacteroidales; family UBA7960; genus UBA7960. The sequence goes on from CAZUWF010000024.1 coordinate 23,228, forward strand.
TAATGTTCTCAATAGGTACCTCATGCTTACGTTAACTTACAATCTGAGAAATTTTAGATTCTAAGATGCGTGCCAGCTGTACTTCGAACTTAATAGATGGTACAAAAAGAGGGGATTTCTAAATTTTGAAATAGACCAAAACTTAGAATAGGTTGTAGATATTTATGCCTGAGTTGCCTCAAAGCGAAAAGCCTTGGTGCTTAACGAGAGGAATTCGGCAGCCAGGTCATTTTTAGTTCCAGCTAAATATTTGCCCTTGTTCTTCCTACACTTTTTTATACTACCTGCCGCGGCCCAATTAACCTAGTCAGTGGCCATTGCCAATTATTTCGTAGCTTTGCTGTCAAAATCTGACAAGAGCCATGCAAAAGCCCTTAATTCTGGTTACTAACGATGATGGAGTGATAGCGCCTGGTATCAGGCATTTGATAAATTACATGCTTGAAATAGGTAAGGTTGTGGTGGTGGCTCCCGACAAGCCACAGAGCGGGATGGGACATGCGGTAACTCTCGAAAAACCACTCAGGCTGGAGAGAATTAGCCTGAACTCTACCCACGAGGAATTTAGTTGCAGCGGAACACCTGTGGATTGCGTAAAAATTGGAATTAACAGCATTCTACAGCGCAAGCCTGACCTGATTGTATCCGGAATTAACCACGGATCAAATTCATCCATAAACGTAATTTACAGCGGCACAATGTCGGCAACAATTCAAGGGGCTATGGCTGGGATTCCTTCAATTGGTTTCTCACTCCTCGATTACCGCTACGATGCCAACTTTGGACCCAGCAAGAAATACGTTCAGGCCATTGCACGAAAGGTGTTGGAGTTTGGGCTTCCAAAAGGTGTGTGCCTAAATGTAAACATACCGGCTCTGCCAGAAAAAAAGCTCAAGGGGATAAAAATCTGCAGACAAGCCAACGGCAACTGGATTGAAGAATTTGACCACCGAAAAGACCCTAGAGGTAGGGATTATTTTTGGCTCACAGGAAAATTCCAACTTTTCGAAAACTCGAAGGAAACCGATGAATGGGCTCTGGCACACAATTTTGTCTCGGTGGTACCAACCCAGTTCGACTTTACTGCACACAATTTCATACCAGAAATAAACAAATGGGAGTTTTGATTAGGGGATCTGTTGATATTAGGATTTGATAATGAGGTATGGAGCGCTTGTTCGAGTGTTACCGGTTTTCGATTTGTAAGAATGGGATCGCTGATAAAAATGATGGTCTTCAGCCAGGGTTGACAGCCGCGGATTTATTTCTTTTTCCGTGGCTTTGACGACTTTGCGTGCTTTTTCTTTGCGACTTTGCGCTAAAAAATATAGCTATTGACTTTAAACTAATTTCTAACTTTTGCATAAACTCCATAAACTCTATCAACTTTATAATCACCATAAACCTTTAAACTCCTTGCAATGCTAATCGCAAAAATAACCGACATTCTTAAAAGAAACTCATACATAATTGGAATTTGCCTGGCTGTAATAGTTGCCATAGCAGGGTATTTCATCACAATTGGTTTATTAAGCAGAAATGGTCTGGTAGAAGGTTTGATTTACCTGCCAAGGCCGCGTGTTCCGGCACTGGTAGGACTGGTAGCAAACATTCTGGTTTTCAGATACTATATGGTTGGCCTTAAGCTGGAAAAAACGGGCAAGGGGATTCTGCTGGTTACGTTTGTATGCTTCTTCTTGGTTTTCTTATTTCTTTAAGAGCATAATTACACCAACCAATGCTTTACTATTTGATAGCAGGCGAGGCTTCGGGCGACCTTCATGGTAGTAACTTGATGATGGAGATCATTGCGTTGGATTTAGATGCCCGGTTTAGGTTTTGGGGAGGCGATAAAATGGCTCAGGTATCAGGCCAAGAACCCGTCAAACACATTAGCCAACTTGCATTCATGGGCTTCAAGGAGGTTGTGGTAAACCTAAAAACAATTCTCAACAATATCTCAATGTGCAAGCAAGACATCCTAAGGCATAAGCCAGATGTTTTGGTGCTAATAGACTATCCTGGGTTTAACCTGCGAATTGCGCGATTTGCCAAGGAAAAAGGAATCAAGGTAGTTTATTACATTGCCCCTCAGGTTTGGGCCTGGAAGCAATCGAGGGTAAAGGTCATTGAAAGAAACGTTGATCAACTCTTGGTAATCCTACCTTTCGAGACCGAATTTTTTGCTCGCTTCGGAGTAAAAAGCAAATTTGTGGGGCACCCTCTGCTCGATGCAATCGAAAATTTCAAAAAAGGTGATTCAAAGAATGGAAAAACACATTCCGACCTTACCAAACCTATAGTGGCAATCTTGCCTGGAAGCCGGAAGCAAGAAATTGCTTCATCACTACCTGTGATGGTCAAAGCGGCAAAAAAATTTCCCGATATTCAATTCTTGGTTGCAGGGTTGAGCCTTATCGGAATGGAGTTTTACAAACGGTTGCTCCAAAAACAAGACATATCACCAAACATCGAGGTAGCAATGGACCAAACCTACCAGCTTCTCGCCCACTCAAAAGCTGCCATGGTAACCTCGGGTACGGCAACCCTTGAAGCGTCCCTTTTGGATGTGCCACAGGTGGTTTGTTACCGTGGGGGAAGAATTTCGTACCTCATTGCAAAACGACTAATTAAAATTCGGGTCATCTCCCTGGTAAACTTAGTAGCGGGAAGGAAGGTTGTGCAAGAGCTTATTCAGGATCAATTCAACTCCGAAACACTGGCCAAAGAATTGAATCTGATTCTGAGTCACGAGCCTTACCGCCAAAAAATACTTGATGGTTACAAGGAGGTAAAAACTCTACTTGGAAGAATCGGGGCAAGCAAAAAGGCGGCTGCCGGGGTTGTTGAGCTTGCAAGGTGTTGTGAGTATTGAAAAATTTTTATCAATGATGCCAATAAATCAAGGCCCCAGTCCAAAATAAATGTGCCAAAAGTCAAGGGCATATATTGATTTTTCAACGCAACTTATCTGCCCACCGCGGGAGCCAAAGAAGAACCTAGGCTCAATTGGGATTTTTTATAACTAAGGTCTTCAAGAAATTTTTAAAAAAAAGAAAAGGCCACCACGAGGCGACCTTTTCTTTTTTGGGTGGAAGATGGGACTCGAACCCACGACCCTCAGAACCACAATCTGATGCTCTAACCTACTGAGCTACATCCACCATTTGAATCGGGATGCAAAATTACGACTTTTTTTTCATACATAATCCATACCAGAATTATTTTTGAAATTATTACTCTCCAAAAACACCCATTCCAAACAACGCAAAGTCGTAAATAACTGGATCGTCGGGGTTTAGCTTACAAAGGTTGGCGGTGAGTTCTTCCACAGCACTCCAATCGTTTTGTTCTCTTTTCAGCAATCCAAACTGTCTGGCAACCCTTCCAGAATGCACATCGAGTGGGCAATAGAGATGTGCAGGCGAAATTTGCTCCCACAATCCAAAATCTACCCCTGCATTATCTTGCCTTACCATCCAGCGCAAGAACATGTTAAGCCTCTTTGCCGAAGCACCGGTTTGCGGGTTGCTTACATGCTTACAGGTACGCCTTGGGTGCGGTACTTCAAAAAAAACTTCCCTCAAACATACAATAGCCTCCTTTACATTTTGATTTTGCATGTAGCCGGTCATAAATGATGCCTCCAAACCACCGTGCCGCTGGTAAATATTTTTTAGTGAATAAAGGAAAACCTCCAGATCGGTATAATTGAAGGTGCGGTGTACAAAGCCTGCAAAAGGTTTCAGGTCATCTTGCGAAAAACTCCTGATGAAGGCGGCCGGGGCCATATCCATAAGTTCCATCAGCCGCCTGCCATTTTTCAATATGGTAACCCTTTGCCCCCAGGCGATGGTAGCCACCAAAAAGGCGGAAATCTCACGGTCTTCCTTGTTTGAAAAAAGGTGTGGAATGGAAATGGGGTCACTTTCTATGAAGCTTGGCCGATTGTACTTGGAAGCCAACCGATCCAACTTTTCCTTGAAACCCCAATAGTCTTTCATTGGATTGCGAGCAAAAACTTTTTTTAACGAAACCACGGCAAATATTCAACCACAAAGCTAACAAATGAATCCAAGCCAGGCCATAAAATTCAAATTTCAGGTGGGTTAAAAAATTATTTCAACAAATCTTCAAAGTTTTTTTATTTTTGCCACTCATTATGTTGAAATCGCACCAATTTTCCCGTTGGTTCAACAAAACCATCTAATTGTGAAAAAATCCTATTATCAAATTTCATTCTTTTGCCTGTTCATTTTTCTTGTTGCCTTTTCGGGAAAAAATATTGCCAACGCCAAATCCGAAGGTTTTAAAAAACCAACCTTAGTAGCTCAAGTTAGCGTGCCACCAATTCTTGCCGCGAGCAATGGTAGTGAAAATCACCCCCCCGCGGAGGTCTCGACAAACAACCCTCCTTCCCAAATTGGTGTCGACACCCTTGATTTGGAAGATGGCGATGACTTCTTTTTGGATGGCGAATCGGCCGGTGAAAACGAGGTCCTTCCTCTTGGTGAAATTCTCAGAGACTTTGTAGTGCCGTTTCAAGGTAAGGTTACCAGCAGGTTTGGTATGAGGCGTAGAAGAATGCACATGGGTACAGACATAAAAGTAAACTTGGGAGACACTGTGGTCGCCGCCTACCATGGGGTTGTAATGATGGCCAAATCTTACTACCGGTATGGCAAGCTGGTAATAATTCAGCATCCACATGATTTACAAACATATTATTCCCATTTTTCCGAAATACTTGTTAATGAGGGCGATACAGTGCTTGCAGGGCAGCCGGTAGGCCTTGGAGGCAGGACAGGTAGGGCCACAGGGGTTCACCTCCATTTTGAGATTCGCCAAAACAGTAAAGCATTCAATCCGGAGTTGATCTTTGACTTCGAGAACAATTTGGTTAGGGAAACTGTGACCAATCAAGTAAGCCTGGCCGAGTTGGCCCAAAGTTCAAAAGTTGGAGCGAAAAATGCCGCCGGCCTTGTAAACCCTCCAAGCGTACACGTTGTTAGGAGAGGCGATACCCTCGGAAGAATAGCACGTAGGTATGGAACTACTGTTTCGAAACTTACAAGGCTAAACAATATCAAGCCTAGCACCATCCTTCGCATTGGGATGCGCCTTAAGCTTTATTAGTGCACTGCCGTAGGCTTGGTTGGCTCGGTTTAGATTTCTTTTTTTTGGTTCGAAATACCAAATTAAATTGGTTCTCAAGCACCTAGAATAAGCGGAATGGACAAACAGCAAAAGAAAATTCTCGAGTTTTTTTCCGTAAAGAGAATTGCCATCCCTGTTGTGATAGGCCTTGCGGCAACCTTTCTTCTGTTTTTGAAGAATTTCAACATTGACGACATCCAAAACTTCAATTGGACCGACATTTCAATTCCTTACCTAGTGCTTTCAGTATTGATGGTCATGCTCCGCGAAGGTGCATTGATGCTTAGGCTTAAAGTAGTGGCCGGAGGAACCTTGAGCTGGAAACAATGTTTTCAGATCATAATTTTATGGAGCTTTGCCTCTGCCGCCACACCTACCATTATTGGAGGTGGAGCAATTGCCTTTTTCATTTTGCACAAGGAAGGGATAAAACTAGGCAGGGCTACAGGTATTGTATTAATCTGTACCGTTTTGGACGAGATTTCGTACCTGTTCTTGGTTCCAATTGTAGTAGGACTAACCGGTACGCAAAACTTGCTGGTTTCGAGTCCGGGTTACCTGTTCTTGGATTTTGAGGTAGGAGTTGCTGGATTGTTTGCCATTGCCAACTCAGTCATCCTGCTTTACGTTATTCTTGTGCTTTACGGAGTATTTGTTAACCCTAGAGCCATAAAAAGGTTACTTCTCAGGGTTTTCAGGCTTTCCTTCCTAAAAAAGTGGCAATCAAAGGCAGAAGAAGTTGGAAATGATATCATAACTACCTCACGCGAGTTCAGGCAAAAAAACTTGGTTTTTTGGTTAACGGTTTTCGGAGCTTCGGTGGGAATGTGGGTTGCTCGATTCGGAATCGTCAATTCGCTTATTTTGGCCTTTGTTGGCTTCGGCGATCAGCTTATGATGTTTGCCAGGCAGGTCGTAATATGGGCATTACTTTTGGTTAGCCCAACGCCGGGAGGCAGCGGAATTGCCGAGTATGCCTTTGCTGGATTTTTGGGCGAGTTTATACCTGACCAAACCCTAGTACCTGCCTTGGGTGTTACCTGGCGATTGTTTAGCTATTATCCGTTCCTTTTTTTGGGAATGTTCGTATTGCCTATCTGGCTAAGAAGGGTTTATAAGAATAAAATGGATAATTGATAATGGATAATGGAAAAATAAGGGTTGCTTTTGTTTTCGAAATATTGAAGGAGGATTTTGACGGGGCATCTCGTACTGTTTTTCAACTCATTAACCGCATTGAAAAAAGCAAGTTCGAATTTTTGTTTTTGTGCGCCGTACCTCCAGGGTTGAATTTCAATCACAAGTTCGTCGAGTTTCCGAGCATAGTGGTTCCTTTCAACAAAGACTACCGAATGAGCTTGCCATTTCTGGCCGAGAGAAAGTTTAAAATACAGTTAGACAAATTCAAACCAGATGTTATTCACGTTTCCACACCATCGCTGCTAGGAAAAAGGGCAATTCTTTACGGAAACACACGTAACATCCCTATTATTTCAATTTATCATACCCACTTCATAGCCTATATCGAGTATTACTTCCGTAAAGCACCACTCTTTATCAGGCCGTTCCGTAAAATAATGTCGATGGGTACGGCCGACTTTTACAACCGATGCAACTTGGTTTACGTACCCACCAAAACAATTATTAACGAGCTTGAGTCAATAGGGGTAAGGAGAAATTTAATGAAGCTATGGAAAAGGGGTATCAATTTCGAGGTTTTCAATCCTTCGAAAAGAGACGAGGCCTACCTGAAACAAATTACCGGTAACGACCTGCCCACCATACTTTTTGCAAGTAGGTTGGTGTGGGAGAAGAATCTGGGTTTGCTAATCAATATTAACAATAAATTGAGGGATTTTGGGGAAAATTACAATATGGTAATTGCCGGTGAGGGCAACGCAGAGCGGGAGCTTAAAGAAGCCCTTCCTGATGCATTCTTCACTGGAAGCCTGAGCCAAAACGATCTGGCCAAGCTTTACGCCTCTGCAGATATTTTCTTGTTTACCTCAATATCCGAAACTTATGGCAATGTGGTGGTAGAGGCTATGGCGTGTGGCCTCCCGTGCGTAATTGCAAATGGCGGTGGGTCGGCCGATTTCGTTCAGAACGGAATAAACGGCTATTTATGCAAGCACGACGATCTTGACCTTTTCGTTAACAGAATTATAAGGCTGCTCAAAGATGAGTCGGCACGAAAACGCTTTGCAGAAAACGGCCTCAAGTTCGTTTCGGGCTTAAGCTGGGATTCGTTAGCTGAAACATATTTCGAAGACCTAATTCAATTGTAGCATTATGACCCCACTAACAATTCTCGCTGTATTTGTTATTTACACTACCATTGTCTTTTCTGTTTCGCGGCTTACTGCTCGTAAGGCAGATAACGATAGCTACTTTGTGGGTAATCGCAACTCGCCTTGGTTCGTGGTGGCTTACGGTATGATCGGTGCCTCGCTGTCGGGGGTTACATTCATGTCAGTTCCGGGTTTGGTAAAGGGCGAGCAGTTTACATATATGTTTTTGGTATTTGGCTACCTGGTAGGCTATTTTGTAATTGCATTTGTTTTGCTCCCACTTTACTACAAGCTAAACCTGATCTCGATATACTCATATCTTGAAAAGAGGTTTGGATTGTATTCGTTGAAAACCGGTTCGTTCTTTTTCATGCTCTCCAGGTTGATTGGCGCTTCCTTTCGGATGTTTTTGGTTGTAAGCGTATTACAACTTTTTGTTTTCGATGCTTGGGGAATTCCTATGGCAGTGCCTGTTTTCTTGATCATTTCCTTCCTGCTGCTGTACACCTTCAAGGGCGGAATAAAAACGGTAGTTTGGACAGATACACTCCAGACAACATTCATGCTTTCGGCTGTGGTGATTACCGTATTTCTAGTTGGCAAGGCACTAAATATGAATATTGGGCAGCTGTTATATGCCGTAAAGGCCGAAGGATTTACAAATATGATTGTAACCGATTTTCAACATCCTAGGTTCTTTTTAAAACAGTTCATTGCCGGAATGTTCATTACCATTGTAATGACTGGGCTAGACCAAGATATGATGCAAAAAAACCTGACCTGCCGTACCCTCAAGGACGCCCGAAAGAATGTTTTAACCTTCGGGGTTGTACTTATTCCGGTAAACCTTATGTTTCTTTTCTTGGGTGCAGTGTTGTGGATTTATGCAGATAAAATGGGCGTAACCCTAATCAATACCTCCGACGAATTGTTTCCAACGGTGGCATTGAATTATTTGGGAGTTGCGGCAGGCATTACATTCTTCTTCGGGCTTGTTAGCGCTGCATATTCCAGTATTGACGGAACCCTAACCGCACTCACGACCACCTTCTGCATAGATTTCCTTGGCCTGAAAAGAAAACCCGGCATTACCGAGGAAAGGATCAAAAAAACAAGGTACGTGGTGCATGCCTCTTTTGCCGTAATTGTAATGATAATCATTTGGCTCTACGGAGCCATTAACGACGATGCACTTATTTCCAGGCTGTTTACAGTAGCCGGTTACACCTACGGCCCGTTGTTGGGTTTGTTTGCCTTCGGGTTGTTTTTTAGGCGAAAGGTTAAGGACCGATGGGTGCCATACATTGCAGTGGCATCGCCCATAATCAGTTACTTCATAAACCTAAACTCCCAAAAGTTGTTTTGGGGTTACAAGTTCGGCTTCGAAATATTGCTTCTTAATGGTTTGATTACCCTTGGTGGGTTACTCCTGATTTCGAGGAGGTAAAACCATTTTTTTAACGGAAAATGGCTTTAGTTAAGGAGGAGGCAATACAAAGGATAAAAGGTTTTTGAATAATTAAGATCCCCAAGTAAGAAAATGATGAGTTAACTGAAACTGCGGTATCTGAAATCACCAAAACCAATATTTATGAATATTATTTAAATCAGGGGGGGGGCCAACATAATACAAACAAATAATGAATCTATTTTTGACCCTGATAATTAATAGGGGAAGAGAATTGATAAGATAAAAATTGAACCATTAGGTACGATGAAAAGCGACCCTTCAGCACCTCGTGAAATTAATGCTTACACTTGAGATTAATTTCCAACGGGCAAACAAACAATAAATGGTTTGTACGACCAAAAAATTATTCTGTTTTACAGTGGCATAAATCTTATAATCACCACTCAGCATCCACTCACCCCCGACCCAAAATCTTACAGGAGCAACTTTGAATCTTCTCGGCACAAAAGCCCACGGTTTGACCACGTTACAACCAAAAATCTTACCTTTACCGATTGAAATCAAAACCATAATTTGCAAATGATTATAAAAGAATTGAAACCAAGAAAGGCACTAAACAAAGCTTTCCTGAAAGTAAAACCTAACAGGACTGAAATTGAAGGTTTCAAGACTAATCTCATTACTTTACTCGAAAGGACAAATGACACGGAAAGCGAAGAGTTTCATAAAAACTTAGTATCGGACTTTTTAAAGAAAACGGATTACGACCCAAACCATTTTATAAATACCAAAGGTCGAAACGACCTTGTTATTCATAATGGCAACAGTGCAAAAAGTTCTGTTAGTGTAATCATTGAAGCTAAAAAGCCGACAAACAAAACGGAAATGATAACCACTAAAAAACTGAACGCAAAAGCGTTTCAGGAATTAGTGCTTTACTACTTACGAGAAAGAATAACACATAAAAATCTTGAAGTAAAACATTTGGTGGCGACCAACATAAACGAATGGTTCATTTTTGACGCTACCTTATTCGACAGACTTTTTGCTCAAAACAAAAACCTTGTAAAGCAATTCAACGCCTTTGAAGGTGGACGGTTGGCAGACACCAAAACCGATTTTTTCTACAAGCAAGTTGCCGAGCCGTTTATTGAAAGCATCACTTCTGAAATTGAATTTACTTACTTCAACATTCGGGACTTTCAAAAACCGTTACGCAATACCGACAAAGCAGACGACAATTCGCTGATTGCTTTATTCAAACTTTTATCGCCAGAGCATCTTTTAAAACTTCCTTTCACAAACGACAGCAACAGCCTTGACAAACGCTTTTACAGCGAGTTGTTGCACATTATCGGCTTGACTGAAACCAAAGAAGGAAGCAAAAAACTGATTGAACGAAACAAAGCAGGTGAACGCCACACAGGAGCAATTCTTGAAGATGCTATCATTCAGCTTGACAGTTTAGATAAACTTAGCCGACTTGAAAAGCCAAACCAATTTGGAAACACGCAACAGGAAAGACTTTTCAGTGTTGCCCTTGAACTCTCCATCACTTGGATAAACCGCATTTTGTTTTTGAAGTTGTTGGAAGCCCAACTCATCACCTATCACAAAGGCGACAAATCATATTCGTTTCTCAATCTTGACAAAATCAAGAATTATGACGACCTGAACAGTTTGTTTTTTCAGGTGTTGGCTCGCAAGTATGACCAGCGAAACGAAGATGTAAAAAAGATTTTTGAGAAAGTTCCTTACCTCAATTCATCCCTTTTCGAGCCCACCGATATTGAGCAGGTTACTTTGTTTATCAGCAACCTGAAAGACGATAAAACCATTCCGATTTTTTCGCAAACCGTGCTGAAAGACCAGCAAGGCAAAAAAAGGACAGGCAACCTTACCACACTTCAATACTTATTTGAGTTTTTAGATGCTTACGACTTTGGTGCAGAAGGCGGAGAAGAAATTCAGGAAGACAACAAAACACTGATTAATGCTTCGGTTCTTGGATTGATTTTCGAGAAAATAAACGGCTACAAAGACGGCTCGTTTTTCACTCCGGGTTTCATCACAATGTATATGTGTCGTGAAACCATTCGCAAAGCAGTTGTGCAAAAATTCAATAGTCTGAACCAAGATTCTCCTGATTTAAGGATTAACAGGATTGAAAAGTACGAGAGCATTAGTGATATTTACGAAGCAATAGGGCGCAAGGAATTTACCCGTAAACAAGCCAACGAAATTATTAATTCGTTGAAGATATGCGATCCGGCAGTAGGTTCAGGGCATTTTCTGGTGTCGGCGCTAAACGAGATGATTGCCATAAAGAACGACCTGAAGATATTGGAAGACAAAAACGGAAAATCGCTAAACCGATACGAGATTGAAGTGGTAAACGATGAATTGATTGTAACCGATGAGGACGGGGAGTTATTTGAATATATCCCAACAAACAAAGAAAGCCAACGCATACAGGAAACTTTGTTCCACGAAAAGCAGACCATTATTGAAAATTGCCTTTTCGGTGTGGATATCAATTCCAACTCGGTAAAAATTTGCCGTTTGCGTTTGTGGATTGAGCTTTTGA
>CAZUWF010000025.1:0-33735 GCA_964624065.1 uncultured Bacteroidales bacterium
TGACCTGCTACAAGAAATATGGAGTGTTGATGGCTTGCCAAACGTGGCACACCAAGACCTCACCGAACTGCTTGATAAAGGACATGCCAAAAACTGCTTCATTTTTGCCGAAGACCCGGTGGGCACCTCCAATCGGCCCAACGCCGTGGTCCAAAGGTTGCAAAAGGCAGAGTTTATGATGGTTCAAGATATTTTCGTTACCCCTACGGCACATCTGGCCGACCTGATATTGCCCGCCTCGTGGCACTTCGAAATGGGTGGAAGCTTTACCAATACTCAAAGGTACATACAGCAGTTCGACCAACAGATGCCCTCCACTATTAAGCCAAACTCGCTGCAACAGATTGCTGCCCTGGCCAATCAACTGGGGGCCAATTGGCACTACCCTACACCCGCTACGGTGTTGCAAGAAATTTGGACTTTACTGGGGAGGTTACCAAAACCTGACGGCAGATACCATTTTATTCTAGCCCAGTACCCGGAATCGGAATTGAACTTCGGCTGGGGTTGCGATTACCTTCAGAAGAGGGCAGCAGAAGAAATTAGTAATTGAGGTAAGGCTTCGACCTTTACCAAATCAATCTAACTACCAACCACATAAACCGAAAAAAAACTAGAGAATTTTTGGAATCCCTTCATAGGTTACAACAGCCTAATAAGAATGTAGAACACTAATCCCATTTAGCGTTTCATTAATTTTTTCCGAGGTTTCTATCAATTTCAAGGCCTGTTAATCCGCTCGCGAACTAGCTTGCGGTTAAACTCTTCTTCTGCCTCGTATAGTTGGGCAATTTTTTTGGCAGGCAGGATTTTCCTAAGCTCTTCGTGAAGCTGGCGCGCCAATTTTGCAGCCATTTCAAGGTTTTGGATCTGACCTTCGGCATATCGCTCTGCTTCTCTCTCAGTAAGCTTGGAAACATCAATATCCCATGACCATTGATTGCGGAATTCTCTCAAAAGGTCCTGACGATTTTTGAAAAATTCGTTCATCACTGGCCAAAATTTTTGAGCCTCGTCGGGTGTAAGCGACATTCTTTCGGTGAGGAATGCAATCCGTTGCGATTTTATTTTCTCCATCCTATCCAATCGATTCTGCTGCCTCTGTCCTAAAAGGTTGACAGAAGATGCCATTAGCACCGTCAGGACGAAAAGCCTTAGGAGAAGGCTAACGTTTAGTTTATTCCTTTTCATTTCTTTTGAGATTTAGCATTATTTGTTATCCAAATCAACTAAGGTCATAGGGTCAAATTTATGATAGTTGCTTTCTTCCATTAGGTAATCGAGTAAATGTTCGTCGTCATGGCCAATAAAGCCTTGGGTGGCCTCAAAATTATGGAGGTCAACAAGGTACTCCTTCATTTTCAAGAGTTCGAAATCATTGAGACTTGCAAGGTAGTCTTCGTATTCATTACTTGATACCCGAACAAAGGAATCATTTTTTTTATCATTATTTAGGAAGAGGAAACTGGCTCCAAAAATAACCAGAATTAATAACGATGCGGCAATTGAACTGACCATCCTAAGCGAAAAAAGGCTTTTTCTCTTAGATGCCTCGGTAAACCCATTGTTGGGTATGTTCTTGAGGATTGCATTTTCCAATTGGTCAAAATATCCTTCCGGAACCCCGTAACCCGATTCATGATCAAGGTTAGCGAGCTTCTCGAGTCCAAGTTCCTGCAACTCCTTTCGTATTTCGTCTCTTCTATTCATTTTTATACCTGAAACTTTGATTGTCTTTTGAAATGATGGTTTAATTACCAGCAATAAACTTTTCAACTTTTTTGGCTGCATGGTGGTATGATGCTTTGAGTGCGCCCACTGATGTATCCAGTACCTCCGCCATTTCCTCGTATTTCATTTCGTCAAAATACCGCAGACAGAATACCACCCTTTGTTTTTCGGGGAGGCTTTGAATTGCTTTTTGAACCTCCTTCTGAAGCTTATTGCCGTCAAAATGAAAATCTGCCGCCAGTTTGTTACCGAGGTTTGATGATTCATCGTCAATTGATGTCATAAACCTGCTTTTGTTTCTATTTAAAAACGAAATGGCTTCGTTGGTTGCAATGCGATAAAGCCAGGTGTATAGACCTGAATCGCCTCTAAAGTTGGGGAGGGCCATCCAGGATTTGATGAAAATGTTTTGAACAATGTCGTTGGCATCCTCGTGGGAGTTTACCAATCTTCTGACGTGCCAATAAATTTTTTGCTGATACTTACGAACAATTAGCCCAAAAACGTGATCCGAATTGGCAGATTTTCTAAAACGTTCTAATAATTCTTCGTCAGGAATCATTGAAAGTGAATGAAACTAACCGCAAAAAATTGCAAAAAACCCCATAGCAACAAATCCGGAACACTACTTTTTCCTTCCGATGGCCATAATGGCCGCCATGAAAATATTTTCGGCATCAAGCCCATATTTCTTCATTAGCCCGGCAGGGGTACCACTTTCACCAAAGGTATCCTTCACACCAATCATTTCAATGGGTGATGGAAGGTTTTCGCCAAGAACCCGTGCAACAGATTCGCCGAGACCCCCGTTGAGTTGATGCTCTTCGGCGGTAACAGCGCAGCCTGTCTTGGCGACCGAGAGTAAGACCCGTTGGTTGTCCAATGGTTTAATGGTATGCATATTAACCACCTCTGCACTAAAGCCTTTTTCATGAAGCATTTTAGCGGCTTCGAGAGCTTCCCAGACAAGATGTCCGCATGCAAAAATCGAAACATCGTAACCCTCACAGAGAACTAAGGCCTTCCCAATTACGAAGGGTTCGTCTGGAGGGGTAAAATTTGGCACCTCTGGCCTGCCAAACCTCAGGTAAACTGGCCCTTTATGCTCTGCCACGGCAATTGTGGCATTTTTGGTTTGGTTGTAATCGCAAGGAACCACCACGGTAAGGTTTGGCAGCATTTTCATCATACCAATGTCTTCGAGAGATTGGTGAGTGGCACCATCCTCGCCAAGTGTCAAACCGGCGTGAGAGGCGCAAATCTTAACGTTCTTGTGTGAGTAAGCCACACTTTGGCGCACCTGATCGTAAACCCTTGCGGTGCTGAAATTGGCAAAGGTTCCGGTAAATGGAATTTTTCCCCCTATGGTTAAGCCAGCTGCAATTCCAATCATATTTGCCTCGGCAATACCTACTTGGAAAAACCTTTCTGGAAATGCTTTCTGGAAATCGCCCATCTTGAGCGAACCGATAAGATCTGCACATAATGCCACCACATTTTCATTTCTTTTCCCGGCTTCAAGTAGCCCTACTCCAAAACCAGAACGAGTATCTTTTTTTTCGGTAAACGTGTATTGTTTCATATTCTAATTAGCTACAGTTATGATGATAGGAAATAAATAGCATAAAGGTTTCAAGGATTAAATACTTCTGCTACCAAACCCTCAGCCATTGGTAATTTTATTTGCAACCTTTCGGTTTTTTGCCTTTCACTATAAATTGAATTTTGTAATCTCCCAAAGACTCAGGAATTTGACTTAAAGCATTTTCAAGTTGCTGGTCGTTTGGAGGGCTGCCGTGCCATTTATGGGTACCTTCCATAAAATCGACCCCTTTGCCCATTTCTGTTTTCATCAGCACAACAACTGGTTTGCCAAAGCCACAAAGGCTTTTGGCATTTGCCATAGTATCGATGATTTCTTCAAGGTTGTGGCCGTCCATTTCTAGCACTTTCCAGCCAAAAGCCTCCCATTTTGCCCTAAGATTGCCAAGTGGCATTACCTTGTCTACCGGGCCGTCAATTTGCTGCCCGTTGTAGTCAACCACAGCCACTAGGTTATCAATATTGCGACCTGAGGCAAACATTGCTGCTTCCCAAACTTGACCCTCTTGGAGCTCGCCATCGCCCAAGAGACAGTAAATTGAGGATTTATCGCTGTTGAGCTTTTTGCTCAAGGCAGCGCCACACGCCACGCTGAGACCCTGTCCGAGGCTTCCGCTTGCAATCCTTACTCCAGGCAACCCTTCGTGGGTGGCTGGGTGCCCCTGGAGGCGGGAGTCTATTTTGCGAAAAGTTGCCAATTCGGCGACATCAAAATAGCCACTACGCGCCAATATGCTGTAAAGACCAGCCGAAAGGTGTCCGTTGCTCAGGAAAAAAATATCTTGCCCCTTGCCGTCCATATCAAAATGAGCAGGATTGTGATTCATCACTGAAAAAAACATGGCGGAGAAAAATTCAGCGCAGCCCAAAGGAGCACCAGGGTGACCCGACTGAACGGCGTGCACCATCCGCAAAACATCACGCCTCAACTGGTTAGCAATGTTTTTTAACTTATGGTAATCGGTCATAATTTCGGTTTTTCTAATTGAGCAAAAGTAGGAAAAAATGGGAAGGTAACATGTAAACATTCCACAATTTGTGAAAACAATATTGCATAATTCAATTCGTTTGAAGGTTAACTGTAAGAATTTCAATTAAGGGGTCTTGTGGGATATCAGAAAAAATAATACACAATCAATTTTTGTTTAAAGGTGAAAGAAAACAGCGGGAAGGTACCTTCAAGGTCAAAAATCAAGGCAAGTAGAAAGAAGTCAGAGAGAGAAAGCAATACAAAGAAATTATATTTCGTATCTGGAAATATTTTCCTCAAAGCATCCTTGTTGCTTTTTGGATTAGCTTTAGTAGGCTACCTAACTTTTTCTGGTTTGTCCAGAATAGGTTTTTTTGGACAAGTACCCACGGTGTCCCAGCTAAAAGCAATCCAGCAAAACAACTCATCGGAGGTGTATGCATTGGGAGGTGAACTTCTCGGAAAATATTTTATCTATGACCGTACTGCCGTTAGGCTCGATGATATTTCAGAATGGGTTGTTCCCGCACTTATTGCAACCGAGGACGAGAGGTTTTTTAAGCACAGTGGCACCGATTACCTTAGCTTGCCGAGGGTTATTGTAAAAAATCTTATTCTTGGCAACAGGAGTGCCGGTGGGGGCAGCACCATAACCAGGCAGCTTGCAAAAAACCTGTATCCACGGCAAAGAAAGGGAGTTTTGTGGTTGATTGGTGAGAAGGCGCGTGAAGGTTTAATTGCCTCGAGGCTTGAAAAGGTCTATTCAAAAAACGAAATACTTACACTGTACCTCAATACCGTGCACCTTGGCGAGAACGTTTACGGGATATCTGCTGCTTCCCAACGTTATTTCAGCAAACATCCCAGCCAGCTAAACGCACAAGAGGCCGCCACATTGGTTGGCATGCTAAAGGCGACCACCGCCCTTAACCCGCGCACAAATCCCGCAGGGTCAACTTTAAGGCGAAACGTGGTGATTTCGCAACTATATAAGAGTGGAATTATAAGCAGGCTCCAGGCCGATTCACTCACTAAAATGCCCTTGGTTTTGCAATATAACCCAATGTCGCACGCACACGGCCCAGCGCCTTACCTTAGGGAAAAGCTTCGGAAGGAAGTAACCACTTTTCTTTCCAATTACAACAAGTCCCACGGAACATCATACAACTTATTTACCGATGGGCTAAGAATTTACACCACAATAGACTTTCAGCTTCAGGTTGCAGCTGAAAGGGCTTTCGCAAGACAAATGAAAAGGCTTCAAGAAAATGTTGACGCCATATTTGCCAGTGCCAATATGGCTAGCGTGAAACCTTTGCTCCACAAGCTTTGGCTAAATTCCGAAAGGTACAAGGCAGAAAAAGGGAATTCAAAGAAAGACCTTGAAAGAATTGCCAAAACCCCATCCCAGACATTGATGTTTGATTGGAATGGCGGGAAATCTGTCAATATACGCCCTATTGATTCCATTTTTCGCTCGCAACAAATCGTGCACGGATCGTTGCTTTCTTTAGAAAAGAGCACCGGTCACGTGAAGGCATACATTGGCGGAAACAACATAAGGTTCTTCCAATTTGACCTGGTAAACTCACATAGGCAGGCCGGCAGCACTTTCAAACCGTTTGTTTATGCAGCAGCTATTGAAAGTGGCACACGGCCCTGCGAGATGGTTTCGGCAAATGCGCCGGTTTTTG
The DNA here is from genome assembly GCA_964624065.1 of uncultured Bacteroidales bacterium. GTDB lineage: Bacteria > Bacteroidota > Bacteroidia > Bacteroidales > UBA7960 > UBA7960. The sequence continues at coordinate 5,998 of CAZUWF010000025.1, forward strand.
AAGCCTACGACAATTGGAGCCCTGAAAACCACGACCACAATTACGTTGGATATTATTCAATGCGTGGGGCAATGGCGCGGTCGGTTAACACGGTCTCGACAAAGTTTATTACCGATTGCGGTATAGAAGGGGTGATTGACCTTGCAAGGAGGGCAGGATTCAGGGGCAAGCTTCCTTCAGTACCATCAATCGCTCTGGGCACGGCAGAAGTTTCTCTTATGGAGATTACCTCTGCTTACCTCGGTTTTGCAAATAACGGTATTGTAATTACCCCAAAATACTTGCTAAAAATTGTAGATAAGGATGGCAAAATTCTTTACCACCACGACTCGACTCCTCAAACCACAGAAGCCATAAAACCCGAGACCGCCCTCATTGTGAATCACCTTCTCGAGGCTGTGGTAAATGAAGGAACCGCCAGCTCAATTCGCGATAGAATTGAGGCCAATTATCCCCTTGCAGGAAAAACCGGCACAACCCAACTAAACACCGATAATTGGTTTGTGGGATATTCTCCCAATTTGGTAACTGGGGTTTGGGTTGGGCTGGAGAATCCTCGATTTGCCGAAACCTTTCCCCTACCCTTTGGAGCTTCTGGGTCGGCAGTTCATATTTGGGCCGACTATTATGACGAAATAAGGCGGGATAATCGAATTCGCAAGTACATTGAAGGTTCATTTGAGCCCCTAACCGAAAATCTTATTGAATCACTTGATTGCCCATTTTACCTTGATGAAGTGCCCGAACCATCAGTCTGGGAGGATATATTCGGGACTAGCGAGAAATACTACGAGAAAAGGCCTGAAGAGGGAGATAAGGAAAAAGGGAAAGGGTTTTTGAAAAAACTATTTGAAAGGGTTTTTTAGCATACAACTCAAGAAAGAGATATTCGCATTTTCGAACTAAAATTGAAAGGAATTTTGCAATTGGGCTGGGGATATCCTTTTTCTCAATGCAAAACTGTACCCAATGAATAAACAAAGCCGAGTGTGAGAATCGGGTGCTAACCACACAATTATTGTCCCGAACAGTGTATTAGTTGTCATCCAAAATCCTCAAATTTCTGCTGCGCCACTTTGTTTGGCTTGGTTAAAAGGCTAAAAATAATGGTTGCCAGCATTGCAAAGAAAAAGGCAGGCACCAGCTCGTAAACAAAACCTTTCAGCACCGGAATTTGGCTCCAGGCAATTACGGTCAAAGCACCTGTAACAATCCCGGCTATCACTCCGGGTAGGTTGGTCCGCTTCCAGAAAATCGCTAAAATGCTGGTGGGCCCGAAGGCAGCTCCAAGTCCGGCCCAGGCGAATAGCACCAACCAAAATACCACCTTACCTGCCGCCAAGGCCAGAAACACCGCTGCTAATACAACCAAGAAAACTATCGCACGGCTAATTACAACTAATTTTCTTTGAGATAATTCGCTTTGCTTCTTTATTAGTTTTTGGTAAATGTCGCGAACCACCGCCGATGCAGCCACAAGAAGCTGGGAATCGGCCGTTGACATTATTGCTGCAAAAATTGATGAAATTACAATTCCATAGAAAGTTGGATGCAAGTGCTGTTGGGCCAGGGCTGGATAAACGTTCTCAGCATCACCTGATGGCAACAGGGCCACTTCAGTAAAGTAAATCCTACCCACCATACCCGTAAAAAGTGCACCCAATGCAAGCAAAAGGTTGGTAGCAGTGCCAATATAAGCAACCTTCGGAAGGTTTTCCTCTTTCTCTATGGCCATGTATCGGGCAATAATATGAGGATTACCCGGAGATCCCAGCCCTATGCCCAAAAATCCGATCAACGTGCCAATTCCCAGGGCAAAAGGATTGAAGAAATTACCTTCGTTTAGCTTTGATGCCTCGCCAAAAAACTCGCCGAACCCTCCTAAATGCGAAATTGCAATCAATGGCAAAACAAGCAATGCAAACACCATTATTACACCCTGTATGGTATCGGTCAAACTGACAGCCAAAAACCCCCCAACTATAGTGTAAAACAAAATAATGGCGGCGGTGATTAGTATTCCATAAGTTTCGTTTATCGAAAAACTTGCAGAAAAGGCCTTACCCCCAGCAACGAATTGGGCCGATACGTAGGCCACCATAAAAATCAAAATAATTACCACGATCAAAATTCGTAGTATTCCACTCCTGTCGTCAAATCTTTCGGCAAAGAAATCAGGTATGGTAATGCAATCATTCTTGCCCGAAAACTTTCTTATGCGGGGTGCGAAGAAAAAAAACAAAAAAAACTCTACTATGATATAACCAATAACTGCCCATACAGCCGATAGCCCCATCGCAAAGGACATACCCGAAAATCCTAACAGCAGCCAGGCACTCCGGCCACTAACAACCGCCGATACGGCAACCACCAACGTTCCCAGTTTGCGACCACCTATGAAAAAATTTGAGATGCCTTCCGACGAAAACCTTGCAGCGTAAAGGCCAAGCATAACAACAAGAAGGATGTAGCCCACAAAAGCAATAAGGGCTGCTTGATCAAATTCCAGCGCTAATCCTTTAAATCCCTCCATACTTTTTTTCGCAAAGCTAAAGAAAAAAGAAACTTTTTAGATTTGTTTTTCTTGTAAATTATTTTTAAACCGCATTAAACCTTTAAGCCAATAATCAATCTCAAAACTAAATGCTAAACGAGCTGAAATGAAAATATTTAAGATTATTATCGCCCTATTGACTCTTGTGGTTATTGATTCAACCTCAGCTATTGGTCAGAAAGTTAGGAAAGACTTTCGCTTTAGGGAGAAAGCGAGGAGGGAGTTTATAGCCAATAACTTGAACCTGACTCCAGACCAAAAAGCTAGGGTAGCCGAGTTAAGGGCCGCAAGGTACGAGGCAAACAAGGAGCGGATAACGGAACTTAAATCTCTAAGGCATCAAAAGCGCCAAGTTATGGGAGAAGAAAACCCGAACCTGGATACAGTAAACCAAATAGTTGACAAGATATCTTTACTTAGGGCCGACATCCAAAAGGAAAACATTAGATTTGGTCAGGAATTAAAGTCGCTGCTAACCGAAGCTCAGCGCGAAACCTTGAAGGAGGGCAAAAAGCTGGAAAAATGGTATAAGCCAAGAAGGCCCTTTAAGCCAAGATCTAAATTCAGATACTAATAAGAGTTGTTTTTGTTTAGTTGATAAGGTGTGGGCTGGGGTAATTCCCAGCCCAATTTTTTTTCGATCCAATCCTTGAAAATTTTGATAATCTCCCTATTTTTGCATCCAATTATTCCCGAATAAAACCATATTGTGAAAAACCATTGGTTCTAATTCCTGTGTAATCTTCATTTTAGGTTGTGGTTCAAAAAGCGTTGTTAGAGAAGTCTGGTTTGCTGAAACTTTGCAAATAAATGACATTTTTTCGAATCCACTTGATTTTGTTCATAAAGAAGTAGCAATGCACGGATTTATCTCTTGTCATTGCCAAAAAAGTGGGGATAAGATAAGAATAGTTGAAATCAGATGGAAAGGACTTCTTGCCTTGTTAGGCTAAGCCGCCAACCTATTTCATTTAATGGTGGTTTTAAGGAAACGAGGTTGTGGTTTTAGGATATGATCACAGCTTGGCAGCATTGGTTATGGCAATTAGCACCTGGGTTATGTAGAGCAGGGTCATACCTTGGAGCGGGCAAAACTTGTAAAAAATTTATTAAAAGATAAGGACAAGTAAGGGAGCTTTCAACTTACCTCGAATTTGGTAATATTCCAATAAAAATCAAAATATTTAGTCATAACAGGCTAAGCCGACTTTTAAATTAAATAGTAGATATGAAAATCAGGAAGGCAAATAGGGCAATACATCGCGACTTGGGCTACTTTTTTGTTGGGATGGCAATTATTTATGGTGTATCGGGAATAGCAATTAATCACCGCGATGACTGGGATCCAAACTATCTTGTCTCACAGAAATCAATTAGCCTTAAACTCCCTCACCAGAATATGGAGGAAAAGGGGTTGGCGTTGTTTTTTCTGGAGCAAGTGGACGAGCAGAACTCGTACCGTACCCATTTGGCCAGCGGTGAAACATTTAGAATTTTCATTAAAGACGGAAGTTTGGAGGTAAATTTGCCCGATGGTGAAGCCAAATTTGAAACCATCAGAAAGCGTCCAGTTTTTTATCAATTAAACTTCCTGCATTACAATACACCCAAAAAACTATGGACCTGGTTCTCAGACTTATTTGCTGTAGGACTGATAATTTTGGCCATTACTGGTATGTTCGTTTTAAAAGGCAAAAACGGGATAACACGAAGGGGAGCCTGGATTACTGCCGCTGGAATTATTATCCCTTTGGTATTGCTATTCGTTTACCTTGGCGGGGGAGATTGATGGGTTGACGAATTGATTGAAGGTAATGCCTGTTTAATTCCAAATTTTCAAATTATCTTTACAACGAAAAATCTGATTCTTTGACCTATTGCAATTACAAACCTATGAAAACTGCAACCTTTCTATTGCCATTACTCACATTTTTTTTGCTTGTTGGCATTCCCGTCCAGGGGCAAGAAGAATCCAAGCCACTAGTTTACCGAATCCAAACCGCAGGAGGCATCACCATTGTAGGAACAATTCTGTCCGAGACGGCAACCGAATTGGTTGTCAAAACCGAAACACTAGGTACTATTATCGTTTCTAAAGATAAAATATCAGAAAAAGTGCTGTTGAGCGTGATTGACAACCAGTTTGACTTATCAAACCCAAACCGGTACTTTGTTCTTACCAATCACAACGGTTTGCCCAAGGGGAAAGGTTATTACCAAAATACTTGGGTATTTTTCAACCAAATTAAGTATGGCATCTCTGATAATTTTTCCGTTGGAGCGGGTATGGTTCCACTATTTCTCTTTGGCCTATCCACTCCATTTTGGGTAATTCCCTCTTTAAACTTTCCTGTTGTAAAAGATAAATTTTCGGTGGGTAGCAATTTGCTGATTTTATTTGCGCCTGGCGAAAGTGTAAGTGCAGGTTTTTTGACATTCGGCGGTACCATCGGAAACCGTCACAACAACCTTTCACTCAACTTGGGGTATGGCTTTGCAGAGGACGAATGGGCCGAAAGTCCATTGGTTTCGGTGTCGGGAATGTTCAGGACGGGCAAGAAGCATTACCTCCTTGCCGAAAACTATTTTTTAAACGCCTTGGACGAAACCTTTGTTCTATCGCTGTTTGGCGGAAGATACAATTTCGGCTCTATAAGCCTCGATTATGGATTGATTTTTCCTTGGGATGTAGTTTTTGAGGAAGGATTCATTGGCTTTCCGTGGCTAAGTATCTCTATTCCGGTTGGAAAGAAATAATTGATCTTGAATTTTGAACAATAATTGTAAGTAATCGGGAGCATGCAAGCCTCCTTTCCCAAAAACGGTTAATCTCTTTGGTTCAACAATTGCTCATTCACCAATCCACATATTACAAGATCCACAAATTATCAAGTACCTAATAGGCTCTTGGTTTAATCATATTTTCGGGCTTAAGAAGTTCGTCGAGCTTTTCCTTTGAAAGCAATTTCTTTGCCAGCACCAGTTCGTACACCCCTATGTTTTGCTCAAGGGCTTCCTTGGCCACTTGGGTGCAAACATCGTAGCCAAGAACCGGATTGAGAGCTGTAACCAGCCCTATACTGTTCATTACCATCTCCCTACAGCGAGCCTCGTTTGCAGTAATACCCGATACGCATCGGTGAAGTAGGGTGATCATTCCGTTCTTTAGCATCTCGATACTCTGAAAAAGGCTGTGGACAATTACCGGTTCCATTACATTCAGCTCCAATTGACCAGCCTCGGCGGCAAGGGTAACAGTAAGGTCATTGCCAATAACGGTAAATGCTATTTGGTTAACCACTTCAGGGATTACCGGGTTGACCTTCCCTGGCATTATTGATGAGCCAGGCTGCATGGGTGGCAAGTTTATTTCGTTGATTCCGGTACGCGGTCCTGAAGAAAGAAGCCTGAGATCGTTGCAAATCTTCGATAGCTTTACTGCCAGCCTTTTCACTGCAGCACTGTACATTACAAAGGCACCGGTGTCTTGCGTGGCCTCAACAAGGTTTTCGGCCAACTTGAGATTCAAGCCGGTGATCAAATTCAAATGATCAATTACCGCCTCGGTATATTTCGGCGGAACGTTAATTCCCGTTCCAATGGCGGTACCCCCCATATTAACCTCTAAAAACAAATTCGAGTTTTCGTTTAACCTTGAAATCTCTTCAGACAGGGTGGTGGCATAAGCACCGAATGTTTGGCCAAGGGTCATAGGCACAGCATCTTGAAGTTGTGTCCGTCCCATTTTTATCACATTCTCGAATTCCTTCTCCTTCAGCCTGAAACCTTCAATTAACTGAATGAGCACATCCACCAACTTCTTGTTGCTGTTTATGAGGGCAATATGCACCGCCGTGGGATAAGCATCGTTGGTTGACTGGGAGAGGTTAACATGGTTGTTTGGATGACAATACCTGTAGTCGCCGGGTTCACGCCCCATTATTTGCAAGGCTCGGTTTGCGATCACCTCATTGGCATTCATATTGGTAGAGGTACCAGCGCCTCCTTGAATCATATCAATAACGAAATGTTGGTGAAACTTTCCGTTGATAATATCATGGCAGGCCTTTGTAATTGCATTGGCTATTTCGTTTGGAAGAAGGCCGATTTCATTGTTGGCACCCGCCGATGCCATTTTTACCATGGCCAATGCCTCGATCAGGGCAGGAAAGAAGTTAAGAGTAACCCCGCTGATGTTGAAATTTTCAAGGCCACGCAAGGTTTGAATGCCATATAGTACCTCGGCCGGCACCCGACGGTCGCCAAGCAAGTCGCTTTCGATGCGAGCCCTCCCAGATTCGTACTGGGCACTTACGTTTACAAGCCGCGTGTTGCTTTGACGCATTCTCCTAACCATAATCCGGCTAATGCGCTTCATTATTTTAAGCCCTGTTTTGGGGTTTTCTTCAAAGATTTTCTCGAATTGCTTGCTGGCAATGCACAGGAATTTGGTGTTTTGAACCGTGCGGGCATTGGTGCTGTGGGGCGAGGTGGTAATCAATGAGCGCTCTCCCAAAAAATCAAACTTGCCGAAATAGCTCAAACGTTTTTCCTCGCCATAGGGGCTCTTCTTGTAAAGCTCCACCTCACCTTCATATATAAAAAACAAGTAGCTCTTGGATGGGGCGTTCTCAGAAAAAAGGTGTTTGCCTGCCCTGTAATCAACTATTTCTATTTCCCTGGCAAAGATGTCAAGCTCCGAGTCGGTTAGGTCTCTAAAAAGTTCAACCTTTTTGAGAAACTCCTTTATTTCGAATAGGTTCATACCGGTATTTTAATGATTAAACAAGAACTGCAAATTTAGCCGAATTCCGAAATTGCCTCGAGCCTTTTCCGGTCTTTTATATAAATATTTTTACCGAAAATGTTTATTATGCCGTGGTTTCTGAATTCCGACAGCGACCTGATGACGTTTTCAGTTGTCATACCAATGTATTCGCCCACCTCTCGACGCGAAACGGGGAGCTCAAACTCAAGGCCTCCAAAAACGTGATCGGCAAAAAAGAGCAGAACGTGTGCAACCCGGCCTCGAAGTTGTTTCCTTTTGATCTCAAGGTTTTCAATGATTAGTTTGTCAGTAGCTTCGCTAACCTTGCTCATCAGATTCATCACAAACCGAGGATTGCTCAAAGCATGGTTTTTCAAAAAACCCATGTCTATTGCACAAACAGTTGAATCCATTACTGAGGAAACCGAGTATTTGTATTTGTTTGATGAAAAAACACTAAGGAGGCTAACAAAGTCCATAGGACAAGCAAAACTAATAATCTGGTCTTTGCCATCGGGAAGTTTACGAAAAAGCTTTACCAACCCCGCCTTCATGTATAAAAAATTACTTATTTCTTCCCCTTGATTTATTATCACTTCTCCCTTGCTGTATCTGGTTTCGGTTTTTCGATTGCATATTTGGCTTATCTCTTCTTCGGGAACTTGACCAAAAAAAAAGTCCTTTAATTGGCAACCTTGGCACGAACACTTAGTATTTTCCATCATAATAACGGTTGACATTTTTCTTCAAAAATAGATAAACTTAATGATATTTGTCAACTTATGATAATAATCATAGTTACACCGATAAAAAACAATGGCTTGTAAACTACCTTTGATGCGGCATTGTAATTTGCCCTTTGGGTAGGTTCCAAATAATCAAAAGTCGAAAATTTTGAAAAAGTTTATTCCCCCATTAATTCAATATTCTTTTTAAACATGAAAAATTTGGTAATTCTTGGCGCAGGCACCGCCGGGACAATGATGACCAACAAGATGGTTAAACTCCTCGACGCCGAGGAATGGAAAATTACAGTTGTTGACCAGGACAAGAACCATTACTACCAACCTGGCTTCTTGTTCATCCCCTTCGGGATTTACAACAAGCAGGATGTAACCAAGGCCAAGGCTGATTTCATTCCACCTTCGGTTAATTTGATATTCACTGCCATTGACCGGATTGATGCCGAAAATAACAAGGTTTACTTGAATAACAGCTCCGTGCTTAACTACGATTTCCTAATAATTGCCACAGGTACCAGAACAAATCCGGAAGAAACACCAGGCTTGAAAGAGGAGCTATGGTACAAGCAAATCTTTGATTTTTACACAATTGAAGGAGCAATTGCACTTCAAAAGTTTTTCAAGAACTGGGAGGGCGGGCACCTTGTTATGGCAATTACCGAACTTCCTTACAAGTGCCCTGTAGCACCAATTGAGTTTGTTTTTTTGGCCGACCATTACTTTACAAAAAAAGGAATACGAGACAAGGTGCAAATTTCGTTGGTTACCCCAATGTCGGGGGCATTTACCAAGCCCATTGCCACAAAAATGCTATCGGAGTTGTTAGCGGAAAAAAACATTAATGTAATTCCCGAATTTTACATCGAACGGGTTGATAACAAAGCCAAGAAGATTATCTCTTTCGACGCGAGAGAAATTGAATTTGACGTGTTGACAGTAGTGCCCATGAACATGGGCGACAAGGTGATAGCGCGCAGCGGCTTGGGCGATGATATGGGCTTTATTCCTACGGATAAAGAAACATTGCGATCGGAAAAATACGATAACATTTTCGTGTTGGGCGATGCTGCCAATATTCCGACCTCTAAGGCTGGATCGGTGGCCCACTTTGCAAGCGAAATCCTTACCGAAAATCTAGTTAGTGCCATTGAAGGCCGACCCTTGCATGCCAAGTTTGACGGTCATGCAAATTGCTACATCGAAACCGGATTCGGCAAAGGGGCTCTGATTGACTTTAACTATACAACCGAGCCGCTTCCCGGTACTTTCCCCTTGCCTGGAATAGGCCCGTTCGGTTTGCTTAAAAATACCAAGATCAACCATTATGGCAAGATGATGTTCAGGTGGATTTACTGGCATATTTTGCTAAAAGGAAAGGAACTTCCGGTGGATCCATTGATGACGATGGCAGGAAAACAAAAACCCTAAACTGGCAAAAAAATGGAAGAAAAATCTTTGCAAGCGCAGGTGGAAGAATTGAACCGAAAGGTTGATTTATTGCTCGATTATGTTAACCATCAAAGGCTTCAAACACAAATGGTTGAAGACCTGGTTTCTGACGTTGCCATTGTTGGTAAGGGCATTTACGATTCGGCTGTGGAGGACCTGGACAAAAGTATGGTTACGATTGACCCTGCACATATTAAGCAATTGACCTTGAGGTTTTTGAGAAACATCGATAACTTCAATATGATGTTAGAAACCCTCGAAAGCGCAAGCGACTTTGTAAAGGATGCTACTCCCATAGTTCATGAGGTGGCCTTGGATTTTTCTAGGCAACTCGGTGAGTTTGAGCGTAAAGGATACTTTGCGTTTTTGCTCGAATTGAAAATATTGGTGGAGACATCCATGCAGCACTTTCAGGCCGATGACATTCGAAACCTCTCGGCAAACATGGGATTGCTTGCATCAATTATGCGAAACCTTTCAAACCCCAAATTGATTGAGGCTTTAAACAACGCGCTTGAGGCGGTAAATTCAATGCACGGGGCTCCGGTTCCCAGTTACTCCGCCTTCAAGGCTATGCGCAACATTAACAATCCTGAGGTAAGATCGGCATTGGGTTTCTTATTCACATTCTTGAAAAACCTGGATTCGATAAACAATAAAAAACAATTAAACTGAAAAATCATGGCAGTAAAAAATTATTTGGGAAAAAACATTGAAGTAACCCCAGAAGGTTTCCTTGTAAACATGGCCGATTGGTCAAGGGACCTGGCCGTTGAGCTGGCCAAGGAAGATGGCTTCGATCTCACCGAGAAGCATTTTGAAGTTATTGAGTTCCTGCGCAAAGAACAATCTGCCGGTTCGGCAATATCAATCAGGAAGGTTGGAAATTCGGGTATAGTTGACATTAAGGGGCTTTACCAGCTTTTTCCCGGTGGGCCGCTCAAGCTCTCGTCCAAATATGCCGGAATTCCAAAACCCTCGAGTTGCGTATAACCATAAACAAAACGAAAAATGAACGACAACAAACCATTAAAAAAAGTTTGCATCATTTGTGCCAAGGGTGCAATTGAAGATGTGTATGCAACCTTGGTTATGGCCAATGGTGCTGTAATGGAAGGCATTGAGGCAAAAGTGTTCTTCACTTTCTTCGGGCTTGAGGCGATAACCAAGAAAAGGATGAATAGCCTTCACACGGGCACTGTAGGAAATCCTGCCATGCGAATGCCCGGCGGCCTACCCTTTCCCACACTGCTAGGTGCCCTTCCGGGTGTCGAAGCTGGCGTTTCGGCTATGATGCGAAGCCAAATGGCCAAGCTGGACATCCCTCCGGTAGGCGAGTTTCTTGATATGATTACCGCCGGAGGTGGCGAAATTTATGCCTGCAAGCTGGCTTGCGAAATGTTCAACCTCGGTATGGCAGATTTTAACGAAAACGTTAAGGATATAATTACCGTAGGAGATTTTTACGCAATGTGTGGCGGTGAAAATACTCAAATTATCTTTACATAGAAATTGATTTTTGATTATGGCCTGATTTTACAGGGTAACATTGGGCTATGTTTGATGCCTCAAACTTTTTTATCAAGGTTTGAGGCATCGTTTTTTTGGTGATATTTGCAGTCCGAAATAGATTAATGCAATCAAGGAATTGAACCTTGGGTTATCCTGCTGCTTTGCCAGATTTGAGGGATACTCATTGGATTATTTTGATTACCCAAAACAGCAAACAAAATGAGCGACGACAAGAAAATAATTTTCTCCATGGTTGGTGTGAGCAAGGTATTCACGCCGTCAAACAAACAGGTTCTGAAAGACATTTACCTTTCGTTCTTTTACGGGGCCAAGATAGGAATAATAGGCCTAAACGGCTCCGGTAAGTCAACCTTGATGCGCATCATTGCCGGTCAGGAAAAATCATTTCAAGGCGAGGTGGTTTTTTCGCCCGGTTACACCGTTGGGCACTTGCCACAAGACCCCATTCTAGATGGGTCAAAAACCGTTCGCGAGATAGTTGAGCAAGGAGTTCAGAAGGTGGTAGATGTTTTGAAGGAGTACGAAGAGGTGAACCTGAAATTTGGAGAGCCAATGACCGACGATGCGATGACCAGGCTCATAGAAAGGCAGGGGGAGTTGTCGGACCTCATTGAACAGTACAATGGCTGGGAACTCGACAGCAAGCTTGAAAGGGCCATGGATGCACTACGATGCCCAGAACCCGACCAACTGGTAGAACACCTGAGTGGTGGCGAGAGGCGCAGGGTTGCTCTTTGTAGGTTATTGCTTCAAGAACCTGACGTTTTGCTGCTCGACGAGCCCACCAACCACCTTGATGCCGAGAGCGTCGAGTGGCTCGAGTTGCACTTGCAACAATACAAGGGAACTGTGATTGCAATTACCCACGATCGCTATTTCCTCGACAACGTGGCGGGTTGGATCCTTGAACTTGACCGTGGCGAGGGCATCCCGTGGAAGGGGAACTATTCTTCGTGGCTCGACCAAAAAGCCAGCAGGCTTAAAATGGAAGAAAAGGCAGAGAGCAAGAGGCGCAAGACCCTAGAGCGAGAGCTCGAATGGGTACGTATGAGTCCCAAGGCGCGGCACGCCAAGTCAAAGGCCAGGCTAAGCGCCTACGACCGTATGCTGAACGAGGACGTGAAGCATAAGGAGGAAAGACTCGAAATTTTCATTCCCGATGGACCCAGGCTGGGCAACAAGGTAATTGAAGTCAAGGATGTTTCAAAGGCCTTTGGTGACAAGCTATTGTTCGAAAACCTTAACTTTTCGCTACCCCCGGCGGGTATTGTGGGAATCATAGGCCCCAACGGTGCCGGAAAGACCACCCTCTTTAGATTGATCATGGGTCAGGTAAAACCTGATGATGGAACCTTTGAGATAGGCGAAACAGTAAAAATTGGCTACGTGGATCAAGCCCACGCCGAAATTGACCCCGAAAAAAGCGTTTGGGAAGTCATTTCTGGCGGAAACGAACTTATAAATTTGGCAGGAAGGCAGATGAACAGCCGCGCTTACGTGGCTCGGTTCAACTTTAGTGGTGCCGACCAAGGCAAGAAGTGCGGGGTGCTTTCGGGTGGGGAAAGAAACCGTCTTCACCTGGCAATGACTCTAAAGAGCGAAGCCAATGTGCTGCTGCTCGACGAACCAACCAATGACATTGACGTTAACACCCTTCGCGCCCTAGAAGAAGGCCTTGAAAACTTTGCAGGCTGTGCGGTTATAATCACCCACGACCGCTGGTTCCTCGATAGGGTTGCAACACACATACTGGCATTCGAAGGCGACTCGCAGGTGTGCTACTTTGAAGGCAGCTATTCCGATTACGAAGAAAACAAGAAAAAGCGACTGGGCGATAACGTGCCGAAACGTATCAAATATCGAAAACTGAAAAACGATTAGTTGAGAATTACCCATTATAAGAAAGGCTGATTGTTTCGGAGATTATAAAAACTAGCGCAGCCAAACCTTTGGATTTTACCTTATATCAGGGCATAAGAATCTCTCTTAATTTATGGCTATCAATTATTGATGGTCCTCCCTAATTTTGATAATATTTTCTTAGTGCAAATTTCTTACCTTTGTATGGTATTTCCGTAAGGTAAACCCTAAAATTATGGCCATCACTTTTTTCAAAACCCCGAAGAACAAGCAATTCGACTACAAGCCAATTTATTACGATGCCAAGAAGGAGGAGATGGAACAAAAGTATGGCAAGGGAGGCAAGAAAAGTGGAGAGGCAGGCTACGAGGAGGAGCTCCGGGGACGCATGCAGGCAAGGTGGAGGCGCAATTCGGCAAAAACCGAAGCCAGCATTTCAAACAAAAGGCTTTTGTTGATAATCTTTGCCCTTGCCTTTGCATTATACTTTTTGTTTTTCAGGTAAAATTAACCTCAAGACTTAGGGTTAAATGTCTGACGTGATTAAACTCCTTCCCGATGCTGTTGCCAACCAAATTGCAGCTGGCGAGGTAATTCAACGCCCAGCCTCGACCGTGAAGGAGTTGCTCGAAAACGCAATTGATGCTGAAGCAACCTCCATTACCATAATGGTAAAGGATGCAGGCCGAACACTAATTCAGGTTACCGACAACGGCCGTGGAATGACCGAGACAGATGCCAGAAAGTGTTTCGAACGGCACGCCACCTCCAAAATCAACGAAGCTGCCGATTTGTTTGCAATCAGTACATTGGGGTTCAGGGGTGAGGCTATGGCCTCTATAGCCGCAATTGCAAGGGTTGAACTCAAAACCCGTACTTCGAACTCTGCCATGGGAACGGAAGTTATTATTGAAGGGTCCAAAGTTGAGTCCCAAAACCCATGTCAATGCCCCAAAGGCACCACCGTAGTTGTCAAAAACCTGTTTTTCAACACCCCGGCGAGACGGAATTTCTTGAAATCGGACAACATTGAAAAGGGACACATTTTTTCTGAAATAATACGCGTAGCACTGGCCTATCCACAGGTGGCATTCAAGTATTATCAAAACGGACAGCTCACTCACCAGTACGATAGTGGTAATGCCAAACAACGAATAGTAAGTATCTTTGGCAACAATTACAACCAAAGGCTGGTGCCAGTTGAAGAAAAAACGGAACTACTTTATCTAACTGGGTTCGTGATTAAGCCTGAATATTCGAAAAAAAGCCGTGGCGAACAGTTTTTCTTTGTAAACAACAGGTACATTAAATCCACTTACTTTAACCACGCCGTAAACCTAGCCTTCGAAGAACTCATTCCAGAAAATTCGTTTGCCGGCTTTTTCTTGTTTCTACAAACTGATCCCGGGCAAATTGATGTAAACGTGCATCCCACCAAAACCGAAATTAAGTTTCAAGATGAGCGGTACTTTTATCAACTATTAAAGTCATCGGTAAGGCGGGCACTTAGCAAGTACAACGTCTCCCCCACCCTCGATTTTGACCGCGAGCAGGCTTTTGACAGCATTCCACCCCCAGGCAATAGACCAATAAGTGCACCAACAATAAAGGTAAACCCCGACTACAACCCATTTCAACCAATAAAAAACAGTGGATCTTCAGCCCAGGCATTAACTTCAAGGGCAAACCCGGGGCTATGGGAAAACATTTTTCCAAAGGATGAGGATTTGCCAAAGATTGACAGGGAAGCCTTCAAACCCAATCAGGCAACCCTACTCTCGGATTTGGATGGTGAGCAACAAAAGGGCGCTCAGAAAAAGCCCATGCAACTGCAGCAAAGGTATGTAGTCATTCCAGTTAAGTCGGGTTTAATGGTAATAGACCAACAAAGAGCCCACGAAAGGATTATTTTCGAGCAACTAAGCTCATACCTCGAAAACAAAAGGCCAAACTCGCAAAACCTCCTTTATCCAGAGAACATTGCCCTCAACGAATTGGATGCAGAAATACTAAAGGGGTTGCTTGGAGAAATGGAACTGCTTGGTTTTTCGATAAAAACACTTGGCAAAAACTCCTTCGTGGTAATAGCCATTCCCACCGATTTGCCTGATGGTGAGGAGCTGCAGTCCTTAATAGAAGGAATGGTTGAAAGTTTCAAGCTCAACCAGGTAGAGATGAAACTAGACAGCAAGGTAAACCTTGCCAGGTCACTGGCCCGGCGCTTAGCCATTAAATATGGCAAGTGGTTAACCGAAGATGAAATGATATCGCTGGTTGACCATCTGTTTGCTTGTACAATCCCATACCAATCACCCGCCGGCAAACCAATCATAACAATTTTGGAGCTTTCAGAAATTTCCGAAAGGTTCAAGTAAAGGATTCATTAACCTATTAAATCACTTAGAGAAATGGAAAAGAATAATTATGGCAACCATCCAATAACATCACCGGTTGTAATTGGCGCAGCAAGCGTTGTTATTGTTGCGGGGGTGGTTATGGCCAGTGCCATAGTTACCCCGCTGATCCTTGCCGTTTTCATAAGCATCATTTGTGCCGAGCCCATTGGGTGGCTTGTAAGGAAAAGGGTACCCAAATCCCTTGCCATTTTCGTGGTACTGTTAGGATTAATTGCAACCGTAGGTTCGGTGGGAATACTTTTGGGTAATTCATTTAGTCTCTTTACCAAAAACATTCCTGAATATACAGCCAGCCTGAACAATATTTTCGAATCGACTCTTTCGGATCTGAAAATTCCGGATGAGTACTTGTCGGTCGAATTCATAAAGGAAAACATTGACGTTTCGAAGGTATTCGGATTTACCGCTGGAGCCATAGGTCAAATTGTGGGAATTTTGTCGAATTCACTTATTATCTTGATTGTGGTGGTTTTCATTCTTGCCGAGTCAGCAGCCTTTGGCCAAAAGGCAAAATTGCTCGAAAAGGTATATGGAAAATCGCTAGATTTTATAGATGATTTTCGCAAAAACGTTAGGCGCTACCTGATGTTGAAAACTGCTATCAGTCTTGTTACTGGCATTTTTATAGCAATTTGGTTGGAAATCATTGGAGTGGACTTTCCTTTGTTATGGGGCGCCTTGGCGTTTTTCTTGAATTTCATTCCCAACATAGGTTCGATAGTAGCGGCAGTACCTCCAACACTTTTGGCATTCGTGCAATTTGGGCCAAGCGGGGCAATACTTTCGGTTATAGGCTTTTTTATTGTAAATATGGGCTTAGGAAATATTTTGGAACCCAGAATTATGGGCAAGGGTCTTAGCCTTTCGCCCCTTATGGTATTTCTTTCCCTCATCCTGTGGGGGGCCATGTTGGGTATTATTGGAATGTTTTTGGCAGTTCCCCTAACACTTATTCTGAAAATAGGATTCGACCAAAACGAGAGCACAAGGTGGATTTCGATTTTGATGAGTTCGGAAAAGGACGTAAAGAGAATGTGTGTGGATACCAATAATGCCAACCTTAAAAGCAAAATAATATTGCCTGATTCGGTGGAGCTGAAATAAGAACCCCCCAACTCCTAACGAAATTGGGGGTACTATTAATTGGACCGGGCCATTGGCTATTGCTCTCTCAAAATCTTGAGCTTTTCTTCCATAATGGCAATTTCCTGCTTTCCCTTTTCAATCTTGTCTTCAAATTCCTTCTTGAGCAAGTCAGCCTTTTTCGATGAGGCGAAGAACCCAATGTTGTTTTCCCAAAGATTGATATCGTTTTGGAGTTGGCTTATCTTGTTTAATAAGTAGGTTCTTTCTTTGTAAATAATATTGTCGGCATTTGGGTTGGCCTTAAGGTTATCCAGTTTGTTTCGAAATGACATTGCCGTCTTGGCCTTCCGACTAATGCCGAGCGCCTCGAATTTTTCGTCAACGGCATTCCTGAACTCGGTATGAACCTTATCCTTTTGCTTTATGGGAACGTGCCCGATTTCCATCCATTGCCGTTGAAATTCATTAAGAACCTTAAGGTTATTTGTATTGTCGTTGGTGTAAGGATGATTCTTGATCTTCTCTATGAGTTCCTTTTTCAAGCTAAGGTTTTTATCCTGTGTTTGATCAATATTCGCAAAAAACTCTGATTTGCTTTTAAAGAAATCGTCGCAAGCTGTCCTAAAACGTTTCCATATTTTATCGCTAAATTTAGGGGGTACCTGACCAATTACCTTCCATTGATTTTGCAAGGAAATAAACTCGTTCGTAGCCTTACTCCAATCGGTACTATCCTTCAATGCCTCAGCCTGAATGCACAGATTTAGTTTTTGGTTGTAGTTTTCGTTTTGTACGTCTTTAAATCTGTCAAGGTATTCCTTTTTATTCTTAAAGAACGTGTTCAATGCAGTCCTAAACCTATTCCAGATCTCGTTATTTACCTTTTTGGGAGCAAAGCCTATGGTTTTCCAAACCTTGAATATTTCGTTCAACTCAGTGGTAAGTTCCTGCCATTTTCTCGGATTATCAACGACAATCTCGGCAATTTGCTCTGCCTTTTCGCACAACACCAACTTGGCAGCAAAATTCTTTTCTTGCTCCTGGCTCAAACCCTGGTAGTGTTCTTCCCGTCTTTGGTTCAACCTAACGGTTGCTGCCCTAAACCTATCCCAAATATCATCTTTCTTGTCGTTGGCAACTGGTCCCGTTTCCTTCCAAGTTTCATGGAGTTTCTGAAGTTTCTGGAAGGAAACGACTATTGATGTTTCGAGCAAAAGTTCCTCAGCCTTTTCGCACAGCTCGGTTTTCAATTCAAGGTTTTTCTTCAGATCTAGGTCTTTGAGCTCCTTGTTTATTTTTACCTTGTCAAAAAACTTCTCTATCAAGAAGTGGTAATTGTTCCAAAGATTGTTCTTTGCAAGTTGCGGTACTGCACCAATGTGTCGCCATCTTTCTTGCAAGTCTCTAAATTGGTCATAGGTTTTCTTTAACTCTTCCTCCGAGTCAATCAACTGCCTCAATTCTTCCAGGATGGCCTCTTTGGCAACAAGGTTTTCGCCCTTTTGAGACTCCAGGGCTTGATCAAACTCCGATTTTTTTGATTTATATATCTTAAAAGCCTCGTCGAAACGAATTTTCAATGGATCTAGGTTGTCTGCCTCCAGGTCACTTCCGTCCGAAAGCTCCTCACCAGAAACAACGGATTGTTCGGCCAACTTTTCTCTTTCTAGTCGAGTTAATTTATGGTAAGCTACCTTGATGAAACCTATCTTGTTTCGGATATAATTTATGTCCTCGTTCTTGACCAAGGTCTCAATTGATTCAACGAGTTCCTCACGCGTTAGGTGGGCAAACTTGGCTGAAATGTCATCTTCGCTTCCCATCCCGTAGGAGGTGGATTTTGAAACCTCACTGTCATCCTCATGCGATCCTTCGCTTGATTCATCCGGTTCAATTAAAAGAACATCGACTGAAATTTCTTCCTTTAAATTTTCTTCGGTAAGTTCAACTGGATGTGCAACTGTCTCCAGAACAGGAATCTCAACCACCTCACCAAGACCGTCCTCATTAGGTTTCTCCAAATCGGATACCTCCGGTAAAGACTCTGTTTTCAATTTGGTGCAAGTCGGGTCTTGTTCTTCAAAAGAGGGTTGTCCTTCCACTTCGGGTATTTCTTCACACTGAATTTCCGGGGTGGTTAGGTCCGGGGTCACCTCTACTTGTATTGGCTTAAGGTCTTCTGCTAAAAGTTCTTCGATTTCCTTGCCTTGTGTGACTGTAGGTACTTCTTCGGAAGATTCTATTGCCGATTCGTTGTTTTGAGCAGTTTGGGTTGTTTCTACAACCTTGAGAGGCTCATCCCCGGGAGTTTCAACGTTTTGGTTGTTTTCGGGGTCCAGTTGCTTCTTTTTTGCCATCTTATCGAATTTAAATTCAGGTTACTAATTAAAGTATTTGCGAAAAATGAATTACAATAACACCTTGAAGGTGTGATTACCAAAATTCCGGTAACTATCATCAAAAATTGTGAAGGGCAAAGGTAAAATTTTTTTAATACAGAAAAATAAAAAAATGGGTCAAACCATATCAAGCGCGCATTTTAGGTCGTTGATAATATCATCGGCATTCTCAATTCCCACCGAGAACCTTACCAATCCATCCGTGATGCCCGCCATAAGCCTTTTTTCCCTATCCATTTTCGAATGAGTCATACTTGCAGGATGTTGGATTAGGGTTTCCACGCCCCCCAAAGAAACTGCAAGCAGACAAAGTTTTACGTTGTCCATCAGTATTTTTCCAGCCTCTACACCACCTTTTAGTTCGAAACTAATTATTGCGCCCGGGCCCTTCATTTGCTTTAAGGCAAGTTGGTGTTGCGGATGGCTTTCCAACCCAGGATACTTAACCCAGGCTATGGCAGGATGATTTGAAAGGAACTTTGCAATCTTTATGGCGTTTTCCTGAGATTTTTCGACCCTGATGGATAGGGTTTTGATTCCCCTTATAACCATATATGCCTGGTGGGGATCCATATTGCAACCAAGGTTAATCATCATTGGCCTTAAAATGTCATCAATCTCCCTGCCCCTTGAAACAACTATTCCGCCAACAATATCGGCATGGCCGTTTAGAAACTTGGTGATACTATGAAAAACCACGTCAAACCCAAAATCAAGTGGTTTTTGGAGATAGGGACTGCAAAAAGTATTGTCGGCCACTGTAATGAGATTGTGCTCTCGAGCAATTTTCACAACCCCCTCCAAATCGGTTAGATCCATTGTTGGGTTGGCAGGCGTTTCCACGAAAATCATCTTTGTATTTTGCCTAATGGCATTTCTAACCTCGTCAAGGTTGGAAGTGTTCACAAAACTTGATTCAACTCCAAACCTCGAGTAGTGTTTTTCCATAACAAGCCTCGAAGGCCCGTAAACGGCAGATGAACTGATCATATGGTCTCCCTTGCTGAGCAATCCCATGTAAATTGTATTAACTGCAGCCATCCCGGAGCTAACCGCAATGCCCCTGTATCCGTTTTCGAGATCGGCAACCAACCTTTCTAGGGCATCAATGGTTGGATTGTTAATGCGGGTGTATATGTATCCATCGGATTCGCCGGCAAAACAGGCTGCGCCGTGATCGGCATTCTTAAACTTGAAGGTGCTTGTCTGATAAATTGGTACGGTGGCACTGCCAAACTTGTCTTCAACCTGACCTGAGTGGATTAGCTTTGTGTCGAAACCAATGTTCTTCTTGTTCATATCTTGTCTTTTGGTCTTAATAGTTGTTTAAGGATAACATTACCAGAGTGCACCCGTCCACCGTTTCAATTCCTTGCTTGTGTGCCAATTGCTCGAGTTTCTCATTTTGGGTTCCGGGATTGAAGATTATCCGTTTGGGGTTTAGTTCAAGTATGTAATCAACGTAAAATTCTTGATTTAAAGAATTCACGTATAGTGTGATGGTATGTACACCCTCTAAGGCAGGTTTACCTTTAACGATTTCAACACCGTCAATTGCTCCTGATCTCAGGCCAACACCAACAACGGGATGGCCATACCTTACAAGCATTTTCACGGCTTTGTACGAGTACCTATCGGGGTTATCACTTGCCCCAATAACAAGTGTTTTCTTTTCCAAGGTCGTAATTTTTATTCAGTAACGGTTTGAATTGTAAATTCTGGAGCATTTAAAATGTGTTTCTTGACCGAACAGGCACCGGCAGCTTTTTCTAACATTGGCTTGTATTTCTCAGGAAAATCGGCTGGAACAACAATGGTAATGTCAACACTGCCAATCATATTCAAATCATTCTTTTGCATGGTTTGCACCAGCTTTATATTTTGGTGAGGTAGTCCTCTTTGGTTGCAAAACGATTTGACATAAAAGCCTGCACAGGCACCTATAGAAGCCAGAAATAATTCGAACGGTGAAGGTGCCGAGTCTTCGCCCCCTGCCATTATCGGTTGATCAGTCTTGATTACGTGCCCACGGTAGTGCACCTCAACTTTTTGGTTTTCTTTAAGGTATATTTCCATTTGTGTTAGGTTTAAATGTTTAAAAATTTTAAGTTTTACTTGATTGGGGGGTTAAGAAGTTTACCGGATGGTTCATTTGCCAATTACAGAAAATATCGAAAATAAGGCATCAAAAGTGAATAATAGTTGGTTTCTGGGATCATTTTGGCATTTGACAGTTGGCAAAAATTTGTAATTTCTAAATTATACCCCATTCACTGATCGCCATTCATTGACTTTTCAAAAACCAGCTCAAATTTTTTCAAGAACCATTCGGGAGCCCTTACCGGCCTATTTGTTTGGCTGCTAATAAAGGCTAGCTCCGTGTAGCCTGTGCATAAAAGCGTGGATTGTTCGTTGTAAATTTCATAATCAAAAACCATTCTCGATGAAGGCATCTGGCTCACAAATGTTTTTATAGTAAGTAAATCGTCGTAACGACCTGGCCTGAGGTACCTTATCTCCATTTTTGAAATAGGCATGAACACGCCCATTTCTTCCATATCCTTGTAGGACATACCAATCTGCCTCATGGCCTCTGCCCTGCCTACTTCAAAATACAACGGGTAGTTTCCATAATACACGAATCCCATTTTATCAGTTTCGCCGTACCGTACTCTTACCTGGGTGGTTGCTGCAAACATTTCTGGCATCCTGTTTTTTGCTGTAATTCGCCCCTTGTTTCCACAAGGCTCGAAATAAATAATTAATCTTGAATCGATACGCAAAGATCGCGTCTTTACTAGTCATCAATGGCCTGGAAGTTCCACGTATTATACTTGCATGATTCACTTTTCACCGCGACGGGTATTGCCGCGGTTCTACACCTACCTTTCGGCTCATTAAACCATTACTCCCTTTCCGTGGCACTGCTTGAATTTTTTGCCACTGCCGCACGGACAAGGTTCATTTCTTCCAACTTTCTTCTCTACCCTAACCGGCTCCGTTTTTCTTTGGCCGGGTCCAGTAAGGTCGCTACGGCCGGCCCTCATATTGCTCATATCAGTTTTTTCGCGAATTGCAGACCTCTGGACCTGGTCTGCCCCCCTTGTTGGCAATTGGGCCTTAACCAAAAACGAAATTATATCCTTGTTAACCCTCTGAACCAGCCGCTTGAAAAGTTCGAAAGATTCGAACTTGTAAATCAGTAACGGATCCTTCTGCTCGTATGCTGCACTCTGTACCGATTGCTTAAGGTCATCCATCTCGCGAAGGTGCTCCTTCCAAGCATTGTCAATAATGGCGAGTGTAATGCTCTTTTCAATTGACAACGCCACTTCCCTTCCTTCTGATTCGTAGGCCTTCTTAAGGTTAGTAATCACATTGAGGGTTTTCTTACCATCGGTAATGGGGATGGCAATATCTTGGTATTGCTGAGCCGAGGTTTCGAAAACCTCCTTTACCACAGGGAAGGACATCTTGGAGATGTTCTCAATTTTTATTCTGTAATTTTCGAAGGCCTTTTCGTAGAGCGATTCGACCAAAACGTCGGTTTTTGAATCGAAAAATACCTTTTCATCAAATGGCGACTCAATGCCGAAGGTTCTCAGCAGGCTGAAAACAAATTCTTCGTAATTTCCAGAGTCCTTGTGATCATTTACGAATTGGTCGCAAGTATCATAAAACATATTTGAAATGTCCACTGCTAGCCTTTCTCCGAAAAGTGCGTTATGTCTTTTCTTGTATATAACTTCCCTTTGGGCGTTCATCACGTCGTCGTACTCAAGTAGCCTTTTTCTGATACCAAAATTGTTTTCTTCAACTTTTTTCTGCGCCCTCTCTATAGAGTTGGTAATCATACTGTGCTGAATGACTTCTCCCTCCTTAAGACCCAGCCTATCCATAATTTTGGATATCCGCTCCGAGCCAAAAATCCTCATCAAGTCGTCTTCAAGCGAAACAAAAAACTGTGATGACCCAGGGTCACCCTGTCGGCCTGCCCTTCCGCGCAGCTGCCTGTCAACTCGCCTCGAGTCGTGCCTCTCTGTGCCAAGAATTGCCAAACCACCGGCTTCTTTAACGCCGGGTCCAAGCTTGATGTCGGTACCGCGGCCAGCCATGTTGGTTGCAATGGTTACCGCCGAAGCCCTACCTGCCTCCAAAACTACCTGTGCCTCGCGCTGGTGTTGCTTGGCGTTAAGTATGTTGTGCTTTATCTTTTTGATATTAAGCATTTTGCTGAGCAGTTCGGAAATTTCAACAGAGGTTGTACCCACAAGAACGGGTCTTCCCAGATCAGTTAGGTTGCCAATCTCGTCAATAACGGCATTGTATTTTTCGCGTTTGGTTTTGTAAACCAGGTCCTCGTGATCTTTTCGTACCACGGGTCTGTGAGTTGGTATCGAAACCACGTCAAGTTTGTAAATGTTCCAAAACTCTCCTGCCTCAGTCTCGGCAGTACCCGTCATACCCGCAAGCTTGCGGTACATCCTGAAATAGTTTTGAAGCGTGATGGTGGCATAGGTTTGCGTTGCTGCCTCAACCTTTACGTTTTCCTTGGCCTCCAGCGCTTGGTGGAGCCCATCAGAATATCGCCGCCCCTCCATAATACGACCTGTTTGCTCGTCGACAATCTTGATCTTATTGTCAATTATTACGTATTCGGTGTCTTTTTCAAACAAAGTGTATGCCTTCAAAAGCTGGTTGATGGTGTGAACCCTCTCGCTCTTCACACTGAAATCTGAAAGCAAATCGTTCTTTTTCTCCAGCTTTTCTTGTGAAGTGAGGTTTGATTTTTCCAATTCGGCAATTTCCGAGCCCATATCTGGCAGGATGAAGAAAGTAGGATCATCTGTTTGGCCGGTTATAAGGTCAATCCCCTTTTCTGTGAGTTCTATTGAGTTGTTTTTTTCTTCAATCACAAAGAAAAGCTCGTCATCAATGATGTGCATGTTTTTGCTTTGCTCCTGCATGTAAAAGTTTTCGGTCTTTTGCATGATGGTTTTCATCCCAGATTCAGAGAGGAGCTTTATGGTAGCCTTGTTCTTTGGAAGGCCGCGATGACACCTTAGCAGCAGTTCTCCCAATTTCTTCTCATCCATTTGCCCTTCGGGTCTAGCAATAATCTTGCGAGCGTCAGAAAGCATGTTGGTTACCAGGTTTCTTTGTGCACTCACGAGTCTTTCTATTTTGGGTTTCAGTTCGTGAAACTCGTGCTGATCGCCTCTTGGAGTGGGTCCAGAAATGATTAATGGAGTTCTTGCATCGTCAATGAGCACCGAGTCAACCTCGTCAACAATTGCGTAATTGTGTTTTCGTTGAACAAGCTCCTCGGGGTTGCGCGACATATTGTCGCGCAGGTAGTCGAAGCCAAACTCGTTGTTGGTGCCGTAGGTATCGTCGGCCAGGTAAGCAGCTCGCCGTGCGGGCGAATGGGCTTCGTGCTTGTCAATACAATCAACCTTGAGCCCGTGAAACTCAAATAGCATACCCATCCACTCAGAGTCGCGCTTCGAAAGGTAATCGTTTACAGTAACTACGTGGACTCCCTTTCCGGGAAGTGCATTCAGGTAAACAGGCAGAGTACTAACAAGGGTTTTTCCTTCACCGGTTGCCATCTCGGCAATTTTTCCTGAGTGAAGGTGCATACCCCCAATCAATTGAACATCATAGTGAATCATATCCCAGGTAATGGTGTTACCACCTGCCATCCATTGGTTTTGGAATACTGCCTTGTCGCCCTTTATGGAAATACTGGCTCGAGTGCTGGCCAAATCGCGATCCATTTGCGTGGCGGTAACAACCACTTCTGTATTCTCCGTAAAACGTTTGGCAGTTTCTTTTATGACAGAAAAAGCCTCCGGAAGAATATCTACCAAGATCTTTTCTGTTTTTTCATCTTTAACCTTCTCCAATTCATCAATCTTATTGTAAAGGCTTTCCTTCTGATCCACGTCTAGCAGGCGGTTCCCTTCTGCCTCCCTCCTTAAAGAATTTATCGTTTCCTGCTCTAAGGCGATGTGGTCTTGTATTTTTTGGCGAAACTCGGTTGTTTTTTGACGAAGTTGATCATTATCTAGCTGCATGATTTTTTGGTATGCATCCAGAGTTTTCTCTAACAAGGGTTTAATTTCTTTAAAATCACGGTCGGCCTTGCTGCCGAATAACTTTTTTATTATGCCGAGCATACTATTTTAGTTTAGGTTTATACCTCTTGGGTAAATATTCTTGCAAAGGTAAGAATTAAATGATTGGCTTTTGAGGGTAGATTTTGAAGGAAGCTGAGATGAGTGCCAAAAAACGTTGAACTTTCTGGTGGCAAACCTTATGCTTTCAAAAAAAAAACCGACAGAAGCCGGTTTTGGGTCTCTAGAAAAGGATTACTTAATACTCATCCTCGTGGAAGAAAAAGTCATCCTTTGTTGGGTAATCAGGCCAAATATCCTCGATGCTTTCATAGATATCGCCTTCGTCTTCAATTTCTTGAAGGTTTTCGATAACCTCCATTGGAGCTCCCGAACGAAGCGCATAGTCAATGAGTTCCTCTTTGGTGGCCGGCCAAGGTGCGTCTTCTAACTTAGAAGCCAATTCAAGTGTCCAATACATATTTCTGACTTAGTTTCAAATTTCGTGCAAAAGTAGTTTTTTTTTATAAACGAAAAACAAAAATCACTTTTTTTAACCTTTTGATTTACATATCATTACAAAATAAACCAAATTGTTTACAAATAATTGCGGAAAACAATTAACTGATAAAATGCAAAAAAGTTTAAGAGAGTTTAGAGTAACGTGAGGTTTTTACGGATGTTGCTCATAGACTGTGGATTTGTTGATTTGTTTATTCGATGATTGGGTAAGTTGTGGAGGGATCGAGGGGTTGAGGGGCTGTGAAACAATTTCCAATATCAGGGGTTTTAAAGAAATAGACAAAACGAAGCTTCCACGCACAAGGCCTACCCCGACCCTCCGTTTTGTCTGGCCAACGTTGCAAGAAAAGGAAAAAATTTTTTAGGTTGACCCATGCAGTTTGCCAGCAAATTTCCTGTCCCAGCAGGAAATTTGCTGGCAATTTGGAACTTACGATAGTTTTTTACGGAAAAGTTGGGGATGTAATGATTGGAGATATGGAGATAAGCTGATGTGGTGATTTGTTGAGGGGTTGATGAGTAAAAAAATCCAAATGTCAACAGTTAGCTACCTCACCCTGTGTAAAGGATTAACAAAGGATTGGTAATCAAACATTGCGCCGATTTGGCGAAAAAAAATGGCCAGTACATGAAAGCACCAGCCATTTCTCAAATGGAACAAATTCAATTCACTACTGGGTATCGCCTACCACTGTTTCCTCCGGCACAATCAAGTCCTCTGCAGCTAGGTTTTTTTCGCGCATTGCCCTGTTACGGCAGTGACCACAAAGTTCTGAAATGTTTTTCAGTTCACGTGCTTTGTCAACGGTTCCTTCAAAAATCTCTTCGGTCTTGTGGGTGTTAATAGAATGACACTCTTGATTTATATGGTACCGTGAGCCCGACTTGGTCCAATACACAAGGTTTTGGCCGGTGAGTTGTTCAACCCCATATGTTTGTTGGGTGTACTGTTCTACGGATGGCGGGTTGAAATCAAAACCCGTTATTCCTGCAATAACAAGCGCAATAGCAGCGATTGCTCCGAGAATACCTTTTTGTTTTCCGTCCAAATTCTTGCTGGTAAGAATAAAAATTATTAACGGGAGGAATGCAATTACTGCCACCACCAAGCCAAGTTGGCTTTGCATGAAGAATAAGAACTTGTTCTTTTCGGAGGCCGGGTCGAGCCTGTTCGACTTTTTCCAAAGTATTGAACCCAAAATGGCAAGGACAAGGTCAACAATTATCAAGACTATAATCAAAACCATATTTACGGGGGTCTTGAAAAGCTGAGAAATGGCAAATACCTGTGCAGCAATTGCCAGCAGCCAGGCCAAACCTGCAAATAGTCTTAGTTGGGTCGCCTTTGACTTGCTTTCGGGTGAAGGAACGAAAGTTTTTGGGGCTGAAGCTTGACTGGTGCCCTCAATGCGGGTTACTTTTTTTTTGGTGTTCATAATGATGGGTTTATAAAGATTAAAAAAACTATTTAAGAATCTTGCCGAGCAAACCACCCAGCAGGTCCTGGCCCTTGGATTTTGTTCCTGGAGATGTTTTGGATTTGGTAATTTTTTTTCCTGTTGTAGTGGTTTTGGGTCTTGAAGCGATAACCCTTTTGGGAGTCGAGGCTTTTGCTGCCTTGTTGCCACCAAAAATTGAGCCCAGCAACCCTCCCACGTCAAATCCGCCACCACCCGAGCCACTTTTGGCCCCGCCTTCCGACAAAATGCTACCAAGAATACTGTTGAAATCAACTCCGCCGGATGGTTTGGCTTGCCCCGAATTGCCTCCTCCCAACAATGTTCCAATTACACTGTTCATATCAATGCTCTTGTCCTTTGGGTCGGCAACTTTCTTTGAAAACTGGCCCAATACCCTTGGTAAAAGAGTACTTACTATAACCCCCGACACTGCAGGAGGAAATTTGAACTTTTGACCAAGGGTCTTTACGATATTGTCGGAAATAAGTTTGGCAATAGGATTGCCCGAAAGACTTGCCGATTGGCCTTGTGCAGCAGAGCCAAACAAACCCAACACCTGGTCGGTTTTCCCTTGGTTTAGGAGCTTGGCTAATGTGTTTTCAATGCTGTTTGTAACCTCTTCTTGCACGGCTTGGTTGTATTGATCAGGTACATCCTTGTTCTTTACCACGCAATCTGAGGAGTTTTGCTGAACGATCTTTAGCAATTGGTCAATCATAATTCTTTGGAATAGATTAATTTGATTTCAAAGTTAAACAAATTGTTAATCTATGAAACCCATTGTGCATTTAGAAAAAAAGAAAAAAAAGATTGTTCATTTGACAAAAA
>CAZUWF010000026.1:0-30773 GCA_964624065.1 uncultured Bacteroidales bacterium
AGCCCCTTCCTAACGGTCGGGGCTTTTGGCTTAATGTAACACGCACGAGGGAAAGCCCACAAAATCATTAACGAAATGCCTTAGAGCATCGAGTGCATGGCTAAGCTAACCTTCAACGATAAGTAATTTTTAAGATCCAAATACAAAATTTTTAATTGACTTTTTTGTGTTTGTCCCACCAGGCAATAAAAATCCACAAAATTCCGATAGAATTTTTAACCACTTTCTTAGATCACAAAACCCGCATACCTCAGTTTTACTAATAATTGGTTAAATTCTTTAGTGGAGCAAAACCCAAACCTTGCCCCTTGAGTGGTTTGCAAAAATTAATTCGCGAGCTAGTTAAAAAAGTTTAAAAAGCTGATACGTTGCTGACTCAGCCTATTGTGGATTGCAAATGTGGTTTTATTTGGGTAGATGGAGGTAAATGGGTTCGGCAAGCCCTGGTCCTTAAATAATTTGGTGCCAATTTGCTACGATTCAGCCTTACTCTTTAATCCCTGGTAGAAGTGCAAAATTATTGAAAATGATGCAGTAAATGCCCGAAACAAGGTTCCATTGGGCCTAGTCCTGGTCAAAAAGAATCTAATAGACCGCTGTTAACCAAATTAGATTAAACAACCAACTTAAAAATCGAGAAAAACCTAAAGCAAAGTTTCTAGGGGTTTTCTTGTTTAGCTTTGAATTTGTCACCTACTAGCGCTTCTTTTTGGTGATACAGATTTTATGCCACAATTTTGTTTGAACCTTGGTTCGTTTGAACAAGGTTTGTGCAGTTTGCTCGTTTTTGTTTTATCTTTGCTTTCCAAAAATTCTAAGCACTTGATGAAGGTATTCTTTTCTGCTTCAATTATTTCCTTTTTCGAAAATCCTTTTCGGGGTAGGGCCAGTGTTTTCCTCTTTTCCATTTTTGCCTTCAATTTGTGCTATTCCAATCCAACAACCTGTGATTCTATTAAAATTTGCACCAAAGTAAATTGGGAGTTCTTCAATCGGTTATACGGCTTTGGAGGCTCGCAAAATTTGGTTGATGTGGTTAAGATCAAGGGCTTCCAACACTACGAATTTCCCCGAAGAGAGAGCTTCTTCCTTGCCACTAAGGGAAATATCGGGCACCCTTCAAGACCATTGCAATTTTCTCCGAGGTTTTCGGCAGGGTATACCCTTTTGGGGTTCGAACCTCACTTTGGCAACAGGTTTGACAAGGAAACTATCAGGTTTTACAATCCCGAACATATTTTTGCCGATTTATTTTATACCTCCGGTCCCAAGCGGGAGCAAACCTTCGATGTGCTATTCAACCAAAGGTTTAGCCAGGCCATGGTGGTGGGTTTTAACTATCGGTCATTGAATTCTCCGGGGAGATATTCACGTTCTGCCGCCTCCAATACTACTTGGTATGCCAACTTCAATTACAATAACCCCTTAAAAATATACGGTGCTGCTGGGGGTCTTATCGTTAATCGGGTGCAGAATCAGGAAAGTGGTGGTTTAAAGGACCGGTTGGCTTTCGAAGCAAACGATTGGAGCGATGGAGGCATACTAAGCAAGGCGGAGTTAAAAGATTTTGAAACTACCTTTTTCATGCACCAATTTTTGAAAACCGGCAAGGTGGATCTTGGTGCAAGTAGGGATTCTATTGTGGTTAATGAGGTTTTTATTGGTAGGGTTTTCCATGATTTTTCGTTTTCGGGCAGGTCTATTAATTTCTATGATAGTAACTCGCCCGAAATGAGTTTTTTTGGGTCGCAACCAATCAGCAATCAAAAAACTCACGATTCAACCATGGTATTTATGGTGGATAACTCACTTGGAGTGATTGGAAAACTCAAGTTGGGTTCGCGTAATACCTTGAAATACAAAAGCTACGCCAAGCACCGCTATGCTCGGATCACCCAAAACGTTTTCGATACCATTTATGGGCCTTCCGATAAGCCCATCAATGTTTATGATTTCGTCCGAACCAGCTTATGGCAAATAATCGCTGGCGGCCAGGTCGAGATGAATCTGGGAGAAAGGCGGCGGATTGAAGCAAATGGGAGCTATGTTGCCTTGGGAAGGGGTTTTGGCGACTTGAGTTTGAAATCAAAATTTGTTTATGGTCTTCCTGAAAATTCCTCTGAAATTCAACTCACCACTGGACTTCTGCTTCAGGAGACCTCCTTCTTTCTGTCAAATTTCTTTGGAAATTATGTATCGTGGCAAAACAATTTCAAAAAGCAAAGGGTAGCCAAACTGGGTTTGGGATTAAGGGGGCGCGCTTTGGGGTTTGATTTCAATGCATTCTGGCTAAAGGACATGGTTTATCTTGGACCTGACGCCAAACCCACACAGAATACTGATGGTTTTGGCTTGGTCTCGTTGCGAGGCGGGCTCAAAAAGTCATTTGGGCCAATCCACACCTCGCACGATATTCTTTTGCAGTTTGCCGGAACTGACAACTTTGAAAGGTTCCCAGCATTGATTTCATACCACACCTTGTTTGTGGAGTTTTCATTGTTCAGGGAGGCGATGTTTTTGAACCTTGGAATAGATGTTTTTTACAACAGCCCCTACAAGCCAATGGGGTTTATGCCTGTGGTAAGGCATTTCTTTACCCAAAATGGTTATAAGTCGGATCATATTGTTAGTGCCGATATTTTTGGAACTTTCAGGGTTGATCGGGCAAGATTTTTCTTGAAAGCTCAAAATGTAGGCAGTCACATTCCAGGTATGCCAGTAGTGTACCAAGTACCCTTCTATCCCCTTCAGGACTTTGCCGTAAAGTTCGGGGTTTCTTGGTTGTTCTTTGATTAGAAAGGTTATAAATAAGGAGAACATATTCTTTTCCTAAGCAAATTATAACTAAATTTGTCGCCTTGTTTTTTTAATGCCACCACCAGCGAAATTTTTAATTCCAAACAAATAATTTGTCATGACAAAGAAAAAATTTATTACTTGCGATGGTAACCATGCCGCGGCTCACGTGGCTTATATGTTTAGTGAGGTTGCTGCAATTTATCCTATCACGCCCTCTTCTAATATGGCTGAGAACGTTGATGAATGGGCTGCCTACGGACGCAAGAACATTTTTGGCGAGGAGGTCAAGCTCGTTGAAATGCAGTCGGAGGCAGGAGCAGCCGGTGCGGTGCACGGATCGCTCCAGGCTGGTGCCCTGACCACAACCTTTACCGCATCGCAGGGTCTCCTGTTGATGATTCCCAATATGTACAAGATTTCTGGCGAATTGCTTCCTGGAGTTTTTCACGTTTCTGCAAGGAGCTTGGCAGCTCAGGCACTTTCAATATTTGGTGACCACTCTGATGTGATGAGCACCCGTCAAACCGGGTTTGCAATGCTGGCAACAAGTAGCGTACAGCAAATTATGGACATCGCTCCCATAGCCCACCTGGCGGCAATAAAGAGCAGAATCCCTTTCTTGCACTTTTTCGATGGTTTCCGGACCTCGCACGAAATGCAAAAGGTGGAAGAGGCCAACCAAAGTGAGTTGGAAAAATTGCTTGATATGGAAGCATTGCAAAAATTCCGCGACAATGCCCTCAATCCTGAGCATCCGGTTACAAGGGGCACCGCACAGAACCCCGACATTTACTTCCAAGCTCGAGAGGCTTCTAACAGGTTTTACGACGCATTGCCTGATATGGTTGAGGATTACATGCAAAAAATCTCTAGAGTAACAGGTAGGGAATACCATCCTTTTACTTACTACGGAGCACCCGATGCCGAGAAAATAATAATTGCAATGGGTTCGGTAACAGAAACCATTAAGGAAGTTGTTGACTATCTGAGCGAAATGGGCGAAAAGGTTGGTCTGGTAACGGTGCACCTCTACAGGCCATTCTCCGCAAAGTATTTCTTCAGGGTTGTACCAAATACGGTTAAACGAATTGCAGTGCTTGACCGTACCAAGGAGATTGGCGCCAATGGCGACCCATTGTACCTTGACGTCCGTGACTTGTATTTTGGCAAGGAAAATGCTCCGGTGGTTGTTGGTGGGCGCTACGGTCTGAGCTCGAAAGACGTGCTGCCAAACCAGATTGTTGCAGTTTTTGACAACCTGAAACTTGCCGAACCAAAGAACCAGTTCACAGTCGGTATCGTTGATGATGTTACCTTTAGATCCTTGCCACTTGGCCCAAACGTGGTTACCTCGGCCAAAGGCAACTACTCTGCCAAGTTCTTCGGCTTGGGCTCTGACGGTACTGTAGGCGCAAACAAAAACTCTATCAAGATTATCGGCGATACTACCGACAAGTTTGCCCAGGCATATTTCAGCTACGATTCGAAAAAATCTGGAGGGTTCACCGTTTCGCACCTTCGTTTTGGCGACAAACCTATATTGTCGCCCTACCTTATAAACAATGCCGATTTTATTGCCTGTCACGTATCAACCTACATTTATAAGTACGATGTTTTGAAGGGGTTGAAGAACGGCGGCACCTTCTTGCTCAATTCCACGTGGGACATTGAGGAAACCAAAAAAAGGTTGCCCGACTATATGAAGAAGTATCTTGCCGAAAACAACAACAGGTTCTTCGTTATCAACGCCACCAAAATAGCAGATGAGCTCGGACTCGGCTTCCGCACCAATACTATTATGCAGGCTGCTTTCTTCAAGCTAACTGAGGTTATCCCTTACGAAGATGCAGTTAAGCATATGAAGGATGCAATACTTAAAACATATGGGACCAAGGGCGAGGCCGTTATTAAGATGAACTATGCTGCCGTTGACTTCGGCGGTACTGGATTGACCGAAGTTCAAATCCCGGCGGAATGGAAAGATATTCAGGTTAAGCCAACGGAGGTAGATGAGAGCCTCCCCGAATTCATCCGCAACGTTGTATTCCCAATCACCGACCAAAAGGGCGATAACTTACCGGTAAGTGCATTTTTGGGTCGTGAGGATGGAACATTCCCTCCAGGTACAACTCAATTCGAGAAAAGGACCATTGCCGTTAACATTCCTGAGTGGCAGGTAGAAAACTGCATTCAGTGTAACCAGTGCTCTTACGTTTGCCCCCACGCTTGTATAAGGCCATTTTTGATTAGCCAAGAAGAAATGCAAAAGATTGGCGATATCCCCGTTCAAAATGTGAAGGGTAAGTTGGCCGATTACAAGTTCCGCATCCAAATTAGCCCATACGATTGCACAGGTTGTGGTAACTGTGAGGACGTTTGCCCTGCGCCCAATAAGGCACTTCTGATGAAGCCTGTTGAAACCCAATTGCATCAGAACGAAAATTGGGAAGCGATTTCCAACAACGTTACCTACAAGGAAACTCTTGTTGAGAAAGAGAAATCTGTAAAAAACAGCCAGTTTGCCCAGCCATTGTTCGAATTTAGCGGCGCTTGCGCAGGCTGCGGAGAAACCCCTTACATTAAGCTCATAACCCAACTTTATGGCGATAGGATGCTTATTGCAAACGCCACTGGCTGTTCTTCAATTTACGGTGGCTCTGCCCCTTCAACCCCATATACCATTAACGAAAAAGGATGCGGACCAGCTTGGGCCAATTCCCTCTTTGAAGATAACGCCGAATACGCTTTTGGTATGGCCACTGCCATAGAAAAGCTCCGCTACAGGATTGCCAGGCTGATGAACGAGAACCTTGAAAGTGTTAGCCTCAAAACCAAGGAGGCATTTATGCAGTACACCGAAAACTTTATGAATGCCCAGGCTTCCAAAGAAGCCTCCGAAAGGGTAGTTGCCGCCCTCGAAAAAGAAAATCACCCCATAGCCAAAGAAATCCTTTCGCTTAAACAGTATTTAATCAAGAAATCAGTTTGGGCATTTGGAGGCGATGGCTGGGCTTATGATATTGGCTTTGGAGGTCTTGACCACGTACTTGCCTCTGGCGAGGATGTCAACATCTTAGTAATGGACACCGAGGTTTATTCAAATACTGGTGGCCAAGCCTCAAAATCTACTCCGGTAGGAGCCATTGCCAAGTTTGCTGCTTCCGGAAAAAGGGTTCGCAAGAAGGATCTTGGGGTTATGGCTATGTCTTACGGCTATGTTTACGTTGCTCAGGTGGGTATGGGTGCCAGTCAAAGCCAATTCCTTAAGGCGTTGAGAGAGGCAGAGGAATACCCTGGACCATCATTGATAATTGCTTACTCGCCCTGTATTGCACATGGATTGTATGCCGGCATGGGCAAAACGCAAGAGCAAACCAAGAAGGCTGTTGAAGCAGGATACTGGTCACTTTACAGGTACGACCCACGCTTGGAAGCCGAAGGGAAGAATCCTTTCCAACTCGACTCCAAGGAACCAGATTGGAGCAAGTTTCAAGAATTTTTGGGTTCAGAGGTTCGCTACAGGTCGCTCAAAAAGGCATTTCCAAAAGAAGCCGACGAACTGTTCAAAGCCGCCGAAGATAATGCTAGATGGAGGCTGGAAATGTACAAGCGATTTGCTGCAATGGATTTCAGCAACAAGATGTAAATCTTCAGGAATTTACCTGACCAAACGAGCCGGCCCTTTATTTTGAGCCGGCTCGTTTTTTTTCAACTCGCTGGTTATAATATCTAACCTTTTTTTAAGGGTCTTGAATAAGTTAAGACATCTTGGGCCGTTATCAGCTTATCGCACAAAATTGCCAGCCGCTCAACCACGTTTCTCAGCTCCCTTATGTTGCCTGTCCAGTTTATTTTTTTTAGTTCTTCAAGTGCTCCTGCTTCGAAACTCTTGGGGGCCATACCCTGTTCGGACAGAACCTGCGAAAGAAAATGGTCGGCCAGCAAGGGAATGTCGGTTATACGATCGTTTAATGACGGCACGTGAATCAGAATCACGCTAAGCCTATGATATAGGTCTTCTCTAAAAGTTCCCTTCCCTATTTCGTTAAGTATGTCCTTGTTTGTAGCTGCAACCACCCTGACGTCAACCGAAAGTTCTTTCTCGCCACCAACACGCGTAATCTTGTTTTCTTGAAGCGCACGTAAAACTTTGGCCTGTGCGGCCAGGCTCATATCGCCAATTTCATCAAGGAAAAGGGTACCACCCGACGCAAGTTCAAAGTTTCCCTTTTTCTGCTTTATGGCCGAAGTAAACGATCCTTTTTCGTGTCCAAAAAGTTCACTTTCAATAAGTTCCGAAGGTATTGCAGCGCAATTTACTTCAACAAAGGGTCCATGTGCCCTATTGCTCAATTCATGGAGCGCCCTTGCAACAAGTTCCTTGCCAGTTCCGTTTTGACCGGTAATGAACACTCGTGCATCGGTTGGTGCAACCTTGCCAATCATATCCTTAATGGCATTAATCTCATTCGAGCAGCCAATCATTTCGTACTTCTTGTTTACCTTCTTCTTCAAAACCTTTGTTTCGGCAACCATTTTCGATTTATCGGTTGCATTCCTTATGGTTATTAGCAGCCTATTGAGATCTAGCGGTTTGGAAATGAAATCGTAAGCACCCTTTTTAATCGCCTCGACAGCGGTTTCAATGGTACCGTGCCCCGAAATCATTACTACCGTAGTGTCCGGCGCTAACTCCAGTATTTTTTCCAACACCTCAATTCCGTCCATTTTTGGCATCTTAATGTCGCACAAAACCACATCGTAAATAGTTTCTGCGGCTTTTTTCAAACCCTCAAAGCCATCTTCGGCAACATCAACCTCAAACTTTTCGTATTCTAGGATCTCCTTCAGGGTGTTTCTGATGCTCCGCTCGTCGTCAATTACAAGAATCTTTATCATTTAATCATTTTTTGGTTTTTCGGCATAGTTATCACTTATTCAAATGCAGGTAGTATGTCCCTTTTTCAAACCTGTCGGTGTAGGAAGCCTCAATCTCCACGTATTCAATATTTCCATATCTTTTTTCCAAGAGGTCTTTCTGTTCTTTGGTTAAAACGAACAAAAATCGTCGGTCACTTTCGTGTAAAACAAACAAGTTGTCAATATCGTATTCTTCCAATAGATTATCGAACCGCTGTCTTAGGTAAAAAGGCAGGGAAGGAGGGTTCGAAAAACTGTTTGCCAAAATGACCCCAGTATCTCTTCCTGCCATATTCGCCGCTATTGTAGCTACTTTTAATGTGCTGTTTTTCAGCGGTTCAATTGTAGGAAGCACCGCAATCCAAAAAATGGATTGAAATAAAAAATTGAAAGCAATTATCCTATTGGAAAGAGAAAACCTACAATGTTTTTCTCTAAATGCAAAGACCAGGCCAACTACCATTGCAGCCGCCGAAAGGAGAACTATCGTTTTGGATTTAAGCCCAAGGTCCAAAATCAAAGGTGCAATGGCAAGAGCCGCAATTAACAGGCTCCAAACGATTACTTGTATGGCCTTATACAAGCCCGCAGGTTTCTTGCCTTGGGCAAGTTGACTACCTATTATCAATGCTAGAGGAACGTGAGCTGCCACTACATACGCCGGCAACTTGCTCGGGGACAATTCAAAAATGAACCAGCCGGCGATGAACCATACCCCAAGCAAAAACTTGGGTCCCCTATCACCGGTCCAAAAACCCATTACCAATTCCTTAAATGCACCGGGCAAGAAAATAAAGTATGGAATGAAAAAAATCACAATTCCAAGCAAGTGAGTGCCCGGAGGTCCCGTTTGCCCGAAAACACTCCCACCTATCCTTTTCAATATGTACCAATCGAGCATCCATTCTATGAAAACTTTCCCCTGGGGATCTTGAAGGCAAGCGAAGGCCCATGCAAAAAGTGGGAGTAATGACAAGGGAAGAAAAAACCAAGGGTGAAGAATTATAAGGTTTTTTCTTTGGGGATGAAATATTAGTGCCAGAAGACCAAAACCTCCCGCAAACAGAATAACAGGCGGACCCTTGGTAAGTAAGGCCAACGATAGTGAAATCCAAAAAACAATCACCCAAACCCAATTCCTGTAAAGGAGCACATTTAGAATTGCCAATGCGCATAAAGTGGTAAAAAACAAAAGGGTTCCATCTGTTACCGAAATTTTGGCAAGTGCCGGAACCAGGAAACTTGTGGCCAAAATAGAAATTCCATAAAGGCTCTGCCTTTCCCCAAAAACCTTCCTCCCTCCCCAGTACATTGCCACCAAGGTAAGCAAGATGAAAAGTACCGACGGAAGCCTCACTGCAAACTCGTTTATGCCGAAAACCTTGTATGAAAGTGCAATGTTCCAAAAATGCAAGGGTGGTTTCCTGTGTACGTCTGACCAAGTAAAATCAGGAATCAGCCAATCACCGTTTTCAACAATATTTAGAGCAAATCCCGCATAGGCGGCCTCGTCTTGATCCCACAAACTAACAGAGTTGTTGTTGGCAAGCAAAATTACACCCACCATACCAATAAGAATGGCCGCCTTAACCGAGTCAGACCTTAACATTGTTGTCATTCTACCAATCGCTTTTTGGGTAAGATGCGCCTTTCAAGACGCGGGTTCACTCCTTTCAAAAACCACTTCGCAGCCAGGTAAGCCAAAATGAACCCGATAGCCGAACCGGCCAATACATCGGTCAAAAAATGTTGGGACAAATGAATCCTCGAATATCCAACCAATATCGCAACAAAAAACCACACCAGTTGAATTCCCACCTTCCTGGTGGTGAAGATGAAGAAGAAATACAAAGTAAAGGCTGTGGCGGTGTGACCGGAGGGGAAACTGTAGGTAAAAAGTACCTCCGTTCCTATTGGCCAATGGAGGTCTTGAATTCCCATATCGTGAAAATACTTTATGGGTCTATGTGAATGGATGAAAAATACCTGTTTCATCGTTTGTACAACCATGGCGGCTGAAATTGCCGAAATACCCACGGCCAGGCCCTTTCGCAAACTCGAATGTAGAAACAACCACAACACCACCGCTGCAACTGTAAAGCCATTGCCCAAGAGAGTTATCTTCCCAAAAATCTGGTCAGAAGTCCAGCCAGTCAGCTTTCGGTTTACGAAAAGTTGAAATTCATCGCGCCCCATAACAACCAATACAATTAGGCCTGCAACAAAAAAAATAGAAAAAAATAATAACGGCCTTGTAGGTTTAAGCATCGATTTTGGGTTAATTGTCGGGGCAAAATTAGTAAATTCAATTAATAGTTAATCTAACCAATGCACCGCTAATTACCAAACTGGTGGGCCTTCACTGAAGAAAAAATTACAAAACAGCTGCAACAATCAAAAAATCATACTTTTTTCTCACAAACCTCTTGGTTTTCAAAAAAAAGCCTTACCTTTGCACTCCCAAAATCGAAGTGGTTTTGTGATAATATAAACAAAATTAAGTTTTTACAAATCAAATTGTATTATGCCAACAATACAACAATTGGTTCGCAAGGGTCGTTCGAGGGTTACTTACAAGAGCAAATCGCCAGCATTGGACTCATGTCCGCAGCGTAGAGGGGTTTGCGTAAGGGTTTATACCACCACTCCCAAGAAACCAAACTCCGCCATGCGGAAGGTTGCAAGGGTTAGGTTGACCAACAGCAAAGAGGTGAATGCCTACATTCCTGGCGAAGGCCACAACCTTCAAGAACACAGTATCGTGCTTATTCGCGGTGGTAGGGTAAAGGATCTTCCTGGTGTTAGGTATCACATTATCCGCGGCGCTTTGGATACAAGCGGGGTTAATGGTCGTAACCAGCGTAGGTCTAAGTACGGAACCAAAAGGCCCAAGGCCAAGGCCAAGGCAAAATAATTTCTTTTTAGAAATCGGATTAATTTTCAAAAAAAATGAGAAAATCAAAACCAAAGAAGAGAATTCTACTGCCCGATCCGAGGTTTAACGACGTGTTGGTTACGCGGTTTGTAAATAACCTTATGCTAAGCGGCAAGAAAAACTTGGCCTACAAGATTTTTTACGATGCCATTGACATCGTTACCAAAAAAACAAACGATGATGGTCTGGAGGTTTTCAAGAAAGGCCTTGCAAACGTCACCCCCGCTGTTGAGGTTCGTAGCCGGCGTATAGGTGGTGCAACCTTCCAAATCCCAACCGAAATTCGCCCAGAGCGCAAAATGTCAATAGGCATAAAGCACCTTATCAACTTTTCGCGCAAGCGCAACGAAAAAGGTATGGCTGCCAAACTCGCTGGTGAAATCGTAGCCGCCTCCAAAGAAGAAGGTGCCGCGTTCAAGCGCAAAGAGGACACTCACCGTATGGCCGATGCCAACAAGGCATTCTCACACTTCAGAGTTTAACCTTACAAACCTATGCCCCGCGATTTAAGATATACACGCAACATTGGGATTATGGCCCACATCGACGCCGGTAAGACTACCACTACCGAGCGTGTGTTGTTTTATACCGGGGTGAATTTCAGGTTGGGCGAAGTTCACGATGGCGCTGCCACAATGGACTGGATGGTTCAAGAACAAGAACGAGGGATTACAATTAGTTCTGCCGCAACAACTGCATTTTGGACCTACGCAAACAACCAATACAAGATTAACATTATTGACACACCCGGCCATGTCGATTTTACCGTCGAGGTTGAACGCTCCCTGCGAGTTCTTGATGGCGCCATAGCCTTGTTTTGCTCTGTAGGTGGTGTTGAGCCACAGTCAGAAACAGTATGGAGACAAGCCGACAAGTACAAGGTGCCCAGGATAAGTTTCATCAACAAGATGGACCGCTCAGGTGCCGATTTTTTTTCAGTAGTTTCTCAAATAAAGGATAGGCTTGGAATGAATGCCGTGCCAGTGCAGGTGCCCATTGGCGAAGAAGAAAAGTTTAGGGGCGTGGTTGACCTCATTACAGGAAGAGCCTACGAGTGGGAAGAATCGAGCCTTGGAGTGGTTTTTACCGAGATTCCCGTTCCGGCAGATATGGTGGAGTCCGTTTCCGAATTAAGGCAAAACCTAATTGAAGGTTGTGCAGAGGAAAGTGAGGAACTGCTCGAAAAATTCATGGATAATCCTGACAGCATTTCCGAGGAGGAGATGATAAGCATAATACGACGAGCTACAATCGAACTTAAGATTACTCCAGTTCTTTGCGGTTCGTCTTTCAAAAATAAGGGCGTTCAATTGTTGCTCGATGCGGTTGCAAAATTTTTGCCTTCACCCTTAGACATCGAGTCGGTCACCGGCATTAACCCCAAAACCGAAAACGAAGAAATTCGCAAGGCCGACAGCACCGAACCTTTCTCTGCGTTGGCTTTCAAAATTGCAACAGACCCTTACGTAGGGAGGCTATGCTTCTTTAGGGTCTACAGTGGTAAGCTCGATTCAGGCTCTTATGTTTTGAATGCATCAACAGGAAATAAGGAGAGAATATCTCGGCTATTGCAAATGCACGCCAACAAGCAAAACCCAATCGAGAGCATTGAAGCCGGAGACATTGGTGCGGCTGTGGGTTTTCGCAAGATAAACACTGGTGACACCCTTTGCTCCGAAAAGTTTCCCATTTTACTTGAGTCTATGACCTTTCCCGAGCCTGTTATTAGCATGGCCGTGGAGCCTAAAACCCAGTCAGACGTTGATCGTCTTACCATGGCCCTGAGCAAGCTGGCTGAGGAAGACCCCACATTCATTGTTAAGGTTGACAGCGACACAGGGCAAACCGTAATCAGCGGTATGGGCGAACTACACCTTGAGATTCTCGTTGATAGGCTCAAGCGCGAGTTCAATGTTGAGTGCAGCCAGGGTGCCCCGCAAGTTTCTTACAAAGAGGCAATTGTTGGTACGGTTCACCATAGGGAAGTTTACAAGAAGCAAACCGGCGGGCGGGGAAAATTTGCCGATATTATTTTTACAATCGGACCGGGTGATGTAAATACATCAGGGCTTCAATTTGTTGACGAGGTCAAGGGTGGTAACATTCCGCGCGAATTCATCCCAGCAATTGAAAAGGGCTTCAAACATGCAATGCAAAATGGTGTCCTTGCCGGTTTTCCCGTTGACAGTGCAAAGGTTACACTACTCGATGGATCAGCGCATTCGGTTGACTCAGACTCCCTATCCTTTGAGATAGCAGCAAAGATAGCATTCAGGGAGGCTTGCAAGAAAGCCGGGAGCGTTTTGCTCGAACCCATCATGAAGGTAGAAATAGTTACCCCTGATGAATATGTGGGAGATGTTTCGGGCGACCTTAACCGCAGGCGTGGAATTATTGTGGGGTTATCGTCAAGGGCGCACCTTCAGGTTATCGAGGCCTACGTGCCACTATCAGAAATGTTTGGTTACGTAACCGACCTGCGCACCCTTTCAAGTGGTCGCGCTACCTCAACTATGGAGTTCTCCAAGTACGAGCAAGCTCCAAAACACATAGCCGAACAGGCAATTTACAAATTAACAGGAGTTAAAGTTTAATTTCTTAAATAATACGTTAAGCAGTGAGCCAAAGAATCAGAATCAAATTAAAATCTTACGATTACAATTTGGTTGACAAGTCAGCCGAAAAGATCGTTAAAACGGTTAAATCAACTGGAGCAGTTGTGAATGGACCTATTCCATTGCCAACCAACAAGAAGATTTTTACTGTTTTGCGTTCCACTTTCGTAAACAAAAAATCGAGAGAACAATTCCAGCTTTGCTCTTACAAGCGTTTGTTGGATATCTACTCGTCTTCTTCCAAAACCGTTGACGCTCTTATGAAACTGGAGTTGCCTAGTGGCGTGGAAGTAGAAATAAAAGTGTAAGTTTTATTAATTATTGCCCAAGGAGCAGAAAAGTCTTAAAATGTCAGGATTAATAGGAAAGAAAATCGGAATGACCAGCGTTTTCAACGAGGCGGGGAAGAACATCCCTTGCACCGTAATTGAGGCTGGCCCTTGTGTCGTGACCCAAGTCAAGACACAAGAAAAGGATGGCTACGAGGCCATTCAACTCGCCTTCGATGACAAGAAGGAGAGGAAAACAACAAAGGCACTGAAAGGCCATTTTGCAAAGGCCGGTACCGACCCTAAAAAGGTCATTGCCGAATTCACCCGCTTTGAAGAAGGAAGTGCTAAATCCCTCGGAGATGTTCTTACCGTAGATATTTTTGTCGAAGGTGAATTTCTCGATGTGGTTGGAACATCAAAGGGTAAGGGTTTTCAAGGTGTTGTAAAGCGCCATGGTTTTGGGGGGGTGGGTCAAGCTACTCACGGCCAACACAACCGTCTGCGCGCACCCGGTTCTATCGGTGCTTCATCGTGGCCCTCGCGCGTATTTAAGGGAATGAGGATGGCAGGCCGAATGGGTGGTAACAGGGTTAAGGTTATCAACGTTCAGGTTATAAAGCTTATTCCCGAACAAAACCTTGTAGTTATTAAGGGTTCGGTTCCAGGACCCAATGGATCATACGTAATACTTGAAAGATGGAGCTAGTAGTTTATAACATTGACGGAACCCAAACTGCAAAGTCGGTTTCGCTAAGCGATGAAATTTTTGGCATCGAGCCCAATGACCACGCCATATATTTGGACGTGAAGCATTACCTGGCCAACCAGCGGCAGGGTACCCACAAAACCAAGGGAAGAAGCGAGGTTAAGGGGAGTACTCGCAAGTTGCACCGCCAAAAGGGTACAGGTGGCTCTCGAAAGGGCGATATCAAGAACCCTCTATACAGGGGTGGTGGCACCGTTTTCGGGCCCCAACCAAGAGATTATTCGTTTAAGATCAACAAAAAGGTTAAAAGGCTTGCCAGAAAATCAGCACTTTCTTACAAAGCCAAGGAAAATAGCATATTGGTCCTTGAAAGCTTTAGCATTGAGCCCAAGACCAAGAATTACGTCGAAATTTTGAAGAAATTCAACCTTCTCGACAAAAAATCGTTGCTTGTTCTTCCCTCAGTTGACCACTCAATCATTTTGTCCTCGCGCAACTTGCTCAAGGCCAAGGTAGTATCGGCCTCAGATCTCAATACATACGTTGTCCTTGACGCCGACCAAATGATTCTTGTAGAGGACTCATTGCCCACGTTAGAAAACATCCTACTAGACTAATAACTAAAATTAACGGGTTGGAATAGAGCAACCCAAAAATTCACCAAACATGGAAATTTTGATCAAGCCACTAATTACCGAGAAAATGACTGCGGTAACCGGAAAATTTCCCGCCCGTTTTGGATTCGTCGTTGACAAGCGTGCATCAAAGGCGCAAATCAAAAACGCCGTTCAAGAAACCTACGGTGTTGATGTTGAAAGCATTAATACGATGGTTTACCTTGGAAAAAGCAAGTCGCGCTTTACCAAAACAGGTATTCAAAGCGGAAGGAAAAATAATTTCAAGAAGGCCATCGTAACTTTGGCCGAAGGACAAACCATTGATTTTTACAGCAATATTTAGGATAGATGGCTTTAAAAAAGTTTAAACCAACCACACCGGGTCAGCGCAATAAAGTTATTAGCGCATTTGACGACATAACTACCTCCACTCCAGAAAAGAGCTTGGTGGTTGGCAAGAAAAGTTCAGGAGGTAGGAATATAAGTGGAAAAATGACCGTAAGGTATAGGGGCGGTGGCCACAAGCGTCGCTTGCGCATCATAGATTTCAAGCGCGACAAGGAGGGAATTCCCGCAACCGTCAAGACCATCGAGTACGATCCCAACAGGTCTGCTCGCATAGCTCTACTTTTCTATGCCGATGGTGAGAAAAGGTACATCGTTGCCCCAAACGGCTTAAAGGTGGGTCAGCAGATTGTTTCTGGCCAAACCGCTACCCCGGATATTGGCAACACTCTTTACCTTCGTGATATTCCTCTTGGTAGCGTTATTCATAACATTGAGCTTAACCCTGGTCAGGGAGGCAAGATGGCCCGTAGCGCCGGATCGTATGCCCAGCTCATGTCACGCGATGGAAAGTACGCCATCCTAAAACTGCCCTCAGGCGAATCAAGAATGGTTCTTGTAACATGCAAGGCTACCATAGGCAGTGCCTCAAACCCAGACAAGATGCACGAGGTATCGGGCAAGGCGGGTCGTAAAAGGTGGCTCGGACGCAGGCCTCGCACGAGACCCGTTGCCATGAACCCCGTAGATCACCCGATGGGCGGTGGAGAAGGACGCGCCTCCGGAGGACACCCAAGAAGCCGCAAGGGATTGCCTGCCAAGGGTTACAGAACTCGTAGCAAGAAGAACACCTCCAACAGGCTTATTGTTGAGAGAAGGAAAAAATAGAAACAGTAACAGTTAAATTAAACCCAGATATGAGCCGTTCATTAAAAAAAGGACCATTTATTTGCGTAAAACTCGAAAAAAGAATCTTGGAGGTGGCCAGTGGCAGCAAAAAGTCTGTCGTAAAAACTTGGTCAAGGGCTTCAATGATTTCGCCCGAGTTTGTTGGTCAAACTGTTGCCGTTCATAACGGAAACAAATTCATCCCGGTTTACATTACCGAAAATATGGTTGGACACAAACTTGGCGAATTTGCCCCGACCAGGATATTCCGTGGTCATGCAGGAAAAAAAGATAAAGGAAAAAAATAAAAATTTCATCTTACAATGGGATTACGAAAACACGAAAGGGCTGAGAAACTAAAAGAAGATAAAAAAACTCAGTATTTTGCCATCCTGAGGAATTGTCCTACCTCTCCAAGAAAAATGCGGTTGATCGCAGACTTGATTCGAGGCAAGGAAGTAAATAAAGCCCTAGGAATACTCAAGTATTCCAAGCAAGATGCCAGCACAAAGCTTGAAAAGCTTTTGTTGTCGGCCATCTCAAATTGGCAAACCAAAAACGAAGGAGCAAGGCTCGAGGAAAGCAACCTGCACGTCAAGAGTATTTGGGTTGACGAAGGTAGAATGCTCAAAAGGCTTCGCCCTGCTCCTCAGGGGCGCGCCCACAGAATAAGGAAAAGGTCAAACCACGTTACCCTCTACGTTGGCAGTAAAAATATTAACGAATAATCTTTGAGAA
The DNA here is from genome assembly GCA_964624065.1 of uncultured Bacteroidales bacterium. GTDB lineage: Bacteria > Bacteroidota > Bacteroidia > Bacteroidales > UBA7960 > UBA7960. The sequence continues at coordinate 16,776 of CAZUWF010000026.1, forward strand.
ATGGGACAAAAGACAAATCCAATTGGCCTTAGGCTTGGTATTATTAAAGGTTGGGATTCAAATTGGTACGGTGGCAACAAGTACGAAACCAAACTGGTTGAAGATGCAAAGATACGCCAGTACCTTAGCGCCCGTCTTGCCAAGGCCAGCGTTTCGAAAATCATTATCGAGCGTACCTTAAAGCTTATTACTGTTACCATTAACACTGCTAGGCCAGGAATCATCATTGGTAAGGCCGGACAGGAGGTTGACAAGCTCAAGGAGGAATTAAAGAAAATTACCCAAAAAGAGGTTCAATTAAACATTAGTGAAATCAAGCGTCCCGAGTTGGATGCCTTCTTGGTTGCAACTAACGTTGCCAAACAGCTAGAGGGTCGTATATCGTTCCGCCGGGCCGTAAAAACTGCCATATCTTCCACCATGCGAATGGGAGCCGAAGGTATCAAGGTTACCGTAAGCGGTCGCTTGGGGGGAGCCGAAATGGCTCGTATCGAAACCTACAAAGAAGGTCGAATTCCGCTTCACACTCTGCGCGCCGACATTGATTACAGCACTGCCGAGGCTCACACCACCTACGGTCGTATTGGAGTAAAGGTTTGGATTTGCAAGGGCGAGGTTTTTGGAAAACGCGATTTATCTCCCGCAATTCAAGAGGCTAAATCCAAACCAGCCCCAGCAGGCATTGGCAGTGGCGGAAGGTTTAAGGGTCGCCCGAAGAACAACAAAAGGTAGTTATAGAATTATTGAAAAAAAAGTTGAATAATGTTACAGCCCAGGAAAACTAAATTCAGGAAACAGCAAAAAGGCCGGATGAAAGGTCTTACAAAGCGAGGTGCCGAGCTAAACTTTGGCTCCTTTGGCATCAAGTCTTTGGACGAGTGCTGGTTAACGGGTCGCCAAATCGAGGCCGCTCGTCAGGCTATTACACGTAGGATGAAGCGTGAAGGACAGCTGTGGATCAGGGTATTCCCCGACAAACCTGTTACCAAAAAGCCCGCCGAGGTACGTATGGGTAAGGGTAAGGGTGCCCCAGAGTACTTCGTGGCTCGAATCTCCCCAGGTAGGATTTTGTTTGAGGCAGAGGGAGTTACACTCGAAACCGCCCAAGAAGCAATGCGTCTTGGAGCGCAAAAATTACCCATTCTAACCAGGTTTATCGTAAGAAGAGATTTTGTTGAATAATAAACTGTTTTATTCGAATAAAATTTGTAACTTTGCAGCCTTTTTCAACAGGGGATATTTTACAACGCAGCCGTTACCTGTCTTGACAGTTCTCCTTGATAATCCTGCACCCGAAATGGAGGGTGTTTTGCTGACAAAATCTAAATTCACGAAACAAAAATGAAACCTACAGTAATACGTGAAATGTCAACCGCCGAGCTCGCAGAGAGACTGGTAGAAGAGAGGAAAGCATTGCGCAAGTTGAAACTCAACCACGCTGTTTCCCCGCTTGAAAACCCAATGAAGATCCAGACCTACAGGAAAACTGTGGCCAGGATCATAACTGAGCTTCGCGCCAGGGAATTAAAAGAACTTAAAAAGTAATTGACAAATGGAAAATAGAACTTTCAGGAAAGAAAGATCAGGCGTTGTAATCAGCAACAAGATGGATAAATCCATAGTTGTTATGGTTGAGCGTAGAATCAAGCACCCCATGTACGGCAAGTTTGTGAAGCGTTCTTCTAAATTTATGGCTCACGACCAGAATAACGATTGCAACATAGGGGATACCGTGCGCATAATGGAAACCCGTCCGCTGAGCAAGAACAAATGTTGGAGATTAGTCGAAATAATTGAAAGAGCCAAGTAAGTCATGATACAACAAGAATCAAGGTTAGCAGTAGCCGATAATAGCGGTGCAAAGGAAGTTCTCTGCATCAGGGTGCTAGGCGGAACCAAGCGGAGATACGCAGGTGTTGGCGACAAAATCATTGTGGCCGTAAAGTCTGCCATAGCATCGGGAAACGTAAAAAAGGGGAGCGTAACAAAGGCCGTGGTAGTAAGAACCAAAAAGCATGTTCGCAGGCCTGATGGAAGTTACATCAAGTTTGACGATAACGCTGTGGTACTTTTGAACGCTAACGAAGAAATGCGCGGGACTCGTATTTTCGGACCCGTGGCAAGAGAATTGCGCGACAAACAATTCATGAAAATAGTTTCACTTGCACCTGAAGTGCTTTAAACCAAAATTTCCAGAGCTATGCAAGTAAAATTTCACATAAAGAAAGGGGATATGGTTAAGGTAATTGCCGGTAATGAAAAAGGTTCCGAAGGCAAGGTACTTGTAGTTTACCCCGAAAAATCCAGAGCACTTGTTGAAGGTGTTAATTTGGTTTCGAAGCACACCAAACCCAACGCTGCCAATCCTCAGGGTGGCATAGTTAAGAAGGAAGCTTCAGTGCACGTTTCTAACCTTATGGTTATCGACTCCAAAGGCAAGGCCTCCCGGATAGGCCGCCGCCGGGACGAAAATGGCAAACTTGTTCGTTATTCTAAAAAATCAGGGGAGGTTATCAAGTAATGAGCTACATTCCAAGACTTAAGAAAAAATACAGCGAGGAAATTGTTCTCACGCTGAAAAATGAATTTGAGTACAAAAACGTAATGCAAACCCCCAAGCTCATGAAAATATGCTTGAGCCAAGGGTTGGGAAGTGCCATCGCCGACAAGAAGATACTTGACTCTGCCTTGGAAGAGATGACCTCGGTGTGTGGCCAAAAGGCGGTACCCACCAAGTCAAAAAAGGATATATCCAACTTCAAGCTTAGGAGGGGTATGTCAATTGGTGCAAGAGTTACTTTGAGGGGAAACAAAATGTACGAGTTCCTAGATAGGTTGGTGGCAGTTTCGTTGCCGCGCATTCGCGACTTCAAGGGGATAAACGACAAAGGTTTTGACGGTCGTGGAAACTTTACCCTCGGTGTGTCGGAACAGATTATCTTTCCGGAAATTAACATTGACAAGGTAAACAAGATTACCGGTATGGACATTACCTTTGTTACCTCCGCAAACACCGACAAGGAAGCATTTGCATTGCTCCGCGAATTTGGAATCCCATTCAAGAACCAGAAATAACTTTCGACAGATGGCAAAAGAATCAATAAAAGCTCGTGAAGTTAAGCGGGCAAAACTGGTGGCCAAGTATGCAGCAAAAAGGGCCGAGCTAAAAGCAAACGGTGATTACGAAGGATTGCAAAAACTTCCAAAAAATGCATCCCCCGTACGTTTGCACAATCGCTGCAAGCTCACAGGAAGGCCAAAGGGCTACCTTCGCCAGTTTGGAATTAGCCGTATTAATTTTAGGGAAATGGCCAACCAAGGTTTGATTCCTGGGGTTACAAAGGCTAGCTGGTAAGAATAAATATTTTAACAATTAAATTAGCAAATGAACACCGATCCAATTGCAGATTATCTGACAAGAATAAGGAATGCCGTGAAGGCCAATCACAGGATTGTTGAAATTCCTGCATCGAATCTCAAGAAGGGGATCACGAAAATTCTTTTTGAAAAAGGCTATATCCTAAATTACAAATTTGAGGATGACAAAAAGCCAGCTATTATAAAAATAGCCCTGAAGTACCACCCCGTGACCAAGGTTCCTGCCATTAATGACATAACAAGGGTTAGTAAGCCCGGGCTTCGCAAATATTGCAATGCCAGTGAATTGCCCAGGGTACTTAATGGACTTGGAGTGGCCATAATCTCCACTTCCAATGGTTTGATTACCGATAAAGAAGCCCGTCAACTAAATGTTGGTGGCGAAGTTATTTGTTACGTAAGCTAGAAGGAGGGAACAATGTCAAGAATAGGAAAATTACCAATTAGCATCCCTGGAGGAGTTACCGTAACCGTTGCCCCTAATAACGTAATTACCGTAAAAGGACCCAAGGGTGAATTGAAACAAGCCGTTGAACCCGATATTACCATCAGGGTTGAGGATGGCACCATTTACGTTGAGCGCCCAACAGATCAAAAGCGTCACAAGGCCCTACACGGTTTGTACCGCGCTCTAATCAATAATATGATTACAGGAGTATCTGCTGGCTACAAAGTTGTTCAGGAATTGGTCGGGGTTGGCTACAAAGCCGCCAACGAGGGTAACGTGCTAGAGCTAGCTTTGGGTTACTCACACAATATCTTTTTCGAACTACCCAAAGAGGTTAGCCTTCAAACTGTTACTGAAAGGGGAAAGAATCCACTTATCATTTTGGAGTCGCACGACAAACAACTAATCGGGCAGGTAGCTGCCAAAATTAGGTCGCTTCGCAAACCTGAGCCATACAAGGGCAAAGGAATACGTTTCCAAGGTGAGGTTCTTCGCCGCAAGGCAGGAAAAGCCGCAGGAAAGTAATAATTGAAAACATTTTTATCTTAAAGAAGAATGGCAACAAATAGGAAATTAAATAGAAGGACAAAAATCAAGCTTCGCATCAGGAAAAAGGTTTTCGGTACTGCAGAGCGTCCGCGCCTTACAGTTTTTCGTAGCAATAAGGCAATCTATGCTCAGGTAATTGACGATAACAAAGGGCACACACTTGCCTCGGCTTCATCAAACTCAAAAGAATTTGCCGCGGTTAAGAAAACTAAAACCGAAATTGCCAAGGAGGTTGGAAAACAAGTTGCAGAGAAAGCTAGGGAGGCTGGTATAGAAATGGTTGTTTTCGACCGAAACGGTTATTTATATCACGGAAGAGTAAAATCAATGGCAGAAGGTGCCCGCGAAGGCGGTTTAAATTTCTAGAAAAATGACAAACGCTAACATTAATAAAGTCAAATCGAGCGAAGTTGAGTACAAGGACAAACTTGTAGGGGTTCAACGTGTAACCAAGGTAACCAAGGGAGGACGCACCTTTAGCTTTTCGGCAATCATAGTGGTTGGAAACGAAAAGGGTGTGGTGGGCCACGGCCTTGGCAAGGCCAAGGAAGTAACCACTGCCATAAGCAAGGGTATTGAAGATGCCAAGAAGAATTTGTTAAAGGTTCCCGTCCACAAGGGTACTATTCCTCACGCCCAAGAAGGCAAGTATTGTGGTGCTCGTGTTTTCATTAAACCTGCCGCCAACGGTACCGGGGTAATTGCCGGAGGTGCCATGCGCGCCGTTTTGGAAAGCGTTGGGATAACCGACGTCCTCGCAAAATCAAAAGGCTCTTCAAACCCCCACAGTGTTGTTAAGGCTACCATCGACGCCCTTCAAAAGCTGAGAGATCCATTTACAGTGGCCCAACATAGGGGTGTGGAGGTAAACAAGGTCTTTAACGGATAGTAATCGGTGATTAGGAATTGATTAAAATTGAAAAGAATAACCGAAATGAAACAGTTAAAAATATCTCAAACTAAAAGCAGCATTGGCAAGCCCGAAAGGCAAAAACGTACCCTTGTTGCTCTTGGGCTAACCAAATTGAATCGCCCACGTATCATTGCGGCAAGTCCGCAGGTTGAGGGGATGATCAATGCCGTGAAGCACCTGGTAAGTGTTGAGGAGGTATAAATAAATTTTGTATAAGAAATTAAAGCAGTATAAAAAATGGATTTAAGCAATCTTAAGCCTGCAAAAGGATCAATAAAATCCTCCAAACGAATTGGACGGGGCGAAGGTTCTGGTAGTGGAGGCACATCAACAAGGGGCCACAAAGGGGCACAATCTAGGTCGGGCTACAGCCGCAAGGTCGGGTTCGAGGGAGGTCAAATGCCCTTGGTTAGGCGTGTTCCTAAATACGGGTTCAAGAATATAAACCGTGTTGAATACAGTGGAGTTAACGTTGATATGATCCAAAAGCTTGCCGATGAGAAAGGCTTGCAAGTAATTGACGTGGCTGTTCTTGTTGAAAATGGTTTGGTTTCTCGAAAAGATCTCGTAAAAATTCTTGGCCGTGGAAAACTATCAGCCAAAGTTGAAGTTACTGCCCACGCATTCTCAGCTTCGGCCAAACTGGCAATAGAATCAAACGGAGGAAAAATTAACCTGATTTAACCCATTTCCATGAAGAGATTTATCCAAACTCTCAAGAACATTTACCGTATTGAGGACCTTCGGTTCAGGATCATGTTCACTTTGGTCATTGTTCTGATCTACAGGGTTGGATCTTACATTGTGTTGCCCGGGGTTGATCCATTAGAGCTCGAAGCTCTCCAGAGCACCACTCAGGGTGGCATACTAGGTTTGATAAACAAGTTTTCGGGTGGTGCGTTTGCCAACGCCTCCATCTTTGCCTTGGGCATCATGCCATACATTAGTGCTTCCATTGTGATTCAGCTACTCGGAATGGCTGTTCCGTATTTCCAAAGGCTTCAAAAGGAAGGGGAAAGTGGTCGTAAGAAAATTAACCAAATGACACGGTACCTTACCGTGATTATCACTTTTGCCCAAGGTCTTGCCTACTTGCGAACCCAAATACCTACCAACGCCATAAAAATACTAACGGATGCGGGTAGCCCATCGATGCTTTTTACGGTTACCTCCATAGTTGTTCTCATTGCTGGTACCATGTTTGTGATGTGGCTAGGAGAGAAAATTACCGATAAAGGTATAGGCAATGGTATATCACTAATAATTATGATTGGTATAATTGCTGGTTTGCCGGGAGCTCTCGTTGGTGAGGCAGTTGCGCGTACCACTGGTGCCGGCGGATTGGTATTGTTCCTTGTCGAAATCGTGGTGCTTATGGCGGTAGTGGTTCTATCCATTTTGTTGGTTCAGGGCACCCGAAGAATTCCCGTGCAGTTTGCCAAACGGATTGTTGGAAACAAACAATACGGAGGAGTCAGACAGTACATACCCCTCAAGGTAAATGCTGCCGGAGTAATGCCAATTATTTTTGCACAAGCCATTATGTTCCTCCCAATTACTATTGCAGGTTATTCTGATAGCCTGATGGGTATTGCAGCCGCACTTTCCGATTTTACTGGTTTTTGGTATAACTTCATCTTTGCAACGATGATTATACTCTTTACCTATTTCTATACAGCCATTTCTGTTAATCCTAATCAGATGGCCGAAGATATGAAGAAAAATGGTGGGTTTATTCCCGGTGTTAAACCAGGTAAAAAGACCGCCGAGTTTATTGACAACGTTATGTCAAGGATTACCTTACCAGGCTCGTTGTTCCTAGCTTTCGTGGCAATTCTTCCTGCATTGGTTTCACTTTTTGGAATTACTGCAACAGTTACATTTGCCCAGTTTTACGGTGGAACATCACTACTAATTATGGTGGGCGTGGTGTTGGATACGCTGCAGCAGATCGAAAGCCATTTGCTAATGCGACATTACGACGGTCTTACCAAGTCGGGTAGGATTAAGGGCCGTTCGACCATGGGTGGAATGACCGGGTAATCTGTCGAAATGGTTTATTATAAGTCAATCCAAGATATTGAATTAATCAGGGAAAGTTCTTTGCTTGTTGCAAAAACGCTGGCTGAGGTTGCAAGCGTCATAAAACCAGGGATATCCACTAGCTATTTAGACAAGGTTGCCGAACAATTTATTCGCGACAATGGTGGAGTGCCCGGCTTCAAGGGTTACCACGGTTTTCCGTTTACCTTGTGTGTATCTCCCAACGAAGTAGTTGTGCACGGATTCCCTTCCAACAAAGAAATTAGAGAAGGCGAAATAATTTCTGTCGATTGCGGGGTACTCAAGAATGGTTTTTATGGCGATTCGGCCTACACCTTTGTTATAGGAGAAATAAGCGCCCCTGTAAGGAAGCTGATCGCCGTAACCAAGGAGTGTCTATGGCTGGGAATTGAAAAGGCCATTGCCGGAAACACTACAGGAGACATTGGAAGTGCCATACAGCAACACGCCGAAAGCTCAGGCTTCGGTGTTGTTAGAGAGCTTGTTGGTCACGGTCTTGGCAAGAACCTCCACGAAGAGCCCGAAGTGCCAAACTTTGGTAAAAAGGGCAAAGGAATTATGCTTAGAGAGGGTATGGTAATGGCAATAGAGCCTATGATTAACCTAGGTCAGCGTTACGTAGTTCAAGAGAAAGATGGTTGGACGATTAGGACGAGAGATCGCAAACCATCGGCCCATTTTGAACACACCATTGCGGTTGGTAAGGATGTTGCACACGTTTTATCAACCTTTGATTACATTGAAGAGGCGTTGAGCAAAAACCGGCAAATACATTAATTGTTACAAGTATGGCAAAACAAGCTTCAATACAGCAAGATGGCGTGGTTATTGAGACGCTGGGCAATGCTATGTTTAGGGTTGAATTGGAGAACGGGCATATAATAATCGCACACATTTCGGGTAAGATGCGGATGCACTACATTAAGATTCTTACCGGTGACAAGGTTAAGGTTGAAATGTCGCCATACGATCTTTCAAAGGGAAGGATAACGTTTAGGTACAAGTAATGAAAAGTTTTATCAAAGAAAATAACTGACAAATGAAAATCAGAGCTTCAGTAAAGAAAAGGACGGCCGACTGCAAGGTAATACGCAGAAAGGGCAGGGTCTACGTTATTAACAAGAAAAACCCCAAGTACAAGCAGCGTCAGGGTTAAAAAAGTGAATAATTAACAAACCAAAATATTATGGCACGTATTGCAGGAATTGACATTCCAAGGAAAAAACGAGGTGTTGTAGCCCTCACCTACATTTACGGGATTGGTCCAAGCTTGGCTGGATCCATACTTGACGATGCAGGGGTTGACCACTCAATCAAGGTCGAAAGCTGGACCGACGATCAAATGAACGCCATTCGTGCGGTTATCAACGAGAAACACACGGTAGAGGGCTCGCTCAGGTCAGAAGTTCAAATGAACATCAAGCGGTTGATGGATATTGGTTGCTATCGTGGCATCAGGCATCGTACTGGCCTTCCGCTCAGGGGTCAGAAAACCAAAAACAACTCCCGTACCCGTAAGGGAAGGAAAAAAACTGTTGCAAACAAGAAAAAGGCAACCAAATAATTTTTAGATTTATGAAGTGGGCATAAAGCTCACTTGATCAGAGTAAACAAAAGAAAAAAGATGGCAAAAACAAAACAAAGTGCAAGGACTGTAAAGAAAAGGGTTGTTAAGGTTGATCCAGTTGGACAGGCCCACATTCAGGCTTCTTTCAACAATATTATCGTAACACTCACCAATCAAACAGGTCAGGTAATATCTTGGTCTTCATCGGGCAAGATGGGTTTCAAGGGTTCTAAGAAGAACACACCATACGCCGGGCAAATGGCAGCTGGTGATGCTGCCAAGGTGGCATACGACCTTGGGCTTCGCAAGGTAAAGGTTTTCGTGAAAGGCCCCGGCTCCGGGCGCGAGTCAGCAATCAGAACAATTCATTCTTCGGGAATCGAGGTTGTTGAAATTACCGACGTAACCCCATTGCCACACAACGGATGCCGTCCTCCCAAAAGGAGAAGGGTGTAACCATTTGAAATCACAAATTAATAATAAAGACTCAAGGAAACTATGGCACGTTATTTAGGCCCACAAACAAAAATTGCACGCAAGTTTGGCGAACCCATCTTCGGTGCAGACAAGTCGTTTGAAAAGAAGAAATACCCACCCGGAATGCACGGCCCTAACAAAAGGCGCAAGCAATCATCGGAATACGGCATCCAGCTTCTCGAAAAACAAAAAGCAAAATATACCTACGGATTGTTGGAACGTCAGTTTTCCAATACCTTCCGCAAGGCACAAAGGATGAAGGGTGTTACCGGTTCGAACCTTCTTGGTTTGTTGGAATCGCGTTTGGACAATGTGGTTTACAGACTTGGATTGGCTCCCTCAAGGAGGGCTGCCCGTCAACTCGTTGGCCACAAGCACATAACCGTCAATGGAAACGTTGTAAACGTCCCCTCGTATTCACTTTCCGAGGGTGATGTTGTGGCTGTGAGGGAAAAATCCAAAAGTCTTGAAGTTATCGTTGATGCCTTGGCGTCAAACGCATCAAACTATTCTTGGTTAGAGTGGGATGGTGCAAAAAAAACAGGTAAGTTTCTTGGTATGCCTTCAAGGGAGTTGATTCCAGAAAACATCAAGGAACAACTTATCGTTGAACTTTACTCTAAGTAGACCTTTGTAAATTTAATACCAGCAAAAATGGCAATTTTAGCTTTTCAAAAACCGGATAAAGTAATAATGCTCGAATCCACCGATAGATTCGGCAAGTTTGAATTCCGCCCGCTGGAACCAGGCTACGGTATAACCGTAGGCAATGCCCTAAGAAGGATTTTGCTCTCTTCGCTCGAAGGGTTTGCGGTAACATCTGTCAAGATTGAAGGTGTCGATCACGAGTTTTCGACCATTAAGGGAGTGGTTGAGGACGTTACCGAAATAGTTCTTAACCTGAAGCAAGTGAGGTTTAAGAGGCAAGTGGAAGGTGTAGACGGGGAGAAATTCACATTTAGGGTTTCGAAAAAGGACGTTGTAACTGCCGGTGACTTTGCTGGTTCGCTTACCAACTTCCAAATTCTTAACCCCGAAACAGTAATTTGCACCCTCGATCCAAAGATTGAGCTGGTGATGGAAATTGTTATCGAGAAAGGTCGAGGGTACGTTAGTTCTGACGACAACAAGCCTTTGAATCACACCATTGGCACAATATCCATTGATTCAATTTTCACCCCGATCAAGAATGTAAAATATTTTGTTGAAAACTATAGGGTTGAGCAAAAAACCGACTACGAGAAACTTATTCTTGAAATCGAAAGCGATGGTTCGATCAGTCCAAAGGATGCCTTGAAGGAGGCAGCAAAGATTCTTATTGTCCACTTTATGCTTTTCTCAGACGAAAAGATCACAATTGATCGCGAAGAGAAGGCATCGAGCGAAGAGTTTGACGAAGCATCCCTTCATATGCGCCAACTACTGAAAACCAAGTTAGTTGATATGGACCTGTCGGTTAGGGCCCTGAATTGTCTCAAGGCTGCCGACATTGAAACCCTTGCCGACTTGGTGTCGCTCCATAAACACGATCTGTTGAAATTCAGGAATTTTGGAAAAAAATCTTTAACCGAACTCGAAGAACTTGTCATTAGCAAAAATTTGACCTTTGACATGAATCTTTCGAAGTATAAATTAGATAAGGAATAATTAAATGAGACACAGAAAGAAAATTAATCATTTGGGAAGGAAGTCAGAGCACCGTCAAGCAATGCTTTCGAATATGGCAGCTTCCCTAATTCTTCATAAGCGCATTTTTACTACTATTGCCAAGGCAAAGGCCCTAAAAGTATATGTCGAGCCCTTGATTACCAAATGCAAGGAAGACTCCACCCACTCGCGCAGGGTTGTTTTCTCATACCTTGGCAATAAGTTTGCCGTAAGTGAGTTATTCCGCGAAATATCCCAAAAAGTTGCCGACAGGCCGGGTGGGTACACCAGGATTTTGAAGACAGGGTTTCGTCAGGGCGATGGTGCCGAAATGTGTATGATAGAACTTGTTGATTATAACCCCAACCTTACTAGCAAGGCCTCAGAAAACCAAGGTAAGAAAACACGTAGGGCTGGCCGCCGTAAGAAGGGCGAAACTGTGGTTCCAGTTGCAGCCGCCACACCCATTGCAAGTACCTTGGCCGAAGAGGTAAAGGCCGATCCTGGTTCGGAGATTGAACCAGCTGTTGAGGTTGTTGAAGAAGCGGTTTTGGAGGTTGAGGCTTCGGTTGCTCCTGAAGTAGAGGCGCCGCAGGTTGAACCAGGCACTAGCACCGAGCCCACCGAAGGGGAAGAAAGCGAGAAATAATAACCCTTGCATATACAGACCAAATGGGATAAGGATGGTGCATTCATCTTTATCCTTTTAGTTTTTTGAGAAGAAATTAATTTGAAAGCTCTGTGAAAAACCAATCAACCTATTCGGTTTTTGATAAATGGGTTCAACATTGCTTTAAAGACCCGAAATTACCTTTTGACTTTTCACATTTTAATCTAAAAAATATTTACGATGAGTTCAATTATTAACATCCATGGCCGTCAAATACTCGATTCGAGGGGAAACCCGACCATTGAAGTTGAAGTATTAACCGAAAACGGCGCGTTGGGCCGTGCTGCTGTTCCTTCGGGAGCTTCCACTGGCATTCACGAAGCTGTGGAGCTAAGAGACGGTGACAAGGGCAACTACCTTGGCAAGGGAGTTTTGAAGGCCGTGAGCAACGTGAACAACATTATCAACAACGAGCTCTGTGGAACTTCGGTTACCGACCAGTCCTTGATAGACAAAACCATGATAGAGCTTGATGGCACTGATAACAAAGGTAACTTGGGGGCCAATGCCATTCTGGGAGTATCCTTGGCTGCTGCCCAAGCCGCTGCCATAGAAACCGGCCAGCCTCTTTACAGGTACGTGGGGGGCGTCAACTCTAACGTACTGCCTATTCCATTGATGAACATAATCAACGGAGGCTCCCATGCCGACAATTCCATTGATTTCCAAGAGTTTATGATAATGCCCATTGGAGCATCGTCCTTCTCCTACGCCATTAAGATGGGTGCCGAAATTTTCCACCACCTAAAGGCGGTATTGAAAAAGCAGGGGTATTCTACAAACGTTGGTGATGAAGGTGGTTTTGCCCCAAACCTTAAATCCAACGAGGAAGCCATTCAGGTTATACTTCAAGCCATCGAAAATGCCGGGTATCGCCCTGGTGAGGATGTTTTCCTGGCACTAGACCCAGCCTCCAGCGAGTACTTCCTGCCCGAGGAAAACGTTTACCACCTAAAAAAATCGACCGGAGAGAAGCTTACACCTGAACAAATGGTTGATTTCTGGACCGGATGGGTTAAGAAATACCCCATTATCTCAATCGAAGACGGTATGGCCGAAGACGATTGGTTTGGGTGGAAGCTTATGACTGACAAGCTTGGCAAGGAAATACAAATTGTTGGCGATGACCTTTTCGTAACCAACGTTAAAAGGTTGAAACAAGGTATAGACTCCGGGGTTGCCAATTCGATCCTGGTTAAGGTGAACCAAATAGGAACCTTAACCGAAACCATAGATGCAGTACATATGGCCTACAACAATAGCTATACTGCCGTTATGAGCCACCGTTCGGGCGAGACCGAAGACTCGATAATTGCCGATCTAGCTGTTGCCTTGAACACTGGAATGATCAAAACTGGTTCGGCTTGCCGCTCAGATAGGATTGCAAAGTACAACCAGCTGCTTCGCATCGAAGAAATGCTCGGCGAAACCGCCCGGTACCTCGGCAAGGGGTTCAAATTCTTGAAGAAGTAACCGTAAAAGTGATTTTTGAATTGAGGCCTGAGGGCCTCTTTTTTTGTACCTTTGACCAAATTTCCAAATTAATTCATGCGACAGGTTTTTTTCATACTGCTATACTTACTTTTAGCCCTGCCATTGTTTGGCCAGCCCGGAGCGACCTACACCGTGATGCATTACAACCTGTTGTATTATGGAATTAATACCTCCTTTTGCACTTCCGATAACAACAATGTAAACCTTAAGGACGGCTACTTGGCTACTATAGTTGATTACGTCAAACCCGATATATTTACCGTAAACGAGCTGGGGCATGGACCGGGTGGGACCCAAGATCCAAGCAACCTTTTCCGAATTTTGGACAATGTTCTAAATGCATCAGGCAACCCGAGATTCAGTGCAGCACCCTATACCAATACAAAGAACTCCTCGATTGTAAATGGATTGTACTATGATAATACTAAGTTCGTTTTTCACCGGGGGGAGGTTATTGCCAATGTTTTGCGCGACATAAACCTATACACCCTTTATGTGAAGGACCAACAGATGCTTGCTGCTGGCGATACCATTTTCTTGCACGCCATTGTGGCCCATCTTAAGGCCGGCAGTACCACCAGCGATCAAAACACGAGGACTGCCGAAATCCAAACGGTAATGGCCTACATTAACACTAAAAACCTGCGTGGGAACCTGTTGTTTTTGTCGGATTTGAACATGCAGAGCTCCCTTGAATTTGCCTACCAGCATCTAACCTTTCACCTTAACCCCGAAATTAGGTTCCTCGATCCTATAAACCAACCCGGGATTTGGCACGAAAATCCTAACTT
>CAZUWF010000027.1:0-28669 GCA_964624065.1 uncultured Bacteroidales bacterium
TTGGATTTTAAAATTTCAATAATTTCAGGCACTGACCTATCAATATCGCCTGCACCCAGTGTCAACAATAGCTCATGGTTTTGATTTGAAACCATTTCCAACATTTCATTTCGGGACGCGAGGAACTTATTTTCTGAATTGATTTGGTCAAATAGCCACTTTGATGTTATACCAGGAATTGGCAACTCGCGGGCCGGATATATTTCCATAAGTATAATTTGATCGGCTATGGCAAGTGCAGAGGCAAAACCCTTTGCCTGGTCCCGTGTCCTGCTGAAAAGGTGTGGTTGGAAAATTGCCGTGATTCTTTTTTCGGGAAAAAGCCTTCTGCAAGCTTCCAGGCAAGCCCTAATTTCCTCCGGATGATGGGCGTAGTCGTCAATGTAAGTGGTGTTGTGGTTTTCGAAGCATTTTTCGAACCTTCGTTTAACACCCTGGAAGGAGGAGATTCCTTTGGCGATTGTTTGTGGGTCAACACCTATGGTATGAGCAACCAGGGCCGCCCCAAGGGCGTTTTCGAGATTGTGGTTTCCGGGCAGGCCAATTGCAAAATGGTCAGAGGCAAAATCACCTCCGATCGCCGCTTTTTGCATCCCGTTTTCAACCAAAATGCTTGTCGTGTAAAGGTTGGCAGGACCTGACAGGTTGTAGGATTTGTAGTTCCGTGCAAAGCCAACAATTTTTTCGATTCCTTTTTTTACCACCAATGTACCGTTGGGCCTGATGCCTTGGGCAAATTTGTAGAAGCTTTCGACCATTGCTTCGCGGGTTCCGTAAATGTCAAGGTGGTCGGCATCGAGGGAGCTAATAAGTGCAATGTCAGGTTCGATGTGGAGGAACGACCTGTCAAACTCGTCGGCTTCTACAATAGCCCACTGGGAGTTGGGATCGTTTATGTAATTTGTGTTGTAATTTGTGCAAATTCCGCCGATGAAAGCCGTTATTTTTACACCTGCCGTTTTTAGGATATGGGCAATCAAGCAGCTAATCGTTGTCTTGCCGTGTGTTCCTGCTACTGCAATGGTTCTATTTGATTTAACCAACTCACCCAACACCTCCCCTCTTTTGACAAAAGGAATTTTTTTTTCTTCTATGAATCGGAAAAGATTTGAATTACGGGGTACTGCAGGGGTATAAACCACAAGGTCGGTGTCGGCTGGCAATGATTCTGCAACATCCTCAAACCCAACTTCAATGCCAGTTTCTTGGATTCTTTTGGTAATGTCTGACGGTGTTCTGTCGTAACCTGTTACTTTTTTTCCCAATGAATGGAAATGTAAGGCGATGGCACTCATACCAATGCCACCAATGCCCAGAAAAAAAATATTATTATAACGATCTAACTTCATGTTGCTAATTGTTTGCAATATCTACCACAACATCGGCAATAATGTCGGCTGCATTGCGAAATGCCAATGTTGCAAGCTTTTCCTTTATTTTATCCTGCCTTTGCTTGTCATCGAGGAGTTCAACAATTTTCTGCCCGAGCAATACAATGGCCTGATGGTCTCTTAACAAAATTGCTGCGTTGTGATTAACCAGGGCAAGTGCATTTTTGGTTTGGTGGTCTTCGGCCACGTTGGGCGAGGGAATGAGGATTGAGGGCTTTTGTGTGGCGCATATCTCTGAAACCGCAATGGCGCCAGCTCTGCTCACCACCACGTCGGCGGCAGCGTAGGCCAGATCCATCCGGCTTATGAACTCTTTTACGGCAACCCCTTCCTTTAGGTTTTCGACCCTATGACAGGCCTTCTGGAAGTACCCAGAACCTGTTTGCCAAATTACTTGAATTTGGTTTTTTATCAAGTAGTCGAGGTGTTTGTCGATACTTTCGTTGATGGTTCTTGCGCCCAGGCTACCACCAGTGACCAGGACCACCGGTTTTTTCGAATCGAGGTTGAAAAATTCCAATGCCTCCTGGTACTTCCCCTCAAGGTTAATCACATCGTGTCGAACTGGATTGCCTGTTAGTAGGATTTTTGACTTATCGAAAAACTTTTCCATCCCTTCGTAGGCAACGCAGATTTTTGAAACCTTCTTGGCAAGCAACCTGTTGGTCAAGCCTGGATAAGAATTTTGTTCTTGAATCAGGGTCGGAATTTTTCTTTTGCTTGCCTCTTTCAAAATAGGTGCACTTGCATAACCTCCCACCCCCACAACAACATTTGGTTTGAAGTCCTTTATAATCTTCCTCGCCCTTAAAAGGCTTTTTATCAGCAAAAATGGAACCTTAATATTTTTTATTGTAAACCTTCGTTGAATGCCAGCAATGTTCAGGCCGATAATTTTGAAACCAGCCTCGGGCACTTTAGTCATCTCCATCCTACCGTTGGCACCCACGAAAAGGATATTGGCATCCTTCACCCTGTTTTGCAAGGCTCTGGCAATTGCAATTGCCGGAAAAACATGCCCTCCGGTGCCTCCACCAGCGATGATGATCTTAAGGCCTTCAGCCCGCGGTAACTGGTTGTTCATTTGTGACGGGTTCTTCTATTTTTCTACTTACACTCAAAATAATACCAATGGATATGCTTGTAAACCAAAGGGATGTTCCACCCATACTTAAGAGTGGCAATTGCTGTCCGGTAACGGGAACTATCCCTACTGCCACCGCCATATTTATCATAGCTTGGAAAACCAGACTAAAACTCAAACCTGCGGCTAGCAATGCCCCGAACGTGCCAGGGCTGTTTTTGGCAACTCTGATTCCCCTGTAAAATAGAATCAGGTAAAGAAGAAGTACAGAAATGGCTCCTATTAACCCATATTCTTCAATTATTATTGCATAAACGAAATCACTGAATGCGTTTGGCAAAAAGTTTCTTTGGGTCGAGTTGCCAGGTAGTTTTCCGACTATTCCTCCGGATGCTATTGCAATCTTGGATTGTTCCAACTGGTATTGATCTCCCGATTTGTCAAGGTATCTCTCTATCCTATTCTTCCAAGTGCCAATCCTACCCTTGTCTGGTATTACCGATGCGAGCATTATTATAACAAGGAAGGCGGCCACACCGGCTCCTATTAGGCCTATTACGTACCTTAACCTGACCCCGCCTACAAACATTAGAATAACGCAGGTGATGAATAGCAATGCCGCTGTTGATAGGTTGGCGGGAAGTATAAGGCCCGTTATTATTACGGCCGGTATAAGTATTGGAATGAAGGATTGGTTAAAGTTGGCGATGTTTTCTTGTTTTTTGGTCAATAACCTTGCAATGTAGATAATCAAGGCAAGCTTTGCAAAGTCTGAGGTTTGAAAGGAAAGGTTAATAACCGGCAGTGTTATCCAACGGTTTGCCTGGTTAATTGATGGACCTTGTACGAGGGTAAAGAGCAAAAGAGGTACGGCAATCCAAATGGCAATTTGTGACAGCCGGGAGTAGTAGGTATATTTTATCCTGCTTGCAAAAAACATCAGGCTTAATCCAAAAATCAAGATTACAAAATGCTTCAACAAATAGTATTCGGTGTTTCCGCCGCGTTTGATATATGCAAGTGTTCCAGAAGAGCTATATACTGCCAGCAAGGATATTATGGACAGAAGGAACACCACCATCCATATAACCCTATCTCCCTTTAATTTTTCCGAGATTATTTTCATTGCCAGCCTTAGACCTTATAAGTTGTAAACCAATTTTTTGAAAAGGTTGCCTCTTTCTTCGTAATTCTCAAACAAGTCAAAACTTGCGCAAGCAGGCGAAAGCAAAACAGCATCACCCGGACTTGCAGCCAGATATGCCGATTTTACTGCATCTTCCATTGAGCGGGTTTCGAATATCAGGTGGATGTGTCGCTCGAAGGCTTTTGTTATCTTGCGGTTGTCCAATCCAAGACAAATAATTGTTTTAACCTTTCTTGCCACCAGGTGGGCAATTTCCCCGTAGTCATTACCTGGATCTTGCCCCCCCGCTATCCAAACAATTGGTTTGCTAATTGTCTCTAGGGCGTACCAAGTCGAGTTAATATTGGTTGCCTTACTGTCATTGACAAACTCAACTCCCCTAACAAAGGCCACCCTTTCCAACCTATGTTCTTCCTTCAAAAAATCCCCGAGTCCCTCCTTTATTGATTTTTTGCGGAGGTCAGATAGCCTTGCGGCGATACCAGCCGCCATGCTGCCATAAATATTTTGGTCGGTAAAAACACCTTCCATTTTAGAAACCATTTTGTTATTTTTTGATTCCAACCTAATCATTATTTTACTATTTACCTGAGTTTTAGAGTTATTACGCTGAATACGGCGAGAAGTATTCCAATAATCAAGAATCTGAAAACAATCTTTGCTTCATGAAACCCTTTCATTTGGTAGTGGTGATGCAAGGGAGCCATCAAAAAAATTCTCCTGCCCTCGCCAAATCTCTTTCTGGTGAACTTAAACCACGCCACTTGCAGTATTACCGAAAGACTTTCGATGAAGAAAATACCACAAAGTATCGGAATTAGCAATTCCTTTTTGATAACTATTGCAAAAACCGCAATTATTCCCCCAAGGGTGAGACTACCCGTATCGCCCATAAAAACCTGGGCGGGGTACGAATTGTACCACATGAATCCAATGCAGGCGCCCACGAATGCCCCCATGAATATTACCAATTCTCCTGTGAAGGGAATGTACATAATATTCAAGTAATTGGCAAAAACTATGTTGCCAGAAACATATGCCAATATTCCAAGCGTTACGCCGATTATCGCCGATGATCCAGTGGCAAGCCCATCGAGTCCATCGGTCATATTGGCGCCGTTAGATACAGCGGTTATAATCAAAATGACTATTGGAATGAAAATCAAAAACGCCCACTTTTCGTAACCATGGCCCAAAAACTTCAAGAATATTGCATAGTCCAACTCGTTATTTTTGAGAAAAGGGATTGTGGTTTTTGTAGATTTTTTGGTTTTGGAAATTTGATCTTTTGAATCTATTGCACTGGGAGAATCGCCACTCACCATAATTTCCGTGGCACTATCAAACTGAGCTGGAATTTGGGGCCTCTCGCGTATAACCACGGAATCATGAAAATATAGTGTGGCACCTACTATCAGACCCAGTGAAAGTTGCCCGAGCATTTTGAATTTCCCGTGCAAGCCCCTTTTGTCCTTTCTAAAAACCTTAATGTAATCATCCAAAAATCCAAGCATTCCAAGCCAAATGGTTGTAACGAGCATCAGGATTATGTAAATGTTGTCAATCTTTGCAAAAAGGAGGGTAGGTATTACTATGGAGGCGATAATAATTAGTCCGCCCATTGTAGGGGTTCCCTTTTTTTGCATTTGCCCTTCCAAGCCAAGGTCGCGTATGTCCTCACCAACTTGTTTGAGGCGCAGGTAATCTATTATTTTCTTTCCGAACACCATCGAAATAACCAACGACAGTATGATTGCCAAGCCAGCCCGGAAGGAGATGTACTGAAATACACCAGTACCCGGAATGTCAAATGATTTGTTCAGGTATTCGAAAATGTAATATAGCATGGTTGGGTTCTCTGATTAGTTTGTCAAAAATTCCAAAACAATCTCTTTGTCATCGAATGGGTACCTAACACCATTAATCTCTTGGTATTTCTCGTGCCCCTTGCCAGCAACCAAAATGATGTCACCATCGTTTGCCAGGGCGCAGGCGGCTTTTATGGCTTCAAGCCTACTGGTAATGACTATGGTTTTCTTTTTCTGGTTGGGATCCAAACCGCCGACCATTTCCCGTAATATTTTGTCTGGGTCTTCAAAGCGCGGGTTGTCTGAGGTAAGGATAACTTTGTTGCTTAGCTTGGCCGCAATTGAAGCCATTTTAGGCCTTTTTTCGGCATCACGGTTTCCTCCGCATCCCACCACGGTAATTATCTGTTCGTTTCCCGACCTTATTTTGTTGATGGTTACCAGCACCTTTTCGATTGCATCGGGGGTGTGGGCATAATCTACAATGCCCATCTTGTTTCGGCCTCCCTTCAATATCTCAAACCGTCCTTCGGTTGGTTCAATGGCCGTGAGGTGCATCAAGGTTGTATCGGGTGGCAAGCCCAACATTGACGCGGCTGCGTAAACTGCCATAATGTTATAAGCGTTGAATTCACCGGTTAAGCGATGCCAAGTTTCCTTGCCGTCAATTGACATCTGCAGGCCAGCAAAGCTATTTTCGATGATTTTGCCTTTGAAGTCGGCCATCGTGCGTAAGCTGTAGGTCTTAACATTTGCCTTGCAGTTTTGAACCATTATGCTTCCGTTTTTATCATCGAGGTTGGTAATGGCAAAAGCCATTGAGTGGAGGTTGTCGAAAAATGCCTTTTTTGCCCTAAGATATGCACTGAAGGTAACGTGGTAGTCGAGATGGTCATGGGTAATGTTGGTGAATATGCCTCCCGTAAATTTGACACCTGCTACCCGTTGTTGATCTATGGCATGTGAACTAACCTCCATAAATGCATACACGCAGCCCTTTCGTACCATTTCGCAAAACAGCCCGTTTAAAGCCTTGGGATCGGGTGTAGTAAACTGGGCTTCGATTTCATTTTCTTCGATTAGATTTTTTATGGTAGAAATAAGTCCGCATTTGAAACCCGCGGCCGTAAACAACTTGTGAAGCATTGTGGCCACTGTTGTCTTTCCGTTTGTTCCGGTAACTCCTACCACTTTTAGGCGCTCGGAAGGGTTATCAAAGAAATTTGAAGAAATTATGCCCAATGCTTTTTTCGAGCACCTTACCATTACGTAGGTTATTCCTTGGGTGAGTATATCGGGCATTTTTTCGCAAACTATTGATCTTGCACCACTGGCCATTGCTTGGTTTACAAAATCGTGGCCATCGGAGGTTAGGCCCTTTATTGCAACGAACAATCCCCCCGAACCCACCTTTCGTGAATCGGACTCGAAGTCGGGAACCGCAATGTCGGTGCATCCGATTGTTTGCAGCAGCTCGACCTTATATAGTATGTCGCTTAAAATCTTCATCTTGAATATCAGTTTAGAACAATTGTGGCGTGTCCGGCGGGTATTACCCTTGTACCGGGCTCCGGAGTCTGAAACTTAACAACTCCTTGTCCAGAGAAAGAAACTTTAAGTCCTGAATTCTCCATAAGGTAAATTGCATCGCGCAATCCCATTCCAAAAACATCGGGCACCAGGTTATGAACAAATTCTTTGGTTTTGAGTGTTACGGTGTCTCCACTTACCGTTGCACGGGCCCACCGGCCATTTGCCTCGTCGAGAATTTTGGGGTCGAAAAACTTGTAAATTTCCCTTATATCCTCTGCATAACCTTGCCTTATATGGGGAAGGGAGGCGAGAATGTTATCTGATGGGTTGGCCTCTCTTGAGTCAATGTGTGTCGCAAAAACCTTTGTTGCAATTTCCTTGAAAGAAGGGGCTGCCACCGTACCACCCGTATAGCCTGCACCTCTTGGATTATGAATCACCACAATGCAGCTGTACCTGGGGTTATTTGCCGGAAAAAATCCTACAAATGAAGATCGATAAGAGGTTCCTCCATCTTGGCTTCTATATCCAGCTTTTTGGTTTGCAACTTGGGCAGTTCCTGTTTTCCCAGCAATTAAAAAGTTACTTGAACGAATGCTCTTTGCAGTGCCGTTTTCGACAACCCCAAGCAATAATTCGGTAACCTTCTCTAATGTTGATGGGCTGGCAATGCGTCTTTTTATTACTTGTGGATGGAACTTTACAATGGTTTTGTCCATTTGCCTTACTTCTTCAACAAAAATTGGTTTCATAAGCCTGCCTTGGTTTGCCACGGCATTGTAAAATGCCAGTGTCTGCAAAGGAGTTAAGGCAACTTCGTATCCAATTGCCATCCAGGGTAATGAAACTGATGACCAATTGCGACTGCCTGGCCCATTAAGGATTGGCAATCCCTCCCCAAGTATTTCCAACTCGAGGGGGTTACCTAGCCCAAACGATTGCAACCTATCCAAGAATTTCTGTGGGTTATCTTTGTAGCCTTGGTAAACCAGCAATGACGTGCCCACGTTCGACGATAATTCGAATACCTGATTTATCGATATTGTACCATGTCCACCAGGTTTCACGTCTCTCATAATCCTGTTCGAAAATCGTTTTTCACCCTTGCCTGTGGCAACTTCCATATCCAAGTCCACCTTGCCATCTTCAATGAGGGCCATCATACTTGCAAGCTTAAAAGTTGATCCGGGTTCTGCCGATTCGGCAATGGCATAGTTATAAATTTCTTCGTATTCCCCTGAGGTGGTTTTTGTTAGGTTTGAAATTGCTTTTACTTTTCCAGTGGTTACTTCCATTAAAATTGCTGTTCCATAGTCAGCGTTTGATGCCAGGAGTTGCCCAAGCAAAGCCTTCTCCACAATGTCTTGGAGGTTTATGTTTATGGTGGTGATAAGGTCTTGGCCGTTTTCGGGTTTTATTTCTTCGCCATGGTTAATTGGAAACCAAGTGCCATAAGGCCCCTTTTGCATCAACCTCTTTCCTTGCTTGCCTTCGAGGAATTCCCTAAATGATCCCTCGAGCCCCACATACACCCCCTGACGTTCGTAACCTATGGTACGAGCCGCCATGGTTCGGTAGGGCATTTCCCTCCTTGAACCCTCAATCGGAATTAGACCGCCCTTGCGGCCATTTCTGAAAACGGGGAGTTCCTTTATTCGTTGAAGCTGCTCGTACGAGACGTTTCTCTTCAAAAGGAAGTAGCGAAGTTGCTGTTGCCTTGCATTACGAAGAATCCTTGAATACTCAGCCAGGTCACGATCTCCCAAAATTCCGGATAGACCCATTGCCAGCGAATCAATCCCATTTTTAAAAACGTCATCGGCAACAACCCCTCTGGATAAATCAATCCTTAACTCGTAGTTGGGCACGCTGGTTGCCAAAAAGCTTCCGTCATCAGCACAGATATTGCCCCTAATGGCGTCGATGGTTTCGTACCGAAGTGTGGCACTTTCTTGCCTCTTTTTCCAGTAATCTCCCTCCACAAATTGAATTTTGATGATCCTAAATACAATGTAAATGGCTGTCAATACCATAAACAGGTAAAGCACAGAAACCCTTTTTACTATTTGTTTGTTGGTACCCATCAATTTTCGTTGTTCCCGCGATTGAAAATTCTACTCAGAAATCCTTTTGGTTTTTCTATGATATTAATTGTTGTTGGTGGCTCCGTTGAAGGTACTAGGCCTCTGGTGGCTAGTCTTTGCGAAACATCAGATTGGTTGGAAAGTCGCAGCAATTCAGATCGTTTAAGTTTTTGTTTGATGCGTAACTCGGAAATTTCAATCTTGGCGGTTTCAACCCTTCTTGAATTTCTTTCGGCCACGTAAGTATTGCCAATAAGGAGGGTACCCATCATACCCAGAAATAGGAAGAAGGGGATCGATTTGACTATGTTTTCACGTCCCAAAAAGGAGCCATCCAAGACCGACTTGAGAGCCGATCCGGTTTTACTTCCGGCCTTTTTAATTTTTGAAACTACCATATTTCCCAACCTTACTTTGGCTACGGTTCAATTATTCGACTTTTTTTCTGCCACTCTCATCACTGCGCTTCGGGCGCGACTGTTGTTTTCTATTTCAAAATGGCTTGCCACAACTTTTTTACCTACGGGGATCAGGGGTGTTAATGGGTTTCCAAAAAAATCCTTTTCGACAACTCCTTCAAAGTTCCCGGCACGAATGAAGTTCTTTACTAGCCTGTCTTCGAGCGAGTGGTAAGAGATAACAACCAACCTTCCTCCAGGTTTTAATACCTCCACGGCTTGTTGCAAGAGCTCCTTCAGTGCCTCCAACTCGTTGTTTACCTCTATGCGCAATGCTTGGAAAACCTTTGCCAAAAACTTGTTCTCTTTGCCCTTGGGAGCGAGTCTAACTATTGCATCACGTAATTCTACCGTGGTTTCAATTCTTTTTCTTGTTCTTTCCCTTAAAAGGGTGCTTGCCAGGAGCCTTGCATTTGGCAGCTCGCCGTATTGTTTAAAAATGTATTGAAGCCTGTCTTGGCCAAAATCGTTGACTATATCAAATGCTGTTAGTACAGTGTTTTTGTCCATTCGCATGTCGAGTGGGCCGTCAAACCTTGTAGAAAACCCCCTTTGGGTCTCGTCGAACTGGTGTGAAGAGACCCCAAGGTCGGCCAAAATACCGTCAACCGGAACCAACCCGTAGAGTTTAAGGAAATTTTTTAAAAACCTGAAATTGTGATTCAGAAAGATTACCCTGTCATCATTGGGCTTGTTAATTTCAGCATCCGAGTCTTGATCAAATGCTACTAGTTTGCCATCATTGAGGTTTTCGAGTATTAGTTTGGAGTGCCCACCTCCTCCAAATGTGGCATCCACGTATATTCCACCGGTGGTGATGGCAAGACCTTGAATGGCTTCATTGGCCAATACGGGTGTGTGGTATGCATTTTTACTCGTCATTGCTATTTGGCGTAATTTTTCCCATCACTTCCTCTGCTAGTGCCGAAAAATCGTCGGGCTCGGTCTCCATAAGTGATTGATATACATCTTTTGCCCAAATTTCTATTTTGTGCCCGTAGGCAAAAAGAATAATGTCATTTTTAATCTCTGCGTGCTCGAGTAACGACTTTGGCAGCAGGAGCCTTCCCATCGAATCAGGGATAATCTCGGTTGCTCCTCTGAAAAAGTACCTTACGAACTCTCGGTTTTTTTTCACGAAAGTATTGAGCGAGTTCACCTCATTCGATATTTTTTGCCACTCACTATTTGGATAGAGAGTTAGGCTCCTTTCAAAACCACGGTTTACAACGAACCTCCCGAGGTCGGCGTCGGCCAATTGCTTCTTCAGCCCGGCAGGCAGCAAAAAGCGGCTTTTTGGGTCAATCCGGCAATCGAATTCTCCAATCAAGGGGTTCATTACTGTTAAATTGGTTTTCTGGTTGCTAAATTAGGATATTTTTTGACACATTTTACCACTTTTTGACACATTGTTGAAAACTTTTTTTGAAAACGAAGGAGAAGATTCCTCTTGATATTATAAAACATTTAAAATCAATATGTTGAAAAGTGGGCGGTTTTTTGCAATACCCGCCCAAACCTTTGGTTGTCTTTCATAAAATGTTAAAAAAACTAACTTTTTGAAACAGGTTAGGTAAAAGCTCTTAGGCGCCACACAATAATGAGGGGTAACATTATGATTTTAATCGATTTAGGTTTAAGCATTCTTACCATTCAACCTTACAGGCCCCTAAATTCGAATTATGAGATTATAAATTGCAACGGTCAATTATTAAAAGATTATTACCACGGAGCCATCTCAATGAATTAATTCTTACCTTTATGCCAAATTTAATAATGTAGATGGCCTTGGGTAAACTGCTTTTTGTTGGCGCTGCCTACAAGGTAATTACCCCCAAGGATAAATTCAAAAAACTTAAATATGGAAGCCTCCAAAACGCAAGAAGGCTCAAAATTCAGCAAAGGGTTGATTGACGTGGAGGACGCCCTGCGTAGGAAGTTGGGAAAGAACTACCGTTTTGTTCCTTCCAGGGTGGTTAGGTACCTAAAACGAATAACTCATCAGGAGAGGGTTAATAAATTTGTAAGTGCACACGGAGGATTGAAGGATTTCGAATTTTTGGATAAAGTCCTTCACGAAGGCTTCAAAGTCAAAATACAAATTAACAACCTCGATTACCTTCCGGAAAGGGGTGGTTGTGTTGTGGTGGGTAACCATCCGTTGGGCGGAATGGATGGTATGGCAGTCTTTCACGCCATTGGCAAGAAAAGGCGCGATGTAAAATCCATCTCCAACGATTTGTTGATGAATTTTGAACCTTTACGTGATTTGTTCATTCCGGTTAATCCATTCGGTCGGAACACCCCCCAAAACGTGAAGTTGATAGAAGATAACTTTGCATCAGACAATTGCCTGCTTATTTTTCCGGCAGGTTTGGTTTCGCGAAAGCAAAAGGGAGGGGTAATCAAAGACCTCGAATGGAAGAAAACTTTCATCACGAAATCAGTAAAACACAATCGTCTTGTTGTTCCGGTGCACGTTTCTGGTCATAACTCAAAGTTTTTTTACAACCTTGCAAGGTGGCGCAAAAGATTGGGTGTCAAGTTCAACATTGAAATGCTATTTTTGATTGACGAAATGTTCAGGCAGGAAGGTAACAAGCTGGAAATTACATTTGGCGAGCCCATTCCGCCCTCAACATTCACCGACCGTTTTACTCACGGTCAATGGGCAGGTAAGGTAAAAGAGCATGTTTACGGTTTACCAAAAGGAAATATAGTTTTCAATCCTTAAAGAAAAACTATGGTTGAGAATATGGAAAATATTATTAGTCCGGTGGCCAAGGATGTACTGAAGGGTGAATTAACCAAAGAACGGTTCTTACGCAATACAAACAAGGCCGAGAACGAAATATATATTGTAAACAGTATTGACTCTCCCAACCTTGTTAGGGAAATTGGCAGGCTGAGGGAGGTCTCGTTCAGGCTCAGCGGGGGTGGAACTGGTAAGGAAGTGGACCTTGATGAATACGATGGAGGGGAGGACCCATACAACCAACTAATAGTGTGGGATCCCATTGAAGAAGAAATTGTGGGAGGCTATCGTTTCAAGGTATGCTCGAAGGCTTGTATTGAAGGTGAAAAATTAAAGGGATTGGCTACCACAAAGATGTTTAGGTTTAGCAAGAAGTTTGTTGAGGAATACTTACCATATACAATTGAACTTGGCCGATCCTTCGTTCAGCCAGCCTTTCAGCCAAGTAACGGAAACAGGAAAAGCATTTTCGCATTGGACAACCTATGGGACGGGCTCGGGGCTCTCATTGTGGATTACAGCAATACCCGTCATTTTTTTGGCAAGGTTACCATGTACAAGCATTTCAACCAGCAGGCAAGGGATGTTATTTTGTTCTTTTTCAGGAAGTTTTTCCCGGATAAGGATAAACTGGTTGAACCAATTGAGCCGGTCCTGATAAAATCTCCCATCGAGAAATTGGAGAAGTTGTTTTGTGCCGAAACTATCGAAGAAAACTATAAGATTTTGGTACAAATGGTTAGGAACTTCAATGAGAATATCCCACCATTGATCAACTCTTACGTCAATCTTTGTTACAAGATGAAATCTTTCGGTACCGCAATTAACCGGGATTTTGGGGGCGTAGAAGAAACCGGCATACTTGTTTCTTACAACGATATTTTGGAGTCAAAAAGAGAAAGGTATTGTCAAACATACATAGTTTGGAAGGCAAATTAGTTCCTTTATGGGTCAACAATGATTATTAGTTCTGCTGAATTCGTAAAAAGTTCGCCAGGTCTAAAAGGCTGCCCCGAACCCAATTTGCCCGAGTTTGCTTTCATTGGAAGAAGCAACGTGGGCAAATCATCGCTGATTAACATGCTAACCGGTTTTTCCAAACTTGCCAAAACATCATCCAGACCGGGTAAAACCCAATTGATAAATCACTTTTTGATAAACCAATCTTGGTACCTTACCGACCTTCCCGGGTTTGGCTTTGCAATGGTTCCGGTGTCTGTAAAAAACAAATGGGAAGAAATGATCAAGGGATACCTGCGCAAGCGGTCGAACCTGGTTTGCGCGTTCTTGCTTATTGACATCAGGCACCAACCCCTGAAGAACGATCTTGATTTTATGGCTTGGTTGGGTCAAAATGAAGTCCCATTCATTATTTTGTTTACCAAATCCGACAAGCTACCAGTAACCAAGCGTTTGATGGCGGTTGAAAAATACTGCAAGAAGCTTGCAGAGTTATGGGACCCACTCCCTGAGTACGTAGTAACCAGCAGCGAATTTAGAATCGGTAAAGACGAAGTTTTGGCCCTCGTGCATAAGTACTCCAAAGGATTTGTAACCTAAGGCCAATATGGGCGCTTTTGCCGAAGAAATTAATTGATTACACATAGTTTTAGGTTGACGAAAACCTATTAAATTGATCCATCCAACTGGAATGAATAAGAAACTCACCCTTTTGATTTTTGGTATTGTTTTGAACACCTGCTTGGTGGGTCAGAAAACTATTTATTGCAACCAGATTGGTTATTTTAACCATGGTGTTGCGCCAGTACTGGTGGACAACAAATGGGGATTTATTGACAAAACTGGGTCGTTTGTAATTGAGCCAAAATACGTGGCTTGGGTTGAAGATTATGGTGCCCTGCCGGCGTTTAGCGAGGGATTGACCCCTTTTGTAGATCAAAGCAACGAAAGAATCGGATATTTGAACCTTAGGGGAGAGGTTGTCATACCTCCAAAGTTTTACTCTGCCAGGCCATTCAAAGAATCTGTTGCATTTGTTGGCGGGCAAAACGATTACGTTTTGATAGATACCACAGGGAAGGTGATTGCGGCTAATTTTGTTGCAATCAATGGATATTATTCAAACTTCAGCAATAATAGGGCTGTGGTTCAAAAACAGTTTCAAATGGGTTATATCGACAAATCAGGGAGGTTTGTAGTTCCGGCAGAATTTGACCAAGCCAAAGACTTCGCCGAAGGCTTTGCTGCAGTCAATAAGGATGGGAAGTGGGGCTTTATTAATTCATCAGGTCAACTAACAGTCCCTTTTAATTTTAATAAAGAGCCAAAAAGTTTCTCCGATTATCGGGCATTTGTTCAGGGCACTAATAACAAATGGGGCATAATAGATACACTGGGAAAAATTATCGTGGCACCCCAATACCATCAGGTTTGGCCATTTAGTGGAGGTGTAGCGGTGGTAAGCACAATGGACGAACGTTGGAACGAGACCTTCCATTTTATCGATGTTAATGGCAAGATAATCAAAACCCACGCAAGGGCAACCAATATGTCAGAGACCATTACCTTTAGCTCCGGATTTGTAGATGGATTGGCCATAGGCAGCAAAGCCAACAAGAAAGGCTTTGTTGATAAAAATGGGAGGGTCGTGGTTGATTTTCAATATCGGGATTTACACCCCTTGCAGGATGGGATGGCTTGGTTCGAGAAATTTGACGAGAAAACCCGTGAAGTTTCTAAAGGGTTTCTAGGCCGGGCAGGAAATGTAATTTTGATCATCGAACCTCCAATGTTTTAGGTATGCCTTAGCTGGGTTTGTCGCTTTTTGGAGAAGTATTGACAAATATTTTCACTGTTTTGAAAAACATATTGCAGGTAATAAGAAAAATGAGCCTAAAAAAAACGCTTGCTGGATTTGACTTGTTTGAGTGGAGGCGGGTTTGGAAGTTCCTATTGCTTGTTTTCGGATTGGCAATAATTGCAATATCATTGTTTTTGAGCAA
This sequence comes from uncultured Bacteroidales bacterium, assembly GCA_964624065.1. GTDB lineage: Bacteria > Bacteroidota > Bacteroidia > Bacteroidales > UBA7960 > UBA7960. The sequence goes on from CAZUWF010000027.1 coordinate 15,224, forward strand.
TGATTTTGTTAAAAGCATTGCGAACCAGGAGCGGCAACGTGTGGAGTTATGGGCAAATGCCGTGAAGCAACGAGCCCAGTTGGTGGTAGATGCCGAAAGGCTTTTCAGTTCAATTCAGGATGGCGAGCGCAAACGAATTGGACAATGGGGAAAAGCATACGAAAAGATATTTGAAGGAGGCCTTGAAGACAAGATCGATAATTTTTATCTTGATTTCATCGAAGGCAACACCACAATACCCATGCTTATCACCGATATTAATAGTATGGAGATAATTGCCATTGCCAACGTTGACTCGGTATATTTCAATCAAAAGGTTTTTGAAGGAGAGTTGCGAGAATCTTTTTCGGTCTATCCACCGATTGTTTTGCCCCTGAGAAAATTTGGAGAGGAAAACCAGCTCCTCTATTACCAGGACTCCCACGTTTTCACCGATTTGCGCAACCTAATCGCTGTAATACGCGATTCTTTCATATCGGAAGTTGTTGTAAACTCGGCAAACGTGCCCGTAATGTTGGTTGACAGCCTTTTTCAAACCATAATTGCCAGTGGAAACATACCAGCAAATCACGATGCAGATTCGATTCTACTAATCAATTCCTTCAAAGAGAAGAACCTCCCTCTGGAAATTGAACTACCGGGATTTGGTAAATGCCTGGTTTTGTACGATAATTCAGTACTCTTAAAACAGCTTAGGTATTATCCCATCATTACATTTTTTGTAATAGGAATCTTCATAGTTGTTGCCTTTTTCTTGTTTAGCACTTCACGCAATGCAGAGCAAAACCTTGTTTGGGTTGGAATGTCAAAGGAAACCGCCCATCAACTTGGTACCCCAATTTCGTCGCTTTTGGGGTGGATGGAGGTGCTAAAGCAAAATGGAGTGGAAGAATCAATCATTGCGGAAATGGAAAGGGACGTTGACCGTATGCAAAACGTTACCCAAAGGTTTTCAAATATTGGTTCGAAACCAAAACTTGAGCCTACAAATATCGTTGAGGTTTTGAAACGAACCTTGGAATATATGAGAGCCCGGATTTCGAGCAAGGTAACAATAACATCCGACTGCGACAAAAACCAGGTAATGGTACCTCTTAATTCAAACCTTTTTAGCTGGGTGGTTGAAAATATTCTCAAAAATGCGGTTGACGCAATGGATGGAAAAGGAAAGATCAAGGTTGTTCTGAGTGATTCCGCCAAGAATGTCATCATTGACATTTCCGATTCAGGAAAAGGGATTCAAGGCTCCAAATTCAAAACTGTTTTCAGGCCCGGCTACACTAGTAAGCAAAGGGGATGGGGTTTGGGGTTATCATTGAGCAAGAGGATTATAGAGAAGTATCACGGAGGTAGGCTCTTCGTAAAATCTTCGGAAATTAACAACGGCACAACCTTTAGGGTTGTTTTGAATAAGTAGTGAGGGTTAAGGGCTCTTAAATTATTTTGGCCAGAAAAGAATGGATAGCAAACTTCCGTGCAAAACCATTCTCTACCTTCCTTGAACTGTAGGGTAAAATGCATCCTGGATGTGGTGCACCGCGTGGTTGTCTCCCTTGAACAAGACACTAATAATGTCAAACCGGGTTTCTAATTCGAAGTTGTTTATTGAAATGAAGTGATTAGCTGCCGAAACGAGTAGGTTTTGCTTGCTTCGGGTTACAAACTCTTCTGGCTCTCCGAAAAAGGCGGTCTTGCGGGCCTTTACCTCAACAATTACCAATAAATTATCCTTTCGGGCTATTATATCAATTTCGCGGTGACCCGACTGCCAGTTGGTTTCTAGTATGGAGTAGCCTTTGCCGATCAAGTAATTTTGGGCAATAACTTCTCCGAGCTTGCCCGTTTCCTGTTTTCCTGCCATAAATGTTTATTTATTCTGCCTCGAACACCTGGTATTCGAAGTATTCCATTATTTGGTTAACCAGCAGCTTGGTGCATGCATTTTCGACCAATTGCCTTGCCATTTCCAAATTGTCTGCATCGAGCTCAAGCGTGAAATGCTTACCAGCCCTAACCTGGCTAATTTGCTCCATACCTAGGTTGCCCAAGCTTTTTGTAATGGTTTTTCCCTGCGGATCGAGAAGGGCTTTAATGGGCATTACATTAATTTCGGCGGTGAATCTCATTTTTTCAAAATATTAATTACCAAACAAGTAACTTGTTATGGACAAGATTATATAAAAAACAATAATCAAAACAACTGCTGGCATACCCAGTGCCAAAACTGAAAGGATGATTAGTGCAATGAAAATCATTCTTATTTTATTCTCCCTGAGGCCAAACCCCTTAATTTTAAAGGAGAACATCGGAATTCGGGAAACCATCAAAGCAGAGAAGAAACCAACAAGTAGCAGAATGTTTGGAACGCTGTTTACTATGTTAAGGAGCAGGGAATAAAACAATCCCTTTTCTGGAAAAAAGTGCAATACCACCGGCCAAGATGCAAAGAAAAAAGCATTCGCTGGAGTGGGCAAACCATAGAAATCATTGGATTGACTACCTTCCAGGTTATATCTTGCAAGCCTTATTGCCGAAAATACCGTAATTACAAATGCCAAAAATGGGACTGCGGTCTTAAGGGCTCCTGGAGGTAGCCCGAAAACCGACAATGAGAGGTAATGAAAAACAATTGCTGCAGGAGCAATGCCAAAGCTTACCAAATCGGCCAAACTATCGAGCTGCACACCCATTTCAGAGCGGGCATTCAGCAACTGGGCAAGGGCTCCATCCAAAAAATCGAGGACCATACAGCCTATGATAACAAGTGCCGAATAATGGGGCAAACCATTCATGGCCAGCACAATCGACACTGTACCCCCGAAAAGGTTTAAGAGTGTTACAGCATTTGGAATGACCTTCATTGCAAACATTTGATTGTTTTAATCTATTAAAGATTCAAAAAACTACCCAAAAGTACATTGATTTGGGAAGTTAACAAAACTACAACGGATAATCGTTGACATTTTGCCAACTTTTTTTCAAAAAATATAAACAAAACTTGTTTTGGAATTTTAAACCCTTAATTTTGCAGCGATTTATCCTAGACTTTATTGTACAAATTCTAACAACAAATTTTATGTCAAAGAAGAACGTGATTATTATTGGTGCTGCTGGAAGGGATTTTCACAATTTCAACACTTACTATCGAGGTAATGAGAATTACAATGTAGTTGCATTTACGGCGGCTCAGATCCCCGACATAGATGGTAGGAAATACCCTGCGGAGCTTGCAGGAGGTCTTTACCCCGATGGCATTCCCATTTTTTCGCAAGATGACCTTCCACGGTTGATAGGCGAGTTAAATGCCAATGTATGCGTTTTTTCGTACAGCGACGTTTCGTACCAAGAGGTAATGGCTGTTGGCGCTATCGTGAATGCCGCTGGTGCCGATTTTATGTTGATAGGCCCAAAAGAAACGATGGTAAAAAGCACCAAACCGGTAATTGCCGTGGGAGCGGTACGCACCGGCTGTGGCAAGAGCCAAACTTCGCGCCGCATCATAGAGGCACTCATGGAGAATGGAATTAAGGTGGTGGCCGTTCGCCACCCAATGCCTTACGGCGATTTGGTAGCTCAAAAGGTGCAAAGGTTTGCTACCGTTGAGGACCTGGCAAAGCACAAGTGCACCATAGAGGAGATGGAAGAGTACGAGCCGCACGTAACCCGTGGAAACGTAATTTATGCCGGTGTTGATTACGAGGCTATACTTCGCGAAGCCGAAAAAGAAGCAGATGTCATCTTGTGGGACGGTGGAAACAACGACTTTCCTTTTTTCAAACCAGACCTAATGGTTACCGTGGTTGACCCACACCGCCCGGGGCACGAACTGGAATACTATCCCGGGGAAGTTACCCTAAGGCTTGCCGACGTGGTTGTGATTAATAAAATTGACAGCTCGTCGCCGGAGGGCGTCCAGGCTGTTCGCGATAACATTGCAAAGGTAAATCCCAATGCCCTTGTGGTTGATGGAGCTTCACCGCTAACCGTTGACCAGCCAGAACTTATCAAGGGCAAGCGCGTTTTGGTGGTTGAAGACGGCCCGACCCTTACACACGGACATATGAAGATTGGCGCAGGCACTGTTGCAGCAAAGAAATATGGTGCTGCCGAGTTGGTTGATCCAAGGCCTTTCGTGGTTGGAAAGCTTGCCGAAACCTTCAAGATTTATCCAAACATTGGCACCCTTCTCCCGGCAATGGGCTATGGTAGCGAACAGGTAGCCGATTTGGAAAAAACCATAAACAACACCGATTGCGACGCGGTGGTTATTGCCACCCCTATTGACCTAAATCGCATTGTAAAAATCAATAAGCCAACCGTTAAGGTTGACTACGAGCTGCAAGAAATTGGCAAACCAGATTTTTGCGAGATCGTTTATGATTTCTTGAAAGATAAAGGTTTGATACAAGGAGGTTGCAGCTGCTGCTGTTGCTGATATCTGTTTCGGGGGCTTTCAGCCCCCTTTTTTTTGCACTAACTTAGGAAATTGTAAACCAAGTATTCAAAACTGTCAAACAAATCCAGAAAATGAAGAACAAAAGCCTCGTTTCAATCAACGATTACACCAAGGAAGAACAGCTGCGCATTCTGGAGGTGGCGGAGGAATTTGAAAGAAACCCCGTGCAGAACATCCTGAAAGACCACGTTGTTGCTTCATTGTTTTTCGAGCCATCCACACGCACGCGCTTGAGCTTTGAAAGTGCTGTCAACCGACTTGGCGGTAAGGTTATTGGGTTCTCCGAAGCGGATAACACTTCCGTGAAGAAAGGCGAAACCCTCAGAGACACAATCCTTACAATTGCAAACTATTCTGACCTCATTGTTATGAGAAATCCCATTGAGGGTAGTGCAAGGTTTGCAAGCGAAATTAGCTCCGTACCCGTAATCAATGCAGGTGATGGAGCCAACCAGCATCCAACCCAAACGCTTCTTGACCTTTTTTCCATTAAGAAAACCCAGGGAACCCTCGACAACCTACACGTGGCATTCGTGGGCGACTTGAAATATGGTCGAACGGTTCATTCGCTGGTAATTGCCCTTTGCAACTACAACACCACCTTCCATTTGGTTTCGCCCGAAGAGTTGAAACTCCCAAGTTCCGTAAAAATGTTCATTAAGGAAAAGAATCTCACCTACCACCAGTACACCGATATGGCTGGTGTTATTCCGGAGGTTGACATCCTTTACATGACACGCATACAAGGCGAGCGGTTCAGTGACCCTCTTGAATACGAGAGGATCAAGAATTTTTACAACCTCAAGCACGATATGATTATAAACACAAGGGAAAACTTCAAAGTGTTGCACCCGCTGCCTAGGGTTAAGGAAATAAGCGTAAGAGTGGATGCCGACCCAAAAGCATACTACTTCACCCAAGCCCTTAACGGGGTTTACGTAAGACAGGCTTTGATGGCAGTAATTTTGGGTCTGAGAAGTTAATCATCAATTTCGAATAACCATGAATTCTTTAATTTCGAGTCAATTGGTCAAAAGCATTGAAAGGGCCGAATACCGGCAGCCTTTAACCCATTGGGTCAGACCAAGGAATATTTAAACCCATACATACCTGGTTTTGGGATTCATAAACAAATAAAAATATTTATAATGGAAGAAAAGATAAAACACTTGCAGGTTTCGGCAATTGAGAACGGAACCGTGATAGATCATATTTGCGCCGGTGCTGTCTTCAAGGTAATAAGGATTCTTTGCCTTGACAAGTTGGATAGCAACGTGCTGTTTGCAACAAACCTTGATAGTAAGAAGCTAGGAAAAAAGGGGATTATCAAGGTTAGTAACAAAACCTTCATTCCAGAAGAATTGAACAAGATTTCTTTGGTTTCGCCCCATGCAACCGTGATCGAAATTAAGGACTACAAGGTGTGCAACAAAAAGGTTGTTGAAACCCCCGATTTCATTACCGGAATAGCCAAATGCTATAATCCCAAGTGCATTACCAACACCGAAGAGGTAACAACGCGTTTTACGGTAATAGACAAGGAAAGCATAAAGCTTAAATGCCACTTTTGCGAAAAGATTACCCGCACCGAAAACCTCGAGTTCAAGTAATTTGAATTTCTCAAGAAAAAAGCCTTGCAAGATTTGCCATTTCTTCCTTAGGCTTGGCGTTTTCGTATAGTATTCGGTAAACAGCAGTGCATATTGGCATATTTGCACGGTTACCGTTAATGTAGTGAATACCCTTGGCAGCATAGTAACCCTCGGCTACCATTTCCATTTCGTACTGGGCAAATTTAACACTGTATCCCTTACCTATCATGGTTCCGAAGGTTCGGTTGCGGCTAAATCGGCTGTAGGCAGTAACCAAAAGGTCGCCAAGATACACCGAGTCTTTGATGTCCCTTTCAATGGGATGAACCACTTGCATGAATCTATCAATTTCTTGGATGGCATTGCTTATCAAAACTGCCTGGAAATTGTCGCCGTAGCCAAGGCTAACTGCAATACCGCAGGCAATGGCAATAACGTTCTTAACCACCGGGGCATACTCTGTACCGTAAATATCGTCGGAGCAGGCGGTGTTGATGTAATGGCAAGCAAAAAACTGCGAAACCTCCTTTGATAGACTTGGATTTTCTGAAGCGATGGTCAGGTAGGTGAGTTTTTCTTGGGCAACCTCTTCGGCATGGCTGGGGCCGCTAACAACCACAAAATTGTTTCGGGTAGTTCCAAAATTGATTTCCAGATAATCAAAAACAATCATATTGTAATCCGGAACAATCCCCTTGATGGCACTGATGATTTTTTTCCCTTCAAGCAGTTTTGGATCAACATATTTTAAGGATGCACTCAAGAATGCTGCCGGAACGCAAAATAGCACGTAATCCGAACTTTCAACAATTTCGTTAATGTTGGTGGAAATCCTTAACTTATTCGTGTCAAATTTTACCGTGGACAAATACTTGCCATTGTTTTTGTGCTCGAGAAGCGAATCAACAATTTCTTGCTCTCTAACCCACCAGTTAACACTTTTGAAGTTTTCGAGTAAAATCTTAACTATGGCCGTTGCCCAACTTCCCGATCCAACAACGCCGATTTTGGGTGCTTTTCTCATTGCAAATATTTAAAAGTCAGCTACGGAAGGTAATTATAATGATCCCAACTAAAAGGATATTGTGAAAAAATGGTTATTTGTTTTGTACTACTCCGGGATTAGCCTCGTTAAAATTTATGCTTCAGCTTTTTAACCAATGGGCAATAAGCACGAAGAAACCCCAAAAACACTTTGAGGATCTTTCAACCTATTGTATTTCATTTATGTTGTTATATTTTTCACACATACGAAGGTTGTGGAATTAACCGCTAATAAAATTCGTGTACCTAACCACCAGGTTTTTTTCATTCTTAATTTACCTGCAAACCCTTAAGAGGGATGAGTATAGGTGTGTTCGTGGTCCCATTGGTGTCACCTTTTGAATTTCGATTACGATCAATAAAAAATTTTAGAAGTGTTAGTGTTCTTTTTGAGGCATTTAGGATTAATTTATGGGTAGAGAATCAGGATTAAGAGCGAAAATTTGACTTATTATAGTTTACTTAGAGCTTAATTTCAAAATTCAGAATTAATTCGCCCCGCTTTACCTCAACGAAAGTTAGAGATCCTGGCTTAAGTTCACCAAGAACCTGCATATAAGTCTGAATGTCATCAATGTTTGTTTTGTTTAGCTTTAGGATAAGATCTCCGTTTTCCAACCCGGCTTTTTTGGCAGGTCTACCATCAATTACGGCAAGTATCTTGAGGCCAGTTCCGGTATGGGCATGGTCTGGCATCAATCCCAGGGAAACGCCCTCTGTCCGGCTTCTTCTTTGCTGTGGAGAACCAGACGGGGTGTGGGCAAGCTTGTCCATTTTCTCGAGCTTTTCTATAATCCTGTACGACAGCTCCAAGGCTTCTACCGTTCCCTCGAAGTTTATCTTGTCGGGGGTGTCGGTGGGCCGGTGGTAATCATCGTGTATACCAGAGAAAAAAAACAAAACAGGTATTCCCTTGGCGTAAAACGACGAGTGGTCAGAACCACCCAAAGCACCTGGGCTCTTTGATATTTCAAGGCTTCCGTGTTCAACAGAATATATTAACTCATTCCAAGTGGGGCTTGAGCCAGTTCCAATCAAGCTCAGTTTGCCTTGATCAATCCTGCCAATCATATCGTAGTTTAGCATGTAGTTAACCTTGGTTAGGTTGTACGCATCGCTATCCACAAAGAACCTGCTGCCTATCAGCCCTTTTTCCTCGGCACCAAAGGCCAAGAATATGTAGTTGCTTCGTTTAAGGTTCGATTCTTTGAGGAAAAAGGCTGTTTCGAGTACCCCTGCGGTGCCACTGGCGTTATCGTCGGCACCGTAATGAATCGAAATCTCACCAGGCGAGCGACTGCCTTCGCCACCAAAACCAAGATGATCGAAGTGGCCACCTATTATGGCGGTGGTTGCCGCATGGTTGTTTAGGTACCCTCCAACATTAACGCCGGTAAGCTCGTTCTGGTACAAGTCAACAGATACTGTTATTTGGATTGGGTCTTGAGCCAAATCGAAAGCTTCGAAAACACCACTGCCTGCAAAAACTAAAGGAATACTTAGCGCTCCCCTTCTCGACCTCAATGTTATTCTTGGGTTGGTAATACTTTCGTTGGTGTTGACCAAAACAATTCCTTTGGCCCCTTTTTCAATGGCGGTATTGATCCGGTATAACAGTGATTCAGAGCTTGTCATTCCCTTGCTTTCGTCGTAATTGGCAGGTGCGAAATATTCCATAAGAATAATCTTTCCTTCAAGGTCATCGTTTCCAAGGTAGTTGTTATGCCCAAATTCGTTGTCAATTCCATAACCAACGTAAACTCCGGTGCCAATTGCGACGCCGAGGCCCGATTGTCCCAATATTTTGTAATCTGTATCGACTGAAAAGGTTTTTTTTCCAACCGAAAGGGTGTTGTTATCACCAAGCATTACCCTTCCCATAAATTTAAATTCTTGAAAAAATGACCCATCGAACAAAGGTTCCAGACCGATTTCAGCCATTCTTTTGGCCAAGTAATTTGCGGCTCGCCTTTCTCCAATTGTTCCAGACTCGCGGCCTTCAAGCGAGTCGGAGGCAAGAACATAAACATCATGGCTTAGCCTTTGGATTACGGATGAGCGCGAAAATTTTTGCGATGCCTGGCCAATGGAAACCGATGTTACTAATAGGCCAATAAGGGCAAGCGATATTTTGTGTTTTATGGGTTTCATAATTAGGTTCTGAATTTAAACGTTTGCAAAGTTAAATTAATATTTCAAAGTTTGATCCAACCCTCAAAAACCCTCCTGGGTTCCAAAATCCGAAAGGGGGGGTTGTTGGATAAATTTCCACGCCCGTGCTTCATCCCCACGGGGAAAGTTTGAAGGAAATTAAATTTAATGAATTATATAAATTGCCTACTTTTGAACAGTTTTAAAAAGTGGAATGCGATTATGACCCGTAATTTACTTAATTTGGTCGGGATTATAAATCAAATCTTTAACTAATCATTATTTTTATTTGAAAGTGAAAAAAATTGAACTCCATTGGCAGATTTTGATCGCACTTGTTATGAGCCTAATCGTAGGTCTGGCTTTACCTCAATACGTTGGTTATGTTGAGTGGATGGGCGTAGTTTTCTTACGAGCACTTAAAATGATAGTTATCCCACTCATTTTCGCCTCAATTGTAATCGGGGTTGCAGGACTTGGAAGATCAGATAATTTGGGGAGATTGAGCCTGAAAACAATAGCTTTCTATATTTTTACAAGTTTGGTTGCAATAGTTACTGGTTTGATTTTTGTTAATTTGATAAAACCCGGAGTTGGATCCGACATCAGCGGGGCTAGAGCAATTGAAGGCCTAACAGAGAGAGCCGAGAGTTTCTGGCAAACCTTCATAAACATTATTCCAGAAAATTTTTTCCTCTCCCTATCCCAGAAGAACCCTGAATTTCCGGCTATAATCTTCTTTGCCTTTATATTCGGTTTCTTTGCTACCAGGGTTTCGGATCAGTACCGGGAGCCGGTGCTAAACTTTTTTTCAGGTGTTATGGAAATAATGATGAAGATAACAATGTTCGTAATAAGGTTTTCGCCAATAGGGATTTTCGGTATAGTGACCGTGGTGGTGGTAAATAATGCCGACAACCTTGCAAACTTGGCTTCGAACCTAGTGTTGTTTTCGCTCACTGTTGTTGCTGGTTTGGTATTTCATTCCATATTAACACTCCCTCTTATTGTATGGTTGCTGGTACGTGTCAACCCTATTAAGCATTTTAAAGCAATGACATTACCACTGCTAACCGCATTTTCCACAGCCACGAGTAGCGGCACCCTGCCATTGACCCTAAAGGCCGTGGAAGAAAACTGTGGTGTTTCGAAAAACGTTTCAAACTTTGTTCTACCACTGGGTGCAACCATTAATATGGATGGAACTGCTCTCTACCAGGGTGTTGTTGCTTTATTCATTGCCCAAGCTTACGGTATTGAACTCTCCATACTACAGCAATTCACCGTTTTGTTTACCGCGCTTCTGGCTTCCATAGGCACTGCCGGTATCCCCATGGGAAGTTTGGTAACCATGTACATCATTATTTCTGCCGTTGGTTTGCCAATGGAAGGACTTGCACTGATTCTCGTGGTTGACAGACCCCTTGATCATATGCGCACCGCCGTTAACGTTTGGAGCGATTCATGCGCAGCGGTAATTATTGCCAAAACCGAAGGAGAAACCCTGAAAGTTTGAGAGGCTAATAAGTTTATGGGTTATTGGGTTGATCGGTATTTACCCTCAGCCCAAAAAGCGCTTGTTTTTTGCAGGGGTAAAAGCAAAGCGGCCAAGGATGGTTCGTAAAGCAACTAACCATCAAAACTCCGCTACCAAAGGAATTCTCCTTCCGGAGCCAAAGGCCTTGGTGGAAACGCGTAAGATTGGCGGTGATTGCTTTCGCTTGTATTCGTTGTTGTTTACCCTTTGCAAAACATCCTGGACAAGAATCTCATCGAAACCCATTTCAATAATTCTTGCTGCTGGCTTTTGTAACTCGATGTATTGGTAAAGGATTGCGTCCAACACTTGGTACGGAGGAAGTGAGTCGGTGTCTAATTGATCCGGCTTTAACTCAGCCGAAGGGGGTTTTTCTATTGTATTGCGGGGTATTATTTCTTCGTGCTGGTTTATGTACCTGGCAAGGCTATAAGCCTCGGTCTTGTAAATGTCACCTATAACCGAAAGTCCTCCTGCCATGTCGCCGTACAAGGTTCCGTAACCGACTGCTGCCTCACTTTTGTTGGAGGTGTTGAGAAGCACGTAACCGAATTTGTTTGCAATACCCATCAATATTATTGCCCTTGCCCTTGCTTGAAGGTTCTCTTCAGCAATTCCGGGTTGGGTTCCGGCAAATTGTGACTGAAGTGATTTTTCAAGTGCCTCAACTGTGGGATTGATCGAAATGAGGTCAAAGGGCACACCTACCTTGTCGGCAAGTTGTGCTGCATCTGCCACCGAGTGTGTGGTACTATGTGGCCCGGGCAAGAGTACTGCCCTGCAATTCCGCGCTCCTAGGGCTTCGACGGCCAAAACAAGGGTCAAGGCAGAATCTAGTCCTCCAGACAGTCCAACCAATGCCTTTTTCAAGCCAAGCTTTCCGAAGTAATCTTTTATTCCATTTATTATGGCTGTTTTAATCAATTTATTTTTTTGAACCTCGGTGATTTCGGCTATTTTAGGTTTTGATCGGCTCCCTTTTACTTGCTCAATGTCAATTATTTTCAAACCTTCCACAAACGGCTCGAAACTAAAAACAAGACCGCCAGCCGGGTTGTAGGCTGCCGACCCTCCATCAAACAACAAATCGCAATGACAACCAACTTGATTTACAACCAAAAGAGGCAAATTGTATCTTTTGGCGTTTTCCGAAAAAGTCCTTTCCTTTTTACTTGCGTGACACCAAGAAAATGGAGATGCAGCAATGTTAAGGATCAATTCAGGATTTTGTGTCGAAAGCTGCTTCATTGGGTTGACGTTGTATAGAGGCCTGTCGTCAACATTCCAAAGGTCTTCGCATATGCTAAGGGCAATTTTCCTTCCGGCCACTTCAACCACCTCAAACATGGTGGCGGGCTCAAAGTACCTGCATTCGTCAAAAACATCGTAGGTAGGAAGCAATGCCTTGTGGTAAACGCTTTTTATGGTTCTGTTTTCGAGCAAGTAGGCTGAGTTGTGGAGCTTCTTGCCCAATTTGTTCAAATTTCTAGACGGAGCCCCAACTATGGCAGAAATACCAATGCAGTGTTCTGCAATTCTTTTTACCGACTCGATGCAGCTGTCAATGAAATCGTCCATTTCAAGCAGATCGAGCGGTGGATACCCGCAAACCGACAATTCTGAAAACACCACTAAGTCTGCACCTTCGATGCGGGCAGATTTAATTGCTTCAATAATCTTTAGGTGATTATCATTGAAATCGCCCACCTTGAAGTTTATTTGCGCCAAGCCTATTTTCATCAGTTTGGTTTTTTATGTAACCAATTTTTATGTCGCTTATTCAAAAAAGACAAAGTTGTCCAAAACTATTTTCAGATGGGTATTGTTTTCTAGAACTGGACGCAGATAGCATCAACTTTATGTTATTTGGCAGGAAACATTATTAAAAAATTACACCTAGGCTTACTTCAAGGAAACTTGCTTTGGCCTTTCGTGACCTACCCAGGTTATCTTCTCCCTTCAGAACACCCAAAAATCCATTGTTGTACGTAAGTCCGATCATTAGTGCTGTTGTACCGCCAAAGGCATATTCCATTCCAACACCCGCAATTAGAGAGGAGCTCAAAAAACGGGTTTCTTTATTAAAATCCTCAACTTTCCTAACCGTGCTGCCGAAAGACTCATTGGCAGATGAACCAACCAGAAATCCCAATCCAAGGCCAAATTTGGCATAATAGGTATAATAGCCAAATTCTGGCGTTCGCAATTTAAGGGTTGCAGGTAAATCGAGGTAAGAGAAGGAATAGTTCCTGGAGACGATTGTTATACCCTCTCCTCGAATGTCGCCAAAATTCAATTTACCACCGGTATGGTTTAAAAATACACCAGATGAAAAAAAAGTGGATTTGCTAATAGGGACATCAATCATTAAACCGTACCTAAATCCAAGCTTAATCCCGTCTCTTTCATAACTCGTTGTTTCTGGATTTAACCAAGCTAAAGATGGAGAAGCCTCGAGGCCAAGTTTCCAATGGCCCAAATCTAAAGCTTTACCTGATGAGTAAAAAACCACCAAAATAAATAATGAAAGCAAGCCTCTTTTCATAAAAATATCAGTTATATTTGATCCTCAAGCTTACGCAACGAATTTTTCGAAGTAAGGCACCCAAAATTTATTGCCTTTCGTGAAATTCTCCGAAACATTTGGCAATAATAATAAAATTTTA
>CAZUWF010000028.1:0-27813 GCA_964624065.1 uncultured Bacteroidales bacterium
CGAAGAGGTTTTGCTTTCTAGCCCCAACAAGACTCCGGTTTCGTACCCCCTAAGTTTAAGCGAAAAATCCTTCAAGCCCATCCTCATTGGTCCAACAATTGTTGAAGGCAAAAGTTCCCAAAGGGGTGCCCTAATAGTTCCAAGTGGGTAACTGGTTTCAAAATGGCCTCCCGAAATTTTTTCGTTGATAAACTCGCTTATAGTGCAAGCAGGCACCGAAAAACTACCGGTATAATCGTAAAACAATGCCTCAAGGTCTTTGACCCAAAGCAAGGCATCCAGCGGAGATTTGATCGTGGGCGACAATTGTGTGGGATGCACCCCCGCCACACAAGCAGCATTGGCAAACCTGCCACTACGTCCAAAGTAGCTCATCCCGTTTACAACGCTTGTTTTGTCGTAAGCCGCCGCAGGAACCACCATTCCGCCCGGGCACATACAAAAGGAATAAACCCCGTGGGCTGGATGTGCTTTAGAGGTAAGGCGATATTCTGCGGCCTTCACACCCGCAAGGTTTTCAACACCCCATTGGGCTTTGTTAATGATGGTTTGCCGGTGCTCTGCCCTGCTCCCAATCGCAAAGTTCTTGAGCCTGAATTGCACCCCAGCCTCCATTAGCATATCAAAGGTATCATAGGCCGAATGCCCCGAGGCAACCAACAAAAAATCGGCATCAAAATTACCTTTGTTAGTGAGGGCAGTTCTGAATTTGCCTTTGCTTGATTCCAACCCCAAACAATGGGTTTCGAAAAGAATTCTGCCTCCAATGGCAACAAATCTTTCTCTCAAATTCTTGACCACCACACGCAAGTTGTCACTACCTACGTGGGGGTGGGCAAGGTAGGCAATCTCCTCGGGAGCACCCGCTTCCACATAGCTGCTTGTAAAAAAGGCTCGTTCCTTGGATATATGTTTGGATCGTGATGTTAACTTGCCGTCGGAGAATGTCCCTGCGCCCCCTTCACCGAATGCATAATTCGAGGTAGGGTTAAATTTTCCTGTTTCCTCGAAATGGGTTATGCCCTTTGCTCTTGTTTCAACCTCGGTGCCGCGATCGATGATGGTAATGTCAAACCCAGCTTTTTGCAAATAATACCCTGCGAAAAAGCCAGCGGGACCTGAGCCAACTACAAGCCCTGTCCTGTGCCTTTTAGCATAACGAATTGAATTTGCGTGGCTTAACGGCTTGCCATTGCCTTTAATTTGATTTGAGCTTACCCCCACCCTGACTAACCAATGAATATTATTTTTGTTGCGGGCATCTAAGCTCTGGTTTTCAATTTGAAAGGAAAATTCGGAAATCTGAAGTTTTTTTGCAATAGTGGCCTTAAGCGATTCTTGGGTATAATTTGTCGGGAGTTTTACCTCGGTTATTGTGTAACCCATAGCTTATTGCTTAATCCTGAACTCGAATTTATTATTTATTCTTTCTCTTGATATAAAGAGAATTCCATAATATGGTATCATGACTACAACGCCCAACAAAGCGGCAAGTCCTTCGTTACCTGTTAATTGCATCACAAAAAGGATGGTCGCAACCAACAATACAAAAGGCATTAGGTAGCCCAAAAGCAAAGCCTTGTAGCCCAGGGACTTCTGGAGCGAAATTTCAACAAAATTGCCGACTTTAAACCTGCTCCCGTCTGCAACCTTGACTTCAACAACTTTTCCTTCTGAATCGGCAAGATTGCAAAAAGATTTTGAATGACAAGATCCACATGCAGGTTGTGGCTCAATCTTCACCCAGACTACATTATTAGAAATTGTTTCGATAATTCCGGGGTGAATTATTTGATTGGCATTGGGGTTCATAGACTACGGCAAGCAGGACATTGTTTAAATTTTCTACAAACATATTTTTCAAAGCTACGCTTTTTAAATACATAAACTAGATTTTTTTTGACATTTTTTCACCCAAAAATTATTGCGTTGTTTCAATTCGTTACACCACACGAGCTAATTTAATTGGCCCGAAAGGATTTCCCAAATCAAGAAATCAATAAAAGCCTAAAATCACTACCTTTGGAGTTCCAAACTCGATAAATGAATAAGATCAATAAACAATCCCAATTATGTCAACAAACCAAAAGCTATTCACAGTTATTATTGTAATTACCGTTGCTTTTTTATGTTCTTCTTTCAGCAATAAAAGGGGAGGCACTTCAAATGAGCCCTACGTTATTATGTTAAGTATGGACGGTTTCAGGTGGGACTATGCAAGCAGGGTGCCAACGCCAAACCTTGATCTACTTGCAAAAAATGGAGTCACTACCCCATACGTTGTCCCTGCTTTTCCCTCCAAAACCTTCCCCAACCATTACAGTATGGCAACTGGTCTTTATCCGGATAACCACGGCATTGTTAGCAACAATTTCTATTGCCCAGATTTAAAAATGGTTTACCGAATCGGCGACAGAGAGATGGTTGAAAACAGCGCGTTTTATGGAGGTGAGCCCATTTGGGTAACGGCCGAAAGACAGGGAATTACAACAGCATCTTATTTTTGGGTGGGATCAGAGGCTCCTATTAAAGAAATTCAACCAACCTACTGGAAAAAATACGACCATTCATTTCCGTTCAGCAACCGGATTGACACTGTGATAAGATGGTTAAGCCTTCCTGAAAAAGAAAGGCCAAGACTTATAATGTTGTACTTTGACGAGCCAGATAGCACAGGTCACAATCCCGGTCCAAATACACCCGAACTTGACAAAATGATCATAAAGTTAGATAGTTTGGTGGGAGTGCTGGTGCAACGCCTTTCTGACCTTCCCATAGCTAAGAAAATAAACCTGATTGTAACTTCAGACCACGGAATGACCGAATTGAGCACCGAACGATACGTTGACCTAGGCAGGCACGTTAGGCGTGAGTGGGTTGAAAGGCGACATGGAAGTAATCCTCTGTTCTCCATCCAACCCATTGAAGGGAAAAGGGATTATGTTTACAATTTGTTGAAAGGCGTTAAGAATATTCAGGTTTGGAAGGCCGGAGAAGTCCCTGCCAGATTTAACTACGGCAATAACCCCCGGGTGCTTGATTTGATAGTTTTGGCCGATTCCACCTGGAGCGTTGGATGGGGAAGCCCTAATGAAAGGTATTACACCGGTGGAGCCCACGGGTGGGACTATGCTCAAAAAGATATGCATACAATTTTTTACGCCACGGGACCTGCTTTTAAAAAAGGCCACGTTCACACGCCTTTCGAGGTTGTTGACCTTTATCCATTAATTGCAAAAATATTAGGAATTAAGCCCGCAAAAGTTGACGGTAAGTTGGAAAGGGTAATTGGAATGTTGGAATAAGTTGGCAAATTTCGGCACATGAAGGTTTCGAAAAAGAAACCCTGTCAAAGAACTAAAAATGGTTAGATTCCCTTCACAAGAAGTAATTATTGGAAACTGCCCGTTGGGTGGTAGTAACCCAATTAGGGTACAATCAATGACTAACACTTCCTCTCTTGATATTGAGGCTACGGTTAATCAAACGAAAAGGATCTTCGATGCAGGTGCCGATTATGTGCGTATTAGTGCCCCGAGCCAGCAATGTGCATTTAACCTTGAAAAAATAAAAAAAGAACTTACCAAATCGGGGTACCAAAAGCCCCTGGTTGCCGACATTCACTTCAATGCGTCCTTATCGCTGATTGCTGCGAGGCTGGTAGAAAAGGTTAGGATTAACCCGGGTAACTATACTGGTGCTGCCAACAACAACAAAACCGCCTGGACTGCCTCTGAAGAACAACAAGAGCTGGAGACAATTAGGGAGAACCTAAGGCCATTGGTAATCGTATGCAAGGAATACGGAACCGCAATCAGGGTTGGTACAAATTTCGGTTCGTTATCTCCCAGAATAGTAATGCAATATGGCAACACTGCAGAAGGCATGGTTCAATCAACCATCGAGTTTCTCAAAATTTTGGAAGATCTTGGTTTTGACCAAACCGTAATTTCTCTTAAAGCCAGCAGCCCTTTGATTACGGTTAAATCTAACTGGCTGATGGTTAAAAGAATGTTGGAATTGGGAATGAAATATCCATTGCATTTAGGGGTAACAGAGGCCGGCGAAGGGGAAGACGGGCGAATTGTTTCCACATTAGGTATTGGGACCCTTCTAAGTGCAGGTATTGGTGACACCGTGCGGGTTAGCCTTTCGGAAGCCCCAGAGGCTGAAATCCCTGTGGCAACGGAATTGGTAAGGCCGTTCAATGATTTTTATGCGCGGAAGAGGGAATTTAAAAACAAATTTAATCTTGAAGAATTTGAACTTCAAACTGAAAACCTAGCCCCATTGCCATCCAACCACAAAAGCCTTGTTGTTGGTATGGACGAAAAGCTTGACTGCAACGAACCGATCGTAGCAGTAACCTTATTTGGTGGCCTAAATTCTGCAAAGCCAGACTTTTTTCTACAAAACCTGGAAAAACTCAATTCACCTGAATATAATTTGGTTTGCACTGAAAGGGACATATTTGAAAACAAAGTTGACTCAGAAACAAACAACAGTTTTTTCCTCCTTGAACTCCCCGTGCAGAAACTTATTTTGGAAAAATTGAAAGGGGTAAAATCACCAATCATAATATTAAAAAATCAGCCAACGGCGCAGCTTATTGAAGACCTAAGGCTTGGTTTGAATGCTCAAAAAATAAGTGCCTCGTTAATACCTTCAATAAACCCTGGCGAGCTCTCAGAAGACCAATTCTTGAACTTAGCGGCAACTTCATACGGAGCATTATTGCTTCAAAGAAAGATCAGCGGATTGGCAATCGGAATGCAAAAATGGGAGAAGCCAGAGCAGCATATAAAAACGGCGTTCGGACTTTTACAGGCTGCAGGCACCAGGATCACCAAAACTCAATTCATTTCTTGCCCAACATGTGCCCGGACCTCCTTTGATTTGGTGGGAGTTGTAAGGCAGGTAAAAGACTTGGCCAAGGATAAGCCCGGTTTGAAAATTGCAATTATGGGTTGCATTGTCAACGGCCCGGGCGAAATGGCCGATGCGGATTTCGGAATACTTGGCGCAGGAACAAACAAGGTTACCATTTATAAGGGGAAGGAGCCGGTTATCAAAAACATAGAGCAAAACCAAGCCGCCGAATTACTTTTAAGACTTATTGGGTGATCCTAACCCTTGTTTTCCACTTTTTGTTGCCAATCTGATTTTGAAAATTGCCCGTAATAAATAATTGAGCCCTGAAAATGCACTAACAAAGTATGGGGTGCGGCTCCAGGCAATGAAGTTGCAGGTAACCCTGAGGAATTGCAACCCGGATTGTAAGACCAGAAGCCGACTTCAGGCGGCCTGACCGCCCCGGCTCAAGATGGAATAAGTTTCCTAGGCTCAGGCAAAAAAGGATTTTTGAAGTAAGGTAGGCCGAACCCCGGTTGCTGCTGTACTCAAGGCGCTATGAAGAAACAATCGCGTTTAGGGTTACCTAGTTCAAAACGCCGCCTGTGCATTTGCAAATTAGGGAAGTGATGGTTGGATTGGATTGGCCAGAAATTTAAAGGTAGTCGTGGCAGATATATAGCAGTAATCCCGTTATGGCTCTAATGGGCCACCTTCCTATAAGGTAGTGTAGTTAAATTAAGCCCAAAAACAAAAAAATAAAAAAGAGAAAAGGGATGAATAGAGCCAAGCTCAGAATAAAGGATTGGTGGCCAATTCCTGTTGAACTAAATATATTTACTTAGTCGTAAAAAAAAATGGCAACTTGCGCCCTGACCCACCTCTATTAACCCAAAGGCATTGAGTTAAATAGCAGTAACCTATTTTTTGTAATGGGTGCATCGCAAAATGTTTCTTTTTGCAATGAAATTCTTGGTTAAATTATTGATTCCACTGAAACCAAGGTCCAGCAATAGAACGGGCGATTTCGATCCCCCCTTAAGAAATACCTTATAAATATATTTCCTTCAAGCCAACTTTAAACCTTTCAAGTGCCCTAACCCTCGCCATTTTGTGATCAATTATGGGTTGTGGATATAGCCGGGTACCAAATTCAGGTATCCATCTTCTGGCGTAAACAAAATCGGGATCAAATTTTTTTTGCTGTTCTTCGGGGTTGAAGATACGGAAATACGGGGCGGCATCGCAACCAGAGCCAGCAGTCCATTGCCAGTTGCCGTTGTTCGAAGAAAGCTCATAGTCGAGCAGTTTGCTGGCAAAGTATGCCTCGCCCCATCTCCAATCAATGAGCAGGTGTTTGGTGAGGAAACTGGCCGTGATCATTCTAGCACGGTTGTGCATAAAACCTGTAGCGTTCAATTGACGCATTCCTGCATCAACGGCCGAAAAACCAGTGGTGCCCTCACACCAACGCTTGAAAAGTTTTTCGTCGTTGTCCCACTCTATTTTGTCGTATTTTGGCTTGAACGAACCAATTACAACATGAGGAAAATGCCACAGAACCTGCATGAAAAACTCGCGCCAAATCAATTCCTTGAGGTAAAATTGATTGAGTCCCAAAGCTTTTTTGGCCAGCGCTCTTGCGCTTGTGATCCCAAAACGAAGGTGAGCTCCTAACTCTGAGGTTCCATTTTCAAGGTGGAGTAGGTTTCTTGTATTATGGTAGTTGGCTATGAGTGTTTCGTTTATTTTAGTCGGAACGAAAACAAGGTCAGTTTTTTCAAAGCCGATAGAGGTAATGTCAAAATTGTTTGGCCTAAAATTCACCAAATGTTCTAGCAGGTTTTCTGATTCAAAGGATTTAACCCTAGCTTGGTTGAATTTTTCCAGCCAAACTTTTGAGTAGGGAGTGTAAACTGTGTATGGGTTGCCATCCTGTTTCAATATTTCATCTTCATGAAAGATAACATGATCTTTAAAGGCACTGAACTGAATTCCTTTGGCACGTAAAAACTCTTTTACCTTTCTGTCGCGCTCAACTGGGTAAGGCTCGTAATCTACGTTGCAAAAAACAGCCCTAACGTTATGTTTAGAGGTCAATTCTGCAAATACATCGTTGGGTTTTCCATAAAAGTATTGGATTCCCGAACCGAACGAATCACGCAGTTGCCCATTCATTAGGTCAAGGGCCTGGAAAATTAGGTCAACCCTTCTATCTGATTTATCTTCAAGGTTCTTAAGAATTTCAGGATCGAAAATAAAAATTGGCAAAACCTTCATTCCGGAGGTCAATGCCCTGCACAACCCATGGTTATCCTCTAGCCGCAGGTCGCGCCTGAACCAGAACACTGCTATTTCGTCGGGGATCATTACCTCGTTAGCAATTCAATATGTTTTCTAAGTTTTTCGGGAAGGGTGTAAGGTGAAAATCTTTTAATCGGCCTGCCGCTTTTGTCAAGGAGAAACTTTGTAAAATTCCATTTTATGCTCCCACCAAGCAATCCTTTTAATTCCTTTTTCAAATACTTGAAAATGGGGTGGGCGTTTTGGCCATTAACCTCCACCTTCGAAAACATCTCAAACGTTACACCGTAGTTCAGAAGGCATCCTTCCGAAATTGATCTTTCATCGCCTGGCTCTTGATTTCCAAATTGGTTGCAAGGAAAGCCCAAAATCACAAAATCCCTTCCCTTGAATTCTTGGTACAACTTTTCCAAACCCTCGTACTGCGGGGTGAGTCCGCATTTGCTGGCAGTATTTACCACCAAAACTACTTTTCCCATGTACGCATCCATACTTATTTCACTGCCTTGGAGGGTTTTGGCTGTAAAATCATAAAAAGTGGTATTCATATCTTTGCTTGGTAAAAAAGTTGGTAAAGGCATAACAGAACCGCCGTCAAAATGTTTAGGCTACCCCAAAGGGTTTGAAAACTTCATTGGCAGGTAATGTATTCCACAGTGGTTCACCTTTAGGCATTTTCATATGTTTACACGGCGCCAATTAATCAATTGCCGCAGCCTTAAAAGATTGTATGTTGATATGTTTAACCGTTGAGACATTAACCCAGAACCTATTCGAGTTATTCCAAGTGCCTTTTAACTAATGCTTTGCCAACCAAAATCGCCACGAGATAAAATTGATTAGCAGAACCCCTCGTAAATGTTGAGGGCAAACCTTTATAAGGTCGGACATTTTTTTTAAATTGCTTAGACTATGACCAATGAGGCTTCACCATCAAAAATATTTAAATAGAAAGAAGTTTGGCAAGCTTTCGTGCCTGAACTTCATTGGAAAAAGGGAGCAACACCTCTTTCCTTTGCTCTATCATTTGGGCAGAAAAACTTGTTTCGAAAGCCGCGTGGATAGACCTAATGAAATCTTGTGAAGAATTTGCAACTATGCAAGCAGCCTCCAATCCGGTTTCTTCAACCACTTTTGCATTGCAAATACAAAACCTTCCTCCAAAAAGTGAATGCAAAAGCTTGAGCTTGAAGCCTTGCGGATAGAATGAATGAATAAGGTTAACCTGAGCGTTGGCAATAAGTTCGTCAATTTTGGCCCCGGAAGGATTGGAAATTACCCTTATGTTCTTATATTTTGCCAAATTCGACAAAAAGTTCTTTGGAGGGTTTTTGCCTGCAACTACCACCCAAAAATGAACCTTGGAAACAACCTCATCAACCAGCCATTCTATGCTTTTTTGATTTTCGGAAACTGAAAGATCACCATGTATTAATACATAATCTCCAATGCCTTCGTGGCTATTGACAGAATCGAACCGGTGAAAGGGTGTAATGGTTTGCGCTCTAACAGAGTAGTTTTGAATAAAGTACTTTCGATCGGGTTCTGAAATACATGCAATTGCCGAAGCTCTTTCGACCACTGGCTCAAAATTCCTTAACTTCTTCGCCTCTTGGTAGTAAAACAATCTCTTCCCTAAAAATCTGCTCGATTTTGCCAATCCGTTATAGTAATTATGTTCTAGGTTATGGCTCCTGATTACCACCTTGCGCCCCTCCATTCGGGGCTCCAGCAATGGTAGTGTGCAGTGGATCCCTTCCAACAAGATGGGTCGGTTGCCAGTTAAAAGCTTCTCAACAAGGGCATTGCTATTTCGCGAAGCAACTATATTGGGCAAAGACGAAAAAAATGTATTAACCCCAGTACATCTTTTATAGTAACTCACCGATTCGCAGTACTTGTTGAGCTCAAGGCGCATTCCTCTTCCGTACTCGAAGCAGTGCAGGTTGACTTTAATCCCAAGATCGGACATGGCCTTTATTTTGTAAAAAACATCAATAACACCTCCATAATCGGGCGGGAAGGGAACGTTGAAAGAAACAAGGTCAATTTCAGTGGGTATTGATATTTCAGAACTTGTTTTCATTTTAAATTATTGGCTATTGACTTCATGTAGTCCATCATAAACTTTCGATTACCCGTAATAGTATCAAAATCGCACTGCTAGTTTTATAATCTGCAATTTTTAACCATCACTTTTCATAAAGCCGTACACTCAATTCAAACCATTGTGCACCTGCTTAGGAGCAATCACAATTCGGTCTTCACTACTTCCTTACTACCAACCGGTGGGTTGAAACCTTACGGGACTTAACCTCTTGAAGTTTCAAAAGGTAAACTCCCGGCTTGAACGATGAAATATCAACCGAATTCGAAAACTCTTTATTGTTATCCTCAAATATTCGTTTACCCGAAATATCAAAAATTTCGATATTGAAAACCCCAGGAGCCTCCACCAAAAACACTCCGCCATTGGGGTTAGGAAAGATCCTGACAGGGAAGTCAACTACTTCTTCAACTGGAGTCACGGTAACATTAATCTGGCCGCTACCCGTGCAACCCCATTGGTTTGTTACCATAACACTATAGTTGCCAGGTTTTTGTGGTTCAATGGTTTGAGTTGTTTGCCCCGTGCTCCACAAATAAGTAGAACCCACATTTCCGGCGTCAAGGACTAATTGCCCATTTACGAATTGTTGTGTAATTGCCAGGTTCACAAATGGTTTGGGCCTTTCTTGAATATCAACCTCAACCAAGGAGGTTCCCCTGCAACCGATGGCAGTAATTTCCATATCGTACAAGTAGTAGTAAAAATTGGTTGGATTTGCCTGGTTGGTTTCATTTATCTCCATAACTTTAGGTATGATGTAGGGATATGGGTTGAAAGTATGATCGCGTGATCGCCATACCCTAGTGCCCGAAATGAAGTACCTTATACGGTAACTGTCAGGGACCGGTATGTCGATCCCAATATCATACACCCTTCCAAGGTCTGTCCCCCCGTTCGCCGATGTATTGGACAGATAAACGTTCCTTATAGCAACAATCTCTCCAGTTCGTCCGTTTTCCACCTGAATAGTTATCCTACCCGACCCCTCAGAATACAATCTAGCCGAATTAATCCTTAAGGGTACCAGAGTTTTAAAAAAGGTAATTGCTGAAGAGAAATCCGAATACCCACCCCCCATGGCCCATGGTTCGGAATCCCGGGTTGCAGGGCCAATCTTGCGCTCCAAGAAACCCGGAGCCCCGAAAACTTTTCCACTGTTTGGCATTGAATTTAAGACTACCCACCCGCCAACGGCCAAAAGGTCCTGGGCTTGGATGTCGGAGTACCAAAACATATTACCATTGCTTGGTTCGTAGAGTGTTACCTTGGTTTCGCCTTCACAGTAGGCGCCGCGTGGATCGTTGGGTGGTAACGATGCAATCACAGAAGCGGAGAAATTGTTGTTGGTGGGATTCAAGTCGCCCTCCAGCTCGGTAGATATTTCAATGATGTATTCTTGGTTTTGGGCAAATTCAATTGAACTGATTAACGGAACAACGATCCTTTTTCGGGGGTTAATAATGTTTGAAAAATCTTGCGAAAGGCTCAATATTGTTTCATTTCCCCTTTTTACCACAGCGTTGATTCTGAATGTTAAAATCTGTTCCACTCCCAAATTCTCAAGTTCTACCAAAATTCCGTTGGGTTTCAGGTTGCAGGTTTGACCTCCAAGATTTTCGATTGAAACAACAGCCAAATCCTTTGAAGGTCCTGAAAACGAAATCAGGTAATCCTGTGTTTCTCCTCTATTGTAATTTCCACACGGATTGACATGGTTAGGGTTTTCAGTTTCTACAAGAACAATTCTGAGCAGTGATGTGCCCTTGAGGTTTACATTAAAAGGAACGGTAATGGTTCCGTAAAATGTGCCTCCTGGCCTTAGAATACCCGATGTTGAAACCAGGTCATCACTATCAAAGGTTCCATTGCTATTCCAATCAACAAATATTTTGGCAATAATGGGGTGATTTTCGGTACAAGTACCAACCTTAACTTGAAAGGGATACGATTGTCCGGCTTGAAGGGTTGTTTTGAAGTCGGTGAAGTCTCTATAGGTAGTGCATCCTGCTGATGTAAGGTTGTTTATTGTGTTTAGCACAAAACTGTTGATCCGTCCTCCCTGATCACTAGTTGCGTTTGAGGCACAGAATCCTGATGGCATGACCCCGGTTGCTACAAGCGAAAACATCTGAGGGGCTCTTTGGAGAGTTCCTTTGTGCATCACCGAGATAGTGTAAGTTTTACCTGGAATTGGGTTTTCTATTACAACCAGTTCAATGTTGTCCACCAAGTTATTGCCCTTCGCGGCCTGAAGCGTTGGCTGATCTGGATTTAGCACCCAAGGAAGAAAAATTTCGCTCTGGTAACCTACTCTAAGGTCAAGGTCGTTTATCAGTCTTGGCGTTCGGTTGTTAAGTACCTGCGGTCCAATGGGAAGGGGCACCGCCTCTGGATCGGTCCAAGTAATTGAAAACACCAATGGATCGGAACCACTTGCAATAACCTCACGGGTAATTGTTTGAAGGTTATTTAACGGGATTTCTTCAATTATGGTTTTATTTCCTTTGTGAGAAATTGCCTTTGCTGCCTTATGTGTATTCATCAACCCCCACCCGTAGTTGTAATCTGGACCAGGGAGGCCTGCATCATCGGCCGTATGGCAAATAAGGCCACGCAATGTTGAAGACAGCATAAAATGGCCGTTAAGTTTATGGTACAGCTCCTGAAGTAGGAAGGCCGACCCCGATGCATTGGGAGCCGACATTGAGGTTCCGCTGGTGATCCGGTAAGCATTTGGCAGGCTCGAAGAAGCAGAGTAAAGCCCAACCCCATTTGCAACAATATCGGGCTTTATACGTCCATCGTCGGATGGGCCCCAAGAGCTAAAAGTGGATATTGAAACATCTGCCTGACTAAAGTACCCACCTGCAACATCATTTACTGCGCCAACGGTAAGTATGTTTTTTGAGTTTCCGAAAGTTGAGATTATATCGTACCCATTGTTGCTACTCATGTCTGCCGGCCTGTTAAGTGTTTCCCACTGCCCCAATGCATTCCTTCTCCTGAAAGGCTGCCCAACGCTAGGCCCATTGCTGCTGCGCTCATTTCCGGCGGATTTCACGATCAGGTAATATGGGTTGTAGTAGGCCATAAGGTCGTAGCTACTTGCCCTATCATTGTAGTACCCAAAATTATAATCTTCTATTGAGCTAACGTTAATGTCGCCATACCACGACCAGTTGGGATTAGTGGAACTGCTAAATCTCCAACCAGAAACGGTTCCGTAGCTATGATTAGATACCAACAGTTGGGTGGCTCCATTAAGCATTTCTGGCACATCATCGTTAAAATCCCATGACCTGATTTGTTGGGCACCAAAGGCCATACCCCTGGCAAGCGGGCTTAGGCCGGTTCCAACCATTGTAGCGGCAACGTGGGTGGCATGATCGCTAATCGAAGGATTCTGCTCTTCAACCAAAATCCTGCCTTCCAGCTCTATGTGGTTTGGCACTGCAATACCTCCATCCCAAAGGGCAACCTTGCCAAGCAGGAATGAGGAGGATCCGTTTAGGTTGAAGCCGGAAATACCTCCTGGCCAAATGTGATTGGTGCCTATGCTAATGGCTGCATCAACATTGTGGGTTTCGTAATAGATAGGCATTCCATTCTCCTCAATTCCAACTAGAGCCTTAATCCCACCATCGGGCAAGGGTTCCAATACAGTCCAGCCTTTTTGAGATGCAACTTGTAATGCCTGTAAGCGATTATTTAGAAATTTTTCAGACAGCTCCCTGGATTTTTCCCTAAAA
Source organism: uncultured Bacteroidales bacterium (assembly GCA_964624065.1). Classification (GTDB taxonomy): domain Bacteria; phylum Bacteroidota; class Bacteroidia; order Bacteroidales; family UBA7960; genus UBA7960. The sequence continues at coordinate 13,015 of CAZUWF010000028.1, forward strand.
CCTGCCGAAAGTGTCTTCAAATCTTGAGATGAAAATGCAGGCCGCTGGGCAAATGATCCATATGAGGCTGATAATAGGAGGAAAAACAGAATAGGGTTCATGGTAATTTAAATTTTTCTATCCCTAACATGGAACTGAGAAATGTACACTTTCCAAATGGATTATCTCCAAACCATCGGCACCTTCCACCATTACTATTTGACCGAAAATATAAGAATACCCGCAGCCGGTTTTGAGCAAAAAAAACTCATATTCTGATTTATGCTCGGTCTTTCGCAAAGCAACCCGGTGCTTGAAGTCCTCGAAGGTTTCTTTAATTTCATCATCTTCGAGTGATGGTAAGCCCGTGGGTTCGTTCCGAAAAAATCCTCCGGCAAAGAGCCTCTCGTAAACATATTGGGCCTCAAGCCTCGTCAAACCACTGCTGGCAAAAAGCCCATTCATTTTTTCGAAAAAATTGATTTCTCGTTCTTTAGTTTGATCCTGATTAGGCTCAATACGTGGGTCGTTTACAAAAACAATGACAGGATTTTTCCAAATGCAGCTTGAACTGTTGGCTATTTTACCGAAGATACAGCAACCCACCTGAAGAATCAAGCCAAAAGCGATAAAGGTAGAACCCCCAATAATTCTTATCATATATAAAACGGTATCTCAATCCTGAAAAACCTCAATTAGTTTTGAATAACATAAAGGACGAAATCTCAACCGCTTCAATTCTGCTGGAATAAGCATGACCTCTCCCATCTTTAAATCTTCATTTCCTCCATCGTATTCAACCTCAAGCGCACCTTCAATACAAATTAAAATCACGAAGGAACCGATTCCAAAGTAGCTTACCTCTTGATAATTGTCAAAGCTCAAAAAATTTAGGTTGAATTTTTCGTTTTTGAGGAGTTCGTACCTCCCACTGTAAGGTATCTCATACTGGGTGTTGAAAACCTTTGCTTGGGAAAAGTCAATTACGTTAAGGGCTTTATCAATATGCAGTTCCCTGGGTTTGCCATCTAGCCCTGGGCGGTTGAAATCGTACAAGCGATAGGTAATATCACTTGCCTGCTGAATCTCGCATAGAGTAACACCCATGCCAATGGAATGGATTGTTTCGGCAGGTAAAAAGAAAAAATCGCCCTTATTCACCGGTTTGGTTTGCAAAACCTCCTGCAAGGTATTATTTTCTATTCGCCCCAATACCTCTTCCCTTGTAACATTCTTTGTAAACCCTAGGGTAATTTGGGCACCGGGTTGTGCTTCCAAAACGAACCAGGCTTCCGACTTTCCGAAGGAACCACTTTCTTCAAGGGCATAATTATCGTCAGGGTGAACCTGCACTGATAAATCGTCATTGGTATCAATGAACTTAATTAGTAAAGGGAAAGTGAGCCCAAACTTATCAAAAACTTCCTCACCAACAAGGTCAGCCATATAAACTGCTATCGCCTCCGATAGTTTATTGCCCTTCAAAAAGCCGTTGCTAATAACAGAATCAAATGATCCAAACGCACCAAGCTCCCAAGTTTCACCGCAATTTGAGCCATAGTAAATTGACTTCCCAAGGCCGGAAAGCCTATTGCCCCCCCATACTGTTTCTTTGCACTGGTAATGAAACTTCAGCGGATATAAGCCAGGCATCCGAAACTAATTTGGCCAAACCGGGTTCTCGTCATCGTTAACCAAAACTGCCCAGCTAACTTGAGCCAGCTTCTTGCCCTCAAACAAGAAATCGATTTGGGCATCAAAGAACGAAACTAGCCTTTCGCCTTCTTCGGGGTTATCCTCCGCTTCAAAGTCAGAATACCCATTTTCTTTCAAAAGGGCAATAATCTCCTTTTCCGAAAGTCGAAAAATATTCTTTCCGAATAAAACAGCATTTTGGTCGTCGGTTTCGAAATTGGTACAGCGGTCATCAAATTCTTTTTCGAAAAATACCGAGAATTCGTGATCATCGTAAAACCAAATCTCAACATCCGAAAAATCTTCATCGCCTTCAATTATTTCCACTTCGCTTGGTTCACCATAAATAGCTTCCACTTCCTTTTTGGTGGCACCAAATTTGAGTTCATTCAAGCCTGTAAGAGCCTTAATGTTTGTTGGGGTTTTCATATCAAAATCAATGTTTAGGTTATCATAACCGAATTTCGACAAAAATAGGAAATTAATCTCTTTTTTGGAAAAAAAAGTGAAGTTTGAAACATTTGAAAATCAAAGTTGTATAATTGCATAATACTCCCAGATGATTCTTGTTCAGTTACCTAATCGAAAAAATGAAAAAAAAGTTTGGCGGTTAAATAAAAAGCAGTACCTTTGCGCTCTCGAAAAAATGCCACGCTCCATTGTTGAGATTGGATATTTTTCGGACGACTTGGTAGCTCAGCCGGTAGAGCACATCCCTTTTAAGGATGGGGTCCTGGGTTCGAATCCCAGCCAAGTCACCATAAAGGGTCAAAACTCTATAATTTAGTGTTTTGGCCCTTTTAATTTATTTGGAAGCAAAGACAGCGAAGGCCGAATTGCCATATATGAGTTGACTCACAAAGATGCAAAAGGCGCTTGCATAACACCCAACCTCCCGGGCGTAATGCCAAGATATTCACCTCCTTGATTCTAACGAATATTTGAGATTTGTTCCCACAATATCCCTATGACCCTACCAGAGAGCCAAAAAGCTGGCACCCCCTCAAAGTATAAGGCAAAATTACAAACCCTAGCTTGTTTTAGGGCCCTAGCCTTCAGTTCTCACCTGGCTTTTTGCATTGCCTTGGCTCGGATCCTTTTCAATGCGTTTTGGCAAGAAGCCCTTAGGATAATGCGTAAAGTAGTTTTCGCCAAAAAGGCGGTTGTGTATGAGGGTATTGCGATAAATGTCGTAATCAAACCCACCAATTTTCCTGAAGTATAGTGTAATGATCGAGGAATTTATAACGATAAAGGTAGAGTATAGTATTCCGACCCAAACCATTGGGCTTTGCACTGGTTCATTGAAGCTCAAAAGAATTATTGCGAAGGCAAGCGGTCCATTCTGAATACCGGTTTCAAGTGAAATTGCACGTTGAAATATGGGCGCCAAACCGAAAATTCTTGAAACGAAGTACCCAAACAGGAAGCCTAATAATCCTATCCCAACAACACCCAAATAAATTTCGATTGGGGTCTGCAGAAATAACCTCCCATGTCTTATGAAAGCGGTTCCAAGAAGGTAAACTATTACGATCATTCCCATAAATCCAGCAGTATCTTCGGCGGTTTTTGCCCAGTCGGCCCATTTTCGGCGTATAAGCATCCCCAGTGCCACGGGAAGCAAAACCATAATTAGCGAAGTGATAATGTTTTTAGTTGGGATTACAAAAACCGCCTCAGAACCCGACGCTTGTAGCTGGGCCGTAATAGCAGCGGTATATCCAGTGGTATAAATGTTGAGCAAGATGGGCATCATGAAAATGGCCACAACCGTTGAGGCAGTTGTCATAGAAATACTCAATGCCACAGAACCTCTTGAAAAATAGGTAAACATATTGGAGGTTGTGCCTCCAGGAAGGCACCCGACGAGGATTAGCGCTATGGCAAAAGCGGGTTCAAGCTTCAAAACGTAACCCAACAAAAATGCCATTAAGGGCATGAAACCAAACTGTGAAACAAAGCCAACGAATACCCCTTTGGGATTGCGGAAAACTGCCTTGAAATCGGCTACGGTAAGGCTTGCTCCCATTCCCAACATAATTACAAAGATCATTAATGCCAGCAAGGCTTGATCGTGCGCGTAAAGTAGTTGTGTAGTAAATTGCATATCTGTGATAATTTATTTTTCTTCTTCAAAAAGCTTGGTAATTTCAGCTTGGTATTTATCTTCAATTATGTGGCGCTTTAGCTTGAAAAGGTTGGTAACCTCATCTCCAACACTAAAGCTTTCGGTTAAATAACCAATGTACTTTATCTTTTCGTAGCTCCTGTAGCCATTCAGGCCATTTATTCTCCTAATGTCGTTTCGAATAAGCTTGGTGGCAATATCGTTTTTGAGTAGCTCCTCTATTGTTCGTTCATTGAAACCAATTGTCCGAAATTCGAGTAGTGAAGGAATTACCAAAACTCCAAGGAATTTCTTATCCTGACCCAACACCACGCAAGTCTCTATGTAAGGGCTTTGTTGGAGCGCCATTTCCAATGGTTCAGGCTCAACATTTTCACCACTTTTTAAAACTATCGTGGATTTTGACCTGCCTAATATTTTAACATTATTGTTGTGGGTAATTACACCTAGGTCGCCGGTCCTTAACCAACCATCTTTTAGAACCTTGGCGGTTAGTTCGGGCTCTTTGTAGTAACCCTTCATTACCTGGGGTCCCTTTACCCAAATTTCGCCACGCTGCATCTTACCGTTGTGAGGCAAGGCAGGGTTGGGATACAGTACCTCCAAAGTTTCTTGATTCACAATTCTCACCTCGGTTTCCTTGATGGGCGGCCCTACGGTTCCAACAATAAGATTAATGCCTTCGCGGACCGAAATTACCGGGGTAGTCTCGGTCATGCCGTATCCCTCCAACACTGGAATGCCAACATTATTGAAAAAAGTGTCAACATGAAATGGCAACGCACCTCCTCCCGAGATTGTAATTTTCAACCCCCCTCCTGCCCCAAGCCTAATTCTTTCGAGTACGGCGGCATTAAAAAACCCGTACCAGGGCAAAACTATTGCCCATCTAACCAAATGAAAAGGCATCAACAAGGCCCTCTTCCATAGGGGTTGGTATTTAAGCTGCAAGTTACGGTTGGAGATGAAATATTCAGATCCCTTGTATTGTTTGGCCAAGTAGTAGGCAATATGAAACAGAATCTGCCTCATCCAATGCGAAGATTTAACGTTTTTCAAAATCCTTTCGTAAAGCTTTTCCCAAAGCCTGGGAGCGGAAGCCATAAACGTGGGCTCAACATTCCGCATATCATCGCCAAGGGTACTTATGGACGAATAATAGGTACAGCCACCAAAACTTATGGTGTACATTTCAATTACCCTCTCGAAAATATGCCAGATTGGAAGGACCGAGAGTGCCCTGTCGTTGCAACTGTGCCTTCCGGGCAGATTCCTTATCTGCGACATCATGTTGGAGTGGGTAAGCATTACACCCTTTGGAACACCAGTTGTGCCCGAGGTGTAAATTAAAGTGAAAAGATCTCCGGATTCAATAACTTTTTTCCTTTCGTCAACTCTGGTATCGCCTGCCTTGCGCAATTTCCTACCCATTTCGAGAACATCATAGATATGCTTTGCACCCTCCAAGGGGGTAACATCGGGTTTCATAACTATAATTTCTCGCAATTTTGGCAGCTCTGGCTTAAAGTTCAAAAGTTTGACCATAAGCTCTTGGGTTTCGACAAAGATAACCTCCATTCCAGAGTGATTAACTATGTAGTCGATCTCGAAGTTCGAAAGGTCGCGCCCCCTAGGCACATCGGCAGCACCACAAAACTGGATGGCATAATCTGCCAGGATCCATTCGTAGCGGTTGTCGCTGAAGATCCCCACGTGGTCTCGGTGTTTTACCCCCAGTTCAATTAGTGCGGTGGCCAAATCCATTCCCTCATCGTACAACTCGCGGTAGGTCTTTGGAGTCCAATCCAACGCCCCGTTCCTAATAGCAAAGGCAGGCAAGGCTTCAAATTCCTTGGCTGCCTTTTCGAATAGGGCGGCTAAATTTTCTGCTTGAAGTCGGTAGTACATTTCTTTTGTTAGTTGGTGTAGAAAAAATTAAACACTTGTTTGTTATTGTAATTTGAACGCCAAAGGTAAACAAACAAATTATTCAAACGTCTATTTAACAACTTTTTTTTTAAGAATGAATTAAATTTGCATTATGAAAATCAAAATTCCATTCATAAATATCCATAAGCACTCCGAATCTGATCAAGGAGAAATAGCTATAAAAAACGTTTTACTCGATAAGTTTATCTCGGCTGGAAACTTTATAAACCAGCACTTGTCGGTGGGGTTCCATCCTTGGCGTGTTACGTCGCAGACACTGGTAAATGAAGTTAAGAAAGGGCTGGAAATTTCTGCATCCTCAAAATATGTCTTGACTCTTGGCGAAACAGGTCTTGATAGAACAGCCAGCAATCCTTTCGAATACCAGGTAAAATTTTTCAAGGCCCATATCGAAGTATCCGAATCTTCCTACAAGCCTCTAATAATACATTGTGTGAGGGCACACCAGGAAATACTGGCTATACGCAAGGAATTGAAAGCCAGGCAAACATGGATATTTCACGGCTTCAACGGCTCCCCCCAAATGGCAATGCAGATTCTGTCGCAAGGTTGTATGATATCTTTTGGCAAGGCAATTTTAGGCCAAGGAAACCGGGCCACCCACAGCCTTTTTCACCTACAACCGGAGCAATTCTTTCTAGAAACTGATGACTCTACCCACCCAATATGTACAATTTACGAGATGGCCTCAAGGATAAAACAACTAACCATGGAAGAGCTTTCAGGAAGGTTACACGGAAACTTCCTTCGCCTTTTTGGCAAATAAAGAGCATTGGAAGGATCAATTTTTTCTTATCACCATCCAACCTTTGCCATTTGTGTTTTAATTTTGCCACCTTCAAATCACTTTTGATGGAAACTACAAACTGGCAAGAAAGAACCCAGCTTTTGCTAAAAAAGGAAAACCTGCAAAAATTGAAGGAGTCTCACGTATTCGTGGCAGGTATGGGCGGTGTTGGAGCATTTGCCGCCGAAATGCTTTGCAGGGCCGGAGTCGGGACGCTGACAATAGCCGACGGGGATAGAGTTAACCCTTCCAACCGCAACAGGCAATTGCTTGCCATGAAATCAACAGAAAATCAACGCAAGGTTGACCTAATGGCAAAACGACTACTGGATATTAATCCGGAATTAAACATCCACGCCATTGATGAGTTTCTGCGCGATGAAAGAACAAACCAAGTGTTGAAGGGAGGTTTTGATTACGTAATTGACGCCATTGACAGCCTTAGCCCGAAGGTATTCCTAATCAAGCAGGCCGTAAACCTTGGGCTTCCCCTGGTAAGTTCTATGGGTGCCGGTGGAAAAATTGACCCCTCCGACGTAAAGGTTGCAGAATTTAGCAACACTTACCATTGTAGTTTGGCCAAGGTTTTGCGAAAAAGGCTCCGCAAGCAGGGTATTATTGGTGGATTCAAGGCTGTGTTTTCAGCCGAGTTTGTAGATGAAGAATCGGTGATGGAGATAGAGAACGAGCCTAACAAGAAAACCACGGTGGGCACGATTTCGTACATGCCAGCAATTTTTGGGTGTTTCGCCGCATCGGTGGCCATTAGGGAAATTATTGGTATGGAGGTGGCCTTAGCTCAATCGGTTGACAAGAGGAAAGCTTAAGCGTGGTTTTTTTGGTTTTCTTGAGGTTTCGGAATCAATTTACCGAACAATTATTTAAGCGTGAGTGTTGTTTGCTGTGAATTTTATAAAAATATGGATCAAATTAACGGAAGGCCATTAAGGAAAATGTTCTGGTCGGTGAGCAATCGATACGATATGCTCAATGGTTTTTTTACCTTGGGTCTTGATAGGTTATGGCGAAGGAGGGCTGTAGGAGAACTTCTTAAAGGGTCGCCCAAAAGGGTCTTGGATTTGGGAACCGGAACTGGAGACTTAGCCATAATTTTAAGTAAGAAAGCTAATTACCCATTGGAGATAGTTGCCTTGGACTTCAGCCAGCCAATGCTTGACTTAGCCATTAAAAAGGCAACGGAAAGGAGCCTCAAAGGAATAAATTTCCTTCTGGGTGATTCGGCTCAACTGCCATTTAATCAAAACCATTTTGACAAGATCGGCATCAGTTTTGCTTTTCGGAATTTAACACACCGCAACCCCGATACAGACCTCTTTTTCAGCGAAATAACGAGGGTTTTAAAATCTGGAGGTTACTTCGTGGCGGTTGATACCGGCCAACCTAGAAATAAGTTTCTCAGGAAGCTTTTTCACATTTACATGAATCACTACACAGCCCCTCTGGGTGGTCTACTCTCGGGGAAAAAAGAAGCCTACCGTTACCTTGCCAAGTCGGCAACCGACTTCGATGGATTTGACAAAATGCAAAGCCGCTTGAAGGGTTTTGGGTTTAAAACAGTGGAATACGAGCCATTATTGGGCGGTGTTGCCGCCATTTGGAAATGCCGTAAATGAAACCTGTCGATTTGTCAATTGGCTGGTTAGGGTGGTAATCTGCCAAAAGAAAAAAATTAATTATTAGCTTCGTAATTAAAAACACTGTAAATTTGAGGGTTAATTCTTTGTATAATAATTGCTCCAGCTATGAAGACGGGTACTGTTAAGTTCTTCAACCAAAGAAAGGGTTACGGCTTTATTGTTGATGATGAAAACGGCAAGGATGTTTTCGTGCACCACACTGGTCTGCTCGACCCTATTAAAAACGAAGACAAGGTTTCCTTCGAAACCGAAAAGGATCAAAAGGGTGTAAAGGCCATAAACGTGAAGAAGGGATAAGAATTCCTCCCTTTACAGTAGTGAATGTGGCATAAGTTAACCGCTGGTGCCTCTGCCCCTTTGGGCACCTCGAAAAAAACCGAAATTCGTAAACCGCCATTTCAAGGAGCGCGAGAACGAGATTTATCTTAAATAATCAATTTGAAGATAATTTTTACATAAGGTCTTACTTTCCAAGGCCCTCTACATTTTCGTTCGAAAAACCAAAACCTTTCCTCTTTTGCTTCCTGTTCGATCCCGAAACTCTATGGAAGTCGTGAATCTTGTATTTTGGACTGCGCAGGGCAGGAGGTTATTGATCTCCTTTGGGAATTTCGAGGGTTATATCGCAAATCCTAATTAGACCTTTTGTATTTATGGTCTCCATTTGATAGGCAAACGATATTTGCAAACTTCCTTTGATTCACTATTCACCTGCTACTCTTTGCCCTTAAATTGCCCTTACACACCTCCACTCCTTGCAAAAAGCCCCGAATTGCAAACAACCCGGGGCTTTTTCGAATCCAATTAAATTTCTAGTTAGCGGATGTAAATGACCCTTTCGGACTGAGCCTTGCTGCCAAATTCGAACCTTACGAAATAAATACCTGGTTTGAGGTTGTAATCACCTGGATTGAGCCTTTGAGAGTAGAATCCTTCGTTTTGATTGCTGTTATCTAATATGGAAGCGATTCTTTTGCCTTGGATGTCAAACAGCGAAATGTTTACCTTCCCTTTTTCTGTAATAGTATAATTAATTTTTAGCTCGGTTGAGAATGGGTTAGGAAAAATTGAATAGGAAAAGTTGGCTTCTTCAGCAATTTCCAATGTATTTGTAGGCTCATTTGCGGGTTCAAGGCTGAAAATCTTTGCATTCAGGTAAGTCTCCTCCTTAACCTGGTTGCAGCCGTTTGAGAAATCGTGCTGGTGCCTGATTGTAGATACAAGCGGGTAACGCTCGTTGGCGGCATACAGAAGATACCTGGTTGAAGTGTAATCAACATTTCCGCATACGGTGGCCTGAACCGAAGTAACAACTTGCTTGACCCTGATCACGGGAACAACTTTGTGGCCCGGCAAAACAACAAAACCCTGCCCGTCTACTTCTGTGGTTGAAATCCCTTCAAAGTCGACGAAATTGCCATTGGTGTAATTCGCCCTTCCGGTGAACGGCTTGGTGTGGGTGTTGCCGTAAGCAAAAGGAAACACCAGCCTGTCGAGGGTTTGGTAATAATGCACCGAGTATAGTTCGCTGGTAAAACCGGCAATTCCATATTTGTTTTGGTTAACAACAAGGTAGTTGGTCTTGTCATTTTCAACCAGAACCATATTAGGGCCAAGAGCCATTATGCCAGGGGAGCCGCTGCGAACAATGTTGCCAAAAACACTTTGACTCAATTCTTCGGGAAGGTTGTAACCCGAAAGATCCCAAACTTGATTGGGGCCGCCTTGACCAAAAGACATAAAATCAACCTGAAAGTACCTTGGACTATCGCCGGGGATGGGGGAATGGGTTTCGTAGGTCAATACAACCTGGCTATGCGCACAAAACGCCATAGCGAAACCCAAAAATAAAGTAGAGATTTTTTTCATAAAAGTGCCAATTTATAATAGTGCAAATTTAAGTAAATTTTCAATAAAAACAAAGAATTCTTATCTTTGGACAAAATTTTAAACAACAAATTTGACACCAATAACCAACAATGAGAAAACGAAATAACAACAATCTGAAACCCATTTTTGTTCTTGCTTTATTCTCGCTTTTTTTCTCGCCAGTTTTAAAATCCCAGTCTCCGACCGATGAGTTGAAGAAGGGGCAAGAGCAAATTTTGGAGCAGTTTGGCAACCTCCGCCATCGCCTCGACGTGCTAGAGAAGGCCATTGACGATATTACCTGGTTTCAAAGGGTTGGTGACGTGGCATATGTTGATAAGGTGTTTATGGCAGGCCCACCACCCGCCGGCACAGAAAAGGCAACCACCTTAAGCGAGACCAATCCCATAAAATTTTGGTCGTACGTTTTCATTCCCAAGGACATAGACCCTGCCAAGCAATACCCGTTGCTGGTTTTTCCCCACGGTGGGGTCCATGGCGATTTTAACACATACTACACTCACATTATCAGGGAGTTGATGGCACAGCACTACATTGTGGTGGCACCCGAGTATCGCGGCAGCACGGGTTACGGGCGCAGACACTACGAATTGATTGATTACGGTGGTCTGGAAAACGAAGACACCGATATGAGTCGCCAATACATGATCGACAACTACTCAATCGTGGATAAAAACCGTGTAGGACTCATAGGCTGGAGTCATGGAGGAATGATTTCGCTTATGAATGCTTTTGACAGGCCAAACAATTACAAGTGCGTTTTTGCCGGCGTACCCGTTAGCGATTTGGTTGCGAGAATGGGCTACAAGGGTCCGTCTTACGAGGATTTCTTTTCGGCAAAGTACCATATCGGGCAACGGGTTGACCAAAACATTGACGAGTACCGGCGCCGCTCGCCGGTTTTCAACGCTCACAAGCTGAGGATACCACTTTTAATACACACCAATACCAACGACGAGGACGTGCACGTATTGGAGGTCGAAAACCTGATAAACGCGTTGAAGGCCCACACCAAAACATTCGAGTACGAAATATTTAAAGACATTCCGGGAGGTCACAGTTTTGATAGGATGGACCACAAACAAGGCCGGGAAATTAGATTCAAGATCTACCGATTCCTCGAAAAGCACCTCACCCCACCACGCAAGTTCAAGAATGTGGCCGAAATGGAAAGGGCAGCCTATGGATTTAGGTAGGCTAAAATTTAGTTTTAAACCTTTAAAGCTTAGAAAACCAGCAAGGTTTTTTCGCACAAGCAATTTCGCCTTATGTTAATCCCCAGGACCAAATTTTTGATCATACTCTTTTCGAGTTTGATCATTAAGGTACTGTCCGTAAACATAGGTTTTTTCTGGGACAGTGTATTGTTGGGGTCCCGAGTGGGGCATTTCTTTTTCGAAAATGGGTTTTCCTCCTGGCATCTGCCGGTTGAAATGGATTCTGGACACCCTCCCTTGTTTGGGTATACACTTGCACTTTGGTGGAAGGTTTTCGGCAAAACCCTTTTTTCAAGCCATTTGTTCATGCTGCCGTTTGTTTTTGGGGTCATTTGGCAGCTTCACAACACTACTAAGTTCTTTTTCAAGAATACCGGCGATAGTATTTTGGCTTTGATATTAATCCTTGCCGACCCAACCCTATCATCACAAATTGTGCTGGTAAACCCGGATTTGCCACAATTGTTTTTTTTCCTGTTGGCACTAAACGGTTTATTGTATGGGAGAAACCTTACAATGGTATTGGGCCTGGCATTTATGGGACTAACTTCATTCAGGGGTATGATGTTGCTTGGAGGAATCGTGGCTGTAGATTTGGCCACGCATCTTATTGTCACAAAAAGGAATTTTAAGGCATTTTTTGCGGTGCCACGAATACTTACGTACCTGGCTGGGTTTGCTCCTGCCATTATTTACTTGGCTTGGCGGTATATTGAAATTGGGTGGATTGTTACCAGCCCCATAGATCCTCAAGAAGGCAGCCATTACCACATAGCCCAACCGGGCACAATTCTAAGAAACATTGTTGTAATAGCACACCGGTTTGTTGATTTTGGCAGGGTTTTTCTTTTCTTGTTCGTTGCAGTAATTGTTTGGAGAAACCTAAAAAAGAAAGAAGGCTTCAACCAATATTTCACGATAGCATTGATATTTTTGCTTTCTACCTCAGTAATATTTGTTACCAGCATTTTCATTTACAACCCATTGGGACATAGGTATTTCATTCCATCATACATTGCACTTGGGCTTCTTACTTACAAAATGGTGCTCACTACAATTTGGCCGAGGGTGTGGTTTGTGTTGCTAACCTTTGCCTTGCTTTCGGGCAACCTGTGGGTTTACCCCGAAAGGATTGCCCAGGGTTGGGACTCATCTTTGGCTAACCTTAGGTACTGGCCTGCCAGGCAGGAAGCCATAAAATTCATGGAAGAAAACCAGATAAGGTTTGACCAAACCGGGACATTCTTTCCAAATATTGCTTCAAACAAAATGGTAATGCTCGATGGGAAAGCTGGGCTTTTCTTGCCTTTTTCGGGAAACGAAAAATACGTTTTTTATTCCAATGTTTATAACCTTACCGACCAAGAATATGAGTTGCTTAAAAATAATTACCGCCCCAAAAAAACATTTTCGAGCGGTAAGGTTCGAATCGTATTGAAGGAAAGGGCGGGAATAATCCAAGAGTGATTGGTGGTACCATTATTCTTGTAATGGTAAAATTGAATTAAACTTATGTTGGTTGGGATAGTCTTACTAGTTTGAAAGTCCTAAATATTGATTTTAATCTTGAAAATTATGAACCATTTTGAGCCACAAATTGTCTTTAGTTTAACTTTTTGCCAACAAAAGACGAGGACTGCATAATAAAGCAAAGGCAGATCGCGTAGTAAACCGAAGCAATTCAATTTCAGTATCGGATTTTTGATATAACACTAAAATAGACTAACAAAAGACTACAATATCACAACAATAAATTATTAATGACAAAACTTAGAATTAACACTGCCGCTCAAATAGCCTTCTTGCTGCTAATAATTTCAACAGATTTGATTGCGAGGAATGACCGTCGTTCTTTGCCAGCCACCCGAATCGATGGATCTCCGGTTTTTGACGGCAAATTGGGCGATCCAATTTGGAGCAAGGCAGAGGTTGCAACCGACTTTTTTCAATACGAACCTCACAACGATAGGGGTGCCTCCTTCCCCACAGAAGTAAGGGTGGTTTACAATGATAATTCCATATTCGTGGGTGCGATAATGCACGATTTGCATCCTGACAGCATACTCAAGGAAATGGGCTTGCGCGATTCGAATCACAGGCTCAACGCAGATCAGTTTTGGGTGGATATTAATCCTTTCAATGATGGCCTAAATTTTTTCCGATTCAATGTTTCGGCCTCGGGAGTTCAAACAGATATTTACTTTTCGGTGGGTTCAGGTCATCATGGAGATTCAAACTGGGACGCCGTTTGGCGGAGCAAGGTTGGGCTAGTCGAAAAGGGGTGGGTAGTTGAAATGGAAATTCCTTATTCCGCCCTAAGAATTCCAAACACCACTGTACAAGAATGGGGCATAAATTTTTGGAGGGAGATTCGTCGAACCCGTGAGTCATCGAGCTGGAATTTCGTTGATCGCACTTCTGCAAACTTGCTGGCCAGCAAGGGGACGCTTACCAATATTATGGGTATAGAGCCACCTATCAGGCTAGTGCTATATCCGTACATTACAACTTACCTTGAGAAAAATGGAATAAAGAAGGAGTGGAAAGGGCTTATAAACGGAGGTATGGACCTTAAATACGGGTTAAGCAAGAGTTTTACCCTCGATCTTGCCCTGATTCCCGACTTTGGGCAAGTTAAGTCCGATTACCAAGTGCTGAATCTCTCCCCATTTGAGGTTAGGTTTGACGAAAACCGCCAGTTTTTCACGGAGGGAATTGACTTGTTTTCAAGGGCCGACTTGTTTTATTCCCGACGGATTGGCTCTAGGCCGAGGGGTAGGCAATTGGTTGCATCCTCCTTACAAGCAAACGAGCAAATAATTGAAAACCCCACGGAAACTCGGTTGATAAATGCAGCAAAACTGTCGGGACGTACGGCAAGTGGGTTGGGGTTGGGTATTTTCAATGCAATTACAGCCCCGGCAAATGCATTGATATTGGATACCATAACCGGTGTGCAACGCGAGGTAAACACACAACCTCTTACCAATTACAGTTTGGTTGTGTTGGATCAAAGTCTCGCCAACAATTCCTCGGTAAGCTTTGTTAATTCAAATGTTTTGGGTGCCATCAAAGGATATGTCTCTAACGTTACCGGAACCGAATTTCAACTTAACGATTCGCGCAACAGGTTCAGGCTGAGCGGCTCGGGTGCCATAAGCCAGCAATATTACGCAAACATAGATAACGTGTTTGGCTTCAAAGCCTTGCTATCGTTTGAAAAAACAGGAGGGAGCTTGCAGTACGAGTACGCCAAACATGTAACTGACAAAAATTACGAGCAGAACGATTTGGGATTTTTAAGAAGGAATAACCGGAATGTGGATCAGTTTTCTATAAGTTATAACTTTTTCAACCCTTCGCCCCAAGTTATCAATAGGTCTTTGGGAATTCGCGTTGAATATGCCCGGTTATTCGAACCATCAGCTTTCACCGACTTTGATATGTCGGTAAATTTCAGAACCCTGCTCAAATCAAGGTTTTTTTACAGTA
>CAZUWF010000029.1:0-4840 GCA_964624065.1 uncultured Bacteroidales bacterium
TTTTTCGCTTAAGCTTAGGGGGTACGAAACCGGAGTCTTGTTGGGGCTAGAAAGCAAAACCTCTTCGCCAATTCAAGTAATGCGTGATGAACAGGGAAGTTGTATCGGATTTTCCAACTTATACGTGATAGGTGAGGGGAGTGGTTATGCAGGAGGAATTGTTTCTAGCGCTGCCGATGGGATTAGGGTTGCAATGGGGATTTCCAATTGATAGCGGACCATTGAAATTTTATAAGTTTTTATTTTGGCTAAATGCTATTGGTTTTTAAAGTTCCAACCAGCCTTCGTTCCCTACTGAGGATTAAGTGCTCCTCCCGCCAACCAACCGGTGCTCCAAGCTATCTGTAGGTTGTATCCTCCAGTATCCGCGTCGAGATCGAGGACTTCTCCTGCAAAATAGAGCCCTTTTATAAGCTTTGACTCCATTGTTGAAGAGTTTACCTCATCCAAGCTAACCCCTCCCGATGTTACTACAGCTTCTTTGAATGATCTTGGCCTTGATATGGTAAAAGGAAAATTTTTCAGCAAGACCCTTATCTTTTTTCGCTGGTGAGAACTTATTTGGTTTGCCGGGGTGTCCGGTATGATTCCGGTAAGATTAAGGAAAACCGGAACCATCGCTGCAGGCAACCACTGCCTCATCAAGTTTTCGGCGAGCTTTAGTCCGTGGGCATCTATGTCGCGAAGTAACCGTTTGTCAAGTTTTGAATCATCGAGAGCAGGCTTTAGGTCAACAATAATTTCCACTTTGGTGCTTCGGGCCAATGCTTTTACCACTATCCTGCTCAAGGTTAGTATAATAGGTCCTGACAATCCGAAATGGGTAAAAAGCATTTCGCCAAACTCGCTTGCAACTTTTTTTCCATCGACCCATAAGGTTGCATCTACGTTTTTTAGGCTCAAGCCTTGCATTTGGAGGGCCTTTTCGCAAGTTGTTTCAAGCGGTACCAATGCTGGTTCGGGTTTTACTACTTTGTGACCTACCTCGCCGGCAAGTCTGTAACCATCCCCGGTGCTTCCTGTTCCAGGGTAAGATTTTCCTCCTGTTGCAATCACAGCCTTTTCACAAAAATAATGGATTGATTTTCCTTCCTTTGTCGCAACCAACCCTTCTATTTTACTATCCTTGACCATAAGGCTTTCGACCCTCACACCGTATTCGAAGTGAACGCCATTTCCCTTTGCCCATTTTACCAACGCGTTAACAACATCAACCGATTTTTCCGATACAGGAAAAACCCTATCCCCCCTTTCAACCATAGTTTCCAAACCACATTCTTTCAAAAGGCAAACAATATCCTGGTGAAAAAACTCTTTGAAGGCGTGGTTGAGGAATCTTGGCCTTGGAAAAACCTTTTTCATGTAATCGTCATAGGGGCTGGCGTTGGTAACGTTGCAGCGTCCTTTTCCGGTGATTAAAAGTTTTCGACCTGGTCTTTCGTTGCGCTCAATTACCAAAACATTTTGCCCGACCTGTGCAGCCCTACCTGCAGCAAGCAAACCAGCCGCACCAGCTCCGATTACAATAGTTTGGTAGGATTTCATAATTTTTGCAAAGGTACATCATGGAGCAGTATTTTGGGAAGTACAAAATTTTTTTCTTGGCGGATTCGAAAATATTGCCTTATTTTGGCGACTTTTTTCAGAATAATCTTAAAAACTAACTCAAACCTTTCTATATGAAAAAAACAGAGATTGCAAAAAAGCCATTGTTTCAAAGAATTCTAGACTCGATTGAAATTGTTGGAAACAAACTACCCCACCCGGTAACTCTGTTTGCCATTTTGATGGGTGTAGTTTTGCTACTATCTTGGGTCTTTGGCGGAATTTTCGAAACCACCGTGTTGAAGCCCGGCACTGGCGAAGGTACTGGGAAACCTGAGGAGTGGATTGTTGCCAAGAATTTGCTATCAAAAGATGGGATACAGCAAATTTTAACCAATATGGTGGGAGAGTTTGCAAAATTTCCCCCGCTGGGGATTGTTCTTGTTGTAATGCTGGGAATTGGAGTGGCAGAATATACCGGTATGCTAACAGTGGGTCTTAGGTCCTTTGTTTCTAGAGCACCCAGATCCATAATTACTTTCTTTATTGTTGTGGCAGGTATGCTAAGTACTGTTGCGGCCGATGCAGGTTATGTGGTATTGATCCCCATGGGTGGGGCAATATTTTACGGAATGGGAAGGCATCCTTTGGGTGGTATTGCAGCAGCCTTTGCTGGTGTATCAGGAGGTTTTGGAGCTAACATTTTACCTACAGGATTAGACCCGATGATAGCCGCATTTACAGAATCGGCCGCCCAATTGGTTCACCCGGGCTACAAGGTTAATCCGCTTGCAAACTGGTACTTGATGATAGCAACAGTACCCATAATCGGCTTGTTGGGTACCTGGGTTACAGAAAAGATTGTTATGCCAAGGTTGGGCAGGTACACGCCTGAGGGTGACTTGCAAATTGAAGAGGAAAAAGAAATTACCCCATTGGAAAAAAAGGGTTTGAGGTATGCCGGTTATTCGTTATTGGTTCTATTGGGGCTGATTGCCATTGCCGTGATCCCTTCCAATGGGTTGTTACGGGGTGTTGACCCCATAACTGGTAAAGCCACAATGACCCCGTTTTATCAATCATTGGTTCCGATCATGTTCATTGTATTCTTCGTGGCCGGGCTGGTTTACGGAATAGTCGCAAAAACAATCAAAAGCGATAAGGACATTGCCGCGATGACCTCCAAGAGTATGGCAACTATGGGGCTGTATATTGTAATTGCCTTTGTTGCCGCCCAGTTTGTGGCATACTTCAATTGGTCTAATTTGGGTAGTATTTTGGCCGTAAAAGGCTCCGAGGGCCTCAAGGCAATTGGATTTCAGGGGCCGCTGCTGTTGGTCGCCTTCATTATTATTGCTTCCATCGTTAACCTTGTGATGGGAAGTGCTTCCGCAAAGTGGGCTCTTTTGGCTCCCATCTTTGTTCCTATGCTCATGTATATGGGCTATTCGCCTGAAACAACCCAAGCCGCCTATCGTATTGGCGACTCATACTCAAATATCTTGACTCCCCTGCTGCCATACTTTCCACTAGTAATCGTGTTTTGCCAGAAATATGTCAAGAATGTGGGAATTGGTACCTTGATTTCGATGATGCTTCCTTTCTCCATTGCTTTTGCCGTGGTACGCATTCCTATGCTCCTGGCTTGGATTTGGGCAAAACTGCCTCTTGGAGTTGAAGCGGCAACGTTTTACACTCCTTAGAAATTTAATAACACTAATTCGAAACCTAAAGAAACTCCCAAATGATTATTTGGGAGTTTCTTTAATTCTAACCGAATCAGTAGGTCGATAATCCAAAAATTTAAAATGATTCTAAATTGTTATTCAATTGATTGATTCGCAATGAAATGGTTGCAACTAACCCGCCATTGTTTTAGTATAATCAGGTTTTGGTTGGTTTTCAAGAAAAAAAATACGTGGTTGGCCAAGTCCTTTAGCGTTTGTTTTTTTATTTTTGCGACTGTTTGAGTTGGCACTAACGTTTCGGTTTTTTTCGATAACAAAAAGCAATAAAGTGAACGAAATCACCCTTTTCTCTGTAGTTAGCCTTGGAGCATTGGGCTCGATGGCAGCGATAATCCTCTATTTTGTGGCTCAAAAGTTCAAGGTCGTTGAAGACCCACGAATTGACATTGTTGCCGAACTGTTGCCAAGTGCCAATTGCGGTGGTTGTGGCCTTGCAGGCTGTCGAGCCTTTGCAGAGGCAATTGTCAAATCCGAAAGTTTAGAAGGCCTAAACTGCCCACCAGGTGGCAATGATGCCATGAACCAGATTGCTAAAGCCCTTGGTCTTACGGCTGAAGCCAAAGATCCAATGATTGCGGTGGTAAGATGCAATGGGGCTAAAGAACACTGTCCGCCAAAAATTAAAATTGAAGGACTGGCAACCTGCACTTTCGTCCATTCATTGCATACCGGAGAAGGAGGCTGTCCGAATGGGTGTCTTGGGTTTGGCGATTGCGTTGAAAAATGTGCCTTTGATGCAATGTACCTGAACCTAGAAACCGGCTTGCCGGTAATCCTTGACGATAAATGCGTGGCCTGCGAGGCTTGCGTTAAGGCTTGTCCCCGACATATCATTGAAATGCGCAAGAAGGGGAAAAAGGATAGGAGAATTTTCGTTTCGTGCATAAACATCGAAAAAGGTGTGGTTGCCAAGAAGGATTGCACCGTGGCCTGCATAGCCTGCACCAAATGTCAAAAGGAGTGCAAGTTTGATGCAATAACAATCGAGAATAACCTTGCATACATTGATTACAACAAGTGTACGTTGTGTCGCAAGTGTGTGCCAGTTTGCCCCACAAATGCAATTCACGAACTTAATTTTCCTCCGAAAAAGGAAAAATTAACAGAGTAGAAGCTGGAGTATTGGTTTGTTCAGATGAAAGGTAGCACGCTTATAACACGCACAAGGCAGATAATTGCAGTCATTAATTAGCTCCAATCCGCAATAGTAGGGATATAGGTGTTTAAATAAAATTAAATCGGAGTCGTCAATCGTAAATCGCTGGTCTGATATGGTTTTGAAAACATTCAAGCTTGGTGGAGTTCATCCACCAGAAAACAAGTTGGCGGCAAATGCAGCAATAGAGGTTCTTCCGCCGCCTGCCGAAGTGGTTATCCCAATTTCGCAGCACCTTGGTTCGCCCTCAATTCCTGTGGTTAACCGTGGCGACAGGGTACTTGCCGGCCAATTGGTTGCCAAAAGTAGCGGGTTTATTTCGGCCAACATCCATTCCTCGGTTTCTGGCACCGTTCAAAAGATTGACGATATGCCCGACTCGAGTGGTTAT
>CAZUWF010000029.1:4865-27258 GCA_964624065.1 uncultured Bacteroidales bacterium
CTGGCTGGACGACATAATTCTTGGTGACCCACTTGCCAGGGATTGCAATTTGTCGCCAAAGGAAATCATTGACAAGGTTAACGAAAAAGGAATCGTCGGCCTTGGGGGGGCAACTTTTCCATCGCACGTAAAGCTGATGGTTCCCACAGGTAAAAAGGCTGATGTATTAATAATTAATGGGGTTGAATGTGAACCGTATCTTACTGCCGACCACCGTCTAATGCTCGAAAAGGCCTACGAGATGATGGTAGGAATTACTTTGCAGATGAAGGCACTTGGCATTGATCGCGCAATCATAGGCGTTGAAAACAACAAGCTCGATGCAATATCGCACTTGAGGAGGGTGGCCCTAGAATTTGTTGGTATATCCGTTGAAGCACTTTACGTGAAATACCCTCAAGGTGGTGAAAAGCAGCTTATCAAGGCCTTGATAAATCGCGAGGTTCCTTCGGGCAAGCTGCCCATTGAGGTAGGTGCGGTTGTGCACAATGTGGGTACAGCCTTTGCTGTTTACGAGGCGGTGCAGAAAAACAAGCCCTTGGTCGAGAGGGTTGTAACGGTTACCGGAAAGAAATTGTTAAAACCGTCCAATTTTCTTGTGCGTATAGGCACTCCAATTAGTGTGCTTATAGAGGCGGCAGGCGGATTGCCCGAACATACCGGAAAGATTGTAAACGGCGGCCCTATGATGGGAAAGGCGATAAGCGATACCTGCGTTCCGGTAACGAAGGGCACCAGCGGAATTTTGCTTTTCGATGAAAAGGAAACCCCTCGCAAGCCCATGCTCAACTGCATACGATGCTCGAGATGCCTCACCGTTTGTCCCATGGGGCTAGAACCCTACATGCTATCGGTACTTTCTGATATGAAAAGGTTTGAAGATTGCGAAACCGACAGAATAATGGACTGTATGGAGTGCGGTTCGTGCCACTACATCTGCCCCTCCGGAAGACCTCTTCTTGACCAGCTTAGGTACGGAAAGACCGAAACCGGCAAGATGATTAGGAATAGGGTACGCCACTAAAATCAATCATTCACGATATTAATCATAAAATGAGTTTAATTACAATATCGGGCTCGCCCCACGTGCATGACAGCCAATCGGTGCACAAGATTATGTACGGCGTGGTTATTTCGCTAATACCTGCCATGCTTGTTTCCTTTTACTATTTTGGCCTGTCCGCGATTATCATTACTTTTACGGCCGTTGTGTCATGCATGGCTGTTGAGTTCCTGATTCAGAAATACCTAATAAAAGGGGCGGTAACGGTTTTCGATGGCTCGGCCATCATTACCGGAGTTTTACTGGCATTTAACCTGCCTACGAGTCTTCCAATCTGGATTGTGGTAATAGGCTCGGTGGTGGCAATGGGTATGGGAAAGATGACCTTTGGTGGTCTGGGTAAGAATCCGTTCAACCCCGCTTTGGTTGGAAGGGTGTTTTTGATGATCTCCTTTCCGGTTCAAATGACCAGCTACACAGTTCCGGCGGGATTTACCGATGTGGTTTCCGGTGCAACCCCGCTGGCCATAGTGAAAGAGGGCTTGGCCAAGGGAACTCCGATGGCCGAAATAGTACAGGAAATCCCGCAGCAACTGCAGATGTTCATTGGGAATATGGGAGGCTCCATGGGTGAGGTTTCGGCATTGATGCTGCTGATAGGTGGGCTCTACATGCTATTGAAAAAAATTATTACCTGGCACATACCGGTTTCTTACCTCGGCACTGTTGCCTTGATCACCGGAATATTTTGGTTGGTTAGTCCGGAGAATTATGCCAACCCTGTTTTCCACCTCTTTGCCGGTGGGCTTATGTTAGGGGCTCTATATATGGCAACAGATATGGTTACAAGTCCAATGACCCCTTTAGGAATGATTATTTTCGGGATTGGTTGTGGCCTTATCACGGTGTTAATAAGGATGTTTGGCGCCTATCCCGAAGGGGTAGCATTTTCAATTTTGATCATGAATGCTTTTGTTCCACTTATAAATCGAGGCATTAAGCCACGTCGTTTTGGAGAGGAGGTAAAAAATGGCTAAACGAGAATCAACCTTTACTAACATGATCCTCACCCTTTCGGCGGTTACAGTTTTGGCATCGTTTACGCTGGCTACTGTTTTCAACCTAACCAAGGAGCCTATTGCTGCGGCCCGCGAAGCTAAAAGACAGACTGCCATAGGGCAGGTGGTGCCGGAGTTTGACAAGTTAGAATCCAAAAGGTTCCTTTCTTCCTGCGGACGCGATTCGTTGGAATTTAACCTCGCCTATTTCAAAGGCAAACTTGTTGGGGTTGCAGTTGGAACCTTTACAAATTCAGGCTTTAGTGGCCTAATTACTGCAATGGTAGGATTTAAACCCGACGGAACCATAATTGATGTGGTTCACCTTCAGCACAAAGAGACCCCTGGCCTTGGCGACAAGATCCAGAAAAATGTTTCGGACTGGAGCAATCAGTTTAGGGGGATGAATCCGGCTAAGCAGAGTTTAACCGTAAAGAAGGACGGCGGCGAAGTTGATGCAATAACAGCAGCAACTATTACTGCAAGGGCCTATTGCGATGCCATCCAACGAGCTTACGATACATTTACTCAGAATTTTACAATAGAGCAAGGAGGCCAACACGATGAGTAAACTAAAGATTTTTACCAAAGGTTTCATTAAAGAAAACCCCGTTTACATTCTCCTGCTAGGACTTTGTCCGGCACTTGGGGTTACAACAACCGCAATCAATGGCCTGGGTATGGGACTAGCAACCACATTCGTGTTGTTGGGTTCAAACATAGTAGTTTCACTTATCAAAAACCTAATTCCTGCTAAGGTTCGGATTCCTTCCTTCATCGTTATTATAGCATCGTTCGTTACAATAGTTCAACTTACTATGGAAGCCTATCTTCCTGATTTGTACCAATCCTTGGGCCTTTTCATTCCACTTATTGTTGTAAATTGTATCGTATTGGGTAGGGCCGAGGCCTTTGCCAGCAAAAATTCTTTTTTTGACTCGGTGATTGACGGGTTGGGAATGGGACTTGGCTTTGCCTTTGCCCTTACCTTACTTGGAGGAGTTAGAGAAATTCTTGGTTCTTACTCCATTTTTGGGCATAAATTTATCCCCGGCGACGGAATGCTGGTTTTTGTTTTGGCCCCGGGTGCTTTTTTGGGCATGGGATACCTTATAGTTTTGTTTAATTACTTGAAGAAAAAAACTGCTTAACATCAAGAAGTGCCATGGAATACTTTGCAATAGTTATAGGAGCCATTTTCGTGAATAACATCGTACTTGCCCAGTTCCTGGGTATTTGTCCTTTCATTGGTGTATCGGCAAGAGTTTCAACTTCGGTGGGAATGTCTGGGGCGGTGCTTTTCGTAATGACACTGGCAACCGTGGTAACCTACTTGATTTACCATTTCATTCTGGTGCCTTTTGATATTACATACCTTCAGACCATTTCATTCATTCTGGTAATTTCATCGCTGGTGCAAATGGTTGAAATTATTTTAAAAAAAGTTAGCCCGGCACTTTTTCAGGCATTGGGAATATTCTTGCCATTGATCACTACCAACTGTGCCATAATGGGCGTTGCGCTACTTACGGTTCAAAACGAATTTTCATTGATTCAGGGATTGGTATTTGCCATTTCGCACGCGGCCGGTTTTGCATTGGCAATAATTCTTTTTGCAGGCCTGCGCGAGCACCTTGATATGATGAACCTACCCAAGGCAATAAGAAATGTGCCGGCCTCGTTAATTGTTGCAGGAATTTTGGCACTGGCATTTATGGGGTTTGCCGGTATGGTTTGATTGAGGTAGGGGTGAAAAATGAAGCACTAATGGTGAATATTTTGGTATTGGATATTAAAAATTAACCTTTGTTTAAGGCAGATTAACATTGGCCTTGGCAGAGTTCATTAATGCTTTTTGCCGCACACCAACAACTTTTGACAAATTGTTTTGTAATTTATAATTGTTGATTGAATAAACACAAAAGCTTCATAAGCTAATTTTCTGATCAATGGTTGAGCCATTGGACTTAATGATCTTTGAACTAAAACCCTCACATAGACCAAAAAATTTATTGAATCAACAAATCCTTCTAAAAGTGGCCCTAGATACAATAATCGAACTTCGTGACGTTTCTGTTTTCCAGAAGAATGCCCTGATTCTTTCGGGTGTAACTATGGAAGTGCAAAGAGGAGAATTTTGCTACCTGATTGGAAGGACAGGCACTGGCAAAAGTAGTCTTTTAAGAGTGCTTTACGGTGATTTGCCCTTGGTTGACGGTTATGCCCAGGTGGCAGGGTTTGAGCTATTGGGAATTAAGACCAAACAAATTCCTTTCTTGCGTCGCAAGATTGGCATTGTTTTTCAAGATTTTCAACTGCTATCCGATCGGTCGGTGAATGATAACCTCAGGTTCGTGATGAAGGCCACTGGGTGGAAGGACAAAATTGCAATGAACGAAAGGTTGGGAGAAGTCCTCGAAAAAGTTGGCCTACATACCAAGGGTTTTAAAATGCCGCACCAGCTTTCGGGTGGCGAGCAGCAAAGGGTGGTGATTGCCAGGGCACTGATAAACGATCCTGACATCATACTTGCCGACGAACCCACCGGAAACCTCGACCCCGAAACCAGCCAAGGCATAATGAATCTTATGTTCGAAATAAGCAGGGCTGGCCGGGCTGTAATTATGGCAACGCACGATTATCATCTGTTTGAGAAGTACCCGGCGAGGGTTTTGCGATGCGAGGGCGGGAAACTAATTATTTAACAAGACCCTGAAAAATAGGTCCTCGATATTTTCGGTACCTATACCATTACAAGAAAATTTCTTTTAGTATTTCCTTCTCTTTGTCCCAGTTCAGCTCTTTAGAGGCAATGTAGCAGTTTTGGTGGTAGGTCTCTAGTAACCTGTTGTCCTTCAATAATTTATTTATAGTTTGGGCAAGGTCAAAGGCAGTTTCTCCTTCAAATATTTCGCCAACACGGTGCTTTTTTACCACCGTTGTCATTTCAGGAAGGTTGGAACAAAGCACCGGTACCCCGGCATTTATGTAATCGAATATCTTGTTGGGTAGGGCATAATAATAGTTCAGGTTGGTGTTCCGCTCCAGCGAAAGTCCCAATTTGCAAGTTCTGGTTAATTGGGTTAGCTCTTCCAATTGTAGCTTCCCATGGAGGTGCACCTTATTTTCAAGCCCAAGTTCCTTGATCAATGAGCGCAGAGGTTCTTCGATGTCACCTGCTCCAGCAATTGCAAGCTCGTAATGGTCAATGTGTTGCATTGCCCCTATCATTAGTTCAAGACCTCGATCCTTGTTAAGCGCGCCCTGGTAAATAATAAGGTTACTTCTCAAATTGAAAGCCACCTTTTGGTAATCGTAAAAAGGCAAATTCTTTATGGTTGCAAAATCGATCTCGTATTTGTTGCGATAGTAGGTAGCAATGGAGTCACAAACCGTGTAAGCCCTGAAAACTCTTTTCAGGCTCAATTTTTCTATGAAACTCCAAATACTTTTGACAAACCGTCTATTATTTAGTTCGGGCACCTCGGTAAAAAGTTCGTGGCTGTCGTAAAACAATTTTCGCCGTCTGAAAAGCGATGTCAGGGCGTTGGCGGGAAGGGTGTCCAGGTCGTTTGCAAGCAAAAAATTAAATCTTTTAAATATCAGGAAAATAAAGAGCCTAAGGTTTAACTCCGCATAAAACCAAAAGCCCTTCCTGACCAACAGGCTCAACCTTTTGGACTCGTAGGGTCGGTTATCAAGCGGAATGCTTTGCCTCAACTTACGGCCAACAAGGAGCACCTGGAACCCGGCCTCAACCAAAGTTGCGCAAACACGATTTACCCTTTGGTCATAGGAAATGTCGTTGCTCACCGAAACTATTATCTTAACCGGTTTGGCCTTCACCTTTTTGCTCAATTTATAAGTTTTCCTACTTGCCTTTCAATCTTGCTATTTTAATGTTCAGGTATGCGAATGCAATTGTCATGAACGGACTTAATAGGTTGAAAAATGCGTAGGGGGCAAAAGCGAAAGTAGAAACACCCAGAACCCCGGCCTGAGTGGCGCCGCAAGTATTCCAGGGTATTAAAACGGATGTAACCGTTCCGCTGTCCTCTAGGGTACGACTCAAAACCTTTGGATCGAGGCCTCGCTCGCGGTATGTGTCTGCAAACATTCGTCCGGGCACCACAATGCTCAAGTACTGGTCGCTAGCAGTCAAATTAATAAAAACGCATGTTCCGGCGGTGGAAGCTACCAATGAACCGGTATTGCGAACCATCTTTATAACTGCCTCGGTGATTCGCCTTAAAAGGCCGGTGCTTTCCATTACACCACCAAAAATCATTGCACAGATAATTAGCCAAACAGTCTTCAGCATACCGCTCATACCTCCGGTTTGCAAAAGGCTATTAACCATTTCGTTGCTGGTGGTCACACTAATTTCAGTGTACATAGATTTCATTACGGCTACATAGGCCTGAATGTGAAACGGCTGATCAGATGCCGCCACTTCTCTAATAATGTGGGGTTGAAAGACTAGGGCACAAAGCGCACCTGCCAAGGTACCCACCAAAAGGGCAGGGAGGGCAGGTACCTTTTTAACGATGAGTGTTATTACCAGCGCAGGAACTAGGAATAGCAATGGAGAAACGAAGAACGAACCTTTTATGGCCTCCAGCACAACAGCGATATCTGTAATTGCGCCTCCCTGAGATCTGGTGAACCCAATTATGGTAAAAATGAGCAATGTAAGCGTCATAGACGGAACGGTGGTAAGTGCCATATACCTAATATGGGAAAAGAGGTCGGTGCCGGCCATTGCAGGAGCAAGGTTGGTAGTGTCGGATAATGGCGACATTTTGTCGCCGAAATATGCACCGGAGATTATGGCACCACCAATAAGCCCGTCGGGCAATCCCAAGGCTTTGCCAATACCCAAAAGAGCAACACCAATTGTGGCCACCGTGCTCCAACTGCTTCCCGTAGCGAGCGACACCACGGCACATACAATGCAGGCAGCCACCAGAAAAATGGTGGGGTCGAGTATCTTAAGGCCATAGTATATCATAGTGGGAACTATCCCGCTCAAGAGCCAAGTGCCAGCTAAAGCTCCAATAAGTAACAGAATCAAAATAGCCGACATTGCAGAACCAATACCCTTGACAATGCCATTCAGGAGGTGGTCCCACTTGAAGCCAAGCCTGAACGCTATCAATGCAGCAACCGCCGAGGACAAAATGAGCACAATTTGATTAGAACCATCCAAAGAACTATCTTCAAAAATGCGAACATTGATAATAATCAATCCAGTTAAGAAAATTATGGGAATAAGTGCTTCAAGTAAGCTCGGCCTTCTTTTGGTCATCTTATGTAGGTTAGTATTTCAAGTGTAAAGAAACGGGTTTTTTTTTAATTTTCCAGAAAAAACCTCTGAATGTGCGGTTATATATCCCTTTCGTCTTTGAGTTTTGCAAAGCCATTCTTATAGTACCTTTCAATTTCCTCAGTGGTGGCAAAAGAAGCCTTCAAGGCTTCTTCGGCAAATTTAATGTATGTTTCAAGATCCACGGCTTTCTTTATTGAGTTGAAGACAACCTGGGGGTTTTCGAAACTTCCCGAGAGGTAAAACCAAACTGCCTTCATATATCCAACCACTCGATAAGGATTCTTGCTGGCCTTAAGGTTTTCTTCCAAAATTTCGTCCAAAAATTCTTTTAGCTTTCGCGCTTTTTGGTCGACAGGTTGGTTGCTGATTTCCATTGCAAGCGCTGGATTGAGCAGGGCTCCCCGACCAAGCATCCAGTGGTTAACCGACGGGAATCTTTTTTGGAGGAAATGCAATTGCTTGGCGTGGTAAATATCACCGTTATAGGCAATTTTGTTGGTTGATTTTTCAATGCACTCGCCAAATCCCAGAAGGTTTACATCACCTGAATACAATTGGGTTCCGGTCCTTGGATGTATGATCAAAAGCTCGAGGGGGAATTGGTTCAACACACCGAGCACGTTGTAAATTTCGGTGGGCTCGAAATAGCCCAATCTTGTTTTAATGGATAGTTTTATTGGAAAAACCTTAAAGACCTCATCTAGAATTTTGTAAAGTTCATCGGGGTAGGGAAGGATACCACAACCTCGTTTTTTGATGGCAATGCGTGAAAAAGGGCAGCCCAGATTCCAGTTTATGTGCTCGTAGCCGTACTGTTGCAAGGTTTTCCCCAAAAGGATTATTTCATTTGCATCAGTGCTTATGAATTGAGGCACCATTCTGGGCAGGTTGCCTTCAATGGGAACAACATCCGATAGCTTGGACGGATTGATTCTCTTGCCGCCAAACCCAGAAATGAATGGCGCGTACATTTGGTCAAATCCACCAAAATTGCGGGCCAAAGCATTGCGGTAAATCCTATCGGTTAGCCCCTTGAATGGTGCAAAAAGGAGGTGGTGGTTTTTCAATTGTTATAATGAAATATCGTTGTTGTTGTTTTTTGTGATTTCCTTGTGCTGTTCGTAAAAAAAAACGTGGCCCGAATTTACTTAAAGTTGAAAGCGGGTTATCCTCAGGTAAATTGCAAATAACTCACATAATCCTGCAACTTTAATGATACTTTTTTTTGAACATTAGTAAGGGAAGACAAAATTATTAAAAACAAGCAAATATGGGTTTGGGTCTTTTGGTGCAAGTTGCACAACATCTTGTTAAATTACTCCCAGGGCTTAGAAGTTCAATGTATAATGAAAGTTGGGTAGGCGATGGAACCCATGGAGTCGAACCTTTTTTCACGCGCATTTACCATCAAATCTGGTGCGGCTGGAATGCATAATAAATTAAAAAAAAGGCTGAATTCAACTTGCATTTTCTTCTTTCCTGCCTCTAAAAATTAGGCAGATCCTCGGTTCCGTCGGCATATTTTGCGAAGCGCCTTTCTTTATGCCCGTGTGTATGGTCGGCACTCGGCCAAGGCCAGCCGCCAAAACCTGTCCTCCTAAAATCCTGGATGGCTTCATTTATTTCTTGGTGTGAGTTCATAACGAAAGGCCCGTGTTGAACCACGGGTTCGTTTATGGGTTTTGCTTGTAAAAGCAGGAGCTTGGCGTTACCTTTGGTTGCTTCAACATTGACAGCAATGTGGCTTTCGAGGCCAATAGAATTGTAATTCCCAACATTTGTTCCGCCGATCTTGACCTCCGTGCCACCATAAAAATACAACGATCTTTCAAGTCCTTTTGCCGTCGAGGGTAAATAAAGTGAACTTCCATTTTCAATTTCGATAAGCCATATAACAAGGTGGTTGTCAGGGTTGGCGGCCCACGAGTCAGGTGGAGGAGGAACTGCTTTCGCCTCGCCAAAGTTTCCTGCAACGACCCTTACTCTTGTTTTCTTCCCTGCCGGGTCAACCTGCTCAACCATCGGAATTTGTTCGTTCCAAAGCATTTTGTAAAAGGGTTTTGCAAACTTCCTGTCTCTTGGCAGGTTGAGCCAAAGTTGGAAAAGTTCCAATGGGTTTCGCTTGTTCCTATTTACCAGCGGAAACATTTCGCAGTGTTGCATACCACTCCCAGCGGTCATCCATTGCACGTCGCCAAACCCGTACCTACCCGTGGCACCCATCGAATCGCTGTGGTCAACGTAACCCTCAAGAACAATGGTAACGGTTTCGAAACCCCTGTGTGGATGGGCCGGAAACCCAGGAACTGAGTCGCCGTGGTACATCCTCCAGCCATCTTTTAGGGTGAAGTCACTTCCTAGGTACCTGCCTTCCAAAGAAGCGGCCGGCCCCAAATTATCATTGCCTTCGGGGTAGTCATCGGCGTGGTGAACGCAAAAAATGAAAGGGTCGTTGGTTTTCCAGGTAAATCCCAGTGGCGTGATTTTTTTAATTGCAGCGGTTTTCATAAATTTTTATTTGTTGTTGAGGATTGAGTTTCGAGTGACGAGTTTGAAAAAAACGCTGTACAACCGGCCAATAATTATGGAAAATGCGATGATTTTCAAAGCCGAATACCAGTTTTGGGTAATTATGGATTCACTGACATTCTTTTTTAACTAAACGAGATCCAGCTGTGAAGGTTTCGTGAACAAATGGGTGCCCACTTTAAGCTCCGTTTTTTTGTTTGTTAAGTCTTGCCTTGGTGTACCTTTGGTTGTAGAGTTTTGTAAAACACTTGTTTTCCTCAAAATGACATTGGCATTAATTACCTTACCACCAATATTCTCTTAAAACGGGGTGATTTGAAATTGCGGTATAAAAATAGATTTTTTTTGATAAATTTGTTGTAAATTATTTAAAATGTGCGGAAAAATCGGGAAAACAAACCAATTTATTGAAAGGTACCTATCCCATCGTGATGAGGTTGATTACCTCTGCAAGGAGATACATAAAATTCATTCAGTCCATTTGTCATGCAAGAATGGATGCTCCACCTGCTGTATGAATTTTTCGATTTTTCCGTTGGAGTTCATTGCCATCAAGAGTTTCTTAACCGACCAAACACCCGAAATTGGCGACACGATACCTGAGGAAGCCTGCCCATTCTTGGTTAATAATTCCTGCACCATTTACCAGCACCGGCCTATTATTTGCCGCACGCAGGGGTTGCCCCTGCTCTTTACCGGCGAAGAAGGGTGGGAGCTTTCTGCCTGTGAGCTAAACTTCACCCATTTCGACTTTTCGGAGTTTAACTTGCAAAACACTTTTCCTCAAGATAAATTCAACAGCAAGCTTTACTTGCTTAACAAGGATTACATCGAGTCGTTGCCTGGCTTACCTTACAATTCTTTGGATCTAACGGAATTACGTTTACTGATTTCTTAAAAATTTGATTTTTTTTTTAAACGAGTTATTTTTTATAACTTTCCTATCATTAATTAACTCAACATTTTATGAAAATATTTTTTTTAGGAGCTGCGAAAGAAGTTACCGGCAGCAAGCATCTGATTGAAACCAAACACGGAAAAAAGATTTTGTTAGACTGCGGTGCATTTCAGGGCAAGGGTCTTGATACCGATTCTATGAACCGCAATATTGGCGTTGACCCCAAGGAGGTTGATCACATAATACTTACCCACGCCCATTTTGACCACGCGGGTCTTATTCCGTATTTTTACAAGCTCGGTTTCAGGGGTTCCGTTATTTGTACCCACTCCACACGCGATATTTGCTCCATTACATTGCCCGATAGCGGCTCGATTCAGGAAGGCGACACCTTAACTTTCAACAAAAAAAGGAGAAAAAGCGGGCAGCCCTACATTGAGCCCCTTTACACCAAAAAGGATGCAGAAAATTGCCTTGAGTTATTCATTTCGGTAGCCTACAATCGAAAGTTTAACATCGACAACAACCTAAGTGTCAAGTTTACCCATAACGGGCATATGTTGGGTAGCGCAGTGGCAACCCTGGAAGTTACTGAATTTGGAAAGGTTACAAGAATTGGATATACAAGTGACATTGGCAGGAACGAAAATTACATCTTGAAGCCCCCGGTACCGTTCCCTCAATGCGATTTTGTTATTGCCGAGTCAACCTATGGGGATAGGCTTCACGATCATTCCACAAACATTGAAATGGAATTTTTGAGGATTGTCAGAAAAACATGCATCGAAAAAGGAGGGAAGCTAATTATCCCCTCATTTGCAGTAGGACGTGCCCAAGAAATAATTTTCTTGATCAACAAATTTGTAAATGAAAACCTCATTCCAAAAATCCCTGTTTACCTCGACAGTCCGATGGCCATTGATGCCACCGACCTTTTTAGGAGGCACCTAGATCAGCTTAACGAAAGCGTGCAGGAAGTTCTGGAATTTGACCCTGACCCATTTGGCTTCTATTCATTGACCTATGTTAGATCAACCGAAGATTCCAAACTACTCAACCAGCGTAAAGAACCCTGTATCATTATTTCTACTTCGGGTATGGCCGAAGCCGGAAGGGTAAAACATCATATTTCAAATAACATTGAAAGCCACAGAAATTCAATACTATTTGTGGGTTACTGTGCCCCAACAACCTTGGGGGCAAGAATTCAAACCCTGCCAAGAGAGATTTCGATATTTGGCAAACCTCACAGGGTAAATGCCGAGGTATTCAGGCTTGATGGTTTCAGCGGCCACGCCGATTACGAGGAAATGCGCCTATATCTCAACTGTCAAAACAAGGAACGCCTCCAGAAAGTTTTCTTGGTTCACGGCGAAGAAGATGCCGCCAATGCCTATCGCAAAGTTCTAATTGAAGATGGATTTAAAGAGGTGGAAATACCTGGGCTTGGAGACGGATTTGAACTGTAGGTTTTATCCTATGCATGCAACTCAAAAAGAATATCGCACCGACAAGAACCAGCTCGAGCCGGCCTGGTAAAAAGGGGAATCGCCCGAGGCCAATAGCAATTGTCCAACAAAATCTACGTCGAGATTCGTGGCCAAAGAAAATTTAAGGTTTGGCGAAATAAAGGCGCACTCGTTGTCGGGCATTGCCATTAGTGATATTCCACCGCTCCACAGCGGAGAAAAGGTTTGGCTCGCCACCACGGTCGCTGCGTACCTTGAGATCATTAAGTTGTCGGGCTGAAGCGGTTGGCCAAGAAACAAGGTGCCGTTATCCGTTCCGGTGTAACCTCCGTTGTAAAGAAACTCTGCAACTACCATGGTTGCGGTTGAAAACATATAATCAAGGCCCAAGGCAGCTACAAGGGTTCCCACCTTGTGGTTGCCAATCGGAGTGCCGAGGTGGTGGAAGTATGTGGCCTCACCCTTTACGCCAGCCTGGCCAATGTTGCCAGCCCATCCAAGACCCAAAGTTGCCCTATGCTTGTAGTAACCAGCTATTGCCTGTAAGTCAAAACCTCCGGTGTTGAATGAATAAAGCATTGCGCAAACAGTTTGGCGGGCAGTACTGGCAGGTTTGTAAGCCAGTTCGAAACGTGATAACACTCCTGTGAAGTATTGTATCCGTATGGCATCGGCACCCGGTCTTTCAGGATAGTCAAAATCGAAGAAGGAATATGTGTTGAATAGATCATTGGGGTTTGAAACCATATTAATTCCCCAATTTATCCTTTGGCGGCCAATCGTAACACGCATTTTTTCCACATGCCAATCAAAATTCAGCCGATCAACCGTCGAATTACCCAGCCAACAGCTGTGGCTAAGCCATGTCCACGACAGATTTAGCAATCCATCATCATTGGTCAACATTTCACCCAAAAATGGAAAATCGTTTAACATGTTGTTGTATAACAGCCTATTGCGTCCCTGCGCCACAAACTTTAGGTTGCTCGAAATGTCAAATGCCAAATTAAGCCTATTGTGAAAGGTATTGCTAAACTCTGCTTTGCCAAAATCTTTTTTGAATGATAAGGATGGCATTGTCTTTACATAACCCATTAAGGAAAAGGAATTCCGGGCAAATGCAGTTTTTTGAACTATAATGGTCGAAAAAGATAATAGTGAAAACAGGAGTGTTAAAAATTTGATTTTCATTGAAATCAAAATTTAATTGCAAAAAATTTGAAAAAAAGTCAAAAGTCGAAAGTCGAAAATCGCATATGTATATGCGCACAATTTTGCTTTTGATCAACAGCCATCTCTTACCCAAAAGTCGCGAGGTCTAAGCACGCAAAGTACGCAAAGGAAGAAAAAAATCGGTATCAATCAGCGTTTCAATTCTCAAAAAATCGCAGCCCGTAAATCTAAAATGGTCAATCAAAATCTTTCGTCCTTAGCCACCGCACCATCTACAAGTGTTATTATCCTCCTGGCCCGTTCAATTACCCTGGTATCGTGTGTGGAGAATATTAGCGTGACGTTCTCAACCTGGTTTAGCCTGGACATAATATCCAAAAGGTTCAGCGCGGACACAGTGTCGAGGTTGGCGGTTGGTTCATCGGCCAGAATGAATTTGGGCTTTGAGGCCAGTGCCCTTGCCACGGCCACCCTTTGTTGTTGGCCGCCGCTTAGTTTTGCAGGCCTCACATTAAGCTTGTCACCAAGCCCTACCTGATTTAGCAATTCGGTAGCCCTACTTTCCATTACCTCCTCGGTGGCCTTTTGTAAAAGCATGATGAAGGAAACATTTTCCTTGGCTGTGAGCACCGGAACAAGGTTGTAAGACTGGAAAACAAAGCCAATGTTGTGCAGCCTGAAATCAATTAGTTTTGAATCGGAAAGGCTGGTTATTTCTGTTCCGTTTATGGTAATATTACCTTCGGTGGGCTTGTCGAGGCCGCCAATAAGGTTAAGGAGAGTAGTTTTTCCGCTACCCGACGGGCCAACTATTGCCGTGAATTCTCCTTGCTCGAAACCTAGGGTGACGTTGTTTACAGCCTTAACAGGTTGAACGCTGTCTTGGTAAACCTTGGTAAGATTTTGTGTTTGAATGATCTGCATTAGTTGTTGGAGGTTTAATTGTTTTTATATTTAGGTTTTGGCTTTTTAAATAATTGATCCTCAATTGTTCATTGTCAGGCGTCAATAATTTGTTAATTTTCCACTGCTTTCCATTTCTCACTCCACCTTAACAGCTTCTGCCGGTTTTAGTTTTAGTGCTTTCAACGAAGGAAAGATTGAGGTAATCAACGAAGTGAGCAAAACCATTGTGGTAATTATTACAAACACTGAATTTTGTATGGTTGGGTAAACCACCGAGTCGTATCCAAAGTCGGAGAGTGATTCACCACCAACCTTGGCAAAATCAATCCCTACGGCTCCTAGCCACTTTACGGTAAGGAAACCCACCAACATTCCCCCCACTGCCCCAACTAGCGAGAGAAAAATGGTTTCGAGCGAAATCATCAGGAAAATCTTCTTCTTGTTCATCCCCACGGCCATCAACATACCAAGCTCGGGTACCCTTTCGTAAACCGACATTAGCATAGTATTTACAAGTCCGAAAGCCAGTGCCAACAAAATAATGCCGAGTATTATAATGAGCATTGCCTCGGACATTGTTTGCATTATGGCTAGGTCGGGCGATATTTCGGCCCAGGTTCTAACAGTAATTCCTTCAAAAGCTGATGCAATCCTCTCCCTTTTCTGGTTTACCCATTCAAGGTTATTTAGCATTACTGCTATTTCGCTGATAATCGGCCTTTTGGAAACCAACTCCCGCAAGTCTGATTGTAGTACGAACACATTTTGCTCGTCAAACATGGCATTGGCAGTTTGAAAAATCCCTGCCACCCTAAAGGCTGCCGACACCATCTCGCCTCTTTCATCCTGAAATGTCATTACAATCCTTGATCGCTCCTGCAGTTTGTTTTTCTCGGCTAGACTACTACCAACCAAGACCTGATTGCGTTTGGATTCATCCAAATACGACCCACTGAAGATGTTACTCCCAAGATTTGTGGTTTGTGTTTCCATTTCTGGATCGATACCGTTGATGGTAATTCCTTGGGTTTGACTGGCAGTGGCCAACATGCCCATTACCTTTGTGCGACCCGAAAAGGCTTTTACCTGAATATCGCTTGATAAATCTTCGAATAATGCTTCCCAATTTTCAATTCCGTTGTTGAGGTTATTATCCTTGACAAATGCGGGGTTGTGAATTTGCAAGTGAGAAATATGTTGTTCGATCCCAGTTTTGAACCTTTGGTCTAGCATTCCGAACATTAATGAGGTGGTGGCAATGCCTGCCCAAAGCCCAACCGCAATTGCAACAATCATCACCAGGCTTCGCTTTGGATTGCGCCAAATGTTTCGCCAAGAAATTTTAACTAGCGTTCTCATTTTTTATCTCCTTACTTTCATGATGTTCAAATTGAATACCTTGTAAACCGGGTACAATCCAACTAATAACGATAAACCCAAAACAATAAGCGCTTGCTTAAGGTACATTGAAACTGCAATTGAGAAAGGCACAACCGGCTCGAACCCGAATTGATTGAAGGTTTCGTCAAGTTCTCCGCCCCCAATCGGTATTGGATTGTAATGAAAAATTAGCGTAATTGGAATTGCCACCAGCAAGCCGATAATAACACCTGTGCTTGAGATGAAAATGGATTCGATAAGGCATGTCATTGCGAGTTTAGAACGGCTCATTCCCAAAGATATAAGCATTCCAAATTCTCTTTGACGCTCCATCATCATAGTCAGTACTGTTCCGAAAATTCCAAATGCAATAACAATGTATAGTATCAACATGAAAATGAGGGTACCCGCCAGGTCAAATTTCATGAATTTAATCACCTCTTCCAAAATTTCTTCCCACATAAGTACAGCGTACCAATCGCCATCAACCTTGCCCTTGAGTTCACGGGCCAATTGTTTGGCCTTATCAGGATTATTTGGCATAAGGATGAGTGATGTAAGCCTGTCGGTGGCGTTGTAAAACCATTGGGCTGCATCAATTGACATATACACCATATTATTGTTCATATCGGGCAATGCGTGGTTTACTATACCCTTCACCCTGAAAATTCCTGACGCCGTGGAACCTTGGAAACCCTGACCCAGCAAAACCAATGAATCGCCAACATTAATGTGCATTATTTCTGACAATCCCCTAGCCATTACAATATTCCTGTCGCCTTTGGTAATAAAGTCTCCTTCGCTTTGTTTGTCCTTAATTTGGTTGAGCTTGTTTTCAGCTTCGGGATCTATACCAACCACCATCACCCCTCTTGTTTGATTTTGGCCCGCGGCAAGGGCAAAGTTCTGCAAGCGCGGAACCATGAATTCAATTTTATCCGAATAACTACCAAGCACACCTCTCAATTGTTCATCCAAAAGTAGGCTGTTGTCGATGGATGGTTCTTCCTTGTAGAGCACGTCTTGTACTTGTATGTATCCTGTGTCGAATTTGACCATATTCTCGATCATTCGTTCCCAAGAGCCCCTTCCGGCCGAATCGGCGAGGGTTGAAAAAACCACTGCAAACACCACCGAGCTTATTGTAATTAGCGTCCGTTTCTTGTTGCGCCACAAGTTGCGCCACGCCAAGATTAATAGCATTTTCATTTTCTCGTTGTATTTTTACCTTACCCGTGTCAAATTTTGAAGGGTGAAAAACTGTTGAGTAAGCTTAACCCTGTAATCTGCGCTGGAGGTTTTTACAATTGTTTTGTGCCCCGGCTTGTTAGCAGGAATTATTTCCATTTGGGTTGGAATAACTTTCCCGCCTAAGGGTTTAATTTCACTGAAGTTAATGGTACTGGCCAAATCTCCAAATTCATCAAAGTTCTCAACCTTCACAGGTAGGTAATGTTCCTTGGATACCCAGTACAAAACCTTCTCGAACACGATGGGAGCATCTGGCTTGGGTATTAACTCCAAAAGGAAGCAATCGTACCCATTTACCCTTTCAGAGCGCAACATTTTTTGCGTGTAGTCTTCAACGGTCGAAGTTCCTCTCACCAGATCATCGTTCGAAAAATCTGATCCCATCCATGATTGTGACATCATGCTAGGAGGCATCTTGACAGTACGATCGATGTTAGGGACAAAATTCCAAATTTCATTTTTCCGCTTAAGAAATGCCGTTCCCTTATCGCGGACCGGCCCTGTTATCAAAATAAGCGAATAATCATCGCCAAGGCTCCAAGCTTTCATTGATATTTCACGGGTGTAGCGAGGCCTGACGGTTGTCATGGTCATCTCAACCAGTGACACCTCGCCTCGCATATTGTTTTCCACCCTTCGCATTATATCTAAGGGATTTTGTGCCTGACCGCTTTCTTGGGTTGCTATGGCCAGCAATGTTGCAAAAATAATTATCGAGGTTTTTGTCTTCATCCGTTTAGCGGTTTTATTTGGTAAATCGATTTCGCTCCATGAGGAAAAGGTGCGAGCACCCTAAAATAATCCCACCTTTGTCTGAGGCCCAGTTTACCGAGTCTCTATTCTCATATGCTGGCTTTTCTCTTCCAAGTGTCCATTTTCTTAAAAGTTTCTCCCACAATCCATTCAAAGAAACCAACCGTTTCGCCAATCCATTTGGAAGTCCCATCGTTTTGATTCAACCTAAACCCGAGTCCCTTACGAAACAGATTGCTCATTTGCTGCATTGCCGCAATGCGGTTTTTGAAAAAGAGTGCCCAATCCATATCGGGGGTTAAACAGAAATAGGTTTTGCGATCACCCGACTTGGTAACCGTCTTTACCAACATTATGGTTTGCAGCGATTTTAGGTTAGAACTAATTGAACTTTTGGAGGCTCGAAGACCTTCAACAAGCTCATCAAAACATACCATTTCTTCTTGGCTGGTCATAATGTAACCCTGGATGCGACCCGCCATCCTTGTAAGTCCCAATGTTTCGAAAAGCAATGCCATCTCCTCTATGTATTCCTGGCGATTTTGTTCCATATTCATAAAAATATGTTTCCTTGTCAAAGTTACTTAAATGTTCTTTTTGTTCGGTAAAAAAGGAACCAACAGCCCATTATTAGAGTGCTTTTTTGGTGTCTTCTTGGTAGGCGACTGCAGTCCCTTGCTGGCCGGTTGGTTGGCAGTGGTGGTGTTAGCAGCCAGCACCATCTTGTTGTTGTGAACGGCGTGGTTTTTATTTTCAAAAAAAACCTAAATAAAAGCAAATGGCAGGTTTCGATTCACAAAATGAAATCTGATTCCGAAATTCTTGAGTTAAATAGAATTCATCAAGAATGAATAGTCTAAAAATTAAATATCAGAATCAATATAGGCTCTTTACAATTAGCCCATATAGCTCATCATACTCCCGAGTTACGGGATACATCGGAAAGTCTCTCACAACATTATCAGGCGGCCGGAAGAATATTCCTTTGTCGGCTTGTTGAATCATACCCATATCGTTGTACGAGTCGCCAATACCCACCACCTTGTAGTTAAGACCTTGCATTGCTTGAACAACACACCTTTTGGGGTCGGGTTGGCGAAGCTTGAAATCCACTATCATATCATTTTCATCTACCACAAGGTTATGACAAAATACAAGAGGCCTGCCAAGCTTTTCAATGAAAGGCATTGCAAACTCCACAAAACTGTCAGTTACTATAATGGCTTGTGTAAGTTCTCTTACTTTTTCGAAAAAATTCCTGGCACCAGGCAATAAGTCCAGCGAACGAATAACGTCCTGAATTTGGGTCAAGGTAATTTTGTGGTGGTGCATGATGCCAATGCGATACTTCATCAGCTTGTTGTAATCAGGCTCATCGCGGGTAGTAATCATTAGCTCCTCAACACCTGTTTTCTTGGCAACATTTATCCAAATCTCCGGGGTGAAAACACCCTCCATATCGAAGCAAACTATGTTCATTTTGGAGGCTTTAGGTAGTTTATTGGGTTTTTTAAAAATGGGGAGGTACAATAAAAAATACGAAATTTATAGTCCTAGGTCAACTGTTGTTGGTGATTAGCGAAAACTGGGTTGATTCGTTGTAATTTGTGGTTGATTCTAATTCTCAATTGTAAATTCCCTATTGCCAATTATTTGTTATTCGCTTTTCATTAACCTATACTTGGTATTTCCCCAAAAGGTATTTCTTAAAGTCATCGTAATTAGTTGGTATCGAGTCGAATTGTTCCTCTTTTTCTTCAATTCCTTGGAGGCTTGGTGGCAGTTCCGGGTCAAAGCCCAAAAGGCTGTTGATTTCCTCTGGAAACTTGGCAGGGTGTGCCGTTTCGAGAACAACGCTCAAAAGATTTTCGCTACTTGCGCCTTTCTCTGAAAAGTATTCTTGCAGCCCTGCCCAACCTACGGCACCATGGGGCTCTAGTAAAAGATCGTGCTTGCTCCAAGCCTCCTTGATTGTGGTGCGAGTTTGGAAGTCCGACACTGATTTTGACCAAATTTCTCCCCTCATAGCATTCATATCGGCAGGTATCGCAATATTTCCAACCTCGTCCATTTTACCTCCGTAAAGGTCAACCAGGCGAGTAAGGTTGCTGGGATGTCCAACGTTCATTGCACTTGAAATGCAATTCCTGGATGGTTCG
Organism: uncultured Bacteroidales bacterium; assembly: GCA_964624065.1. GTDB lineage: Bacteria > Bacteroidota > Bacteroidia > Bacteroidales > UBA7960 > UBA7960. Next base: position 24,774 of record CAZUWF010000029.1, read on the forward strand.
ATCTTATGGTAAACACCGGTTTTCAGATACTTGGGAAACTCGTCGTTTTCGTTTACGGCAATAATGAACCGATCAACCGGCAACCCCATTTTCATTGCCAAAATCCCTCCCATCATATCACCGAAATTTCCGGATGGAACCGAAAAGGTGATTTTTTCCCCTTTAGTTGCCAACATGGAGTATGCATAGAAATAGTAAACACTCTGCGGGATTAGTCTGCCTATATTGATTGAGTTTGCCGATGAAAGGTTTAGGTGCCCCAGATCAGGGTCGGCAAAAGCTTGCTTCACGAGTGCCTGGCAGTTGTCAAACTTACCATGGAGTGATAAAACCTGGATGTTTTGCCCCAAGGTGGTCATCTGTTTGCGTTGCCTTGACGTAACTTCATCCTTTGGGAAAAGTACCACGGCTTTTATCCTGTCCAAGCCCAGAAATGCGTGTGAAATTGCACTACCTGTATCGCCCGAAGTTGCGGTTAATATTAATAGTTTTCGGTTTTGTTGCTCCAGGTAATGGTTCATCAACCTTCCCATCATGCGCGCAGCAAAATCCTTGAATGAGGCTGTGGGTCCTTGATCCAGCCTCATTACAAACTGCCTTTCGGTAACGAGCTCCAGGGGAATGTCAAAATTGTAAGCATCTCTGGTTAGCTCCGTTAGTACCTCTTTTTCTATCTGACCCTCCAAAAACTTGTACATAACCTTTGCGGCAATTTCGTGGTAGGCCATATCAGAAAACTCCAAAATTTCGCGAGAACTCAGCTTTGGCAATGTTTGGGGCATATACAAGCCCTTGTCGGGAGCCTGACCCCTAAGCAAAGCTTCCGAAAAACCGACTGGTTCAGAATTTCTGTTGGTTGAATAGTACAACATTTTCTTATTATTACAATTTTGCGGACGATGCCCCACCTGCCGAGTATTCAGGAGTGGTAAAGACAAACTTTTTTCCGCCAAGGGTATCGAGTGCTTGCTCCAAATCCCGAATAATGTCATCTGGATGTTCGCCACCAACGCATAGGCGAATCAAATTGTCAGGAATTGCTGCCAGTTTGCGGCCTTCCTCACCTTGTTGCGAGTGGGTGCTAATGGCGGGTATGGTAGCTATTGATTTGATCCTTCCAAGATCCGTTGCCCTATAAATGCGTTGGAACGCGTCAAAAACCTGGCGGGTAGCTGCTGCCCCACCTTTTACCAGGAACGACATTAGGTGCCCGTACCTGTTTACTCGCTTTCCATAACGTGGGTCAAGTTCTGAGTCAACAAGGTACATATATTTGGAAGCCAGTTCGTGAAGCTCGTTGCTTGGTAGGCCAAGGTAATCAACCCTTTCTATGGATTTGTGCTGGGCCAAAAACTCAGATACTACCTGTGTGGAGGTGCTAACCAAATCCATCCTGGTCCTTATGCTTCTGATATCATTGAGGGCCATAATGGCATTCATGGGCGAAATGTTTGGCCCGTTGTCGCGGTTTGGAAGAAGCTTCAAGTATCCGCAAAAATCGGCCTTCATTTGGTCGTTGTCAATATTGGATGTAATGTTTTTCTTGGCAATTACGGCACCGCAAATTACAAAACCGCTGGTTGCCAGCGATTTGGTAACACTTTGCACCACAATGTCGGCCCCGTGCTCAATGGGTCTGAGCAGGGCAGGGGTTGCCACGGTAGAGTCAATAATTAACGGGAGGTTGTATTTATGCGCCAGGTCTGACACCTTTTTGATGTCGAAAAAGCCTTGGCTTGGGTTACTAGGTAGTTCTCCGTACAAAAACCGGGTGTTCTCATCGATGTGTTTTTCCCACTCGTCAATGTCAGCGGGGTTCAACACTTTTCTCCATTCCACGTTAAACTCCTTTTCCTTCCTGGCCGAAAAAAGTTGGTAGGTTCCCCCGTAAACTTGAGTGGTTGCCACGAAATTCATCCGTGCGTGGGGCTTCCTTGGATCAACCACCAAAAATGGTTCTATGGCGCTTCGAATTGCCGACATACCCGAGGAGGTTGCAACACAGCTGGTTTCTACCCCAGAGTTATAACCCTCAAGCAATGCCAAAACACCCTCGTAGTAATAAACCGATGGGTTGGCAATTCGCGAATAGCACCATGTTGGTATCATGTAACCCAAGCCTGCTTCCATTTCATCACTGTTGCGAAAGCCTTGAGATGTTGACATGTAAACAGGTTCAATCACCGACCCTTGGTTAAAGTCTAATGCCTCTTGCATAGAATATACTCCGTGCACTGCAATGGTATCGAAACGGCATTTGCGCATCTCTTCAATATTACCCTTTTGCCAGTCCATTGCCCTAATCCCAGCCTCTACAAATTTTTTTACTCCGGGGTTTTCCATATATATTACTTTTAGGTTTTTAAGGGGCTAAATTAGTATTTTTTTTAACTTGAATTCGAATGAAAAATTCCTGAAAATAATTCATAGAACCTGTTGTGCATTTAGCACAAATTTATTTTTATTTTGTTTAAACTTTGTTTAA
>CAZUWF010000030.1:0-27101 GCA_964624065.1 uncultured Bacteroidales bacterium
AGTCGATTCACCCTTAAAAATATGAAAACCGGCCAGCAAGAGTCGTTGAGTTTGGATGAGGTGGTGAAAATATTTGAAAATTAGAAGCCAGAAATTAGAAATTAGAAGTAAAAGGTTGAAAGTTTAAAGTTGAAAGTCAAAAGTCAAAAGCAGTAGGCAGTAACCAGTAGGCAGAATGCACAGGTTGCTGAGCTTGCCGTAGCACCAATCACTAATTTACGATTTGCAATGACTAACTATGACGGCGAAGCAAATGAAAATACAATAGCAGAGTTCCAATTCTTCCAAATCGAAAATCGTTAATCGTCAATAAAATACTTCTAAAGCCCTCATCAACTAAGCCCTTTAAACTCTTTAAACTCCATAAACCCCATAAATCTATCAACCTATCAACCCCTCAACTTCCCAAAAAAAAATATGAGCATACACCAAGTAACTACCGGCAGATTAACATTATCGGATGTAAAGAACATAATTCAAGAAAACAAAAAGCTTGCTTTATCCGACGAGGTAATAATCAAAATTGTGGATTGCCGCGAGTACCTAGATCAAAAAATACTTAGTCAAGACGAACCCATTTACGGGGTAACAACGGGTTTTGGGTCGTTGTGCAACCATTCCATTTCTCGTCTGGAATTGGGTACCTTACAAAAAAATCTTGTGATGTCGCACGCTTGTGGCACGGGCGAGGAAATTTCTCCCATTCTGGTTAAAATAATGCTTCTACTTAAGGTTCAATCACTTGCTTATGGCAAATCTGGGGTTAAGTTGGAAACCGTTCAGAGGTTGGTCGATTTTTTCAACAACGATATAGTTCCGGTGATTTACTCCCAGGGATCTTTGGGTGCATCGGGCGATTTGGCGCCCCTTGCACACCTCTCCTTACCCATGATTGGAATGGGCGAGGTTGTTTTCAAAGGTAAAAGAATGGGCGGTGCAATGATGTTACAAGAAATGGGCTGGAAGCCCCTTGAACTGGCATCGAAGGAAGGTTTGGCCTTGCTCAACGGCACGCAATTTATGTCGGCTCTCGGCGTTTATGCCTTGCTTCGGGGAGCCGAACTCAACGATTGGGCAGATGTGATTAGTGCACTATCGGTCGAAGGATTTGATGGCAGGATGGATGCGTACCTAGCCCAGGTTCATGAAATTAGGCATCACAAGGGGCAGATAGAATCGGCCGCCAATCTCAGAAAAATGCTTGAGGGAAGCCAATTGGTCACTCGCAAAAAGGTTCATGTTCAAGACCCTTACTCTTTCAGGTGCATTCCACAAGTGCATGGCGCTACAAGGGATGCCATCAGTTATGTTTCAAAGGTATTTGAAGACGAAATAAATGCCGTAACCGACAACCCTACAATCTTTCCCGAAGAGGACCTGGTTATTTCTGCAGGAAACTTTCACGGACAACCTTTGGCCATAACATTGGATTTTTTGGGAATTGCAATTTCTGAACTTGGCAACATTGCCGAAAGTAGAGTTTACAGGTTAATTAGTGGCGGACGTGGACTTCCTCCATTTTTGGTGGCCAACCCAGGGCTTAATTCAGGGTTTATGATACCGCAATATACCGCGGCATCAATATTGAGCCAAAACAAACAATTTTGCACACCTTCCTCAGTTGATTCCATAGAGTCGAGCCAAGGCCAGGAAGACCACGTAAGCATGGGTGCCAATGCTGCGGTAAAAACCTTGAAAATTATTGACAACATCGAAAGAATCCTAGGCATAGAACTTATGAACGCCAGTCAGGCAATGGGTTTCAGAGATGCAAGCAAAACCTCACCAAGACTTGCAAAACTCCTCATTGACTATCGCGGGTTGGTGCCATTTGTGGAAAATGACAAGGTACTTTACATCGAAATGGACAAATCGGTAAACTTTATTCGTAATACTTCACCCTCGAAATACCTTAATGATTAGGTGATTTGGAGATTGGCAAAAAGTCATACATTGTGATTATGGAAAATATTCCGAAAACTCAATTTTCTTTGGTTTTTTCATGCTAACCTTGCCCTTGTAGCGTTAAATTGATAGGTGGAAGACTACTAGAAATATTACTGTCGGTTGTTAAGGAGAACATTTCAAAAAAGAAAGAAATTATGACCCAGCAAATCGAAACCTCGGTGCAAAAAACCATCCTTCTCGCAATTTTGATCTTTTCGTTACCCTTGGCCAATTTGGTTATGGCAAATTCCAGAAACGATGATCTCAATAAACATTCAGTGCCTGAAAAATCGGAGGAAGGGTGTTTTTTGTCCACCTCTGACCAAACATGTGGTGACAATCATAGGTCGCTCTCGCTTTCAAGAAAAAGGGGAAGGGGCCTTTTGAATATTTTTGAAATTGGTATTTTGGGTGGCACTTCCCACTCTTTTTCAGATGTGCATCGAAACAAATATTTGGGATTAGGTGGGACAATGTCCAGTATTACAAAAGATGCAGGCACAGCCGGCGGAATATACTTCAGCTACAGGCACGTAGATCACTTTGGTTTGAGTGTGGGCCTTACCACCATAAATATTTCGGGTACAGCCGTTTCAGAAGATGCAGGGGGAATTAATGAGGATGATCTGGTTGCCGGGTTTGCTTTCAAGAATCAAATTATTGAGGCCAACGGTAGGCTATTGTTTTACGCTCCCATACCCAGTCAAAGGGTATTTGACCTTTTTGCCTTTGTAGGACTCTCAATTTATTACAATTTTTTGGAACTAAGGGATCAAAACCAACTTGTTACATCCCCGACAGAAGAATTTAACAAACTCCAATTGGCCTTACCTTTCGGGATAGGAGCCTCATTTAGGGTAGGAAAAAGTATGTCTGTAGGGTTTGAGTCGGGGTATCGCTACACCCCGTTCAATTACCTTGACGGGATTAGCCCACCCGATACCAGGTACGATGCTTTTTTGCTCAACCAGGTTAAACTTGGTTTTTTCTTGAATTGAAAAAAGAATCTTTTTGTGCTATTTATCACAATTTTACTTTTAAGTAGAGGTGCCGATTTGTTGTACCTTTGCCCGAAAATTTAATTACCTAGGATTATGCAAAACGCACCAGAAAAAATTAAATGTTTGATAATCGGTAGTGGTCCTGCTGGCTACACTGCCGCTATTTATGCTGCCCGTGCCGACCTCAAACCAGTAGTTTATCAAGGCTTGCAGCCAGGCGGCCAGTTAACCATCACTACCGAAGTTGAAAATTTTCCGGGCTACCCAAATGGGATTTCAGGGCCTGAAATGATGGAGGACTTAAGAAAACAAGCCGAAAGGTTCGGAACCGACACCCGTTGGGGTCTGGTTACCAAAGTTGACTTTTCGCAAAGGCCTTTCAAGGTTACTATTGACGAAAAAAAGGATATTATTGCCGAAACCGTAATTATTGCCACGGGCGCTTCGGCGCGCTGGCTCGGACTGGAGTCAGAGAAAAAATTCAACGGCTACGGTGTTTCGGCCTGCGCAACCTGTGATGGTTTCTTTTATCGCGGAATGGACGTGGCAGTGGTTGGCGGTGGTGACACTGCATGTGAAGAAGCAACATACCTTGCCAAGCTTTGCAAGCAAGTTTACCTTATTCACCGCCGCGACGAGCTCAGGGCATCAAAAGCCATGCAAACCAAGGTATTCAAAACCCCTAATATTGAAATGGTTTGGGATACTGCCCCAGTTGAGGTTGTGGGCGATAAAACGGTAAATGGTGTAATTGTAAAAAACCTTAAAACCGGAATGGAAAGGAAAATTGATATAGAAGGTTTCTTTGTTGCAATTGGCCACTCTCCAAATAGCCAGGTTTTTAAAGGTCATGTCGAAATGGACGAAAACGGTTACATAAAAACCGTTCCCGGGTCAACACGAACAAACATACCGGGGGTTTTTGCCGCAGGCGACATCCAAGACCATATTTACAGACAAGCAATTACCGCAGCCGGCTCAGGTTGCATGGCAGCAATAGAAGCCGAAAGGTTCCTTTCGGACCAGGAATAGAACCCTAGCAGGGGGATTGTGGTCAAGGGAAATGTAACCCGTGAACCAAAGAACGATGGCTCGAAAATAGGCCGGAAACGATCGGTTTAAAAACCAATAGCGTTATTTTGAGAGCAGATGATTGGGATCAGATGGTCTTTGCACAGCCCTGTTTGGCCTCCTTGAGTAAAAGTGTCCAGTGACCTTTTGACCTTGGTTTCTGATTTCTGATTCCAAACCTGCTTCAATTTATCAGCTGCCGATTTCCAATTTTCAGTTACCGGTTACTTTCCCGATTACCCCACTGCCAATGCTTTCGTCCCCTTGGTGCCAGGCAACGAATTGGCCAGGTGCAATTGCTCTTTGAGGGTGGTCGAAAATTACGTACAAACCCGATTCTCGCATTACCAGTGTGGCAAAGCTCAAGGGTTGGCGGTACCTGATTCGGACTTCGTACCGGTGGCTTTGTATGGGTTGAAGCTCAAGGTCTGGCCTAATCCAGTGAATGTGCCTTCTCTCCACAAACAAACCGTAGCTATCCTGACAAGCCAGGTTGCTTGCCGAGGCAACGAAGATTAAGTTCTCTCTTGTATCGATCTCAACAATGAAAATGGGTTCTTTCATACCACCCACATCCAACCCCTTGCGTTGGCCAATGGTGAAGAAATGAGCTCCTCTATGCTCTCCAACCTTAATTCCACTTTTTGCAGAATACCTTGGAGTTGAGACAAAATTTCGGAGTTTTTCCTCGCTTAGAGTCTCCCAGGTTTCATCCGGGTCAAGGCTTGGAACTACCTGCCGGTGGAAACCATCTGAAACAAGGATAATATCTCCGGTTTTGGGTTTCAGTTGCTGTTGAAGAAACTCGGGTAGGCTTACCTTGCCAATGAAGCACAAACCTTGACTATCACGCTTTTCGGCAGTAACGAGCCCCTGTTGCCGTGCTATTTGGCGAACCTCCCCTTTTTGCAAATGCCCAATTGGAAAAAGGGCCCTTGAAAGTTGTTGTTGGTTAAGCTGGCAAAGAAAGTAGCTTTGATCCTTTCCTTTGTCAGCCCCTGCCAGAAGCCTGTACAAGGTTTTTCCGTCTTTTTCGATTTGCCCCATTTGGCAATAGTGGCCGGTGCCAACAAAATCGGCCCCAAGGTTTCTGGCCGCCTTTACAAACAAGTCAAACTTCACCTCGCGATTGCAAAGCACATCGGGATTTGGTGTTCGGCCTACCTCGTATTCGGCAAACATGTAATCAACAATTCGGTCGCGGTATTCCTTGCTAAAATCGAGGGTGTAAAACGGAATTCCCAGCTTATGGGCTACCATCATGGCATCGTTGCTATCTTCTAGCCACGGGCATTCCTTGGATATTAGCACCGACTGGTCGTGCCAGTTGCGCATAAATACTCCGATAACATCATACCCCTCCTCCTTGAGCAAAAAAGCAGCCACGGAGCTGTCAACCCCGCCCGATAGCCCAACAACGACTTTTTGGTTCTTACTTGGCATTTTCAAATCCTATGAAAATGCAAATTTAAGGTTAAAATTTATTACTTTTGTTTACCACCCAAAAGACTAAAATGTTTGATTTTTTCAAAACTATTTTTCATTTTCTCAAAACCAATAAGTTCCCCTTCATTCTATCGGGTAGCGTGGCCATAAGCCTTTTTACCTTGCCAAGAGCTACACCCCATTTTGTTTTTGTGGTTGATTTGGATTCAAAAGTGGTAGAAAAACTTTTGGAATACTTTAAGGACGGGTATGATTGCAGCGAAATTGCTGCTAAAGAGGCATTGAAATATAAGGGTATGTTCAATATTATTGATAATGAATCGGGGTTCAAAGCCGATTTCTAATTTTTAAAATCGGATGAATTTAAACAAACCGAATTCAATCGAGGACAATAAAATTTATTTCATGATATACCTATCTTTGTCGTAACAATTGAAGATCTTGTTAACTCAAAATTGAATTGGATTCAGGATCTGCAAAGGGCCGTTCAAATGGAAGACAAAATGCAGCATTTAGAGACTAATCAATCTGATAAAAAATACAATGATATTGGGTGTCGAAACTAAATCTGAAAACTTTTAATCTCTTATTAGTTATGAAATACACGGTGAAAGAAGTCAGGGAGCAGCGGCTCAAAAATTGGTTAAATAAAACTAATGGAAAGACTTATTCAGTTTTTGAAAGATAAAAAGAGGATTGGTTTAATTTATGGAAGCCGCTTATTGCTTCAGCTTTTTAAAAATAATATTTCCGAATTTTGAACCAAACTTACCCAATAAACACCCAAGATCCCAGGCCAAAAGTTCTTTTTCTAAAAAGCCTTTTGGTTCCTCTTGCAATTGTTTTGGTTGCCTGGATGGTGAAAATTGCGGAGGAAATTTTTCAGCTTGAACTTTTTCAATACGGTATTTCTCCGCTCGAAGCATCCGGGCTGCCGGGAATATTTCTTTCCCCTTTCATTCACGGAGACTTCAATCATTTAATAAACAACAGCATACCACTGCTGGTGCTCGGTACTGCCCTTCAGTATTTTTACAAGGACATAGCCTTTAGGGTCTGGTTTTTTTCTTTTCTCATAACAGGCATCTGGGTTTGGTTCTTTGCCCGAGATGCCCACCATATTGGTGCCAGTGGCGTGGTTTACAGCCTTGCCTTGTTTGTTTTCGTAAGTGGTGCAATACGCAAGCACCCAAGGCTTATGGCAATTTCTTTATTGGTGGTTTTCATCTACGGAAGTTTGTTTTGGGGCATTTTTCCCATTGAAGATATGGTTTCGTGGGAATCGCATCTCATGGGAACCCTTTCGGGGATAGTTTTGGCAGTGTTTTTCCGCAAGGAAGGACCGCAACGCAAAATTTACGATTTCGAGCTTGAAGAAGAAAACGATGAGGATCAGGAGGAAGAAGATGGCGGTGATGAAATTAGTAATCCTTATAAAGGCAATAGTGAAAGCACCACAAGTTATAGCAAAGATATTTTTTCTCCACCAACCTTATCTTAAAAAAGCCATAAACCGGACTTGCAATCCGGGCTATGGCTTTTACACCTTGGGATTTCCTCCCGATGGATGGAAGTGTTAAAACTTGTACGAAACACCTCCGATAACGAACCTTGGCAAACCAACCTTAATTCCCTGAGGCCTTCTGCTGGCAATGTATCTTTGATCGAAGAGGTTTTTTACCGTAAGGTTCAACTCCAACCCTGTACTGCCAATTTTGTACCAGGTTGAAACATCGGCCAGGAAGTAAGCATCAAGCAACCCTATGCGTCCGTTCATGGTGGCTTGAACGTAGTTGTATGATGGGTCGCTGGCCTGGGTTCCAATCCAATCACTAACATTAATTGTATTTAGCGCATCGGTGAACTGCTCACCAATGTAGCTGCCCGACAGTTTCAATCCAAACCTGTCGGAGTGCTGAACCAACAGCGAACCTTGTAAGGAAACATTGGGTGCATAAGGGACTTTGTTTCCATTAACATTGGCATAAACATTTATAAGGGAAGAGTTTTTCGGGGTTTTTTGAAGCACGTACCTGTCGTTGTTAAACCTTGCATCTACGTATGTGCCTGCCAAAACCAAAGTGTTTTGCCAATTCCCCATATTCAAAACGGGAAGGGTAATCATTATTTCAGCACCTTTGTTTAGTGTTGCTCCGCCATTGATCAGACCCGCTCCGGCACCTCCCGAAGACTCGGAGACTGGAATTACTTGGTTGGAAAATTCGGTGTAAAAAGCTGTGAAATCTATTGCCGCCTTTGCAATCCTCGCCCTCATTCCTAGTTCTAAGTTCCAGCTTTCTTGAGCTTCGAGCTCGAGGTCAACCCCGGTATTGCTTATGGCGTCCTTGGTTCTTGGAGGCGCGTAGCCCTTGTGAATTCCTCCGAAAAAGTTCAGGTTGGTGCTGGTGGAGTAATTTATCCCAATCCCAGGAATAATTGCCAAATCTTTGGTGGTATTGGAAAGTAGAGTATCCCTGTTGTTGAGCCTATAGATTTCTCTCTCGTAAAAAATATTTTCCATCCTTATACCTGCAGTTAAGGTAAGCTTTTGGTGGATAACGGTTTTGTTTTGTACGAATGCGCTAATAGCGTTGCCCATTCTAAACTCATCCTCCTGCAAAATTCCGGACACAACCCCTGCTCTGGTGCCGTTAACCCTTTGTTCGAATGCGCGTTCGTGCAGGAATCGTGCTCCAGCGTCAAGTTTTGAATTATAGCCAAAGATTGAATAAGCTTTTTCCATCCTGGATTCAATGCCCACAACCTCAAAATGCCGGTTGCGGTTCCCAGTGCTGTTTCGCATATAAATGGCACCTTGTGGTTTGGTCGGATCCCCGTGAATTACCCCTGTAAGGTTGCTTGCATTGGAACTGTAAGAAAAATCTTGCCGGCTCCAGTTTCGCGTGGTGGTGTATGCAAAAAGTGTGTGGGTCAACTGTAAACTTGCTCCCACCGTATGCTTGTACGAGCCACTTGCGGCATACCTCCTCACCTTAAAATTATCGTGAGGCGCTATCCGGAGGAAATCAGTGCCTCCAGCATCATACATTGCTTGAGTAATTCCTACGTAGGTGGAGTTTGAGTCTTCGTCATAAAAGCTCAACTTGACAGTAAGACGCGACTTTGGCGAAAGGCCTACTAGGAACTTGGTGTTAAGGTCGTGTAATCGAAACCTGGTTGGCCCAAGATTATTGGCCTGTTTGCGGTTGTAATTGGCAATGAAACCAAAATTGTTAATGGTGTTGCCAACCTGGGCAAATGTGCTGTTGTAGCCATAATCTCCCTGTTTTACAAAAAACACACCACTAGGATTGTTATCAGGGTCAGCAGTAATGTAATTGACTACACCACCAATCGTTTGGGGTCCAAACAGAATTGAACCGCTACCTTTGAGCACTTCCATTCCTGCCATTCGCTCTATGTTAGGACTGTAGTACATTTCCGGTTCACCGTAAGGAGCTAGAGCCACTGGAATTCCATCTTCCAGCATTAAAACATTTCGGCTCTTATCGGGATCAAGCCCCCTGATACCCACATTGATCCGTAACCCTGCACCCTCTTCGTCAACAACATGAACCCCCGGGACGCTTCGCAATATTTCGTTGGCACTTACTGGGCTGGTGTCAGTCAAGCCTTTACTGGTAATGAAGTTTACCGAGCCGGGAAGGTATTTAAGCACCCCAACTCGACTTCCAGAAACAACAATCTCGTTGAGTAAAAATACCTCTGGCTCAACTATTATTACCAAATCCTCATTTTCGATGGTCAGTTGATTAAACTCCTTGACTACCGTCTTATAGCCTAAACCTCCCACAATTAGTTCAAATGCCTCATTGGGTATGTCAGAAATCTCGAAGTTACCGTTTTCATCGGTCATGGCGCCATTCAAGGTTCCTTTTACCTGAACCGACAAATATGGAACACCCTTATTCTCACATATAACCTTTCCATTTAAAGTATTTCGTGATTCTGAATAACCAATTGAGCCTAGTAGCAGCCAAATTAGAGAAATTAAAACAACATTTTTCATTTTGCAAGTATTAAAATTATTAACACTGCAAAGGTAGAAAGGGCTCAAAAGGCCTACAATACCCAAAAATGATGATTTTAGCTCAAATTCATCACAACAATTGGCTATAATGATATGCTAATTTACTTAGGGGCAAGTGGTTAGGAAAATGATTCAATATCAACGATATTGTTTACCACTGCGTAAATTGCCAAACCCGAAACAGATCTTATTTCTGTCTTGTGGGCAATGTTCTTACGATGGGTAATTACGGTATTTATGCTGATATTCATGATATTGGCTATCTCTTTGTTGGAATTGCCAGCAACCAATAGCTTGAGCAATTCAATTTCCCTTGCCGAAAGTGTTTCTCTCACGCACTTGGTTTCCTTTCTGTTTGTTTCCGACGGTTTCTTAACCTTGTGCTGGATTGACTCTATTGCATCGTCAATGAAAATATTCTCGTCAAACATTGACAGTAGGCTCGAATCAAAAAGAGAGTATACCAATCCCACCCATTTAACACCTGGTAATTCATCTTTTCGGTTTTGAAACAGCTTTTCTTGGTTCTTGATTAACGCGGGGTTGATTATCACCACGTCATCGCTTTTGATTCTCGGATAACGAAGAAAATCGGATAAGTTATTGGCAAATTCAAACCTGTAGATGTTCTGGTTTGGGTCGATCAAACTTACCAACCCCTCAGAAATTATCCTAGAAGGCTCAACTACGAAAACCGATGTTTTTTCAGGCCTACTTTTCATGACTATTCAATACCCTCAAGTTTTTTTATCACTGGCAAAAGTATCAGGTCTTCAATGTGGGCGTGTATTGTGAGGTCAAACTCAAGCTCAATCAATGCAAGGAGCAACTTTCGTCTAACCCTCTGGTCGTTTTGTTGCGGCAGGTATTTGATCAACAAATTCTTCAAGTCAATAAGTTCCTCCTCAATATCATCGTGCTTTTCCTCGTATTCAGCAATCGAGTATGTATCATAATCGGATTTGCAACCCGCTTCAATTAGGTTTACAACATAGGGGAATGCAACGTCATTTTCGTAATTGATGTGATCTTGGACCTTGGCGAAGTATTCGTTAAAAAACTTTTCAACCAAAGCAATTTCCTTGTTGGTATTTGCCCTTTGCATCTCTTCAATCAAGCCACGAATTGTGGGGTACTTTTCGCTAACGTAATAATTATGACTGTTTTTCAAGAATAGGATTATTCCCAGAATGTCGTTGGGGCTGAAGGTTGGGGGTGTTTTTGGATGAACTCCGTTGTATAGGTTTGCGATGGTCAGGAAAACTTTCATACAAATTCCGCTTTCTTCACATACGGTGGCAACGGTTTTTTCTGAAACAGGCAATTCGATCCCAAAATGTTCAAGCATTAATAGAATGTAGGGATTGTTTAAAACCACATCTGACAACTTGTTGTCGGGCAAAACTGTTTGCCGTATCCTGCTATACATCTTTGTTTGAATTAGTTTTTGATTTTAACCTAATGCCTTTAGTTGAGATATTGAATTTGGCCTTCAAACACGACTAATTGTTGCGTTCCATTTCCCTTTCAATATCCTTCTTCTTAATTGTTTCGCGTTTGTCGTGAAGTTTTTTCCCTTTTGCAAGGGCAATTTCAAGCTTGGCCAATCCGGTATCGTTGATGAAAAGAACCACCGGGACCAATGTAAATCCCCTTTCGGCGAGCTTGGTTCTGAGCTTGCGCAGTTCGCGTGAGTTGAGCATGAGCTTGCGCTCGCGCTTGGGGTTGTGGTTGTTGTAGCTCCCGTAATCGTACTCTGACACGTGCATGTTTCGAACAAAAAGTTCGGAGCCGGTAAAGGCACAATAAGCCTCGTTGATGCTCGCCTTTCCGGCCCTTATGGACTTAATTTCAGTTCCGGTAAGCACTATTCCGGCTATGAACTTCTCAAGCAGGAAGTACTCGAATCCCGCCTTTTTGTTACGAATGTTTACCTTGCTTTTCATTTGGAACGCAAAATTAGTAATAAATGTTGAGTTGTTCATTTGTTGAGTTGCTACCAGAGGTGGTTTTACGCCCTTAGGGTGCAATTAAGTTCGTGCATATTCAAATCTATGGAGCTCGCACGGAAAAAGTAAAACCCCCACCATTCTTTCCCTGCGAGGCTGTTTTTTGTTTAGATTATATATGGTTGATGATTAACGGCTTGCGATTTGTATAAACTCGAATGCCTTAATTTGCGGTATATGAAATCAAATTCTCGAACTTGCCCCTTTTTTTGGCGCACCTAAACGGTGAAACCAACGCCCTAGAATATTGAAATGACCAGGGTTAACAAATAGCCTTAGGGTAGTACATATTTCATAACTTTGCGAATGGTTTCACTTAGCTTTTTACTTTTGGCTTTAAACATTAACCATTCCAAATATGCCCAGGATTTCGGCCATAATTTTTGGCATTCTATTTCATTTTGTTTTTAGGGGTTTCTCACAAAACTTTCATAACAATATTGTAGAGCCCAATCTGGAGCAACCTGAGGTTTTTCTGAGCCAATACCTTCAAATCGAATCTGTTAGTGGCAATGAAAAGGGAGCTGGAGAGTTTTTTGCAAACGCCTGTCGACAAGCAGGCCTTTACGTAAAGATTTTTACCGACCAGGTTGATAGTTACAACTTTGCTGCTTCCTTGTACCCTTTGAGTTCAGGGAAGCCAAATATTGTGTTTCTTACTCACATTGATGTGGTACCCGAGGGAAATACTTCAGAATGGACTCGCCCGCCATACTCAGGTGCAATAGCCGATGGATACGTGTGGGGTAGGGGAGCCATAGATAACAAAGGGCACGGGGTCATGCAGTTTTTTGCATTAAAGCACTTTGTTGAATTGGCCCTCCAGAATGATATTACTTACAACCTTACCCTATTGGCCGTTTCAAACGAAGAGCTGATGGGTAGTCTTGGCGCGGGTATTATAGTAAACCAATTTATTGATGAATTGAATCCAAAAGTTGTTTTTGGCGAAGGTGGCGCAGGAATGACCGGAATAATAAAGTCGATGCCCGAAAAGGTTGTTTTCGGGATAGAAACGGCTCAAAAGCGGGCACTTTGGTTCAATCTCAAAACCACTGGCACCTCAGCCGGACACGGGTCGGTCCCTAGTGCAAGATATCCCGCAAAAGAGCTAATAGGCGCAAGTAACGCTATTCTCAATTTAAAGCCTGAAATTATTGTAACCCCAATAGTTAGGGAGATGCTTGGGGGCTTGAGCATTTACGAAACTGGCATTAGAAAGTTGGCTCTGAGTAATTTGAAAGCATTAAGCCCGTTTATTGCCTCCTTCCTAAGAAGCGATGAGTTGACGGCCTCGATCCTAACCAATACTATTATGCTCACAAGCATAGCCAGCGATGCAACCGCACAAAACCAAGTAGCCCAAGGCCTGAAGGCAAGGTTTGATTCGCGACTTTTGCCAGGTGTCGATCCAAGACTTTTTCTTAAGGAAATCGAGTTTGCAGTTAGACAATTTGATGTAGAAATAGAAATTGTAAGCAAGCCGATGGAGTCGCCTCCCTCCGAGAAAACCTCATACTATTATCATTTCCAGGATGCCATCAAGGATGTGTTTCCTGGAGTACATGTAATCCCGATGCTATTTCCAGCCGTTAACGATAACTGGTTTTTCAGAACTGCGGGGATTCCAACCTACGGAATTACGCCGGTGATTTTCAGCCAAGAATTAATCTACACCATTCACAACCCCAACGAAAGGTTGCCAGTCGACGCACTCTACAAAGGTATAGACGTTTTCAAAGCCTTTATCAGAAGGATTCTTGGTTAATTGAACTCTGATTTAAAGCAAAATTATCGATGGCCAATTGTGAAAGGTTTCTCACCATTTTTTTGTACCTTTGCATCCGTTTTTGAAATCGGTTGTTGAGCAATAACAGAAATTTAACGCATCACTAAGATGAGAGATCCGAAAAGAAATGACACCGAGGTGCTGGATATTACAAAAGATGTGAAGTGGATTGGGGTGCTGGATTATGACATCGTTACCTTTGATGTTGTGATGGAAACCAAGTTTGGCACCACTTACAACTCCTATTTCGTCAATGGCCAAAAAAAGGCCATCATCGAGACCTCAAAGGAAAAATTTTGGGATGTATACCTCGAAAAAATCCAAAAGTTTACCGACCCTGCCGACATTGACTACATAGTTCTAAATCACACCGAACCCGATCATAGTGGCAATCTTGCTAACTTGCTCAAAATTGCCCCAAAGGCCAAGGTGGTTGCAAGTAGAATTGCCATAAACTACCTTCAAGACCTCCTGGGTAAACCCTTCGAGCACGTTGTGGCAAAGGACGGAGATTCACTTGATTTGGGCAATAAAACTCTCAGGTTCATAAGTGCACCCAACCTCCACTGGCCCGATAGCATGTACACCTACCTTGTGGAAGATAAACTTCTTTTTACCTGCGACTCTTTCGGGTGCCACTACGCCCACCACAATATGTACGATGACCAGGTAGGGGACTTCTCGGAGGCGTTCAGGTATTATTTTGATGTTATACTGAAGCCGTTTAGCAAGTTCATGATAAAGGCCATCGAAAAGATTCGTCCGCTCGAAATTGATGGAGTTTTGACAGGGCACGGTCCTTTGCTAATCAAGGACTGGAAAAAATGGGTTGACCTCTCAGAAGAATACGCAAACCAAGCATTAGCCGCTCCGCAAAACGACTTTGTATTTATTCCTTACGTATCGGCCTACGATAATACCGGGAAAATGGCTAGGGCAATTGCAGAAGGGGTTAAAAGTGCCGGTAACTTTGATGTAGAAGTAGCCGACATTGAAATGATGTCAATTGGCGATTTGGACGAAAGGCTTACCCGATGCGCTGGCGTTGTGGTTGGGTCTCCCACAATCAATCAAAACATATTGTTGCCAATTTACAAGCTTTTTGCACTTATTAGTCCAATTCGCGATAAAGGTAAGGTTGCTGGTGCTTTTGGCTCTTACGGCTGGAGTGGCGAGGGAAGCAAGTACCTCTCAAGCAACCTTTCCAACCTCAAGCTCAATATGGTTGGCGATGGGGTTTTCATCAAGTTTACTCCCCACCAAGAGGAATTCCTACAATGCTTCGATTACGGAAAACAAATTGGGGAAAAAATGCTGGCAAATCAGCTCTAAGCTTATGGTTGAAGGTCAGAAGTAAAAAATCAAAAATTGCCGGGGCCAATTGTCCACAAAGATTTGACGATTAACGATTTCTCATTTCCTAAGTTCGATTTGTTTTCTCTTCCCAAATGCTTTGGAAATTCATCAGTATTTGACCCTCAACTTCCATACCACATTAACCGAATGTCCCTTCGCCTCAAGCGCTTGGTGCAATAGGTTCAATCTACCGTTGGCGAGCGTAAATGGGCAAAGTTATTCTCCTCTATTGGCCACGGCTGAGATGTAATGCCCGATAAAGGTCAAATGCCGGCTAGTCAAAAACCAATACCCAAAAACCGGTTGTTACATCAGCCCTTCGCCTATCTATTCTTGTACCTGGTATAAGGCGTAACATCCTGTTTCACAAAATCTTGCTGGTGGTATTTGAAGTGTCCGGTTACGGCAACCATTGCTGCATTATCGGTACAGTACTCAAATTTGGGGATAAAAACACTCCAACCACTTTTCCTTTCCTGATTAAGAATAGCATTTCTAAGACCCGAATTGGCCGAAACACCTCCGGCTATTCCTACTTGTTTGATTCCGGTTTCTTTAACCGCTTTCTTAATTTTTTCCATCAATATTTCTACAATTGTGTGCTGGATAGAAGCGCATAAATCGGCCTTGTTTTCTTCAATGAATTGCGGATTGTCTTTAAGCTGATCTCGCAAAAAGTATAATATCGAGGTTTTCAGACCACTAAAGCTGAAATCTAAAGCTGGGATCCTTGGTTTTGAAAAAGTAAATTTGGAAATATCTCCCACTTGCGCAAGCTTATCGATTACCGGGCCACCCGGATACGGTAACCCCATTATCTTGGCCACTTTGTCAAAGGTCTCACCAGCTGCGTCGTCTATGGTTTGGCCAATGATCTCGAAATCGAAGTAATCCCTAACAAGTAAGATTTGGGTGTGCCCTCCTGACACTACAAGACAAAGGAAAGGAAACAAAGGAAATTTTTCGTGCCTTTCATCGTCAATAAAAAGTGCCAAAACATGAGCATGCATATGATTGACCTCTATTAGCGGTATGCCCAATGCAAGCGAAAATGCCTTGGCAAAACTGGTTCCAACCAACAGGGAACCGAGTAGGCCGGGTCCATTTGTAAAAGCAACTGCGCTTAGTTGATTTTTGCTTATATTTGCAGAACGCAAAACTTCCGACACTACAGGCACAATATTTTGTTGGTGAGCCCTTGAGGCCAACTCCGGGACTACCCCACCAAAATTTTCGTGAATCTGCTGGTTTGCAATATAATTGGCAAGAATTTTGCGATCTTTGATTATCGCTGCAGAAGTATCATCGCACGACGACTCGATTCCAAGTATGTAGGTGCTCATTTACTTTTCGAACAAGTTTTTAAATTGAAAATGGAGGACAAAGGTATCAAAAATAAAAGAAGAAAATGGCCCTTGGTACTGGTCATACTTCTAATGATACCGGTATTGATTATAATTGCCCTCAGCTTGCCTTCGGTTCAAACTTTAATTGCAAAAAGAGTTGCCGCTTACCTGACCCAAGAACTCAAAGCCGAGGTAGCCATTGAAAAGGTTAGAATTACCTTGGCCCTTAATGCCATGGTAAAGGGTGTAACCGTTAAGGATCGAGAAGGACAGAATCTTTTGGAAGCACCACTGGTGCTGGTGGATGTTAAAAAACTTCGATTTAGAAAGCGTAGGTTGGAAATTGGTAACGTAATAATGGAAGGATTGGCATTAAATGCCAAAAAATACCAAGGTCAGGGGTACCACAATTTTCAGTTCTTAATTGATTTTTTCAAATCGAAGAAACCCGACGAACCCGACCCCAAGAAATGGACAATCAAAATAAATGCTATTGACGTAGTCAATTCTGGCATAACATACAATGATTTAAACCACCCAAGCAGGGTTAATGGATTTGATCCTTTAAACTTTTCGTTGTCTAACATCAGTTTATCGGCAGGTAACTTGTTGACCGTCAATGATACAATCGCTTTTGACCTCATGAGTCTTTCGTTTAACATAGGCGATGATTTCGTGGTTAGAAACCTAAATGCCAACTTTTTCGTATCCGATTCAACCACTAGGATCTCGAACTTTTTTTTGAAAACCCTGCAAAGCCAGGTTGAGGTGAACGCCACTCTTGATTTTGACCAAACAAAAGACAATTTTCTTTTGTTTGAGGATCTTAATGTTGATGTAACCTTAAATAACTCTCAGATCGACCTTAAGGAGCTGGGGTATTTGGTAAGCTCCCTGAAAGGCATTGAAGGATTGTTTACCATAGAAGGAAACTTTAACGGGAAACTGTCAAATCTAAGGGGAAACGACATTTTTGTTTCAAATTCCAACGGTTCGCATCTAAAGGGGAAGTTTCACATTACAGGACTTCCAAACATTGGCGAGACTTTTTTTATGGTAAAGGCAGAAGAACTTAAAACCTCCATTCGCGAAATATCCTCTTTCAAACTGCCTTTATCAAGCCCTACAAGGTACTTGGCAATCCCTGAAGAGTTAAAACCCCTGGATAAAATCTTTTTTGGAGGAAACCTTACCGGCTTCCTCGACGATTTTGTTGCCTTTGGCAATTTCAACACTTCCATTGGGAAGTTTTCAACCGATTTGCTCCTTAAGCGGGCAAAAGGTGATGGATTGATGTCTTACAGCGGTAGGTTGCTCACTAACAACCTCGATTTGGGAAAGATGGCAAACTTTGGCAAATTGGGAATGATTTCAATGGATGCAAGGTTGAAGGGTGTTGGGGCTACCCTCGAAACCGCCAAAATTGAAATGACGGGTTTGGTGAAACACCTCGAATTGTTTGATTATAACTATGAAAATATTGCCGTTAGCGGAGACCTTTCAAACCGTAGGTTCAATGGAGCCCTTAATATTGACGATCCAAATGTAATGCTTGACTTTAATGGGATTGTAAACTTTGAAGAAGCGGTGCCCAATTTTAAATTCAATGCAAATCTAAAAAACGCCAACCTTACTCTTCTTAATATATTCAAACGAAAAGAAGGACAACAATCCATCATTTCAGGATTGATCGAGATTAATGCATCAGCCTCTACTTTCGACAATTGGGTTGGAAGGATTACTGTAAATGACCTAAATTATGAAGAAATTTTGCCGGAGGGTGGAGTATTATCAAAATTTGAATCCAATTTCCTGCAAGTCGAAAATAAGGCAATAGATGGTAAACACAAGGAAATAACATTGAAGTCAGACTTTTTGGATGCCTCGATGAAAGGTACCTTTCGCTTTGACCGTATGATAAATACCATCGAAAGTTTTGCATATAATTACCTTCCGGCACTTTTAAATGGCAATGCCAGCGAATACTCCGAAAATTCATTTGCAGAAAGCATTTTCGAAATTAACCTGAAGGACATTAACGGTATTACCAAAATCTTCTTACCTTTCTTGCAGGTTGGAAAAGGTGCTACCATCTATGGCAATTTTGGCAATTCAACTGGCGACCTTACCATCGAAATGGATATTCCGGAATTTTCCTTGCACGGAAACTTGTTCACCAAAGGGCGACTATCAGCAGGCAGGAAGGACAAAGAGTACATTATTAATTCCCAGTTCGAAAGTGTGGTTCATTCCAAAAGTCTTTTTATGGAAAACTTTCGGTTTTCGGGCACGGTAATTCACAACACCCTGACAACCGATGTAAGATGGAACAACACTTCAACCTCGAGGGGAAACTACGGTAACATTGTAAATCAACTTACAGTTATTGACAATAAAAATTATAGTGCCAGAATCTTGCCATCATACCTGGTATTCAACGACGGCAATTGGTTCATAAACACCGAAAATCAAATTAACATTGGCCCTAAAGGAATTGAAGTATCCTGCATTGAATTGCAAGGCGACTCCAATAGTATGTTGATTGACGGAATTATTGGCCCAGAACCTGAAGATCAGCTAATTTTGAGCCT
Source organism: uncultured Bacteroidales bacterium (assembly GCA_964624065.1). Classification (GTDB taxonomy): domain Bacteria; phylum Bacteroidota; class Bacteroidia; order Bacteroidales; family UBA7960; genus UBA7960. The sequence goes on from CAZUWF010000030.1 coordinate 18,608, forward strand.
CGATGACATTGATGTTAATTCGTTTTGGGGCCTTGTGGAAGAGGAGAGTTTTGATTTTGACGGAACAATTTCAGGAATAGTTTCCCTAAACGGCTTGATGAAATCAACCGGAGTAAGTGCCGACATTAAAATAAAGGGTTTTGAGGTTAACAACACACCTTTGGGAAATTTGACTTTCAACAGTTTTCTGGACAAAGAATATGATGCCTACAGGGTTAAGTTGGAAATAATAAATTCTACCGGCCAAAATCAAACAATTCCATTTGAGGTGAGCGGCAGCATCTTTACGAATACCAAAGGCAATAATTTCGATCTTTCAATCGACGCCAACAATTTAGAACTCTCCATATGGCAACGTTTCATTGACGGGGCAGCCAATAATCTTTCTGGAAAGGCAACTGGGAGTTTGAAGCTTGTGGGTCCCTTCAATCATCCCCAACTGTTGGGTAGAGCGAGCATCACCCAAGGATCCATAGAGCTACCCTATCTAAACACAACCTATTCTTTTGCAGATGAGATGGTTTTTAATAAAGAGGGTTTTGTTTTCAACAATGTTAGGATTGAAGATATTTACGGAAACCGCGGAACCCTCAACGGTATAATAAGCAACACCGCTTTTGATAATTGGGGGTTAAGCCTTGATGTTGGTGGCAATAACCTCCTGGTGATGAACCTTCCGCAGGATTGGAACAGCCTATTCTTTGGTACGGCCTTTGCCTCCGGAAATGCAAAGATTTTCAGCACCGAAGATGGAATTACCGTTGAAGTAAAGGCAAGGTCAAACAAGGGGACCCAAGTGATTTTTCCGATGCAAGAGGGTGAATTGATTCAAGAACGCAACTTCATTTCTTTTATCAACCGTGTACAGCCAGAAACTCCATTGAATGAGACACCGGTTGAGGAGTCCCTTCTGACTTTGAAACTCGACCTGGAAGTAACGCCAGATGCAGAGTTGCAATTGGTGTTAAATAGTCGTACGGGTGAAGTGATTCAGGGTAGGGGAGAAGGGAACATTAAGGTAGATATGGAACCCGATGGTGATTTTTCGATGTTCGGTGATTTACTAATTCAAGAAGGCGAATATATTTTTAAGTTCCAGGGTTTCACTTGGAGATTTATCGTTGATCAAGGAGGAACCATTACTTGGCTTGGTCATCCGCTCGATGCGGAGGTTGACATAAAAGGGAAATACCAGCTGAAGGCCTCACTATTCGAGCTTTTTTCTGACTTTGCCGATTTGAGCGACGCATACAGGAGAAGGGTACCTGTTGAGGTAGACCTTTTCCTTACCGGAAAACTATTTCCCTCAACACTAAGCTTTGGTATTACAATCCCCGGGGCGGGTGAGGAGGTAAACAACAGGCTGGAAGAAATCATCTCCACAGATCAGGAATTGACCACCCAAGTTTTTTCATTACTAATCTTACAAAGGTTTTTGCCAGCCGGCACAAACCTCGTCGATGCAACCTTGATTGCTTCAGGTTCTGGATTGGTGGGCACAACCACCGACCTTTTTACTAACCAAATAAACAATTGGCTGTCGCAGTTGAGCAAAAGTTTTGATATTGGCATCAAATATAGGCCTGGTGACAATGTATCGGGGCACGAGATAGAACTTGTTGGGGCCACTCGTTTGTTTGATAATAGGCTGGCAATAGACCTCAGTTTGGGTTATGCAGAAAGCCACACCTTTCTGCAGCGTACAAGTAATATTATTGGCGATGTAAACGTAGAATACAAACTTACTCCGAGGGGAAATTGGAGATTGAAGGCCTTTAACAGAACAAATACATTTGATATTGAGCGACTTAACACTCCATATACCCAAGGGGTAGGCATTTTCTTCCGAAAGGAATTTGATAGGCTTTCAGAGCTTTTCAGGGCTCGAACGCTCGAAATGCCCCAGTCAATCCCTCAATCTAATGAAACTAAACAACCTAACTTGGTGGAATAATTTTTGCGCAATAGTTATTTTCCTTTCCTACCGCATTTTTAACCACCAATCGTTTTTCATTCTCTTTATTACGTTTTTCACCCATAGCCAGACAATCATCTACAGCAGATGACCCATCTTCTTGCGCTTGGTATCCATGTACTTGAGCCGCTGGGGAGTGGTCGGAATTATCAGAGGCACAATTTGACTTATTTCGATGCCGTAACCGGCAAGACCGGTTTTCTTGCTTGGATTGTTTGTTATTAATTTTATCTTGCTTGCACCAAGATTCCTCAGAATTTGCGCTCCAATTCCGTAATCTCTTTCGTCGGGTTTGAAACCAAGTTTGAGATTAGCCTCCACGGTGTCAAATCCCTGTTCCTGCAATTGGTATGCCTTAAGTTTATTTAGAAGACCAATACCCCTTCCTTCTTGCAATAGATAAAGAATGACCCCCTTTCCCTCTTTCTCCACCATACGCATGGCCTGGTGCAATTGGCCTCCACAATCGCACTTGCATGAACCGAAAATGTCGCCAGTAACACAGGAGGAATGAACCCTAACCAGAACTTCCTCACCGTTATCCCATGAGCCTTTTGTCAGGGCAAGGTGAAGCTTTTTCTCATTGGTGGTTTGCCGGAAGGCAGTTAATTGAAAATCGCCCCATTCGGTAGGCAGGCTGACCGATAATTCCTTAATAATTAATGTTTCGTTTTTAATGCGATGGGCTATAAGATCCTCTATGGAAACAATCTTAAGGCCAAATTTTTGTGCTATTTTGAAGAGTTCTGGAAGTCGGGCCATTGACCCATCCTCGTTCATTATTTCCACCAAAACTCCGGCAGGTTCGAGCCCTGCCATCCTTGCAAGGTCAACTGCAGCCTCGGTGTGTCCTGCCCTTCTGATAACTCCGCCCTCCCTGGCCCTTAAGGGAAAAATGTGTCCTGGCCTACCCAAGTCTTGAACCTGTGTTGCCCTGTCGGCAAGCGCCTTTACGGTCTTGGCCCTATCCGCAGCGGAAACCCCTGTAGTACAACCGTGTCCGCGCAAATCAACCGAAACAGTAAACGGGGTCTCGTGAATTGAAGTGTTTTGCGGCACCATAAGGTCGAGGTCGAGCTCCCTGCATCTATCGCTGGTAATAGGGGCACAAATAACACCCCTACCGTGGGTGGCCATAAAGTTAATAATAGAAGGGGTAATTGTTTGAGCAGCAGCAATAAAGTCGCCCTCGTTCTCTCGGTCTTCATCGTCAACCACAATAATTACCTTACCTGCCTTTATCTCTTCTATGGCTTCTTCTATGGTGTTCAACTTGTGTTCGGGTGCCTTATGCATTTCGTTTGGTTGGTTGCCAAGCATTTGTTTTTATTCCTTTAACGTATTTCAAAAATCCGACGAGAAGTGCCGCGTTCATACCAATAAAATGTGTAACAAACCGCAAAATTAACACATGAATTCCAAGTTTCTTCAAGAAATAGTCAGCAATTGGCAATAAAAGTAAAATCGAGGCGGCTATTGCGGCCAGTTTGTACAATGGAATATGAACCAAAAATGGCAATACTATTAAGATTACCAAAATAAAAAACGGGCCAAACCACCTCAGTACCTTGTGCGACAAAAAGCAAAACGAAAGAGGCAGGTTAGGGCCCACCAGTATGGATGAAAAGGTTACGAGGTTTTGAAAATTTCCAGCCGCTATGCGGGTTTTTCTCCTAAACTCTTCCTTAAGCAATTTTGGAACATCAAGGTAACACTTTGAGTCAAGTTCGTAAATTGCTTTCCTCCCGGCTTTCAAAACCATCATTGTAATGAAGAAATCATCAACCAAGTAATTTGAAGGCACCGGAGAATAATCCACCCTTCGAAGGGCAAAACAAGCACCGTAAGCCCCTATTACTGTGCCCCAAGCCAAACCCTCCCAGTATTTTACCATCAGTTCCTTGGCCATGAAAGAATATTCTTGAAGGCCAATTCCATCGCCGCTGGTTTGATTACTAATCAGGTTTGCTCCAACCAATGATATTTCGGGGTTCTTGTAGTGCTTAACCATTTGAAAAATGGTGTCCTTCTCAAAAATTCCACTGGCATCGGTCAAAATGATCAATTCGGTGGTTGCCTTTTCGACAAGTTGATTTATTACATTGGGTTTGCCACTCCGTTCGACAAAAAAATGCAATTTCAAGTTAGGAAACTTGGCCGATAACTCCTGCAGCAGATGATGGGTGTTGTCGATTGAGGCATCGGATCCCACTAATACCTGAAGCCTGTCCTTGGGATAGGATGTGTTGAAAACGCTTTCGATCTTTTGCCTAATTATCCTCTCCTCGTTGTACACCGACATTATTACTGAAACGTGAGGGAGATTTTCATCAAATTGCCTAAAAACAACTTCATTGGGTTTCTTGGTGCTCGAAATTATCCTTACCAAAACCGGAAACACCACGTATGAGTGGAACATGGCCAAAACTGCAACCCAAAAAACAATCTGAAAAAATATTTCTAACATTACAAAAAGATTCGCACCATTCAGCACCACGAAGTTACTAAAATCTTTCAAATTGCTGCCAGCCAAGATTGGCAAAAACACATTAAGACACAATAAACTCGGTACCATTCTTTTGCTGCCTAACTTATTGAACCTTAATTTTCTGAAGTAAGTTGAGGGGAACAAATAAAACCTTTGCGTTTTTGGAAGGCATTTGTAGAATCAAGAATTTCATGATAAAACCGAAATAGTTTTGCAGTATTGGAAAAATTGTTAAGATTTTTCTCAACATATTGCTTGCCCGCGTTGGCCATTTGGTTGAATTTAGATCTATCAGTAAGCAAACCAATTACTTTTTGAGCAAACAATGCTGGTTCATCGGCAATTTCCGCTTCAATTCCATCGGTCAAATCCAAACCTTCAACCCCAATTGAGGTTGATACGATTGCCCGTTTTCGGGCCAGACCTTCTACAATCTTTATTCGCATTCCACTACCAGACAGCAAGGGAACAACCATTACGGCCTTTGACCTCATAAATGAGTTTGAATCATCAACCTCCCCACAAAAAACAACGTTTTTGAATTTTGAGACTAGCTTGGAAAAGGATTTTGGTGCATTCCTACCGGCTATGTAGAACCTTGCGTTAGGAAGATCATTTTGGATTAATTGCCAGCAATTCTTAAGGAACCAAATAATTCCCTGGCAGTTTGGCAACCAATCAAGGCCACCGAGGTGAAATAAGGAGGGGTATTCCATGTCGGGGTTACTTAAATTGGAAGAGGATTCGACAAAACCTGTTTGGATCACCAATGATTTTCCTGCAAAACCCATCTCTCTAAGCATTGACTCATCCCGGCTACTAATTGGAACAAGGATGTCGGTGAGCCTCAACAATCTCGATTCGAATGCCTTCAAGCGGTTAGATATAAGTTTAAAGTAAAGCCTTTTGATGGGGTTTGATTGCAGTATCGAAATCCTATTCCATATTTCCCATTCCACATTGTGCGCCCTGAAACTTACGAGTCCTTTGTGGTACATTCTAAGCGTATCAATGTATGGAAGCAAGTAAGGCCCTTCAAGCTGAACTACATCAAATTTTTCAGAAAGGATTTTGGTAAGTTCCATTTTAAACTCTTCTGAAATAAACCTTTCGGCATTGTAAGGCAAATTACTGAAAAATAGATTATTTATTGCCCTTACCAAACTAATCCGGGTATCTACAAAAATGTCCTTTATCCTTACCTTATCGAGGATCGACTTGGGAATATCTTGGGCGCGAAATTTGTGTTTCGGGGTTGACATTGCCAATACCGTAACAATTGCCCCCGCCTGGGCAAGTCCTACTGCCATATTAAGGGTGGCAATCGCCCCACCATCTTTAGGGGGATAAGGAATTTTGTTTGTCAATACTAATACCCGCATTTATTTTTGATTTTTATTTCTAAGGATCAAATTGCCAATCTTTCCCAAAACAGCGGTGTACCTCTCAATATTGAAAAGAGACGAATCGGCAATTGCCTTGCGGGTGAGCAAAATACCAATGGGCAAGAATAACAGGGGTGCGAGCCACATTCCGGTGGCGGCACTGATTGCCCCTTCACGCGCAAACTTTTCGCCCGAGATTGACGAAACGTGGAAGATAACAAAGAAAAGAACCGATATCACAACAGGCATCCCGAATCCCCCCTTTCGGATTATGGCACCAAGGGGCGCACCTATAAGGAAGAGCAGCAGGCAGGCAAAGCCAAGAGTGAATTTGCGGTGAAACTCAATTTCGTAAAATGCCAATCGTCGACCACGTTCCTTGATATCGCTGGTTGAGTAGAATGAATTATCCTTGTTGCTCTGAGCAATCCCGGAAGCCAAATCAAGGATCCTGACAAGGTTGTTTACGGAGTTTGATCGCAGGAAAAAAGCACTTTTACCTCCACTTGCCGACATTGAATCCAACCTCTCTGCATTGACTTTGTTGAAGTTATTCAACCTGCCGAAATAATCTTTACGGTATGATTCCTTCAAGAAATTTAGCTCTACCGAAAGAGAATCTTTAAAAACCCTCAATTGTCGGATATTAAGCATTCTTTGGTCGTTTCTAAAGAGATGTTCTTCTGTTCTATACAACTGAAAACTGCTTAAATCAAACCTAACAACCTGCTCGTCAAAGCTGGTTCTTTGGAATTCTCTCGTGGGATTAACTTGGTCCCTCTCGGCCTTTTCCTCGTATTTTGTTCCGTTAAATAGTGAAAACACCAATGTTTTGTTGTCTGGTGTAACCACCATCTTTCCCATTTGCGCCACTGTAATGCTCACATTTCCACGTCGATCAGAATGGTCGTAAATGGTTACGTCGCGAATGGTTTGGCCATCATTGTCTCGTTTTCCAATTCTAATTATGTAATTGTCCAACCCATCATAAAATACCCCTTCTTTGATATTAAGGGCTGGTTTTTTCTGCCTCAAGTCGTATAGTAGCGATAACTGTTTTAGGGTGGTGTATGGCAGTACGTTGTTAGAAAAGAAGAAAGCCACCACGGCAAGGATTATCGAAACAACTATTAGGGGAGTTAGTATTTTGCGTAACGAAATGCCTGCCGATTTGAACGCGGTAAGTTCGTAATGCTCGCCCATTCCGCCCATAGTCATCAAGGATGAAAGCAAAATGGCAAGCGGAAGTGCAACCGGAACGAAACTTACGGAGGTGTAAAACAAGAGTTCGAGAATTATGTACCAATCGAAACCCTTGCCCACCAAATCATCAATGTACTTCCAAAAAAACTGCAATATAAATGCGAATAGTACTATGAAAAAGGTCAGTAAAAATGGCCCTAGGAAGGTTTTCAAAACCAAATAATGTAGCTTTTTCATTTTTATTGATTAGCCCGCACAAGCGTTCGCAATAGTTTACAAAGATAACGCCTTTTGGAAAAAAAGATTTAACGGCGGTATAGGAATTTTGGTAATGGGCTATATGTTATTGTTACGTACCTTTCGATGGGTTGTGGTTTGGCCTCGCATACATTCGTTGTCATTGGTTCAATGGTTCCAATTTTCGAGGTATTATCGTCTGCCAATTTTTAACCAATGGTCAACCCCCGTTCAACAATTTCTGGTTTCCGATTTATGCCATCTGCTCGCTGATTGCTTCCAATCAATCGTTTCACCCTTCCGAATAACTTTACCCCATACCTTAGCGCCATCAACTCCTTGGTTTGCATAAGGTCCTAATTTCAACTCTTCTTAATAATCCCGGCGCTAGCCTGAGCCGTGGGAACAACCACAATTTCGTTAATGTTGACATGATGCGGCAGGGTAGCCACGAAACCCACAACGTTGGCAATGTCTTGGCCCGAAAGGGGCTCGAAACCAACATACACGTTGTCTGCGGCCTGTTGGTCGCCGTGGAACCTCACCTTCGAGAACTCGGTATTCGCTGCCCCGGGACTTACTTCGGTAACTTTGATATTGTGCTCCAAAAGGTCCATGCGCATTCCTTGAGTTATGGCCCGGACAGCATACTTCGTAGCACAGTAAACATTGCCCTTTGGGTACACCTCCCGTCCCGCAATAGAGCCAATGTTGATTATATGTCCCGATTGCCTTTTTATCATTAGCGGCAAAACTGCCCTCGAAACATACAGCAATCCCTTGAGGTTTGTATCAATCATTTGCTCCCAATCTTGGAGCAAACCCTGATCTATGGTGTTCAATCCCAAGGCCAAGCCGGCATTGTTTACCAAAATATCTATTTGTTTCCACTCTTCATCAATCCCCAAAATTGCGCCTTCAACCTCATATTGGTTCCTGACATCAAAATTGAGGGAAAGCACCCTTACCTTGTACTTTTCGGTTAGGTTTTTTTCTAAATCCATCAATTGTTCTAACCTCCGGCCTGTTATAATCAGATTGTGGCCAAAGGAGGCAAACTTTTCGGCACAGGCCCTGCCTATTCCGCTGGTTGCTCCGGTTACTAGCGCTACTTTTGACATACAATTAGTTTTTTGTTCGTCCGTAAAATTAATTAACCCATTGTGCATTTAGAAAAAAAGAAAAAAAAGATTGTTCATTTGACAA
>CAZUWF010000031.1:0-24029 GCA_964624065.1 uncultured Bacteroidales bacterium
CAATGCTGTGGGTGCAAGCGGGGCAGTTTCGTCAGTGCTTTTTGCTTACATAATAATGTACCCTCAAGGGAGGGTGAGTTTTATGTTTATTCCTATACCCATCCCGGCAGCTGTTTTCGGAATTCTATACCTGGCTTACTCAACATATATGGCGAGGCGTGCTAAAGACAATGTTGCCCATGATGTCCATGCTTGGGGTGCTTTGTACGGTATGGCATTCGTGGCGGTTTTGGATTGGAGGTTCGTCCAGAGGTTCTTCCATTACCTCTTTTAGAATTGGAAAATCCTACACCGTGAAAAGTAAAAGGCTAATTGCCATCAAGGCCATACCGGCAATCAGCCCATAAATTGACAGGTGCGGCTCACCGTATTCGCGAGCAGCAGGCAAAAGGTTATCAATGGATATGAATACCATAATGCCGGCCACCGAGGCAAAGACAAAGCCGAATAATGCCGGCGACATGAATGGCATGATCAAGAAAAATCCAACAAAGGCACCAAGGGGTTCGGCAAGGCCAGATAGAAATGAATACTTGAAAGCCTTGGTTTTACTGCCAGTGGCGTGGTAGATTGGCACAGAAATTGCGATTCCCTCCGGAATGTTGTGAATGGCTATGGCAATAGCAATAGGAACTCCAAGCGACAGGTCCTGCATTGCGGCCACAAAGGTTGCCAATCCCTCGGGAAAATTATGCAGGGCAATTGCCAGTGCAGAAAATATCCCCATCCTGTAAAGCTTAGTTTTTTGCCTTGCCTTAAGATCCTCCGAACCAATTTCTTCAACCATTTTCAATTCATGGGGGTTTTCGAAGGATGGTACCAGCTTGTCGATGATGGCAATGAATAGCATTCCTGAAAAAAAACCCGCCAAAGTCAAAAGGTATCCTGATCCATGGCCAAACTCTGCCACCAAGGTTTCCTTTGCTTTGAAGAAAATCTCTACAAATGACACATAAATCATCACCCCTGCCGAAAAACCAAGGGAGACGGACAAAAACTTGGTGTTGGTCCTTTTTGCAAAGAAGGCAATTGCACTGCCTATTCCTGTCGAAAGTCCGGCAAAAAGTGTTAGACCAAAGGCTATTGAAACCAACTGAAAATTTTCGAACATTGGCTTTGCTGTTTTTGTGTCAGGATCTAATTGTCAACACGTGATAATTCTGTTTTGGGTTCAGATTTTTGGGGATGCCCGAGCAATTCAAGCACGGCGAGTTTTATTCCCATCAAATCTATTCCACATTCAGAGTGTAGCTCGGGGATGGAGCCTTGTCCAACAAAGTAATCAGGAATACCAAGGCGTTTGACTTGTGCATAAAACCCCTGATCTGCCATAAATTCCAAAACCTGGCTTCCCATACCACCGGCTAGGGCATTATCCTCAACAGTAACCACCTTATCGAACTTGCCAAAAACTTCTTTCAACAAATCAAGGTCGAGTGGTTTTATGAACCGAAGGTTGAAAACAGCAACAGACAGGCCAGTTTCGATTTCGAGGTCTGCGGCTGCTTTGATAGCGGCATTTCCCACGGTTCCTATTGAAAGTATTGCCAATTGATTGCCATCTTTGACCATTTGCCCTTTGCCAATTTCAATTTCGGTAAATGGCCTTTCCCAATCTGTGAAAACCCCTTCGCCCCTCGGGTATCTTATCACGAATGGTCCATTATTTTTCAATTGTGCGGTGTACATCAGGTTGCGAAGTTCGACCTCGTTCAAGGGTGCGGCAATTACAAGGTTTGGAACGCAGCGCAAGAAAGAAATGTCGAATGAGCCGTGGTGTGTGGGCCCGTCTTCGCCAACCAACCCCGCCCTATCGAGACAAAATATAACTGGCAACCTTTGCAGGGCCACATCATGTATTATTTGGTCGTATGCCCGTTGAATGAATGACGAGTAAATGTTGCAGAACGGTATGAGCCCTTGGGCCGCCAACCCGGCAGAGAAGGTTACGGCGTGCTGCTCGGCAATGCCAACATCAATGCCACGCTCTGGTATCTCGTTCATCAAAATGTTTAGCGAGCAACCCGTTGGCATTGCAGGGGTAATACCCACCACTCTGGGATTTTTTCGTGCCAGCTCAAGGATCGTCTTACCGAAAACAACCTGAAACTTGGGTGGTACTTCTACCTTTTTCTTTGCTTCGAGGCTTTTGCCGGTTTGCTTGTCGAAACAACCTGGAGCATGAAACCTTGTCCTATCCCTTTCGGCAAACTCGTAACCCTTGCCCTTAACAGTTACTACATGAAGGAGCTTGGGACCTTTCAACCGTTTAATATCCTCCAGTACCTTGGTAAGATAAATCAAGTCATGGCCATCAATCGGGCCGAAATACCTGAAGTTGAGAGATTCGAATAAATTGCTTTGCTTCAAAATACTTGCCTTCAAGGCTGCTTCGAACTTCTGGAATACCGATCTGGCCTTTCTTCCCAGAATACCCATCTTGCCGAGCTTGATCCAAATCTCATCCTTAAGTTTGTTGTAGGTTCTGGAAGTAGTAATATCGGTAAGGTATTCTTTGAGAGCCCCCACACTGGGGTCAATAGATATTCCGTTGTCATTGACGATAACCAAAATATTGCTATTAGCCACACCGGCGTGGTTCATTGCCTCGAAAGCCATTCCTGCCGTTAGACTCCCGTCGCCAATCACGGCAATGTGGTGTTTATCCTCCTCCCTTAGCAGCTGCGATGCCACTGCCATTCCCAGGGCAGCCGAAATACTTGTGCTGGAGTGCCCGGTTCCAAATGCATCGTACTGGCTTTCGGACATTTTGGGAAAACCACTAATGCCCTTATATTTGCGATTGGAGTTGAAAACTTCGCGCCTTCCAGTAATTATCTTGTGTGCATAGGCCTGATGTCCTACATCCCAAATCAACTTGTCGTAAGGGGTGTTGAAAACGTAATGTAGCGCCACTGTAAGCTCCACCACGCCAAGGCTTGAGGCAAAATGTCCGGGGTTGTTGCAGAGTGAGTCAATCAGGAATGCCCGTAGTTCTGAACAAAGCTCTACCAATCGATCCCCATCAAGCCTTCTAAGATCAATTGGTGAAGAAATTGTATGGAGTAACGGGTACTTCATGAAAGGGTAAACGCCAAAAATACTTACTTCTTGTATTCTCGGTTGACAAATTTTTCGAGGGTTGAATTCTGGAAATAATCCCTTACGTTGGTGGTTACGTCTTTGAGGATATTGCTCATAAGACACATATTGAATGGGCACAAAGGCCTAACAAGTGGGCACACAGGAATCTCTATCTTTCCCTCTATTGCTTCGTAAATATCCAGGATTGAAATTTGAGAAACTGGCTTGTTGAGCAAAAACCCGCCTCCCGGACCCCTAACCGACCTCAAATATCCAAACTTCACCACCTGCTGTAGAACCTTGGCAAGGTGATTTCGCGAAGCCCCAATTTGTTCAGCCAAATCATGGACTTTTACGTGAGTTTCCTGTTGGGCAATCAAAACCATTGCATGAATGCCAAGTGAGGCCGCTTCAGAAAGGTGAATTAATTTTGCCATAGTTGAGTAATTCCGGTTTTTTTATACGCTAATGAATGTTTATGCTTTTTCTGAATCTACTACCTACAACGCTTGAATCTTGGAAAAATTCACCAAAATTTGGGCAAAGGTAAGAACTAAATTGGTATTTAAGCAGGTTTAAGGTGTTGTTTGCTTGATTACCCCTGAATTCTGCAAAAAAGACAACTTTAACAACCCAATTGTGCCCGGCAAAAAAGTGTGGTGACGAAGGTCCACAAAAATTTCGATTTGGCCTTGGGGAGCAGAAAAAATTTCAACGGAGCAATCTAAGTCCTGCTGCCCATAGCTCAGGCAACAATCGTATACCCCTGGCGTGGGAAGGAGTTTGACCTCCTGCTGGGGAGTAAAAAGATACCTGCCGTATCGGATTTCCCCACATAGGCTTCCCGTAACGAAGTAATCGTAACCAAGCAATTCATTGGCCATACAAATGTTACCTACTGAAAGGGAATCCCTTATTTTTGCCGAACTTATGGTTTCTTCATCAATCATTTTGAGAGGAATTTGCTTTGCCAGCACAGAAAAGGCATTGGCAAACTCGCGAATTTGTTCGAAATTCCCTTCCCTATTGTGGCCGAAGAAATGATTTTTTCCAACAACCATTGCCTTTGCATTCAAAGTTTTGGCCAAGTAGCGTTGAAGGAAATCCTTGCTTGATAGTTTGGAAAACTCAATGGAAAATGGTTGTACAACGAGATTCTGCAATCCGGTCTGGCGCAATAGTGCTATCTTTTCTTCAAGGGTATTAATAAGTTTCAGGTTGGCGTCACCCCTTGCCAAGACCTGGCGTGGGTGCGGCCAAAAAGTAACCAGGGTGGGTTCCCCTCCAATCTCTAACGCAAAATCAACAACGTGCCTTATGATGGTTTTGTGCCCTTTGTGCACCCCATCAAACATACCAACTGTTACAACCGAATCCTTAACCATTCCTTCGGCCTGGGCGAAACCGTAAAAAACTTTCATTCACGAAATTTTTGCAAAGGTAGGTAACATAAAGGGAAGATTCGTTGACTAGTTGGTTGTTGGGAGGTTGAGAGGTTTAATTTTACCTTGCAATAAAATTTTGATGCAGTGGGTTCAATGAATTTGAGGCAACTATGTATTAACGAAATATGCAAGCTTTTCTAGTGAGGTAACCATATCATATTCCTCCAAGAAAACCCCACAAGGAACTGAAATTGGAACCGAGGTGTAGTTCAATATTCCCTTAATGCCCGATTCCACCAGAAGCTTTGCAACATCTTGAGCCACCGAAGGCGTAACGGTCAATATTGCAATGCTAATGCCTTCGGTTTCTATTTTGTCCTTAATGGTATTGATATGATGGCACGGAATTCCCGAAATGATCCTGTCGGTTTTAAGGGGGTCGTTGTCAAATACCCCTACTATTGAGAGCTTGTCGCGTTTTCCTGAGAAGTAGGATGTTATTGCCCTACCCAAATTACCCATACCTACCACCGCTATTCGTTGGGTGCTTTCGTGGTCTATTATTCCGGCAATCCTATTAACCAGGTTGCTCACACCATAACCCCTGCTCTGACTACCGGTACACCCGATTAGCATCAAGTCGCGCCTAACCTGAACGCTGGTGAGGTTAAGCCAGGTGGCAAGTTCGTGCGAGAAAACGTTTGGTTTTCCGCTGGCGAGCCTATTGAGCAAAAGCCTTCGATACTGACTGAGCCTTTCGATTGTTTTTCCCGGCAGTGGCTCCATTTGTTTCTTTCCCATAAACTAATTCCTTAATAGTTTCTCAATCTCTTTTTGCAATTGATCGTGCCTCACACCCTTGTCTAGGAATGAATCGGCCTTGATCCACTCCCTATCGTACGGGTTGTTAAGATCAAAAATCAAACCTGTTTCGGCAGTAACCGCCGAAGTGATTATTATGGGCACGTCAGGGTACTTGTTCTTGATTAGGTAGCACAACACAAAACCGGTATCGTGACTTTCCATCATCAGGTCGAGCAAGGCAAGATCTGGTTTCCTTTGGCCAATTATTGCCTCGGCCTCCTTTCGCGAATAGGCCGATATAACCTCGTAGCCCATTCCCAGCAAAACGGTTTTCATCTGAAAAAGATAATCAACATCATCGTCAACTATCAATATGGTTTTTTTTTCTTGTAATAGCATTGCTTCAAATTTTTCTTTCAACTAAATAAAGCCTCAAGTTTACTACCCCAAAAACTTTAAAACACCTCAACCTATTAATCTGTAAACCCAATAAACTGTCCTTCCTCGCTTGCGAATATTTTCTCGAAGGCTTGGCATATTTTTTTTCTGGCCACCACATTTTCGGAGTGGGGCGACACTTGCTGACCTCCACCCCCGGCACAGCCCCCGGGGCAGGCCATAACCTCAATGTAGTCAATGTCGGTACGCTGGTTGTCTTGTATGCTGTCAATGAAATTCTTGGCGTTTTTAATACCACTAACCCAAGCAAAGTTAACCGTCTTTTTCTTGAAGCTAAGCCTTGTTTCCTTTAAATAGTTTTGGTTTTTGGGAATGTAAAATTTGAATTCGTCCTTCAACCCTTTTTCGTGGTTGAAAAGAACCTTGGCCACCGCTTCGGTCTTCCCACCAGAATATCCGGTTTTCCACGAAAGCGAATTGGTTTCGTTGAACGGTTGGTCAAAGGCTGATTCCGACAAGCTGCCAATTTCAATCCCGCTGGTTCGCATAAACCTTATCAATTCCCTGGTTGTCAAAACTGCATCAATTTCCGAAACCCCGTTAATCGAATTGGACTTTAATGAAGCCTCGTATTTGCTGGCAACGCATGGCATAAGCGCAACAATTACCATATTTTCTGCTTGAAAATTATTCTCGGCGCAGTATTTTGTTTTGAGGTAATTGCCCATTGCCTGTGGTGCCGATTTGACCATCGAAATACTCGACGAAAGGTAGGGCATGTTATTCCTGGCAAACTGAACCCACGAAGGGCAGCAAGACGAAAACAATGTTGCCGAACCCCTGGCGGATAGATTTTGCCGCAAGATTTCGGATTCTTTGGCAATATTCCAAAAAATAGCCTCGGATAAATCGAAAACCTTGGTGGCTCCAAGCCTCCTCAAGGCCGAACAGATAATACCGCGTGACGATTGATTTTCCTTTAAGTCAAAATGTTGGACCAACGATGCCACCACCACTGGAGAAACCACGAATAAAACCTCTTTTGTGGTGTTTTCGATTGCCGCATTCACCTTTTCAATGTGCGAAATATCACCCAAAGCACCAGTTGGACAGGAAATTATGCATTGACCGCAATTGATGCAACTTGATGCGTTTAATGCTTTGTTGTAAGAGGGACCCACCATTGTTTTTTTTCCCTTTCCGATGAAATCTAGTGCGTTTACATATTGCACCTCCTCGCAAACCCTCACGCACCTGCTGCACAAAACGCATTTGGCGGGGTCGCGCATCACACTGCTGCTACGCCTGTCGGGAAAATGCCTGCGTTTGTCGCCAAAAAAGACTCTTTCCCTGGTGTTGAGCTCATCGGCAAGATTTTGCAGCTCGCAATTCTTGTTTCGTTCGCAATAGAGGCAATCGTCGGGATGGTTGGCCAATAGAACTTCCAGTACCAGCTTGCGGGCGCTCACAACCCTTGAAGTATTTGTATGTACCCGCATACCATTTTCTACAGGTAGGCTGCAAGAAGTCATCAAATCCTTTTTTCCATCTACCTCCACAACACAGAGCCTGCAGGCGCCTGTTGGCGAAAACCGTTTCATATGGCAAAGGGTAGGGATAACCATCCCATTGTGGCGTAGGGCCGATAAAACCGTTTCGCCCTGCCTGGCCTTAATTGGTAACCCGTTTACTTCTATTTCTACGTGCATTTATGATAGGTTTTGCCTACAATATTTCTATAGCATTAAACTTACAAGTCTCGAAGCAATTTCCGCACCCGTGGCATTTTTCCTCAATTATGAAATGGGGTTGCCTTGGTGAACCTATTATTGCATCCATCGGGCATTTTTTTTGGCAGGCACAACAGCCGGTACACTTCTCCACGTCAATGAAGTAAACCCTAAGGTCGGTACAAACACCTGCCGGGCACTTGCGCTCGAAAACGTGGGCCTCGAACTCGGCTCTAAAATTCTTTAGCATATTCTGAATCGAATTTGGTGCAGATTTTCCCAACCCGCAAAGGGAGGTATCTGCCATTACGCTTGCCAAACGGCCAAGTTGGATTATCCCCTTGAACCTTTCGAGAGTTTGAATGCTGGAGCCACTCTCCGGCCTTTTGGTCGAAGCCTCAACAATCTGCAACATTTGAGTGGAGCCATCGCGGCACGGGATGCATTTCCCACAACTTTCCCTTTCGAAAAATCGGGTAAAGTATTTTGCAAGGTCCACCATACAGGTATTATTGTCAACCACAACAAAGCCGCCGCTTCCCATTATTGTACCGATTTTTCTGAGCTCCTCAAAGCATACTATGTTATCAAGTGCTTCTTCGGTAATGAAGCTTTTTGAGTTTATGCCGAGCAAAATTGCCTTGAACTTTTGATTTGCCGGAATGCCGTTTCCCAATTTCCATACAATGTCGCGGAAGGTGGTACCCAAAGGAACCTCAACGGTACCACAGGTTCGCAATTTCCCCGAAAGGGTAAATATTTTTGTCCCCTTGCTGGTTTGGGTTCCAATCTGCTTGAACCAATCAGCCCCGTTTTTCAATATTAGTGGAATGTTGAAAAGGGTCTCGGCATTGTTCACGCAGGTTGGTTTATCCCACAAACCCTTCTCGGCCGGGTAAGGAGGTTTTGATTCGGGCATTGCCCGCTTTCCCTCCAGGCTGTTTACAAGGGCGGTTTCCTCGCCACTAACGTAAGCCTTGGCGGCAGGTCTGAGGATAATGTCAATGTTTACGCCTGAATCAAAAATATTGTGGCCGGCAAGCCCATAATCGTAAACATCGTTTATTGCCTTCCTAAGCCGTTTGATGCATTCATCAAATTCTTCCCTGATAAAAATGTAAGCCTTCGAAGCTCCTACCGCGTAAGCCCCCAAAAGCAAACCCTCAACCAACCCGTGTGGATTGCCCTCGATTAAAACCCTGTTCATATAACTGCCAGGATCACTGTCAATTGCATTGCATACCATGTATTTTTGGTCGGCCGGAGATTTGAGGGAAGTATGCCACTTCCTGCCAACTGGAAAGCCACCACCCCCGCGGCCTAGGAGCAGGCTTTCTTCAACAACATCACAAACCTGAGTGGGGGTTATGGTAGAAATAGTTTTGCAAAAGGTTTGGTAGCCGCCAAATGCAATGTATTGCTCCAGGGAAAAAGGATCAATCTTGCCGCAATTTTGCAGAATTAACCTTTGCTGCTCCTTGAAAAAAGTATGGTCTGAAATTGAAGGAATGCTATCCCAAGGTTGGTTAATATCATTTAGGTACTGGCCCAAAACCTTTACTTCGGGCAGGCGATGGTTCAAAAAATCGTCGAGGAGTAATTGTACAACTTCATGGGTAACCTTGGCAAAAGAAACCCGAGCCCTGCCCGGTAGTTGAATGTCTACAATGGGTTCGGCCGAACACAAACCAAGGCACCCCCCTTGCACAATCTCTGCATCAATTTGGTGATCATTGAGGTACTCCTTTATAACACCATAGGTCTTTAGGGCACCGGCTATCATACCACACGTTCCCATTCCCACGTAAATCATTGGCTTAGAAACCCTTTCGCGTGCAATGTATAGGAGGTCCTTGGCCTTTTGATTGTCCAAAGGCTCTTGGTTGTCTCCCAAAATGTTGTCAAGGAGGAAACTCTTTGCCATTTGGCTGTTAGTGAGATTCATCTATACCCTTTTCCCTAAGTGTTTTAATCAATTGGAGTAATTTTTCTTTTGTCAGGTTTGCGTGATAGTGGCCGTTTACCTGGCAAATTGGTGCAAGTGCACATCCTCCCATACACGAAACCACTTCTAAGCTGAATAATCCATCTTTGGTGGTTTGGCCCGGGTTGATTCCTAGCTGCTTGCTGAGTTCTGCGAGCAAGACATTTGTGCCACATATATGGCATCCCGTTCCGTTGCACAGCCTGAAGTGATAATAGCCCCAAGGCGAAAACCTAAAATTTTCGTAAAAAGTTGCAACTCCATAAACCTTATTCTCCGAAATGAATAGATGGTCTCCAACCAGCTGAATTGCCTCCGGAGGCAGGTAACCAACTTGATTCTGAACCTCCTGAAGCATAGGTATCAAGTCATCGCGATTACGGTTTGGAAACATTCGAAACAAGGCCTCGACCTGAAGTTTCATAGAGTTGTAATTTTTTTCACAATATTATATATTTTTTTTCAAACGGTGAAAAAAATTAACAATAGTACCTAACCAAGCCATTTAGGGTACCATTGGCCTTTGAGGATAGTAAGGGAATGTAAAAAATAATCAGAAGTTGACAACAGCCTTTATGGGAAGGTTTGTAAGGAAATCGAATATGGTTGCTTGCCTTATCTGGTAATAGCTATTCCAGTAATTGCGCAAAACGCCTAAGAACTGCTCTTGGCTGCGGTCTTTTTCGGTGGCTGCCATATTTAGCTCCATTATTCCTACCCTTCCGGCAAGGAATCGCTCCGCTGTAGCCTGGTACCGTTTCAGGGCAATTTCTTCGGCTTTTTGGGTAACCTTAAGTTGTAACCTTAGGTTGTTGAATTCCTTTACCTTGACAAATATTTCACGCTCGAAGTTCGCAAGTTCCTGTTCGGAGTTGGTTATTATTAAATCGCGTTGCGACTCGGCCATTTGAACCCTCGACTTTGACACCCCCCAATCTAATATTGGTACAGTTATGCCTAATCGTACCTGCTGATTGTCTAGCGGATTGCGGTAAGCATTACCAAACACAGCAGCGGTTTGGGTTAGGCCAAAGGAAGCATTTAGGTTAATGTTTATCCTGCTGTTGGCCTTGGCCTTGCTAACCTCGCGTTCGGCTTCCATTTTTTGCCGGGCAAGTCGCACCAAGTCGGCCCTGAATCTCTTGGCCTGGTTAATTGCCATATCAACATCAATTTCCAAATCGGGAATAGTTGAAGGAGCAAGGAGGTGAAATTCCTCGTGGCGGTCGAGGTTGAGAAATGAGCCAAGTGCAAAGGAGGCCATTTCGTGATGAAACTTGGCTTGCTCCACTGCGGCTTGCGAGTTTAGGAGGTTTAGTTCCATTTGCAAAAGGTCGGTCTTGCTAATGGTCATTATCTCGAACCTCATTCTGGCTATTGAAAACAATGTATCATTGGCAAGTAGATTTGCCTGGCTAACCTCCAGGTTCTTTTGCGCTGCAAGCAAGTCGAAGAATAGGCCTGTGGCTTTCACGGCGATGTTTTCGAGGTTCTCGACATACTCCTTGTGAGCCTCGTCCATTATCATCGGCTCTATTTTCCGCGCCCAGGAGTGTGCGTTGAACCCGAACAATGGCTGGAAAAAACCAACGGTCACAGGATTGGCCAAGTACGAAACTGACCTGTTTTGCCCAAACAGGTCAATCCGCTCCAAACTAGATGTAACGAACACCTGACCACCAGTTAGGCCAATGGTTTGGCTTACCGATAAGGTGGCCGATGAGCTGGCCAGGCTGCGCCTTACAAAAGCATCGGTTCCATCGGGAAATGTTATTGGCGAAATCGATCGGTTAAGGTTCGGAGCTGTTGCCCTAAGTTCCAAATGTGGCAAGTACTGAGCCTTGTGGTTGCGATGCCGCCAGTAATTGCCCATAAATCGATGCTTGGCGACCTTGGCATCGATGCTATTCTCGCGGGCAAGCGTAACCACCTCAGAAAGGGTAAAGGTTTGCTGGCCAATGGCCGGTTCCAAACAAGCCAAAATGGTTAAAACCAACAGGAATGGTTTGGTTATTTGTTTCATATTTTTTAGGTGTACTTGTGGGTGGATTTGCCAATATGCTGATTGGTTATGTGCTGATGTGCAAATGAATTGATGTTTTGATTATTGATTAACGATTACCTCTTTTTCTATTTTCAATTTGGTAAAAATAGGAAAAAACAGAATTATACCAATTAGGTTGAAAACCAAGCCTCCTATTGTGCCGGCGGCAAACGCAAACCAAAATGACTCCTTGGTGCCTACCACAAACGGGATTAATCCAATAATTGTTGACAGAATTGTAAGAATTATCGGTGTGATTTTATGCCTGAAAGCCTTAACATACCTACGGGCAGGGTGGAGCCTTGGGTGATTAACCAGCAAGTTATTGTAATCATTGAGGATGTACAAACCTGCGTTTACCGCCAAACCACTAAGCAAGATGAAAGAAGCCCAACCACCTTGGTCAAAATTAAAATTGAAAAGGTAAAAAGTGAGAAACAATCCTGAAAAGGAAATCGGTATTAACAACAATACTGCCACGGGCTGCCAAAGGGAGTTTAGAAGAATTGAACAAACAAAGAAAATAATAATTATGACAAGTAAAATCAAAAGAAAATACTTTTGCATTTCTTGGCTCCAGTTATATTGTGGGGTGCTAGCCGAAAACCCTATTGGTACCTGCCCATTGATAAACTCCACAAGATCTTCGGTTACTTTGGCTTCTAAAGCTGAAGGTCCCAGGAAAGTGAAGTTGAACCTTAGGTGATATTGTTGGTTTTCTTTGTAAATGTTGTTGCCTATGGATCTTTTGTTAAGGCTCAACAATTCTCCGGGTTTAAGAAACTGGTTGTTAATAAATAGTGGCCTATTCTCCAGATCCCACAAATTATATTCTAAATATTGGTTTGACACTAACCTTACTATCACTGGCCGGTTTTTGAAATAAACCGTGTTAGATGGTAAACTCATAACAATCTGCGAAAGCTGATCATGTACTTGCGCCAATGTAATATTTGCCCCGGCAAGTGTACGTGGGTTTGCTTCCATATAAAACTCCATAAGTGGCTCGTTGTACCAAGAGTCTCCACCCGTAATGTAGGTTTTGGAAACCCTTGGGTTTTTCTTGGCTTCCTTGGTTAGTATCTCGGCATACCTATAAAGGATGTCGTAGTTATATCCGGTCATATTAATTGCTCGACCGCCACCTCCACCTCCCAACCAATTGCTAAATCCTTGCCCCACACCCCACACACCCCATTCGACTCCTCCAACACTTATTGCTTTTTGAATCAAAGTATTTTTTAATATGTGAGGAAAAATACCCTTTTCGTGCTGTGGCTCAAAACTAATGGTAATTCTTGCCTGAGTTGGAGAGGTTACGCTTGTCTCAAATTGCTCTACCTCATCATACTTCAAAAGCTCATCTTCCATTTGCATAACGGCCTGATTCATTTGCTCCAATGATGCACCATCGGGCATAGTTGCCGAAACGTGCAGCGTGGTGCGTTCGGGATCAGAAAAAAATGACCTTTCAAAAACATATCTGGAGAAAAGTCTGAAAGTGCCGCCCAACCCTACCTCGAGGGGTTTCTTTAGGGTTTGTTGGTAGAAATTACTGCCTATGGTTTTATTATAGGCTTCAGAAAGCAAATCATTGCCACCAACTTGGCTGGGTAGCATATGCAACGGAATACCGAAAATCAGCAAAAATATCACTATCCCCACCCATCTCCACCGATGAGAAAAAATGATAAGCCTAAGGTAGGACTGCCAGAGTTTCACTCTGATTCGTATAAACCTCAACGACTTATTGGGCCTTTTTAATTCAAGTAAAAGCACCTTAAAAAGCGAGGGGACGAAAAACAAGGCTATTCCTAAAGAAATGAATAGGTTTACCATAACCACAATGGCAAAATCGCGAAACTGGAGCTGTTGATTGCGTCCAAGCAAAAAAATAACCGATAAGCTGCCGATTGTGGTTGCCGTAGCCGCCAATATGGCCAAAAAGGCTTTTTGGTTGCCCCTAGTCCGCATATGTTCGATCATTACAATACTGTTATCAATGATCATCCCAAAAGAAACCGTTATACCAGCAAGCGAATACAAATGTATTTCGATGCCAATCCACCGGTAAAGGATAATTGCTATGGCCAAGTTTGCTAAAACTGTGGCAAGTATCATGAGCAAGTATTTAGGTTTGCGTGTAACCAAGATCACAAAAAGCATTAGTATTACAAACGAAAACATCATACGATAGGTCACCCTGCTCAAATCCTTGCGTATGTGTTCGGTATTGTCAAATGTTGGGATAATGCTCCATCCTGTTGGCATTTTTTCTTGCAAATCATCCATTACTTGCCTCAAGGTGGCGGCAACCATCAGCTGGTTGGCACCTTCTTGAGCAAAAATATTAAGCCCAACCGTTGTTTTCCCGTTTATTCGATAGTAGTTGGTGGGCTCTGCTTGAACCAACCGTGCCGCTGTAAGTTGGTTGAGGTAAACAATGGCATTTCCGCTTGCCTTTACAGGTATGTTTTTCCAGGAATCTTGTAGTTTTTGGTTCGCCCTAATTACCAATGGAAATTTCTCAATGGCGTTATTTTTACCATCAACTGCAATGAACCCGAGGTTGTGGCTGGAAAGATAGCCTGAAATTGCAGCCTGTATGTCGCCCACGCCAATACCCAAGACTTGTAGTTTCTGTGGGTCGAACTCTAGGCGGTACTCAAGGGGCGTAACCCCAAAAAGAGCAGCGTTTTGAAAACCTGCAATTCTCGATAATGCTGGTATTATTGTTTTATAGGTGAAATCCTCGATATGGGCCGTTTGCTCGGGAGCAGTTATTCGATAGGACATCAGCACTCTTGTTTGAGGTGTAACCCCTTGCGCCGAAACCCAAGGGTAACTTACACCAACCGGCAATTGCGGGAATAATCGCCTTACGTGCGAGGCAATCTCGAACCTCGCCATTTCAACATCAACCCCTTTTTTTAGATTAAGGGTGATGTTTCCGCGCCCTTGGCTAGATAAAGAAGTTATTTTCTCCACCCCTTTCATTGTTTCCAGTGCCGACTCAAGTTTAGAGGTAACCTCGCGTTCAACTGTGAGTGCCGGTACACCGGGCCAACCAAACCCCACGTTTATGGTAGGTAAATGAGCAGAGGGGTACAGCCTTATACCCAACCCCGGAGCCAAAGCGATGCCTACCACCGAAAGTGCAACAATTATGATGATTATTGAAAATGGAGGGAAACGCATTGGTTGTCGTAAAAATGGGTTGAAAGGTTAATGTGCCAATTGGTTACCCTGAACAAATGCGAAGAGTACTAATTGGTTGCAAGAAATTCACCGGGAGTGGTAAATGCTACTTTCTTAATTTTTAGTCTTTCGTATTTCGGTTTCATACTTGTTTCAAAATTTTATCAAAGTAAAAAAGATGACAGACTTTCTCCCATATCTTAGTGGTAGTGCGCATCAAAGGTATCCCACCCCTTCATTTTTTTGGCATTCTCCAAAATATGCACTTTTGTACATAAGTACATCAACCCCTCAGCAGATTTGCACATCACCTCATCATTTTTTTATACTGTAAATCAGGTAGTAAAACGATGGTACCAAATAAAGGCTAACCATTGTTCCTATTGTCAAGCCTGCGATAATCGCAATTGCCAGTGGTTTTTGCATTTGCCCTCCGATGCCCGAAATGAACAACACCGGCAAGAGTGCCAGGATTGTTGTAATACTTGTCATAATAATTGGCTTGAGCCTGATATGACCAGCTTCCAGCAAAGCCCTTAGAATGGGAGTTCCGCCTTGCCGCAGACGGTTAACAGTATCTAACTTCAAAATGCTATCGTTTATTATTATCCCGGCCATAACCACGAGGCCAATCATTGACATTAGGTTTAATGTTTGGCCGGTTGCCGCCAGAACGAGCATTGCCCCGGCGGTGGCCACGGGTACTTCCACCAAGATTATGAACGGTAGCACCAGCGACTCGAATTGAGCCGCGAGTATGAAAAACAAAAGCAGCAGTGCAATAATGCCAATTACTAGCAACTGCTTGGCGAGTTCTTGCCGCTTAAATATGCTCCCAGCGTAATCTACTTCGAAGGTATCATCGGTTTGAACTAATTGGGTAAGTGATTTGGTGATAGGATCCAACTGCCTTTGCGAAATGTTGAGGTCAACCGGAAAATATGGTCCTTCGAGCCCTGCCGTTATGGTGGGAATTGCAACATAGGTGTTAGCATTTACCAAAATCGATATGGGAACATTTATACCGTTTCGGTTTTTCACGAAAGACTTTGAAAGGTTGTCGAAAAAATCACTCCGTGTTTCTCCGACTTTAATCGGCACTGCAGCCCTGCCATCGAGCAA
This sequence comes from uncultured Bacteroidales bacterium, assembly GCA_964624065.1. Lineage (GTDB taxonomy): Bacteria > Bacteroidota > Bacteroidia > Bacteroidales > UBA7960 > UBA7960. The sequence continues at coordinate 15,751 of CAZUWF010000031.1, forward strand.
GCGAGAAACCTCATTTTGGTTCAACATACGCTTGAGTTCTGTTACCACTGCCGGTTTATCAACCTGATGCAGGGCCAGCATTTGCATATTGGTTTCGAGCACCATTACTTGGTTTAGCTTTATAGGCTCGATGGTTTGGTTGGGAACCACTTCTTGAATTTTTTGGAGCATGGTTGCCACTACTTCGTGGGCTTGGGGTCCCAAATCACGTGAGGGTTTGAGGCGTACTTGCAGTGGTGCCATAGTTTCGCCAAAAACCATATCGAAAATATTGTCTTCGGGAAATATTTTGAGCAAGGCATTTGGGTAATCGGTGTTGAAGTGATTGGCGGCAGCTTCTTCAATAAGGTTAATCTGAGCTTGGCTTTCGGTTTCGAGATAAACCAACGCTTGCGATGGTGTAAGCTGATGCCGGTTTTGAAGCAAGAATTGCTGACGCCCCACCAATACGTTTGATTGTATTACACCGGCATTGAAATCTTTGAGCATTTTCTCAATCCTGTTTCTATTTTCGTCAATGTTCAAGTTAGCGTTCCAGTCAATCCAAAGCAGTACGGCCTTACGCTCGGTGCGCGGTAGGTTTTCCTTTTCCACCAAAGTGAAAGTAAGAAACAAAGAAGACACCAGTAGAATCACCACACCCCACACTAAGCCCTGCCTACGCATTATAGCCTTGAACCCCTTGGTATAAAGAGCCTTGTAGTTTAAAAATGGTTCTAAGTGATGATTTTTGTGATTGCCGCTTACACCTACCTTACGGTAAAGGAGGTTGTAAATGACTGGTATTACGATCATTGCAACTGCCAGTGAGGTAAATAGGCCAATGGTAATGGCCATTGCTTGGTCGAAGAACAACGCCCCTGCCACCCCGCCCAAAAACACCAGCGGCACGAATACAGAGCAGGTGGTAAGCACCGAGCTGAGCAATGGGGTAAACACCTCGTTGGTGCCAACCACGCAAGCATTGTGGAGGCTCAAGCCTTTTTGGCGGTAGCGGGTAATATTGTCGATTACTATAATGGAATTGTCGATCATAAGCCCGATGGAAAGGATTAGGCCCGAAACCGATACCACGTTTATTGAAATATTGGTAAGGTAAAAAAAGAGCAACGATACCACCAAGGCCGCAGGTACCGATATCACTATAATCCAAGGTGCACGAGTGTCGCGCAAGAAAAAAAACATTACCACGAATGCCAGCAACGCCCCTATTAGCAACGTTTGGGCAAGGTTGCTGATGGTGGCATCGAGGAGTTTGGTCTGGTCGCGCGAAATGGTAAATTTTAGTTGGGGATAATCGGCCTTAAATTGTTCTACCAGCAAATGGAGGTTTTCCTTGAATTCTTGCATTCGAGCATCCCCTTGCTTCACTATTGCCATTGTAACCGATCTCTGGCCATTGCATAGCACCATTCCCTGTGGTGCAGCCGGAACAGTTTCGATGGTACACAAGTCTTTAATTTGCCATATTCTACCCTGGTGGTTGAGGTAAAGATTCCCAATGTCGGCAGCATCAACCATATTTTGCCCAACTCTGACGTGGTATTGAAATTGCAAATCGCGCAAGATAATATTTCCAAACCTCACGTTGGCAGGTGCAATGGTGCTTTCGATTATTGCCAGGGGCATATTTATAGCCTCTAGCATTTGGGTTTTGGGTTTTATAATTATTTCGTTGAATGTTCGTCCGCTAATGTCGGCCATGGCCACTTGAGGCACCTGCTCGAGCCTGCGTCGTATTACCTCATCGGCAAAGCTACCAAGGTCGGAAAACTGCGCCTGGGTAAAACCATTTTCATGGTTTTGTAGGCAAACGTCGAGGTAAAAAACCGGTATGTCTGATGCGCTAGCCTTTATCACGGCAGGTCTTTCGATACCCCTCGGCATTGCCGCCACTGCCCTATCAACAAGCTCGTTAACCTCAATATATGTCAGATCAATGTTGGTGCCGTGGCTAAGCTGCAAGTTAATAATTCCGTGGCCATCGTTGGCCTGCGAGCGCAGTTCTTCGAGGTTGTTTACCTGCATAAGGTTGCTACGCAAGGGTAGCATGATGGCATTTTCAAGTTCGGGTGCCGACATTTCGGGTGCCGATACCTGCACGCTAATTCGCGGAATATCAACGTCGGGCACCAAAGAAACCGGAAGCCTACGCATAGCCACAACCCCCAAAACCAGGGCTGCCAAGAGCACCATAAGAACGGCAACAGGACGACGTATGAGAAATGAAATCATATCCTGAATGGTTTATGTGCTGATGTGCAGGTTTGCTGATTGGTTGATGCCTGTCATAGGTGGAGGAACGAGATGATTGTTTCGTTGATTTTTTTGTGGTGTATATAAATGATTGAAGTAGTTTTTTGATGCTTATAATGGTTGTTAGCAAGTTTTCGGGTTTGGGGTAAATTGTTTATTTATTGCATAGCATCAGCCATTATTCCATTTCTTCGGGTTCTTTGGAAGCTATTTTCATTTTGTGAATGAAATTTTGCTTGCTTTCTGCATTTTGTGCCTCCGTAACATTGGCAGCGATGGAAGTGCCTAATTTTAGCAACTGGCGAGAAATCAGGAATTTATTGTTATTCTCAAGAACCTCGCAATTGGCAATCGTATCAAGCGCAAACTCAAAACTCAAATTTTGTATTGCGTTTTTGGGTTTCATTGTTACAAGGAATTATTTTGAGTATCAAAGAAAAGATGCCAAGGCTATGCCCATTTGGGGTCTCTTTGGCTTTGTTTCACATTACGAAGATTACAGGGCTATCGTCCCTTTTCATATTTCTTTTTTCATTTTTATTTTTTAACCATTTTGCACCCCCACATCTGCATATCAGCCTAACTGCACACCAATCATTCTATCTTCACCAATGCTCCGTGCGAGAGGTTCATATTGCCTGCCACAATTACCGTGTCGCCGGGAGCCAACGATGCTACTCTGTCGGGGTTTGCCACCACACTAAGGTGTGTACTGTTTTGGTCCAGTATGTTTACGTAAGTCCACTCTGCCTTGCCACCCACGTACTTGAACAGCACGGTGAGGTTGTCGCGGTAAACTACAGCCTGGCGGGGCACCACCATTTGTTTTGGCACAATGCTGGAAATTAGCACTTTTACGTTCATACCGTCGAGCAAATCTTTGCTGCCGGCAAGAGTGGCTGTAACCTGCACCCGACCGTGGTCGTCGACCACAGGGTTGACCTTGGTAATGATGCCTCTAAACGATAGCGCGGGGTTGGCAAAAGGGCTAACGTTGACGTTGCTGCCAATGTTTGCCAACGGCAGTTCGTTTTCCATTACCGGAAAGTTAACCTCGAATGCCGAGTTGTCAACCACCAAGCAAAGCGGTTTGCCGAGGTTTGCCAGCTCGTGAGGTTTGGAGGTGAGGTTTGCCACTACCCCCGCTAACGGAGCCCTTATTGTTGAGCGGGCAATATCGGCCTCGATGGTGCTTGCATCGTTACGGGCACGTGCGTAGCCCGACTGCACCGTGGCCAATCTCCGCGTTTCGGCGGGCATCGAAAGGCTGTCGGCCAGTGAGTATCCCTGCCCCAGCAGCAAGTCTTGGAGCCTTATCTCGGCCTCGGCTACCCACAATCGGGCTTGTACCAGCCGCCCCTCCAACTGCGCCGTGCTTAGCCTTGCCAGCACTTGGCCTGGCGAAACACGCTGGCCATTTACCACGCTCACCGCCACAACGGTCTCGGAAAAGGGAAAAGACACCTCGGCCTGCCGTTTGGCGCTCAGCTTGCCATTGCTCACCACCTCACGGGTAAAGGGTGATAACTGCACCTGTAAAACCTCGACGGGAGTAACAAAAGGGGCAGCCGCCAAACGCTCGTCAACCTCCGGGGTTTGAGAGGAGTCTTCGGTGCCCGAACAACCCGCAATGATCAATAGGCAAAACGGCAAGAGGAAACGTATCATTAAAGTAGGCTTTTCGTTTTTACAAAAATACTAGCACCTTGGAGCAAGGTTTATGACAATGGTAATTTAGAGGTGTAAAAATAACAAAAATTGATTTGGGAAAGTAGATAAAAGAACGATTATTGGGTTTTCTTTGGTGTTTTTTGCTGGTAAACCTTACAGGTTTTTAAAAACCTGTAAGGTTTGGAAGAGAGCAAGGCTTTTGTTGAGGTTTGCCTTGGAGTCAAGCCGAGACGGTGGGGTTGTACATAGTAAATTGAATTAAAGGTTTCCGTTCAATTTTACTAAGGTTGTACCTTATTGGTTCAGATTGAACCTAAACAACCTATCTGGGTGGTTCATTGAAACTGCCACAATGAAACTATCGTCATCACTTACATCAAAGTCAAATATTTCATGGTCTAGGATGAGTTTCTTGACAGGATTGCCATTCCAGTCAAAAACGTGGATAATATTTGACCTATCTAGTGTTTTTTCACTCACCGAAGGGGCATTTCCGTTATAAAGGGCATAAATGTAGTTTTGAGTGGAATGGATAAGTTGGTAGAAAAAGATAGGATGATTTTCTTGCCCATTCGACGTGCATTTTCCTTTTATGGAATTAGAGAAATCAAAATTATTTTCATATCTAGTTTCGCTACTGACCAAACCCGTGGATGAGTTGAATATTCTGATAATTGGAAAATAAAGATATGAGGCAGCGAAAAAAGTCTCATCAGGTTTAACCGTAATCCCTTTATTCTCAAACTCAAGGGAAACACCATCCTCCATATAAGGTCCAAGACCGGTGCCAAACTCAACAATTTCCTTTTTTTTCGAGTCAAAGAAATGAAATTCTGTTGATAAACCAAGTTCTCCGCTATACCCATAAAATACCCCGTTAATCAAAAAAACTCTTTGGAAATTAATGATGTTATCGAAAAACTCAAAAGCTTTGGAAATATACAAAGAATCTTTTCCTGATGTAAAAGATACTGTTTTGATGTTGGTTGGGGTCTGGTAAACAATTGAGTTATCACTCACCTTGCGCATATATGGGTTAAAAAACTCTTGCTCTTCATTGGGTCCTCTGCCCCGGCGTATGAAACTACCAATTAAATTTAATTCATTTGCATCGAATAGGTGAAAAATGAACTCCGACTTATTGTCAACGATTACAACATTGTTGCCAAACAACATTAATGTAACTGGTTCAAACAAAATTGGCGGTACATTAAAGGTTTGACTTATGATTTTGTATTCGGAAGGAAATCTCAAAAATTCGGTATAACTTTCATTTTCGTCCGAACAGGAAAGGACACATAAAAGAATTGGTGCAAAGAATACGGTTTTTAAAATTTTCATTGATTTTCGTATTGAGCCAAGGAGTGTGAGCCGACAACCGCTAATTATGGATAAATAATTCTTTTCAATATCTAGCCGTACCCCCAAAAAACCCACTGTGGCTAATTGTTAAAAATTCAAACAACTAATCCGGGCAAAAACAATTACTGGTGGTTGTACTACCAGTAATTCTTGCCAGCACAAATCCACAACAATCAGAGCATTGTTTCCGCACATGTCCGTCCCTTTTATCAAGGGTTAGATTATCGAAACAAGTATAAGTGGTTCCTTGAATTTCGGGCTCAACTGGTAGGTCAGCATGCACCTTCCCCGCCACAAACACCAGCGCACCCAGCGCAAAGGTAATGGCTAGTAGGTTTTTAATAATTGATTTTTGCATTTTATTCAGTTTTTTTGATTATTTAAATCGAAAATTGGTTTGTTTTCCGCCCTGGTGCCCGTGGCTGCCCTTGGTGTGGGCGGCGCAGCCTGCCGGACCGTGCCAAATGTTGGCGCGGTGCCATATGGTGGGTTGCTTCCGCTGCCGCCCGGCCCACGCCACGGCAAGGGGTAGGCAGGGCCAAGTGGGTCTTGCACAGCTTCCATACACGATGGGTTTTGGTTTTCGAAACCCGGTATGTTTCCGAAAAGCCTTTAGTGTTATTTTGTAAATATCTGGTTATTAATTGATTACAAGGGGGGGGGCAAGCATTGCTAACAAGCCATACAAGGCCGGAGCCTGTAATTGAATGGGCGGTTTGTCCTTTCATTTGTTGGCGTGGTGCGTATAGTAAAACAAATAAATAAAGGATTTTTTGGGATGCAAGGTTTACGTGAAAAAATAACACAAAATGTTGAAAGAATTTTAACCACGAATGCATCTTGTTATCCTCCGCGCCCCTAAGCAGGCAGGCGCAAGCAAATCAGCACATCCACAACTCAGCATATCAATACATCAGCCTACCTACCCAACGCACCCTCCACAACGTTCAATACTGCTTGGTTGCGCAGCAGGTCAACCGGTATGCCTGATGTTACCTTACCTTGAGGGTTTACGAACAGGAGCTCGGCATCTGTGGCTGAAAACCCCGGGTCGAGGAGGTTGGCATCGGTGTAGGTTACCATCTTGGCATCGTTTAGTTCGTAGGCGGCGAGCAACTGGCGTATGTAAAACCGATTGGTGGGATGTGATACAATGCGAAAATCTGGGTTACTTTTGAGCCTCTCCACCAGGTCGATATAGCTGCGGTTGTTGCAACTGGAGCAAGCGTTGGCTTTGAGGTATAGCAGCGGCAGGCTACCCATTGATATTTTTGGCAACTCAATGGTAAAGGCCATTGCAATGGGTTGCCTATTGATATTCAGCGCAAAAGCCTCCAACGCCATCCCCGTAGTATTTGTCAACGCTTCTGTTTCTTTCTGTAAGGTCTTTACCGATGCCTCTGCTCGCGATAGGTCTTGCCTGCAATTCTTGTTGGCGATGCTGAGCCATACAGCGAGGGCGGCGAAGAGTATTAAAAATAAGATATTTAGGCTAACCCATTTCAAAATTTGTGGGGTTTTCATTTGTTAGTAATGTTGTTTAACCAAAAGGGGTAATAAAAACCCAATACATTTTGCTTTCAGTAATATCGAATAATTGGAGATTAGAAAAAGCTTTTAAGTGCTTTTCCCTTAGCTTTTTTAGAGAAACACCATCAACTGAAAATCCCAGCTGCCCATTGGGTTTCAGAATAGTTGCTTCAACAAGATGGTCTTCAATATAATTGGTACTAAAAACCGACATATCCTGTTTTTCAAAGCTATAAACTATATGGTATGACAAATTTTCTAGGTTGTTTAAAAAACAAGCATACAGAAAGTTGAAATTTTGAAGATAACTCTTGAAAACGAGAAAGGTACCATTATTTACCATTTCCAAAAACTCCATTACGTCAACCTTGAAATACTCTTTTGAAAACCCTTTTGCGCCAAAGTCAAAAACTATATGCTCGAATTCCTTGCCGTTTTCAAATGAATAAACCGTATTTGAGAACTGTTCTTTGAAAAAAATTTCTTTCCCATCTTGAGCAAAATGTGGAGCCACGAAAGGAAACAATGAAACTTCTTCGTCGAAAAACTTTTTTTGAACCTTCAATTCTGAGTCAACCAAAAATAGACGGTTCTGGTCTATCCCATTATTATAACCTAAATACTGTAACCATTGGTTTTCACCAACACGAGCAAAACTAACAATCCCATTCTTTAATGGCATACTTGAAATATATTCGCCATCAATCTTGAATTTTTCAATACTTAAACCATTATTAAGCACATATACAAAACTGTCATTTACAAAGAAGTCCGATGCCGAAATATATTCACCGGGTCCTCTGCCAAACTGCCCAATATAATTTACAAAGGAACCGTCAATGGTATGAACCATCAGCCTTTTTGTCTCCTTACCAACTTGCGAGAAAACAAGGTTTTGATGTAATACTGTCCTGTTAATGTAAGGTACAAAACCGTTAGGAGGGTCTTCTACTTGTATAACGCCCGAAATTGTCAAACCAGCCTCAAACAACCCTTCAATCTTTTCAATATCAGGTTTTAAAATAACCGGTTCGGAAACACTAACCTCTCTTACCGTACACGAGAAAAAAAGAATACTAAAATAAAATGCTGACAAAATGATTGTTAGCTTTTGTATCGAACCATGCAAAGGAATTTTCATACATATAGAGTTTTTTTGAATAGCAGTAGGGAAAAAACCCTACCGCTATTTAAATAACTAATTTAAGGTCAAAATTTGTGTTAGTATCCTAACAGTCTTTAAAACAAGGAGTAGGTCCATTACTATTACATTTAAGGTCCACTTTCCAAGCTGTGCAGTATCCAATTCCTTGGTTTTTCTTACTAATTTTGCCACCTTCACCTATTTCGGTTTCAATAGGGCAAGCATCGTTTCCAAACACATTCCCCGCCACGAACACCAGGGCGCCCAGCGCAAAGGTAATGGCTAATAGGTTTTTTATTATTGATTTTTTCATTTT
>CAZUWF010000032.1:0-23751 GCA_964624065.1 uncultured Bacteroidales bacterium
CGAAAATCCTAACTTTGCACAGTACCATACACAAAGTACACGTTCATCAACCGGATGCTTTGCCGGAGGTGGTATGGACGACCGATTGGATCAAATTTTGGCAACAAGCTCCATCATTTCGGGTACAAGGGGGCTAAAATACCTTGGAGGAAGCTATTACGCCCTCGGGCAAGACGGATCAAGATTTAATCAAACCCTCACCAGTCCGCCAAACCATAGTGCCCCGTCCGATGTAATAAATGCCCTTTTCAATATGTCGGACCACCTACCGGTGGTTTTGGAGTTACAAAGAATACCATTGAATTTATCTCTCCCTGAAGTTTGTGCTTACCAACCCCATATCAAATTTGAAAATCCAACCAGGGGATGGCTCAATCTTGAAGTAGGTAGTCTGGAAGGAATAGCAAATATTTCGATTTATTCCTTGTCAGGTCAGCTTTTGAAGAGCTTCCCCGTGGAGGCTACCCAGAACATCACTGCTTACACATTAGGCATCCATGACCTCCCCGCAGGTATGTATCTCCTGCGCCTCGAAGGAAACCGATTCCCTCCTGTATCCAGCAAGTTGATTGTTTTGTAGGCGGGAGGGATTATTTGCTGGTTTTACAAAAAATTAATTTTTAGTTAACATTAAGTTAATGCCCAACGAAATTTTTGGTTTGGGAAATAGTTAATTTTGGCGAGAAAATTATCTGCTATGGATATTTACTTATTTTTTGTTATTGTCCTCTTCGTCCTTGCGATTTCTGACCTGGTGGTTGGGGTTAGTAACGATGCCGTCAACTTCTTGAACTCTGCAATTGGCTCTAAAATTGCCTCGATGAAGGTTATTCTTGCCGTGGCATCTTTGGGTATTCTGCTGGGCACCACTTTTTCTAGCGGTATGATGGAGATTGCAAGGAGTGGGGTTTTTCATCCCGACCAATTCTACTTTAGTGAGATAATGGTTATCTTTTTGGCCGTGATGTTGACTGATATTATCTTGCTCGATACATTTAACACTTACGGTTTGCCCACCTCCACCACAGTTTCAATTGTTTTCGAGTTGCTTGGGGCTGCTGTTGGGGTAGCAATTTACAAGATTGCCTCTACCTCCGGGTCGCTTAGCGACTTGGGCCTGTACATAAATTCAGGCCGAGCGTTGGTTATAATTTCTGGCATCTTGCTTTCGGTTGTAATTGCATTTTCTGTTGGCACCATAGTTCAGTTTTTATCAAGGTTGCTTTTTACCTTCAACTACAGGCACAAGCTACCTTACTTGGGTGCCATTTGGGGAAGTGTGGCAATTACGGCAATCGTTTACTTTATTTTGGTGAAGGGTGCCAGCGGGGCATCGTTTATGACGCCAGAAATTATTGATTGGATTAATAGCAATACTTCACTAATTCTCCTTGGATCGTTTTTGGTTTTTGCAGTAATTAGCCAGCTTCTGATTTCAGTATTCAGGGTTAACATCCTTAAGGTCATTGTTTTGATTGGTACCTTTTCCATTGCTATGGCATTTGCAGGCAACGATTTGGTAAACTTCATTGGGGTTCCCCTTGCCGGTTTTGAGTCCTACAAAATTGTAAGTGCCGACCCATCAATTGAGGCCACCAGCTACACTATGGAACTGCTGCGCCAACCTGTTCAAACACCAACAATTTTTTTGCTCGCGGCGGGGGTTGTAATGATTTTGGCCCTTTTATTATCCAAGAAGGCAAGATCCGTTACTCGCACAGAGATTGACCTTGCCCGGCAAGGAGAAGGTTATGAAAGGTTTCAACCATCATTACTTGCTCAAGCTATTGTTCGTAAAACAAATTCGGTTAACAAGTTTCTTCAGAAAGTTATTCCCTCGCCAATCAAGGGTTTTGTGGATAGGCGATTTTCGCAGCCTACAGAGAGGGACGAAACCAACCCATCAGGTTCTGCCGTTCATTTCGATACAATTAGGGCTTCAGTCAATATGTTTGTGGCTAGTATCCTAATTGCCTTTGCCACTTCGGTCAAATTGCCACTATCAACCACCTACGTTACCTTTATGGTTGCAATGGGCACCTCATTGGCCGATAAGGCTTGGGGGCGGGAAAGCGCAGTTTACCGCGTTTCGGGAGTGATAACGGTAATAGGGGGTTGGTTCTTCACCGCGTTTACTGCTTTCACGGCGGCATTTTTGGTTGCTATTTTCATTTCTTGGGGAGGGTATATAGCAGCAATTATTTCAATTGTTTTGGCCTTAATTTTTTTGATAAAAACTAACTTCATTCACAAGAAACTGGCCAAAAAGGCCGAAGCCGCCGATGAGATCTTGAACAAAAAATGGACCGACGAAAGTGTGATCGAAGAATCGAAGAAAAACATAGCAGAGACCCTAGTTAAGGCTTCAGGCTTGCTCCAGCAGGTTACCAACAACTTTATTTTGGAAGATAGGCGTGGCATTAAAAAATCGAACCAAGAAATTGCCGAGCTGAACGCATATACCAAGAATTTGAAGAATTCTGTTGTCAGTACCCTCAAGCAGCTCGAAAAAGAATCAATAAACACAGGACACCACTACGTTCAGGTTATTGATTACCTTAGGGAAATTGCCCATTGCCTCACCTACATAGTTGAACCATTCAAGAACCATCTTGACAATGCCCATCCTCCGCTTGTAAAGGAGCAAGAACAAGAAATTAGGAACGTTTTGGAAGAGATTAACTCCTTTTACCTTCTTGCTGGTCAAATCATTAAAATTGATAATTACCAAGCTGTTGAATTAATGTTGAGGCACAGTAATGCAATTATCCAGAGGTTGGAGGATATGAAGAGATTGCAAATTAAACTTATTAGGGAAAACAAGGTTCGGACGAAAAACAGTTTGGTTTTCTTCAATCTCTTGGCAGAGACCAAGAATATGCTATTGTTTTCAGTTAATCTAATTAAATCACAAAGGGATTTCATAAGAAGCAGCAATTTGTAATCCCGGCAATGTGGGGAATATCCTTTCGACTTTGTGGTCTGGCATTGTCTTGCGCCAATGTTAATTTTACGTTAACACGGTTTTGGGCTGGGTTATTATAATTACTTTCGCGGCCTCAATAAAATACAAGTATGAGTTTCGGATTTCTTGACTTCTTAACACTATTTGGCTCTCTTGGTCTCTTTTTGGTTGGGATGAAAACCATGAGCGAGGGAATTCAGAAACTTGCCGGCGACAAGATGCGTTCCATTCTTGGAGTAATGACCTCAAACAAGTTTATGGGCGTTCTAACGGGTTTTTCTGTAACCTCGCTAGTCCAGTCATCATCGGCCTCCACAGTAATGATTGTCAGCTTTGTTAACGCAGGATTGCTTAATTTACGGCAGGCCTTTAGCGTGATTATGGGGGCCAACATAGGCACGACCACAACAGCCTGGTTGTTGTCGTTGCTGGGTTTGAGCAAGTTTAGCATTGCTACCTACTCCCTTCCACTTATAGCCTTTAGTTTTCCATTATTGTTGATGAAAAGGGAAGGCCTAAAGTTCTTGGGAGAATTCCTTTTGGGGTTCGCTCTTCTTTTTATGGGTCTTGATTTCCTGAAGAACTCGGTTCCAGATCTCAATAGCAATCCTGAAATCTTCGAATTTTTGGCTGGTCTGAAAGACTACGGTCTTTGGTCAACGTTGATTTTTCTTGGAATAGGCACGCTTATAACAATTGTTTTGCAAAGCTCAAGTGCTACAATGGCCCTAACCTTGGTAATGTGCAGCAATGGCTGGATTAGTTTTGACCATGGAGCAGCCATAGTTCTTGGCGAGAACATTGGCACCACCATTACAGCAAATCTTGCTGCAATTGTAGGAAATGTTAGTGCCAAGCGTGCAGCATTGTCCCACTCTGTGTTCAACATATTCGGAGTTATTTGGATGCTATTCATATTCAACCTTTTTATAAATGGTATTGATGGTTTTATGGTAAACGTTCTTGGTCAGGATTCTCCCTATACCAATGCGCTCATGATTCCAGTAGGGCTATCAATTTTTCACTCAGCCTTTAATATTATCAATACTCTCATCTTTTTGGGGTTTACCAATCATATTACACGTTTGGTAGAAAAATTAATACGCGACAAGGGAAAGCAGTTTGACAGACCACATTTGGAGTTTTTCAGTAGTGGCTACCTTCAAGCTGCCGAGCTTTCAGTTTTTCAGGCTCGCAAGGAGCTGAAAAAATTCATTAATTTGGGCAACAAAATGTTCAATTTCATTCCCGCAATGGTAATTGAGACCGACCGCAAGGAGTTCTACAGTATTCGCGACAGGGTAAGCAAGTACGAGGAAATAACCGATAGGGTGGAGGTTGAGATCACCTCCTTTTTGGGAAAGGTATCCCGCAGCCACATTAGTGCCCACTCTGCTGAAGAACTCAGGAGGATGCGGATAGTTTGCGCCGAAGTTGAGAAGATTGGCGATGTATGCTTCAAGATGGCCACCATGCTTTCAACAAAAAAGGAGGAAAAGATTTACTTCACGCCTGAGCAGCGCGGCAAGGTTTTGGAAATGTTTAACCTTACCAACGAGGCATTTAGCCTGGCTTCTGAATTTGTTGCCCAAGGTGAGGCCTACGCGCGAACCAATATTCATAAGGCAATCGAAGTCGAAAAGCAAATGAATGATTTTCGTGATTCAATAACCACCGAGGTTCTTGGTCAAATGGAAAAGGGTGCCATGAAGATTAAGGGCTCTTTCTACTTCAACAAAATGGTTTCTTCCTGCGAGAAAATTGGCGACAACCTGTTCAATATATCCGAAGTTGCAGCAGGGATTAATGTGGAGTGATTTTTTGGTCAAGTATTTCGCGGTTTATCCCCAAAATGTAATTTTGAATAACATCTACCTCACGGGCGGTAAAATCCCCCTCGAATCCTTTAATGTCATCAATTGTTACGGTTTTAAGGTACCCATCAAGGTATTTATTAGAAATTGGCAGGTAGCTCCAATGCCATTTTTCTTCCGAGTGGCCTGATGTTCTACTATTGCCAAATTCGGTATATGGTTGAAAAAAACCAAACATTGCAGCATTTTTCTGCAACCAATTGTTAATTTTTAGCCCTTTTCCGCTTTTGAAATAGCTGTTTGACAAGCTGTTGAGATCAATATCTGTACCCCAATGATGTCTTGATGTGCCGGGCATTGCAGAGAATCTCAATATTTTCGTGGCCCTTTCAGTCTTGTTATTAATGTCGGTTGCCTGCAGGTTTCCCTCCAGCTTCTGTTTTCCGCTCCATTTGTTGTCCCAAATTCTTTTCTGGTGGTCAAAAGATCTGAACCCTGACCAAATCATCAACCCGATGCCATCCCTCGCAGCCGCTTCGTGCATTATTCTGAAGGCTTCATAAGCCTCGGCAAGCAGGTAAATGCCATCTCGGCTTGCGTATGGCTGGTTTACCATCACAAATAGGGGGTTTCCGATGGCATTAACCTTGCCTAATAGCAAGTTCTTTTCAATTTCAAAGGTCTGGCCCCCGGGTTCCATTTTATGATTATTTTATTTTATACCAGCTTGGGTCATATAGAGTTTTGCCGCAAAAGGATTGGCTCATAATAAATTAATTTCAGGGTGTGCTGAAAAAGAACAATAAAATAACAAGTGAAAGACCAAAAAGAACCAGGAACAAACGTTTTTCTATTTTTTCCGTTAATATGCTGATGCCTAAAAGTTAAGGTTTTGACTTTTGGAAAGAAATTTATTTCGATCCCACAACAAAATTCAGGCTTTTTGGCACCAAGTTTTTCATTTTTCGGGAAACTGTATTATCATTTGTTTTCCATTTGCGCCGTTTGCCCATGGTGCCAGATACCAAGAAATGAGGTTTACATGAGCCAATGGTCGAGCCACCTGAAAAATTCCCTTTGCCACAATATGCTGTTTTGGGGTGTTAGCACCCAGTGGTTTTCTTCGGGGAATGCCAGGAACCTGCTAGGGATCCCTTTGAGCTGGGCAGCGTTGAAGGCTTCCATGCCCTGCCCGTAAGGTACCCTGAAATCTTTCAGGCCGTGAATAACCAGTAGGGGAGTATCCCAACTTCCCACGAAATGGTGTGGTGAAAAGTCGTAGCTGTGAGGACGCGGTGTTTCCCAGTAGGGTCCACCGAGGTCGTGATTGGCAAAGAACATTTCCTCGGTTGTACCGTACCAACTCTGGAAGTTGAACATTCCGCAATGGGCAATGAACGCACTAAATCGTTTTTGGTGGTTTCCGGCAAGCCAATATACCGAGAAGCCGCCATAGCTGGCTCCAACGGCACCAAGCCTTTTTTGGTCGACAAATGGTTCGGCAGCCACTGCATCAATAGCACTCAACAGGTCTTTTTTGTTTTGGCCACCGTAATCTTTGCTTATCTGGTCGTTCCATTCTTGCCCGAAGGTTGGCAACCCGCGCCTGTTTGGAGCAACCACTATGTATCCCTTGGCTGCCATCATTTGAAAATTCCAGCGATATGAGAAGAATTGGCTTACTGCACTTTGCGGTCCGCCACCGCAAAACAGCAATGCCGGGTATTTCTTGTTGCGATCGAATCGCGGAGGATAAATCACCCACACAAGCATATCCTTGTTATCGGTGGTTTTTACCCAGCGTTTTTCAACATTGGCGACTAGTAGTTTATCAAGCACGCCCTTGTTAACGAAGGTAAATTGAACTTGATTTACACCCGTGGTGGTTTTTTCGATCCTGAAAATTTCGGTGGGCATTGACATACTCATACGCTGGGCCACCAAGTAATTGCCTGCCACCCCAACCGACTGATAATCGTGAACTCCATCGGTAAGCTGCTTAATGGTTCCATCTTTCAAGGTGAGTTGGTAAATCTGATGTGTGGCGTGTTTACCACTTATAAAGAATAGCTTAGCCCCATCTGCCGACCAGGTTAAATTACTGCTACTTTGGTCAAAACCGACCGAATAATCGCGGTATTTTTTGCTTTGAAGGTCCATAACCATAATTCGACTTTTGTCGGCCTCAAACCCATCCTCGTGCATGCTTTCCCATGCCATAAGTGTGCCACAAGGTGATATTGCTGGGTTGCGGTCGTAGCCTTGGTTGAAACTGGTCATCTCCTCCGTTACCCCTGTTTGCGTGTCGTACCTGTATATTTGAGAATTGGTGCTGGTGGCGTATTCCTTGCCAGTTTTTTTCTTTGAGGTGTAAAACAGGAACCTGCCATCAGGGCTCCAAGCGGTGTAAGAACTACCACCGAAGGGTGCTAAGGGCGAGTCAAAGGGCTCGTCCTTCATAATGTCGGTGTGGTTACCCACACCACTTTCTACGCTGTAGTTTGCAACGAAAATATGGCTGTAGCTACCGTCCCTCCACTGATCCCAATGCCTGTACATCAAATCATCGTAAATTAATGCATTTGCCTTGGGAAGGTCGGGGTAAATCTGGCTTACCGTAGGTCTTATCCTAACCCTTGCAGAAAAGAAAATTCGGCTCAAATCAGGAGAGTAGTCGAACCCTGTAATGCTTCCCGCGTAATTTGAAACTTGCTTCAGGTTGGCACCATTGGAGTCCATTTCCCACAACTGACCTCCGCTCAAGAAGCCAATCTTCTTGCCATCGGGTCTCCACCGGGCATTGGTCTCGCTGGTAGGAGAATTTGTTAGGTCCGCCGCGGTGCCTCCCATGGTGGGTATTACAAACAAATCACGGCTACCTCTATTTTCAGTCACATCGAATTTAGTTACTCCAAAAAGTACTTGGGTACCGTCAGGAGAAACCTGAACATCGCTTACCCTTGCGAATTCCCAAAGGGTTTCGGGGGTCATAGGTTTCTTTTGTCCTAGGGCAATTGCCGGTGAAAGAACCAACAGCATAACAGTTAAACTTGCCAAGATTTTCATTATAAATAGTGATTAGTGATTAGGGATTAGTAAAGCGTGATGCGTGATGAGTAATCAGTAATGAGAACCCAGTTTAGGCTTTCGACTTTTGACTTTCAACTTTCGACTTTTATTTTTTAACTTGTCCATTGCATTTATTCGTAATTCGTAATGTTTAATAAATCATTGTCCATTAACCATTAACCATAAATAATTTAATTTGCGCTATCCTCTCATCCTCAAATCATTCCTTGTTTTGGAGCATTGGCACGAATCTGAACGCACCGTGCTCCTCGGATTTGTACAAATTGTCTTCAACTTTAACTATCTTTGTCATTACCTGTACTTCGCCGGCACCGAGAGGCATTACCATGATCCCGCCAACTTTTAGTTGTTTGAGCAACTCTTGGGGCACCTCGGGTGGGGCAGCGGTGATCAGTATCTTGTCGAAGGGTGCGTGTGAGGGTTGACCCTTGAAGCCATCGCCATAAAATAGTCTGGGGTTGTAGCCCATTATGGGGAGCAGTGCCTTGGTTCTAGTGTAAAGGCTATGATGTCTTTCAATACTGAAAACCCTCGCTCCTAGTTCAACTAATATGCAGGCTTGGTAACCACTCCCAGTACCAATTTCAAGAACCTTGTCACCTTTTTTAATTTCGAGCAACTGGGTTTGAAAAGCCACTGTGAAGGGTTGGCTGATTGTTTGTCCCGACCCAATTGGAAATGGTTTGTCGTCGTAGGCAAATTCAACGAACGACGAATCGAGGAAGAAGTGCCTGGGCACCTTCGCAATGGCATCAACTATTCTTTGATCGGTAATACCCTTTTCCTTTACCAGTGCTGCAAGCTTGTTTCTCAATCCCTTATGGCGGTAGGTGTCGATCATAGAATGCTCGGTGTAAATGTGATGTTGATTTGCAAAAATACCAAATTTTGCTAGTTCACAGGTTTAATTTTTCAGGTTTAGTTTCCATTTGCCTGGCCTATGGTAAGAATAATGGGGATGTTGTGGTGTTGATTTATCTGGTATGGGTATTAAATTATATTCCTTACATTTGCAAAACCAACAACAAGTAATTTAAAACCAAACAAAAAACCGAAGTGCAGTCAAGAAAAATTGGAGTGCTTGGGGCTGGCCATCTGGGCAAAATTCACATTAGATGCCTTCTCGAGAGCGAGGGTTTCGAATTGGTGGGGTTTTATGACCCTGATGAAAGAATTTCTTCGGAGGTTAGCAAAAATTTTGGAGTTACCCGCTTCGATACGATTGATGCCCTAATTGACGCCGGTGAGATTGTTGATATCGTTACTCCCACTGTTTCGCATTACGATTGTGCCGTAAAGGCACTGCGCCGGTCAAGGCACGTATTCATTGAAAAGCCACTTACCACTACCCTTGAGGAGGCTAGCAAGTTGATTGAAATTGCCCGTGAAGCTAATGTCAAGGTTCAAGTAGGGCACGTTGAGAGGTTCAATCCTGCATTTTTGGCCGCGTGTCCCTACTTAAAAAATCCTATGTTTATAGAAACTCACCGGCTTGCAACCTTCAACCCTCGTGGAACCGACGTGCCGGTGGTGCTCGATTTGATGATACATGATATTGACATCATACTGCACGTTGTTAACTCGCCCGTGAAAAGGGTTTCGGCGAGCGGCGTGGCGGTTGTGTCAGATACCCCCGATATTGCAAATGCTCGTATTGAGTTCAACAACGGTTGTGTGGCCAATCTCACCTCAAGTCGGGTCTCCCTTAAAAATATGCGCAAGTCGAGGTTTTTTCAGGCCGATGGCTACATTGCCATTGACTTCCTCAACAAAAAAGCGGAGGTAATTCGCCTGGAGGAAGCCTTAGAGGTCGATGATCCGTTTGGCCTGGTTATTGACCTTGGAAATGGCAAGGGAAAGAAGAAAATTATTATAGAAAACCCAGTGACCCAAGAGATCAATGCCATAAAAGAAGAGTTGGCAGAGTTTAGGCGGTCCATCATCAAAGATGCGGCTCCACCAGTAACCATTGAGGATGGCTACCGTTCGCTCGAGCTTGCCTACTCGATAATGGAGAAAATTGAAATGAAGCCTTTTGGAAGGAAATAAATAGCGCATTATGGATTCGAAATTGAAGACCAAATACCTGTACCGGTTTGTTGCATTCGATTATTTGGCAGCCTTGATTGCCTGGTTCGTTTTCGTGGCTTTCAGGAAAATTGTTTTATGGGATGCCCTGCAAGACCCTATGGAATTGCTTTTTGACTCAAATATGATTATTGGGTTGATTATTGTCCCAATTTTTTGGTTATTCTTGTATTGGTTGGGCGGAGCATACAAGACTATCATGCGCACCTCTAGATTGGAAATGGTTGGTCAAACATTTCTGCTATCGGTTATGGGGGTTTTGATAATTTCGTTTGCCTTATTGTTTGACCTTCAAAATCAACCTTTCAGCAGTCAGTTCTTTTCCTTTTTGTTTTTGCTTGGGCTACATTTCTTTTTTGTGGCAACTTTCAGGACTTTCATCCTCACAGGGTATTTCAAAAAAATTAGATCCGGAGTGATTGGTTTTCCAACATTGATTGTTGGTTCGGGACCGAAAGCGGTGGAAATTTTTTCAGAAATTAAATTGCAAGGAAATCCCTCCGGGCATGATATTGTGGGGTTCGTAAGATATAATGGTCCGTCCATAAATGCATGTTCTGGTCTTCCTCCCGAGCTGGGCTCAATGGAGAACGTAAAATCCATTGTGGAAAAGTACAAGATAGAAGAAGTAATAATTGCCTTGGAGGATGGGGAGCACGAAAGGCTGCCAAATGTAATTCTTGCCTTTTCAAGGTTCAACGTCACTATAAATGTTATTCCTGACATACATGACTTCCTGCTTGGTGCCGTAAAGATGTCTTCAATTTTTGGCACACCTCTAATAAAAGTCAGGTCAGAGCTACTTCCTCCCTGGCAACAATCCACGAAACGGCTTATTGACATTTTGGTTTCCGTTTTCTGTTTGGTGGTTCTATCCCCTTTGTATTTATTTACCGCCATAATGGTTAAGCTTTCCTCCAAGGGACCCGTTCTTTACAAGCACGAGCGAATAGGACTTCACGGAAAGCCGTTTATGATGCACAAGTTTAGGTCGATGTATGTTGATGCCGAGAAATTTGGGCCTCAACTTTCGAGCAAGGATGACCCGAGGATAACCCACTGGGGTAAGTTCATGCGCCAGGTCAGGTTGGATGAGATTCCCCAGTTTTTCAATGTCCTTTTGGGTACAATGTCATTGGTAGGGCCTAGGCCTGAGAGGCAATTCTATATTGAACAGATCGTGGAAAAGGCCCCTCATTACTTGTTGTTGCAGAAAATAAAACCTGGCATTACCAGCTGGGGGCAAGTCAAGTATGGCTATGCTGAAAATGTGGATCAAATGGTTGATAGGCTCAAATACGACTTGCTATATTTGGAAAATATGTCGTTGGCGGTGGATATCAAGATTCTTATTCACACCTTCTTGATAATTGCTCAAGGTAGGGGCAAGTAGCCGAGTTCTATTTGTTGGACAATTTCTTCTATTAGTGCGTCCTCACCTTCGGGCTTGTATTTGATCCTAAGGTTGAACCCGAAAATACTTCCCAACCCATGCCAGAAAATTGCCGGAAAAAACCCCCTAAACTCCTTCACAATGTCGTAGCCGCTATGGCGTGTCTCGCGGTCAATGAGTTTTATTAGTATTACCCCTTGGTTAAATGTTAGCCCTTTGAGCTCCTCCTCAAATTGATCCTGTAGTTCTTCTTCGGCCTTTTTCATAGCCTTTCGACGTTCTCTTTTGGTGGGCAACAACTCAATCAGCTTTTGGTAATCAATGAATTTCTGCCCGGCCAGCTTGGCGTAGGGGTAAACCCTTCTAACGTTAAAGACAAGTCTGTTGTACCTATGTTGATCGCCCGGACTGCCAAAAACCCTTTTCGGATAAATCGAGACTCTGGGCAAGTTAAGTATTCTTATTGTATCGCCATCAATTACAACGATTTCGTGCGCACCCCAAATGCTATCCCTGCCAAGGGTGTCGGGTCTTATCAACCTCTCAACCTCCTCAGCCTGTGCCGCTAGCCCAAAATGAGCGCCAATAACCATAAGGAAAAATAATGCAAACAATTTCATCTACAAATGAGCAAATTTATCATCGTCCAACGCTAATTTACTACAAATTATTGGATTACCCTTTACACCGAATGGGGGTGGTTGGTCACGCAATAGGTTAATTGCAAATGTTGTTATTGTAGCTACCTGTGTCTCCTTGAACCCAAATACCTGATTGGTTGCAAGTTTTGACAATCAATGAAAATTTGTCAAACGGTTTGTGCCTGTTTGCTGAAAATTCGAATATGGTTATTTCCGATCCAATCATCTGGGCTTTCATTGTGGAAGCGCTCGGGGGTGCCTAGGCAGCCATAAAGGTTTTCAGACCCCAGACCGTTCGATTACCAAGGAAAGAATTAGGGATGCTACGCCACCTTCAAATGCGAAAGTTTTTCTTTGCTCAATTTGGCCTTTGCGTAATCTAGGGTAAGAGTAAATTGACCCTGTTCCTTGGTTTTGTTGGGTGCTTCGAACATGGCATCAAGCATAATTACCTCACAAATTGAGCGAAGCCCTCTGGCGCCTAACTTAAATTCAACGGCTTTGTCAACAATAAAGTCGAGCACATCATCATTTACCTTAAGCTTAATGTTGTCCATTTCGAACAATTTTTCGTACTGCTTTATCAAACTGTTCTTGGGTTGGTTTAAAATTGCGCGTAAAGTTTCCTTGTCAAGCGGGTTAAGGTAGGTCAAAACGGGCAGCCTTCCCACAAGCTCGGGTATCAGTCCAAAACTCTTGAGGTCTTGCGGTGCTATGTACTTCAACAAATTGTCTCGGTCAATTGTTGCTGTTTTGCTCGAGGCATAGCCGATGGCGTTTGCTTGAACTCGCGAGGCAATTTTTTTGTCAATACCATCAAAAGCTCCCCCGCAAATGAACAGGATGTTCTCGGTGTTTACCTGAATCATTTTCTGTTCGGGGTGCTTTCGTCCGCCCTGTGGTGGAACGTTAACAATTGCCCCTTCAAGAATCTTAAGCAGGGCTTGCTGCACACCCTCGCCCGAAACATCTCGGGTAATTGAAGGGTTATCGGCCTTACGTGCAATCTTGTCAACTTCGTCAATGAAAACAATACCCTTTTCGGCGGCGGCTACATCGTAATCGGCCACTTGAAGCAACCTAACCAAAATACTTTCAACATCCTCGCCAACATAACCAGCCTCGGTCAACACGGTTGCATCGGCAATGCAAAACGGCACGTTAAGCAACCTGGCAATGGTGCGTGCAAGCAAGGTTTTGCCAGTGCCAGTTTCGCCGACCATAATTATGTTCGACTTCTCAATCTCAACATCATCGGCTTCTTTCTTTTGTTTGCCAAGGTAGTTTATGCGCTTGTAGTGGTTGTATACGGCAACCGAAAGTACCTTTTTTGCATCATCTTGCCCAATTACGTACTTATCGAGGTGATTTTTTATTTCGGTTGGTTTAATTAGTTTTAATGACTGGGTGCCTGCCCTTCTCTTCAAGGCCATTTCTTCTTCAACTATGAGCTTGGCTTGGCTGGCGCAAGTGTCGCAAATATCTGCGTCAATGCCCGAAATGAGCATTCCAACTTGGTCAGATGGTCGCCCGCAGAATGAACAGCTTTTTGTCGTTTTCTTGGCCATTATTATCGAAATTAAGGTAACTCGATATTTTTATTTCTGGTTCGAAACAAGAACCTCGTCAATCATTCCGTAGGCTTTTGCCTCTTCGGCTGTCATCCAATAATCTCGGTCTGAATCGGCATAAACCTTTTCGTAGCTTTGTTTGGTGTGCTCAGAAATAATTTCGTAAAGTTCTTTTTTGAGTTTCAATATTTCGCGTGCAGTAATCTCGATATCGGAGGCTTGCCCCTCAGCCCCACCCATGGGCTGGTGTATCAAAACCCGGCTGTGTTTCAGGGCGGTTCGCTTTCCGGGAGCTCCGGCACACAACAAAACTGCTCCCATTGATGCTGCCATACCCGTACAAATTGTTGCAACATCGGGCTTTATGTACTGCATGGTGTCGTAAATTCCCAAGCCGGCATAAACCGATCCACCAGGAGTGTTAAGGTAAATCTGGATGTCTTTTTTCGGGTCAACCGACTCCAAAAACAATAGCTGTGCCTGTATTATGTTGGCAACATAATCATTTATTGGCACACCCAAGAATATGATCCTGTCCATCATCAGGCGGCTAAAAACGTCCATCGAAGCAACGTTGAGCTGGCGTTCTTCTATAATGGTCGGGCTTATGTAGTTGCCGTAAACCGAAGTATAGTTATGCAAGGTTTGGCTGCTAATGCCAAGGTGCCTGGTGGCAAATCTAGTGAATTCTTTATCCTGGCCCATCTTTTTTAATAAAAAATCAATTGTTAATGGTTAATTATTGGGGTTTTGCGATTAGTGATTGGCGAAAAGTAGAAAACCAAAAATTAGAAATTCGATAAATGTTTCCTGCAAAAGCTAATTAATATTAAGCTATTACGTTTAAACAATTTAACTAAAAAAACATCTTCACTTCGTGATTTTTAAAGAATAACGGCTTTTAATTGTCAACCGCTCACCAAAATTAACCATTATTCTTTGTCTTTCTTGTACTTCTCTTCCACCATTTTCGCAAACTCATCAAACTTCATATTAACCTCTTTGAGTTTGAGTTTTTCTTTGTACAAAGACATTAGCTTTCGGTCAAAAAGGGTGTCGTAAACTTTCTTGAGCTCCTCCTTATTTTTGATAATGTCCATTACATACTTGTCAACCAGTTCTGGTTCGGGTTGGTAGCTTCCATATGAAGCAAATTGCCCCCTTATATACCCGCCAACGTGTTCTTTAACCTCCTCAGGAGTTACTTCCACTCCGTTTGTTTTGATTAGGTGATTCTCGATGAACTGCCACCTGAATGAGTCTGCGTACTTGTCATAATCCCTTTCCACCTCCTCTGGTGTAAGTTCATTCTTTGGCGATTCCAGAATCCATCTCTTGATGAAATCTTCAGGCAGCTCAAGCTTGGTTTCGGCTATGAGGGTTCTTGAAACTTCGTTGGCAAAGTGCCTGTCAACCTCCGTCTGGTATTGCTGGCTTACTTGTGCTTCAATTTCCTTGCGGAAACCAATCTCGTCATTTAATCCCTTTCCGGGAAAAACCTTATCAAACAATCCTTGATTGATTTCGGCAGGTTTAAGCCTGGATATTTTCTTGATGGTAACTCCAAAAATAGGTCCGTAGTTCTTGATGTCCTCCTTTTTGACTGCAATGATAGAGGCCGCTTCGGTCTCGTTCTCAAAGGCCTCGATTAAATCCATTTCGAGCGAATCTTCGATCCTCCTCCCGAGGAATTGTTCCTTAATGGCTTGGCTTTTTACAAACTTCACAAAAAGGTTGGCAGTGTGCGAATGTCCGTCTTGCTTTACCACTCCTGGCGCATCCAACTCCACCAATTCGCAGAGAAGCACATCGTCTTCTTGTACTATTTCGGGATGCTCCATTTCGCCGTGCCTTCGGGTAATGGCTTCAATTTGCTGTTCAATTACGGATTCCTCCACCGCGATCCGATGATAATCAACCATTATTTTGTTTGACAAATCAAGTTCAACCTTAGGGGCAAGGCCGATGTTCCAAACAAATTCCATATCGTGCGGGTTGTCCCAATCAATGATTTTGAAGGTGTCTTCAACTGGAAGGGGCTCGCCTATTATTTCTATCTCGTTTTCTTTTATGTACTTGTTGAGCTCGTCAATCATCAGCTTGTTAATTTCTTCCACGAGAACGCTTTTCCCGTACATTTTGTTGATGATACCTATTGGCACCTTACCTTGCCTGAAACCAGGCATTTGCGCCTTGCGTTGAAGGGTTTTGAGCTCGGTGGCAACCTTGTCGCGATAATTATGCTCCTTGATTTCGATTTTCAGCAAATCTTCCAGTTTGGCCTTGTTTTCTCGAACAATGTTCATTAAGTTTGAAAATTAGTGGTTTATAAAAAAACCCCGTTTCATCAACGGGGTTCATATGTGTGCGGATGAAGGGACTCGAACCCCCACGCCTCTCGGCACTAGATCCTAAGTCTAGCGCGGCTACCAATTACGCCACATCCGCTTAGCAAGGCTTTGTTTTGAGGCTGCAAAGGTACATAATATTTTCATTCGGTTGATTTTTTTTTTTTCGAAAGATTAGGAGGGCATTGGGGTGGTAGGTTGAAGGGTGGATTGTCAGCTTGCAGTTGGATTTTTACGGTTGGCCACTGGCTTTCCTTATTGTTTCATTGTTTCAAGGCTTTTTCGCCATCTAATCCTGAATTTCTATAAGCCCCAAATCCTCACTTCTACTATTCCGTCTACTGCAGCTTCTCTTTGATCTTGGTTTCCAACTCTTCGCTAAGTTCTGGATTGTCGAGCAGTAGTTGCTTAACGGCATCGCGGCCTTGGCCTAGTTTGGTATCGCCGTAGCTAAACCACGAGCCTGCTTTCTTAACTATATCGTTGTCAACGGCCAGATCAATTATTTCTCCCACTTTTGAAATTCCTTGCCCAAAAATAATGTCGAATTCAGCCTGTCGGAATGGTGGCGCTAACTTGTTTTTCACCACCTTAACCTTGGTGCGGTTACCTGTTACGTTGTCTCCGTCTTTAATTTGAGATAAACGTCTTATGTCGAGCCTAACAGAAGAATAGAATTTTAGTGCGTTACCTCCTGTAGTGGTTTCGGGGTTGCCGAACATCACACCAATTTTTTCGCGAAGCTGGTTGATAAAAATGCAGCAGCAGCCTGTTTTGTTGATGGTTGCAGTGAGTTTGCGGAGTGCCTGTGACATAAGCCTTGCCTGAAGACCCATTTTGGAGTCGCCCATTTCACCTTCAATTTCACTTTTTGGAGTGAGAGCTGCTACAGAGTCTATTACCATAATGTCTATGGCTCCAGATCTAATTAGGTTTTCGACAATTTCGAGTGCTTGCTCTCCGTTGTCGGGTTGGCTTACCAACAAGTTTTCTATGTCAACACCCAGTTTGCGCGCATAATTGCTATCGAAGGCGTTTTCGGCATCAATGAAGGCGGCAATACCGCCTGATTTTTGTGCTTCGGCAATGGCATGAATTGCAAGAGTGGTTTTACCCGATGATTCTGGGCCGTAAATCTCAATTATCCTTCCGCGAGGCAAACCCCCGGTGCCAAGCGCTAAATCTAGCGTAAGCGAACCCGTGCTTATTACCTCAACGGCTTCAACGGCCGAACCCCCGAGCTTCATAATCGTTCCCTTACCGTAGTTTTTCTCTATCTTGTCAAGTGTAACCTGCAAGGCCTTAAGCTTTTCGCTGTTTACGGCCCTCTCCTTGTCTTTTTCCTTTTCTTTGCTCATTATTGGTTTTATTATAGTTGAGGTTCGGTATCAAAACTAACTTCAAATTTAAGCCAAATTTTGTTTTTCGAGAGAATATTTTTCAACAATTTTTATTACCGAGTAAATGGTAATTAGTGAAGTGAAAAGGTTGATTGACCCGGCGATTAGTGATCAACTTGGATATTGCTGGAAGAGCAAATCGGAAATCTATAATGGCTAACCTGGAATCCCATAGCTTGTCAAAAAAAAAGATGCACTAATTTTTTTGTTTCGAAAAACGTTTCCTCAAAAAAGTTTGATAGCTCGAAAATGCGATGGTGCATTTTTGTTTGGTTAAGTTCCTCTGTTAAGTCGCCGCCCTTTAGGTAGAGTATACCGTTTGGAATCGAATTGTTGTTTTTTCCGCTGATCTTGCCGTCAACCCATCGTGCAAATTTTGGGAGGGTTGTTACGGCGCGGCTTACAATGAAATCGAAAGTGCGTTTCACCTCTTCAGCACGCCCGTTAAATGTTTCAACGTTTTTAAGTCCAAGCTCTGCAGCCACTTCACCCACAACCATTATTTTCTTGCCAATGGAGTCTGCAAGCAAGAATTCAACTTTTGGAAAAAAAATCGCCAGCGGAATGCCGGGAAAACCCCCACCGGTGCCAACATCGAGAACTTTTGTTCCGTCAGAAAAATTCACAACCTTGGCAATGGACAAAGAGTGCAACAAGTGGTGAATCTCGAAATTTTCGAAATCTTTGCGTGAGATCACGTTAATTTGAGAGTTCCAATAACCATACACATCCTTCACGTGTGAAAAAATCTCTCTTACCTGCCCTTGTGGCATTTCGAAGTACTTTTCAACTATTGTCATTTTTGACAGAAAATTTAGTGCAAAATGGCCATGCAAATCTAACAAACATTTTGAACCAAGCGCTAAAAAAAACTATTTTTGCAATTGTACAAGAATTCTACTTGAAGAAATATGAAAAATAGAGTGCTGTTGCTAATTCTGACCCTTGCTTTTCCCCTGTCGTTAATTTCGCAAGGAAATGGGATCAATTCACAAGAATTTATCAGTACATACAAGCAAATTGCCATTGAAGAGATGAATCTTCACGGTATTCCGGCAAGCATTAAAATGGCCCAGGCAATATTGGAATCAGGGTTTGGCAACAGCGATCTGGCTAGGAATGCCAGTAATTTTTTTGGAATAAAATGTAATGGTTGGAAAGGTCTAACCTATTTAAAGGATGACGACAAACCCAACGAATGTTTCAGGGCTTATGGCAACCCTGAGGAGTCATTTCGTGACCACTCGCAGTTTTTGCGAACTAGACCTTGGTACTCACCTTTGTTCCAACTGGCACTTACCGACTACAAAGGCTGGGCTACTGGTTTGCAAAGGGCTGGTTATGCAACTAATCCTAACTATTCGGCATTGCTTGTTAGGATTATCGAAGGGCACAACCTTCACGAATTGGATAAAATGCCCGATCCTGACCGAGCCGGTCAACAAACACCAATGACTTTAACCACACCTGAGGCGGAACATATAGTTAAGGAAATTGAGCCAAATCCACAGGGTATTTCACATTCCTTTGAGGTTGTTGACCGGAAAGTTGAAGTCAATAATAGGATTAAGTATGTTATTGCACGGGCTGGAGATACTCCCGAAATTATTGGCAGGGAATTCAACAAACAAGCACGCCACATTAAGGAGTACAACGAACTTGGCGATGACCGCAAGATTGCTCACGGGCAGATAATTTACTTGCAACCCAAGCGCAACAGGGGAGAAAGGGCATTTCATATCATTCAATCAGGAGAAACCCTTTACGATATCTCCCAACAATATGGTTTGAAGCTCGCTTCTTTGCTAAGAAAGAATAATATTTCGATTGTAGATAAATTGGTGGTGGGTACAAGGATATCCCTCAGGTAAAAGTTCTTGCAAATTTTGAACCTTCCATACTATCAATTCAAAATTACCGCCGTTAGGGGCAGGCAAATGATTTTTGATGTTTTCAGAAACAAGTACGTTAGGTTTACTCCCGAGGAATGGGTTAGACAAAACTTTCTAACTTGGTTGCACAAGCATAAGGGTTACCCTACCGGATTGATTGCAGTAGAGTCTTCAACAAAGTACAATAGACTTGTAAAAAGGGCCGATGCCATCATATATGCAAACGATGGAAAACCAAAGATGGTTGTTGAATGTAAGGCTCCTGAGGTTAAAATAACACAAGAGGTTTTGGATCAGGTAGCATTGTACAACGTTTCGATTAATGCCAACTACATTGCCGTTACCAATGGTATGGAGCATTATTGTTGCAAGTTGCACCAAGAAACCCGCTGGATATTTCTAAACCAAGTTCCCGATTTCAGCGAGCTTTGACAACGTTGCAAATTCCAAAAAAACTTCTTTTCTTTCAACAAAGTACTTGACTTTATTGGATTTATGCATTAACTTTGTTTTTGATGTCTGCCTCAGCTCTCCTTTCGTAGCTACTTGATTTTTTCTGCATTTTTTTTATTTCAAAAATTTCAAGCCATGAAAACAAAAAGTTTTGTTATCTGTGCTATGGCCTTTGTGCTTATGCTAGCTGCTCTTTCTGGAGCTAAATCGCAATCAGATAATTCATTGTATTGGTTGAGGTCTATTCCACAAGCCTCCGAAAACAACCCGGCATTAATGCCAAATGCCAAATTCTTCTTTGGTTTACCTGCCCTTTCTTCAATTTACTTTGGTGTGCTGAACAGTGGTTTTGCCTTTGGCGATTTTTATCGAAAAGACAACAATGGAGATTATTACTGGGACGAGGATCATATGCTCTCGAAGCTATCGGACCGAAATTATTTTGCTTCCAATGTTGGAATTGATGTTTTTGGTATGGGTTTCAATGTTGGCAAAGGGTTTTTGAGTTTGGGTATTTCCGAAAACATTAACAGCTTGTTCGTTTACCCAAAGGATTTGATATTTTTGCTCACAAAGGGAATTGACCATTTTGTTAGCAATGATACCCCTTCCGATTTTGAGGGGTCGGAAATTGATATTTTGCATTTCAGGGAGTATGGGTTGGGCTATTCTTTCCCGATTGGCCAAAAGCTAACCTTTGGCATCAAACTTAAGGCGGTTCAGGGACTAGGCAAAATCAACTTCTTGGCTCGCCAAATGCTTGTTTCGCAAATTTCCCAAACCAATTTCGTGCTGGATGCAGACCTTGAATTGAACGTTGCCTTTCCTTTCAAGCTAGGTCCGTTCGAAACATTGGGAGATGACTTTATGGATGATTTTGATCCAAAAGAATATTTTATGGGCTTCCGAAATCTTGGAGGTGCCATTGACCTTGGCTTCTTTTTCAAACCTATAAGCATGATTTCGATTGGCTTAAGTGCAACCAATCTTGGTTTCATAAATTGGTCAAGCGGGGTTGAAAGCTACAGGATGACTGGCCAAACCGACTTCGAAGGGCTTGATGGGAATGGCGGTGATGAAGACAATGTAGCCATTAGTGGCAGTGAATTTGAAAGAATAAGGGATGCCTTGAGCGATGCTTTCGATGTTGTATCGACCGATAAGACATTGAAACAAAATCTCCCAGCAATGTTTTATGCCTCTGTTGGATTGCATCTAGGAAAAATTCAAACCCTGGGGTTGGTTAGCCGATCAGTGCTAATAGACGGCAAAATTAGGCCTGATTTTACTTTTTCCTACAATTTTATCCCCTTCAATGCATTTGGATTTGCAGCCTCCTATTCGATTGTGGATGATGCCCCAAATTACTTTGGTGCGGCGTTCAACATTAATATTGGGCCCTTGCAGGTTTACGCTGTCGCCGATAATATTTCTGGCTATTTTGACCTGCGTGCTACAAAATCCCTTCATGCCCGAATGGGGATGAATATGGTTTTTGGTAACCGGCACAAAAAGAAGGTGGAGGCACCAATTGTCGATTAAGATTTCTTGCTTACTTTTGCCGAGTCGGTAAAGAAATTTATGATTGGACAATGAAGAACTACAAGCAGCTCTTGGGAAAAATCAATACCCTTATTTTTGACGTTGATGGCGTGATGTCAAAAAATTACGTGTTTTTGACCACGGATAGGGAGATGATGCGCACGGCAAATGTAAAAGATGGTTATGCCCTTCACCTGGCAGTGAGGAAGGGCTATCGCATAGTAATCATTTCGGGAGGTATAAGCACG
Organism: uncultured Bacteroidales bacterium; assembly: GCA_964624065.1. Classification (GTDB taxonomy): domain Bacteria; phylum Bacteroidota; class Bacteroidia; order Bacteroidales; family UBA7960; genus UBA7960. The sequence continues at coordinate 21,446 of CAZUWF010000032.1, forward strand.
GCGGTTCGTAACCGGTTCGAGGTACTCGGGGTCAAGGATATTTTTTTGGGAGTTAGCAACAAAATTGAGGTTTTCAACCAATTCGTGGAGCAAAACCAAATTGACCCTATGGCATGCCTTTACATGGGCGACGATATACCCGATTACGAGGTTATGAAAGTAGTAGGCCTGCCAACTTGCCCAGCAGATGCTGCTGAAGAAATCAAAAGTATATCCCTTTACATCTCGGACCGAAAGGGCGGCGAAGGTTGCGTACGAGATATAATAGAACAGGTTATGAAAGTGCAGGGTACCTGGATGACTGATGGGGCTTTTCACTGGTAAATGACCTGAAGTCGAAAGGTTTCGTTAGGCTCGGCCTGTCTTGTCAAGCCTGCAGCCAAATTCAAAATTGGAAGTCGAGAATGCTAGCCAATTACCAAAATTCCCCCCACATCGATTAGTGGGCCGTTGTACAGCTCAACGATGGTTACCTCCCTCTCTTCGAGTTTTCTTGCCAGTCCTTTTCCTTCGGGCATTATATTGAGGCTCCCGACAATGAAAAGTGTTCCGTTGTAAAAACCGGCACAGCCACCGAAAAATCCGTGCTTGACTCCCGTAAGTTGAATTTTGTTGGGTGAAACGTAGAAAGCTTCCTTGCCTGCCGAGGTTAGGGTCTGCAATATGGAAAGGTCGCTGGTGATGTGAAGTCCTTCGATTTCAATGAGGTTGCAGCGGGTGTAACCCTGTTTAACCGTTATGATTTCCAATCCACAAGCCAGTTCAAGTATTGAAGCATCGGTAATCTTGGTATTGTGTACCAGGCAATCATTTGAAAATAGGGCATTGTATTGTGCCGTTTGCGGATACACGCTACCAAGGGCACTTTTGCCTATCATCAATTTTACGCCAAGCTCCTGAAGTTTTTCAAGGAATGATTCGGGAGTGTTGGGTGCCGCTACTAGTCCAAAAGGCGTTTGGCAAAAAAAGATGTCGGGATGTCCTGAAATTGCATCGTAAACCCGGTCAGAACTGGAAAATGGCAAAACCTGGGAGTGCTTTTGCAATTCCCACAGGGCTGCTTTGGGTATTCTTGAGTCAACTAAAGTCAACATAAAACTGCCTCCCGTTAAGATTGTCATCCGACACGAAGTTTACATGTGTGTATAGTGCCAGCAGGGCTTTCTTGTTGCTGGCCTTGTGGCCAATTGCAGCATTTATTTGCTTTGGCGAAATGCGGATTTTTAAATTTCCACCCGGATTTTTATCGAAAACTGCCTTTTGCAGGATGTCAGCCCAGATAGCGGTTTCGACTAGTTCCTTGAATGCCGGGTGGAATGGCCCTGCCAACAATTTATCTCCCGACAGCAAGCCCTCGCTGGGGTGCAATCCCACGCGTAGAACTTTTAAGGAATTTTGTTCGAAAAACAGCACCAACGTCCGGCAAATTTCAACTGCTTCGTGCAATTGGAGGGGGATGTATCCTCCCTTTTGAAAAAGGGTAGCAAGCAGTGTGTGGCGTATGACAAGCGTTGGGTATATCCTAACTTGGGAGGCGCCCAGCTCCACGAACCTCGATGCCGTTTGCATTGCCTTGGCAGGTGTGTCGCCCGGCAGTCCCACCATCATCTGCAGGCCGAGGTTGAAGCCGTGCCGGAGTATTAATTTGCTTGCTTCCTCTACTTGCTGGATGGTGTGCCCGCGACCGGATTGTTTCAAAACATCCTCATCCATTGACTGGGCACCGAGTTCGATTGTGCCTACGTTATGGTGGGCAAGCATTTCAAGTTTTGGAGGAGTTATGTAATCGGGTCGGGTACTAAGCCTTATGGATTGAACCTGACCGTTATAAATAAATGGAGCTACCGCCGAAAGATATTCTGATTGCAATTTGAGGGTCAAACCGGTGAAATTTCCACCGAAAAAGGCAGCCTCGACCCTACGGTTTCCTCCGGCTATGGTCGCAAGGTGCTCGGCTATTATTTTGGCAACATCAGCAGGTTTAGGAATCGCAAAAGCCCCCGAGATGTTCTGCTGGTTGCAAAACACACACCTGTGCGGACAGCCCAACTCCGGGACAAATATGGGAATGTTGTAGTGGCGCAACGGTTTTTTGATGGTTGGGGACCGTTTGATCTTTTGAGATTTAGATTACTGAAAACTCAAAACAGAACACCATTTACAACTTACTTGAGAAGGAAGTGCCAGATACCCTAACCTAACCTTAATGCGCATAAGTAATTGAAAAACCGCGTTCTGTCAAATTAATTGATTTTGAAAAATGGCAACAAAGGTATAAATCCAGTATGGTGCAAAATAAATAAACA
>CAZUWF010000033.1:0-23222 GCA_964624065.1 uncultured Bacteroidales bacterium
TTTTATCATATGAATTGTTGATTGGTAAAACCTTTCTTACTCAACAACTTGAGCCGAAATTTGATTTGCGACCTCAACCCGTGGTCAATTGATTTTCTTTGGCAACGAACAAGCAGGCATTTTATTACCTGATTTTTGGCAATAATTGGGATTTTGTTAATAAAAACTTAAATGTTTTTAACTTTGTAAGGGTCCGGCAATTTTATTATCCCCTTTTCGTTTTGGTGCTTGAGAATGAGTATTTGGTGATATGTGATTATTTTCTGGTTTAAAGAGGTAAACTTTTAATTGCTTATGGTAAAATGAACATGAAAATCCTTTGGGTTGATGACGAAATAGAGTTGTTGAGGCCCCATATTATGTTTCTTGAAGGGAAAGGTTACAAGGTTTTAACCACAAACAATGGTTCCGATGCCATTGATATAGTGCAGGAGAACGTGCTCGACATTGTTTTTCTCGACGAGAATATGCCCGGATTGTCAGGGCTTGAGACCCTAAATAGGCTTAAGACCATTCAGCCTGCGCTTCCGGTGGTAATGATTACCAAAAGCGAAGAAGAAAGCATAATGGAGGGCGCAATTGGCGGAAAGATAAGCGATTACCTAATTAAGCCGGTAAATCCAAATCAAATTTTGCTTTCGCTGAAAAAGAACTTGGAAAACAAGAAGTTGGTTAGCGAAAAAACTACCATGGACTACCAAAGGGAATTTAGGAAAATAGGAATGAGGCTGTCAGAAAGGCTCAATTTCGACCAATGGAAGGAGGTTTACAACCAGTTAGTTCACTGGGAATTAGAACTTAGCAACGCTGATGACAACAGCCTTTTGGAAATCTTCCAGATGCAAAAAATCGAGGCTAACTCGCAGTTTGGATCTTTCGTCAAAAAGAATTATGTTGACTGGCTAAGCATCCATGCCCAAACCAAACCCAGCCTTTCGCACACTGTTTTTCGTGATAAGTGCCTTCCGTTTATTAAGAGGGAAGAAAAAACCTTTTTGGTGGTAATTGACAACCTGAGGTATGATCAATGGAAAATTTTGAAACCAGCGTTCGAGGAGGTTTATCGCATTGCGGGCGAAGAGCTTTATTGCAGCATTTTGCCTACCGCCACTCAGTTTGCGCGCAATGCATTTTTTGCAGGAATGCTCCCCACCGAAATTGAAAAACGCTACCCGCAATTCTGGGTAAACGAAGGGGAGGAATCAACTTTTAACAAATACGAGGGCGAACTTCTTTCTGAACAGCTCAAAAGGCTAGGCACCGACATTAAGTTTTCGTACCACAAGATACTAAACTTGGCAAGTGGGAAGAAGCTTGCGGAATCCATAAACAATCACACTGGGCTTAAACTCAATGTAATAGTTTACAATTTTGTTGACATGCTTTCGCACGCACGCACCGAAATGGAGGTAATCAAGGAACTTGCCGAGAATGAGGCAGCCTACCGGTCGCTTACCCTGAGCTGGTTCGAGCACTCCCCCCTGCGCGACATTATCAAGAGCCTTGCCCGCAACAAGATTAGTCTAATACTCACAACCGACCATGGCTCGATAAAGGTTAACAACCCATCCAAGGTTGTTGGCGACAAGAATACAAATACCAACCTAAGGTACAAAACCGGCCGGAATCTTCAGTTCGAAAAATCTGAAGTATTTGAAGTGGCAAATCCACAAACCATATACCTACCAAAGTCCAACATTAGCTCGAATTACATTTTTGCACTTAACTACTCTTTTTTCGCATACCCAAACAATTTCAACCACTACGTCAATTACTACCGAAACACCTTTCAACATGGTGGAGTTTCGCTCGAAGAAATGCTTGTTCCTTTGATATTTATGAAGGCAAAGTAAAAAAATGAACTATACAAACGAATTACGTATCGACAATATTGATGGTCTGTCCGAAGTAGCAAGTAGGCTTATAGGGGCATACCCTGATAGTAGAGTTTTTTCAATTTACGGCCAAATGGGTGCCGGAAAAACCACCCTGGTAAAGGCCGTTTGCAAGCACTTGGGCAGTTCGGACAAAGCAACCAGCCCAACCTTTTCAATAGTCAACGAATATGATATTCCCAATGGATCGAAAATTTTTCACTTCGATTTTTACAGGTTGAAAAGCCTCGATGAAGTATTTAACATTGGCTACGAGGAATACTTCTACAGCGGAAATTATTGCTTCGTGGAGTGGCCCGGTATTATTGAACCTCTGCTGCCACCCAACACCGTAGGAGTACATATATCCGAAGAAAGTGGGGTTAGGCTTTTTAGGTTTTAATGAAAACAGGATCAGAACCTTTCCTCAAACAACAAAACTTATTCCTTGTAAACAAGGTTCATGTAGGCAATCAAAATGCCTCCGGTTGCAAACATGACAAGGCTGTAAATTGCCGGCGAAATTGTCATGGTTGGATTGTGCAAAAGGGTGGCGGCTATGGCGATACCAAGGGTGCCGTTTTGAATTCCTGATTCAACCGAAATAGCGATCCGTTGAGCCATATTCAGCTTGAAAATCTTGGCGGAGATGTAGCCCAACGCCAACATCGATACGTTTAATGCCAGGGCCACGGGGCCGGCCGACTTGAAGCTGCTCACAAATATTTCCCGGTCATGAAGGATGGCTGCCATAATAATCAGAAACAATAGCACGCCCGACATGACCTTCACAGGTTTGTTCATTTTTTCTGCAAACCTCGGAAGCTTACCCCTTATGTACATACCAACTGCCACAGGTACCAGGGTAATTATTATCACCTTGACCATTGTGTCCAGAACAGGAAGGGGAATGTAATCGCCTGCTTGCAAGAAATGAGCCATTGCAAAGTTAACCACCAAAGGAATTGTAAAAACCACAATAATGCTCGAAATGGCAGTGAGGCTTATTGAGAGTGCCGTATCGCCTTTTGATATGTGGCTTATGAGGTTTGAGGTGGGGCCGCCCGGGCAAGCTGCCAAAATCATTATTCCAACCGCAAGTTCGGGGCTCGACATGGGAATCAGCATCAACAATAGGAACCCGACCAATGGAAGGATGATTATTTGATTGATGATTCCGATTGCAGCGGCCTTGGGGTAAAGGGCAACTCTCTTGAAATCTTGGGGAACCAAAGACAGCCCCATTCCTAACATAATAATTCCCAGCGAAATAGGCAGCATAAGGTCGGTGAGGAAATTCGTTTCCATTGTGATTAATTTAATTTATCCCTATTTTTAATTTTTCAAAGTGCAAAAATAGTTTTATTAAACAAACGTGCAAGGCATTTGTAAAGATAATTTGCCTTTTCGGATCATTTTTTTTCGATTGGTATTATTTTATTAACTTTACTATCAATTAGTGATTGGAAAAATACTGTAACCTGCTCGCCCAAGGCAAGGTTTAAAGCAAGGCAGGCGAGCTAAGTGCGAAGGTTCAGAAAAAAATCAACTGTATGAATTCAGGCGATAACGAGTTTGTGTTTTTTGGGAAGGGCAGTCAGATTATGGCCCAAGAAGAGGTTTTGGAGTTTGTGCGCAGTAAGAAGCAATTTTCAATAGGCATACCCAAGGAAACGGCTTTTGAAGAAAACCGTATTGCCCTGGTGCCGGAGGCCGTAACCGTGCTCGTCCAAAATGGTCACAAAATAATTGTTGAAAGCCAGGCCGGCGAAAATTCTTTTTTCACCGACAAGGATTTTGCAGGTGCCGGGGCCGATTTGGTTTACTCCCCTGCTGAAACTTTCAAGGCAGATGTGATTCTAAAGGTATCTCCCCTTTCCGACAAGGAGGTAGAATACCTGCGACCGGGGCAAGTTGTGATTTCATCCCTGGCAATGCTAATGCAAAAGCCAGGTTACTTCAAGTCGCTCTCCGAAAAAAGGGTTACTGCCATTTCGTTTGAATTTCTGAGGGACCAATCCAATTCTTTTCCGCTTGTAAGGTCAATGGGCGAGATTGCTGGTACTGCATCGGTGCTTATTGCTGCAGAATACCTTGCCAACAGAAAATACGGCAAGGGTAGGATGTTTGGCAATTTTACCGGAATTACCCCCACAGAGGTAGTTATTATTGGAGCGGGTACTGTGGCCCAAAATGCCGCCAGGGCTGCCCTTGGGCTTGGTGCCGCCGTAAAGGTTTTTGACAACAGCGTTTACAAGATCCAAAGGTTGGAAGCAAACCTCAACACAAGGTTGTTTTCGTCAATCATTCAACCAAATGTTTTGATAAAATCGTTGAAAACAGCCGACGTGCTAATAGGGGCGCTGCACTCGCCTATGGGTCGCACCCCAATTGTGGTTACCGAGGAGATGGTGAGCCAGATGAAGTTTGGCAGTGTTATTGTCGACGTTAGCATTGACCAGGGAGGATGCATAGAAACAAGCAGAATTACCAACCATACTAACCCGGTTTTCCAGAAATATGGCGTTACTCATTACTGTGTGCCCAATATTGCCAGCAGCGTTCCACGCACTGCCTCTTACTCGTTTAGCAACTTCTTTGCGCCAGTTTTACTGGAAGTGGGAGATAGCGGTGGTGTGGAAAACTTGCTTAAAAAAGACTCTGGGTTGAGAAAGGGGGTTTACATGTATAGTGGCACCCTTACAAACCGAAGCATCGGGGAGTACTTCAACATTCCTTACCAAGATTTGAACCTGCTTCTGGCAGCGTTTTAGTTCTTCCGATTGACCAGGTTGAAGTTTTTTTGTGTGTAAGTTTTTTAAGGTTACCTTGATAAGGGGAGGTGCAAAATGGGGGTGTCAACAATTTCCAAGCAAAAGAATAGTAGTGCTGGGGAAATAATTAGGTATTTTCAAAGTAAATGACCAAGCGTTTATCCCCTTATTTACCAAGGCTGCATCACTCATTGCATTGTTGCAAAGAATCCCCTGCCACAATGGTATTTACTGGAAAATGAAAATGAAATTATTGGCTGCGCAGGGCTCATTCCCAATGATTTTATCTGCCGTATGGATTTATACCCTTGGATATGTGCATTATATATTGACAAAAACCTTAGGGGTAATAATTTTGGGTCAATACTAATACACAGGGCTAAGATAGACTCAAAAAATGGAGGCTTCGATTCGTTGTATTTGTCCACCGACCATTTAGGCTATTACGAGAAGTTTGGCTTCTCTTACATTGGGAAAGGCTACCACCCTTGGCGTGAAGAATTTAGAATTTACCACTGCAAATTATAGTTCAAGGAATGAAACATTTATGTATTTTTTTCAAATAATATCTAATCTTAAAAGATAATTATTATCTTTACATAAATTCTCACGATACCAACAATATTATGGAAAACATCAGGGATCAGTTGCGAGAAAAAGGTTTGAAGGTTACACCACAGCGAGTTGCCATTTACGAGGCGGTGGTAAACCTTAAGAACCATCCAACTGCCGAAAAAGTAGCGGATTACATCAGGCCAAATCATCCAAACATCTCTGTTGGCACGGTTTACAAGGTTTTAAACTCCTTTGTTGAACATAAACTATTGAAGAAGGTAAAAACCGACAAGGACGTTATGCGCTACGATGCCATCTTGCCACAGCATCATCACCTTTACTGCATAGATACAGAACGAATTGAAGACTTCGAAGACACCGAACTAGACCAAATATTAAACCAATTTTTTGAAAAGAAGACTATTAAAGGTTTCAAAATAAATAACATGACTCTACAAATTACAGGAGAATTTAAAAACTAAATCAAAATTTTATGGAAACAAAAAAAGGGAAGTGCCCCGTAATGCACGGCGGAAACACCGAAACCAACAAATCGGTAATGGATTGGTGGCCAAATGCCCTCAATCTTGACATTTTGCATCAGCATGACACCAAAACCAATCCCAATCATGAGAGGTTTTGCTACAAAAAGGCTTTTGAGAGCCTCGACCTTGAAGCGGTTAAAGATGACCTGAAAAACCTTATGACCGACAGCCAGGACTGGTGGCCTGCCGATTGGGGCCATTATGGTGGCTTGATGATTCGTATGGCGTGGCACGCGGCTGGAACCTATCGTGTGGCCGATGGGCGCGGTGGTGCCAACACAGGCAACCAAAGGTTCGCACCGCTTAACAGCTGGCCCGACAACGCCAACCTCGACAAGCCCCGCCGGATACTCTGGCCAATAAAAAAGAAGTATGGAAACAAAATTTCCTGGGCCGACCTTTTCATCCTGGCAGGTAACATGGCATATGAATCTATGGGCTTCAAAACCTATGGGTTTGCCGGTGGCCGCGAAGATATTTGGCATCCAGAAAAGGACATTTACTGGGGTTCGGAAAAAGAGTGGCTAGGCAAGGACCGTTACGCCGACAAAAGCAGCAGTTCTCTGGAAAACCCTCTTGCAGCTGTGCAGATGGGATTGATTTACGTTAATCCCGAAGGGGTGGATGGTAACCCGGACCCGCTCAAAACTGCGATGGATGTTCGCACAACGTTCAGGAGGATGGCAATGGACGACGAAGAAACGGTAGCACTTACTGCAGGCGGGCATACGGTGGGCAAGGCGCACGGAAAGGGTGATGCCTCCAGACTCGGACCTAATCCAGAAGCCGCCGAGCTACACGAGCAAGGTTTTGGCTGGACCAACCCTACTGGCAAGGGAAATGCCGAAGACACGCTAACCAGCGGCCTCGAAGGTGCTTGGACAACAACTCCCGACAGGTGGAACCATTCTTATTTTCACCTACTATTGAATTACGAGTGGGAGCTGGTAAAAAGCCCGGCGGGTGCCTGGCAATGGGAACCTATCAACATAAAGGAAGAAGACAAACCTGCTGACGCACACATTTCGGGTGTAAGGCGTAACCCCATTATGACAGATGCCGATATGGCTATGAAGATGGATCCAAAGTACCGGAAAATTTCAGAACGGTTTTACAATGACCCCAAACACTTTGAAGCAGTTTTTGCAAGGGCTTGGTTCAAGCTAACCCACCGCGACCTAGGGCCAAAAAGCCGTTACCTGGGGCCAGATGTACCTAAGGAAGACCTAATATGGCAAGACCCAATTCCGGAGGGCAACTACACCATTTCAGAGACAGAATTACATGAAATCAAGACCAAGGTCTTGAATGCCGGTATCGCCCTCAACGACCTTATTAATACAGCGTGGGATAGTGCCAGAACCTTCAGGGGTTCAGATTTTAGGGGTGGCGCCAATGGCGCAAGAATTCGTTTGGCACCTCAAAAAGATTGGCAAGGAAACGAACCAGAAAGGTTAAATAAGGTTTTGGGAAAGCTAGAGGAGATCAAGGGCCAATTAGATGTTAACATTAGCCTGGCCGACCTGATAGTTTTGGCAGGAACTGCAGCAGTTGAAAAAGCTGTAAAGGATGCCGGCTTCAACATTGAGGTTCCATTTAGCCCCGGCAGGGGTGACGCCTCTCCCGAAAACACCGACGCAGATTCATTTCAATATCTCGAACCCGTGCACGATGGATTTAGAAACTGGCTAAAGAAAAGCTACGCAGTTAAGCCCGAAGAGCTTCTACTTGACAGGGCGCAACTAATGGGATTGACAGCACCAGAAATGACGGTTCTTATTGGAGGCATGAGAGTTCTGGGAACCAACCACGGTGCAACCAAACACGGCGTATTTACCCAAAGGGAAGGGATATTGACCAACGATTTTTTTGTGAATCTCACCGATATGAATTATTCTTGGATACCTGCCGGGGAAAACCTTTACAATATCGTTGACCGCAAAACAGGTGAAACTCGTTGGACTGCAACAAGAGTTGATTTGGTTTTCGGCTCCAACTCAATACTTCGTGCATATTCTGAGTTTTATGCCCAAGACGATAACCGTGAAAAATTTGCAAGTGATTTTGTTGAAGCTTGGACCAAGGTAATGAACTCCGACCGTTTTGACATGAGGTAGCAAAATAATAGGACCTTGGATTAATCTTACTTGTCGTTAGGTTATTAGCCCGCTGCCGCAATTGTGGTAACGGGCTAATTTTTTTCAACTAATTTAAGGATCTGGTTGGGTTTTGGCTCCCGCATCCAAACCGCATCGTCGTAGCGCTTAAACCACGTGAGTTGTCGTTTTGCGTACCGGCGGGTGTTGGTTTTGATTTGTTGGATGGCTTGGCTTAACGAACACTGGCCCGAAAGCCAATAGTAAAGCTCACGGTAGCCCACGGTTTTGAGCGCATTCAGGTTTCGATGTTTGAACAGGCCGATGGCTTCCTCCACCAATCCAGCTTGCACCATTAGATCAACCCTCTTATTGATATCGGCAAAAAGCTGCTCGCGTGGTTTGTCGATTATTACCTTAATAACCTTGAAAGGCCTGTTTTTTTTCGGGTTAGTTCTTAACTCCGAGAACTTCTTGCCAGTGTTAAGGTACACCTCTATCGCCCTTTTCATACGATTTGGATTTGCCGGATCAACTTTCTTGAAAAACTCCGGATCAACTTTCTTGAGCCACGTCCTTAGACCCTCAGTTCCTTGCTCTCGGTGTACCTTTTCTACATTATTCCTCACTTCAAAATCCACCGAAGGAAGGTCATCCAATCCCAAGCAAACAGCATCAATATATAGGCCAGAGCCCCCGGTCAAGATCACCAAATCTTTGGTTTCGAACAATCGGTTTATGATTTCAAGGGCTTCCGATTCATATAGCGAAGCGTTGAAATAATCGAAAATGGAAATATTTCCCACTAAATGGTGCTTGACTGCTCCTAATTGATGGAAGGTAGGGGCTGCGGTTCCAATTTTCAGTTCTTTAAAAAACTGCCGGGCATCAGCCGAAACTATTTCGGTGTCAACTTTTCGAGCAACCTCTATGCTTAAGGATGTTTTTCCCACAGCGGTGGGGCCGGTAATTACAAGTAATGTTTTGTTGGCATTAATTTCAGACAAATTCATCGAAATTATCGGCTTCTTCGTCAAAGAAATCAGCATCATCTTCAAAGGCCTTCAAATCCTCAGCATCTACCCCTTCCTCCTGGGGTTCGAATTCGAACCCAGTAGTAGTGTGTTGATGCAGGTTGTCCTTCTTGAGTATTTCGGGGGGTGTTTCGCCAACAGACTTAACTATTTTTGGATATTTATTTCCTTCCTTGGCCATCGATATTTTCAGTAGCTCGAGGTAAAAAGTCCAGTAATTTAGGTAATCGTAAACCCATATCAGCTTTTGATGTGGGTCATCAACAAAATCGCTAACCACCGCATTTCGCATTTCCAAAATTGGTTCTTGTGCATCATCTTGGTAAACCGATTCTTCGACCTGTTCAGATTGCATATCAATCAATGATATTTCCCTCTTTTTGCGAAAGCGAGAGTCGGCAATGAAAAAAGATGAAAGGGTGCCCTTGTTCAAACCTAGGTTTTCAATCAAGGCGTAGTGAAAATCCTCGAAAGTTTGCTCGGACCCTACTTCGACTTCTCGCAAGAAGTCCTCGCCATCTTCGAATGTTAGCTTGAAGCGATAAACGTGCATTTTGAAAAATCTTACCTTTTTTCTTAGTTTTTTATCGAGGGCAAAGTTAACTAATTTGTTTTATCGGCAGCAACCAAACCAATTTTTTTCCCTTGTTCGATCATGAAATTCCAGGCAGGTTCTCTTTGGTTTGGTAAAAGGCCATCGAGGATGGCTTCTCTAATTGCTGTTTTGATAATCCCCACTTCCCGGCTTGGCCTTAGGCCAAAGTAGTTCATTATTTCGTCGCCAGTTACCGGTGGTTGCCAATTGCGAAGGCGGTCTTTCTCTTCAATTTCAACAAGTTTTTCCCTTACCAACTTGAAGTTTTGCATAAATCTTGCCACCTTGTTCCTATTGCCCGATGTGATGTCGGCCTCGCAAAGCAGCATTAGGTCGTCAATATCTTCTCCAGCTTCGAACAAAAGCCTCCTCACCGCCGAATCGGTAACTATTTCCTGGCTCAACACTATTGGTCGCAGGTGAAGGAGCACTAGTTTTTGCACGTACTTCATCTTGGCATCGAGGGGTAGCCTGAGGTGGGCAAATATTTTTGGAACCATTTTGCTGCCCAAAAATTCGTGGCCGTGGTAGGTCCATCCAACCGCAGGGTCGAACCTCTTTGTGGGTGGTTTGGCAATGTCGTGAAGCAATACAGCCCATCTTAGCCAAAGGTTATCGGAGTTTGGAGCAAGGTTGTCAAGAACCTGAAGGGTATGCAGCAGTACATCCTTGTGTGCTTTGCCGTTAATAAAATCAATACCTGCCAGGGCTTGCATTTCGGGAAAGAAATGTGGGAGCAAGCCTGCATTGTAAACCAAAAGCAGTGAAGCGCCCGGGGTTTGCGCAAGCATTATCTTGTTAAACTCCTCCATTATTCGTTCAATGGAAACTATGGTTAGCCTGTGGGCATTTTCCTTTATGGCTACCATAGATTCACCTTCAATTGTAAAATTCAGTTGAGCGGCAAACCTTATGGCCCGCATCATACGCAAGGGGTCGTCGGAATAGGTTATTCCTGGGGCGAGTGGGGTTTTCAAAATCCCCTGCTGCAGTTGTTCCCGACCATTGAAAGGGTCAATCAAAGCAGCCTTGTTAGGTCCGCTAAGCCCAATTGCCATCGAGTTTATGGTAAAGTCTCGTCTGGAAAGATCGTCGTGCAATGTGCCATCCTCAACTATTGGCTTGCGCGAATCGAGCCTGTATGATTCCTTGCGGGCACCCACGAACTCGATTTCGTAATCTAGCATTCGAAGCATGGCGGTGCCAAAATTTTTGTAAACCTTAAGGTTTTCAGGCTTTCCCATCTTATTGGCCACGAGGGTTGCAAGCTCAATACCGCTTCCTTCTACCACTATATCGATATCCTTCGAAGGGCGTTTCAGCAACAAGTCACGCACCCAACCGCCCACAACGTACGCGCTGAGCCCGGCTGTTGTGGCCACCTCCGATACCAGATCAACGATAGGGTGTTTTAAAAGATATTTCAAACCTTAATTTCTTACAATGTTGATTTCGCCAAAATGGTCAATCCTTACTATAGTGCTAGATTTGAGTCTATTAACCCTGTACCGGTTAGTTTCAGCAATATAATCAACTCCATTTACAACATTTGGATTAATGTGGCTAAACGACAAAGGGCTTGGGCTACCTGTAAGGTTGGCAGAAGTTGAGGTTATGGGTTTGCCAAATGCCTTAATTATCTTAAGGACGAACTCATCTTTTGGAATGCGTGCCGCCAAGGACTTATCTGCGGCCAGCACGCTTTTTGGCAAATCTTTGCCTTCAGGGAAAATTACGGTAAGTGGTCCCGAGAAACCATTCATAAAATCAATGGCAATGTCTTGAACATCAACAGCGTATCTTTTGAGCATATCCAAGGAGTCAACAAGAATTATCAGGGCCTTATCATGCTTGCGTCCTTTAATTTTGAAAATTCTATCGGCGGCCTTACCATTGGTGGCATCGCAACCCAACCCCCAGATGGTGTCAGTAGGATATAGTATAACCCCACCTTTTCGTAGAACCTCAACAATCTTAATTATTTCTTCGTCCATAAGATCAAAAAAACTGTGATTTTTGAGTTTATAAAAACTAAACTGCAACTTGGTATTGCCTCAAAGCATCGTTGAGGCTGGTTTTTAGATTGGTGCTTTCCTTTCGTTTACCAATTATAAATGCACATGGAACTTGGAAAGTACCGGCCGCAAAATCTTTGGGGATGGTGCCAGGGATAACCACAGAACGTGAAGGAACTCTTCCAGTAAGCTCCACCGTTTGGGACCCGCTCACATCAATGATCTTGGTGCTGGCAGTAAGGACCACGTTGGCACCAAGAACGGCCTCTCTCTCAACGTGAATCCCCTCAACCACTATGCATCGCGACCCCACGAAACAATCATCTTCGATGATCACGGGGCTAGCTTGAACGGGTTCAAGTACCCCGCCAATTCCAACACCACCGCTCAAGTGAACGTTCTTGCCAATTTGCGCGCAGCTACCTACTGTTGCCCAAGTGTCAACCATAGTACCCGAACCAACGTAGGCACCTATATTTACGTACGAGGGCATCATTATTACATCTGGGGCAACAAAAGACCCATAGCGGGCAATGGCATGAGGAACAACCCTTACACCAAGCCCTTTGAAACCCTTTTTCAATGGTATTTTATCATGAAATTCAAGCGGCCCCACTTCTATTGTTTCCATTTGCCTAATGGGAAAATATAAGATTACCCCTTTCTTAACCCATTCATTTACAACCCACATACCATTTTTTGGCTCCGCAACCCTAAGTTTGCCCTTGTCGAGCAAATCAACCACCTGCGATATCGCGGCTCTAATTTCGTCCAGCTCCAGCAATGCTCGGTTTTCCCAGGCAGCCTCTATAATTCTTTTCAGTTCTGATGGCATTACATCCATATTAATAATCCACAAAATTAATCAATAAAAATTATTGATTGGAGCAATGATCAAAAACTGAAGGAAGGATTTGAAGGTTAGGTGAATGATGATTTGAGCATTAAAACTATCTGCTAATCCCCTAATCAGCTAATCAGCTAATCACCACATCATCACATCACCACATCTGCCAATCCTTTTTTTCTTTGGGCAGTTTACCCCGAAGTTAAAGGAAAAGTAAAAATCCATTCCACTGAAGTCATTTACTCCCAGCAAACCTCCTGGGGCATCGGTGCCTATTGACAAAAATGCCACACGTATGTAGGCTCCAAACCGTGGTTTGTAAAAATGATTGAAGGTTATGGGTAGGGCCACCGAAAGAAAACCTGTATCGAAGCGCGGAACAATCCCAACTTGCGATTTTCGTGCAACCCTATTTGTCATCAGCGGCAAATCCTGCACCACGAAAAAGTGTGCGTGAAAATTTTCACCAAAGTTATAATCAAACTGAATGTTAACCGCCGAGGGCAAGCCCAACCTGAATGGTTCGCCGACCAATGTTCTCACATATCCTGAGCGCAAGCTGTCCTGAATGGTTGATAGAAGGTGGGCGAAACTAGAGTAGTCGCTAAATCGGGGGTTGTACAAGGTAAATGAGGCATCCTCTAACTCAACCCTGTTAGCGCGGCGGTCAAACCTTATGGCACCAATGTCGGTAAGTGATACACCAAGCCTGTATCTGTAATCCTTTGGGGCGCCTAATCTACTTTTGCCCAAGATAGTTAATTTCTTATCATCCTTGTATTTTTCCAATACCACTCCGGCCGATACCGAGAAGCCCCTTCCCAATCCCCTGAAGCCAGGGTTGGTAAATTCCCATTCGTAAATATCGAATGGCGAAGCGCTCATAACCGTCAGGTTCATATCGTTTACCACAATGTCGAAACCATCGTTGACAAGGTATTCGAAAGCGCTTTCGCGAACGTGGGCACCGTGATAACCAAAAAGCGAGTGGAGGGTCAGCCCGGCGGTAATTCGTTGCTGGGAAACATCTTGCTCCTTGGTAAAGTCAACTGCAACCCCAACGCCAATTTCCGACCAACTCATGGTGGACCCACCAAATGCCCTTTGGTGATCTAATAATTGTTCTCTGAATGAAAAGTTGGGAATGCCTTGATACATCAGGTAAGCCAAATGCGATGGAACACCATTTGCCTCCCCGGCAACCCTGAAAGCACTGGAAAGAGAAAATGAAACCTTGTTATTGGGATTGAAAATCAAAGACGGCCCCTGAATCCTCGACAACGAGCTTAATCTTGCAATAGAGGTGTTTTCGAAAAATTGCAATTCATGGTACATCTGTTCTAAGTAGGTTACGGGATCATTGAAGAAGGCAGAAACGTTAACCAATCCCCGTTCTATGAAAAACATATTGTTGCCCAAGTTTATCCCGGCACCTGCCAAACTAAACTCCAAACACTTTTTTCCGTGCAGTAAGAATCCCGGGTTAACAATGCTCCTATATACGGGCGCACGTGGATCGGAAGACATTGCCGACATATCCTGCGCCCAAATACCAATGGGTAAATAAAATGACAGAATAATGCTTGTAAAAAAAACCTTTGATGGTTTTATGGCATTAGAAACCATAGTTTCATGCTGAATTTTTGGCCGGATAAATTTCGAAACACAAATTTAGTTAAAGCTTTACACCATCCAATAACTTCTTTGCCCGCCTGTTTATTATCTAATGCCGATAATATACCTGAGACTTCCAAAGTTCAAACCTTTTCTTAACTTTGCAAGTTTTTTGATTATAAATTTTGTTATGGAAATTCCTAAGCAATACTCCCCCAAGGGTGCCGAGGACAAGTGGTACTCTTGGTGGCTCGAAAAAGGTTACTTCAAATCGGTTCCCGACCACCGCGAACCTTATACAATAGTTATACCTCCTCCCAATGTTACCGGTGTTTTGCACATGGGGCATATGCTCAACAACACAATACAAGATGTTTTGGTTAGGAGGGCTCGAATGTTGGGGTTCAATGCTTGTTGGCTTCCTGGTACCGACCACGCTTCAATTGCCACAGAGGCAAAGGTGGTGGCCAAGTTGCGCGACCAGGGGATAGACAAGAATAACCTAACCCGCGAAGAGTTTTTGGGACATGCTTGGGAGTGGAAGAATAAGCACGGAGGCATTATACTTGAGCAACTAAAAAAACTTGGCGCTTCGTGCGACTGGGATCGCACCGCCTTTACGATGGATCCAAAGCTTTCTGAGGCCGTAATCTCCGTTTTCGTTGACCTTTACAACAAGGGGTTGATTTACAGGGGTGTGAGGATGGTAAACTGGGATCCTAAGGCCCTTACTGCCGTTTCGGATGAAGAGGTAATTTACAAAGAGCTTCAATCCAAGTTTTTCTACCTGAGGTATAAAATTGAAGGTAGCGACAACGAGTTCATTACCATTGCAACCACCCGTCCCGAAACCATATTGGGCGACACCGCAATCTGTGTTCACCCCGAGGATCCTCGCTATGCCCACCTTAGGGGAAAAAGAGCCCTAGTTCCTCTTATCAATCGATCCGTTCCAATTATTTTCGACGATTACGTTGAAATGGGCTTTGGAACCGGAGCACTAAAAGTTACACCTGCACATGATATAAACGACTACCACCTGGGCATAAAGCACAACCTTGCTTCGGTTGACATTTTCAACGACAACGGTACCCTTAACGAGAGGGCCGAAATTTACATTGGACAAGACAGGTTTGTGGTAAAAGAAAAAATTGCCGTTGAACTCCAAGCCAAGGGACACCTTGCCAAGGTTGAGGTATTAACCAACAAGGTTGGATATTCGGAGCGCACCGATGAGGTAATAGAGCCGCGACTTTCTATGCAATGGTTCTTGAAGATGGAGGCAATGGCAAAGCCCGCTCTTGAGGTGGTTATGAACGACACCGTGAAGTTTCACCCTCCAAAGTTCAAGAACACCTACAAACATTGGATGGAAAATGTTCGCGACTGGTGCATAAGCCGCCAGTTATGGTGGGGGCATCGCATTCCTGCATGGTACCTGCCCGATGGAAAAGTAGTGGTTGGCAGAACCAAGGAAGAGGCTCTGGAACTTGCTCGCAAGCAATACGGGCAGCACTTACAAACAACCGACCTTAAACAAGACGAAGATGTTCTGGACACTTGGTTCAGCTCCTGGCTTTGGCCTATTTCGGTTTTCGATGGAATTAGGAATCCCGGAAACGATGATATCAAGTACTACTACCCAACCAATGACCTTGTAACCGCTCCCGAAATCATTTTCTTTTGGGTGGCACGTATGATTATGGTTGGCCTGGAGTATATGAAGGATGTTCCGTTCCGGAATGTTTACTTTACTGGGATTGTGCGCGACAAGGTTGGCCGCAAAATGTCCAAATCATTGGGAAATAGCCCCGATCCTCTTGAACTTATGTCAAAACACGGGGCCGATGGGGTTAGGGTAGGGATGCTTTTTGCATCGCCAGCCGGCAATGACCTTTTGTTTGACGAGTCCCTGTGCGAGCAGGGCCGAAACTTTAGCAACAAAATATGGAATGCATTCAGGCTGGTAAAGGGTTGGACTGTCTCGGAAGAAATGGAGCAGCCCAAAAGTGCAAGGGTTTCGATTGAGTGGTTCGAGACAAATCTCAACAAGAACATAAGAGCAATAAACGATCACTTCAGCAAATTCAGGATTGCCGATGCACTGCTAGCAACATACAAGTTGATTTGGGACGATTTCTGCTCCTGCTTCCTCGAGATGATAAAACCAGCCTTTGGCAGGCCTATTGATGCCAAAACTCTTGATGCAACAAAGTCATTTTTCGACACGCTACTGAGGTTGCTTCATCCTTTCATGCCTTTCATCACCGAGGAGATATACCAACACCTTCGTGGCGAAAATGACGCTGAAAGCCTTGTTATTGCTCCTTTTCCTGCTGCCAAGGATTGCGATGAGGCCATTTTGAAAAAATTCGAGTTTGCAAACAAGGTAATAATGGCAGTCCGAAACTTCAGGCAAGAGAAGGGTATTTCGCCCAAAGATACCCTTAAGCTCCTGGTAAAGAAAAATAACCATGAACAGGCCGACACCACCTTTGACTGCACCGTTGAAAAAATGTGCAACCTATATGTATCGTACGTTGAGCAAAAGCCCGAAGATGTTTTCAACATTATAATTGACACCACCGAGTTTTACATCCCTGTTGATGAAAATGTGGATGTGGAATTGGAGGTAACCAAGCTTGAGGCCGATTTGGAACACCAAAGGAAATTTCTGGCAACGGTTAATGGCAAGCTGTCTAATCAAAAGTTTATGGCTGGAGCCCCCGAAAGTGTTGTTGCAATGGAGCAAAAGAAACAGGCTGATGCCCAAGCACGAATTGTCGTGCTCGAAACTCAATTGGAAAGCTTGAAAAGGGAATAGTTGTTCCAAACCTTTGCCATGATTAATAGTCGTTAGGGAGTCGCAGGGAACCTTGAATCCTATGCCCTATTTTTCGAGTTTTCAGTTACATTGTGGGTAGCATTTTCTCGTTGGTTTTCGGTGCTGATTCTGTTAAATCCCCTATGCTTCCGGATGAAGTTGTGCCATTCATGGGACAGATAGTGTTTTATTTGGCACCAAAAAAATCAGAACGTGCCGGTATCCCTACGTAAGCTTTTTGCTTGATGTTTGAAAGTACCTTGTTCCAAAAAATCATCAACATTATTCTCTTTATTCATAAACGACGGTCGTTTGGGTTGTGATGATCAAAAGGGCTTTGGTTCTGGCCAAAGCTGGAGCAACCTAAACCACTTTTTCACTTTCCAACCATTCGCACCTGGGTTCCCATACTTTGCGAAGGAAAAGAAAATTGGCGAGGGTGAAAAGGCCACCCAAAGTAAAATAACCTGAGGGTTCCAGTGCAGGAAATTATTGTTTGCTACAAAACCAACAGCCTCGAGGTATTTGCACCACCGGGATGTACCACCTTCAAGAGATATATACCCTTTTGAAGGTGTATGGTATGCTTACCTAGGTTTATCGAGGTATTGCCTTGTTGGATAATGCCCGAAAAAACATTGGAAACAACCTTTCCGTCAATGTTAATTATTTCAATATTAACCAGGCCGGCCTCTTGAAGGTAAACGTTGGCCACCGATGTATGATTTACCGGGTTGGGAAATACGTTCATCGAAACTCCATTGCTAATTTCGGCCACGGAAGTGGGAATTCCGAGCCTAATGTCGAGGTTTACGGTTTTACGGTTTTGCACTGTTACTCCGGTAATGATCTTTTCGGGATACCCAGCCGCCGTGACCCTTAAGGTATAGGTGCCCCCAAGCACAGGCCGGTGAAACAACCCCAATGGCAAATACGAGAAAACATCGGTATTGTCCCGGTCATGACCAATAATTTCAATTCTTGCTTTTATGGGTTGAAGGGTAACAATGTCCCTGACAGTGCCATGAATGCCGAAGGTTGCTTGCTCCATATAGTTTAATAACGACCTGTAATTGTAGTTCCAATGGGCTGGTAGTTGGGCTGATGCCAGTAACTTGGTGTTGCTCACCTCGAGGGTAACTTCCCGGGACCTGCTCGAGTAATTCATATAATCTTGCCTTGAACCAAATACATAGTACCAATCCGCACCGTGTGTAACGCCGTTTATGCAACTCCCACACTGCCAACTGGAAGGATTCATGTAACTAGCCGGACTGTAGAAACGTGCCGTATCGGCATACTCGCGAGATATCAAGTAAAACCAATCGTTGTCGGGATGCCTGTTTTCGCTGCTGGTCCACGCATCCCAGGGGTAATTAACCAACTCTATCCCACCGTGGATGTTGGCCGATAAAACAAAGCTCATTGTATCGGTGAAATTCATCATTGACCTTGTTTCGGGCTGTATTGGAGTTTGAACAGATACCCCGGGTTTTGGACAGGGGTAGTTTCTGTTTAGGTCAATCCCACTATTATTGGACCTGGTTGGATTCTGAATGGTGGAGTTGTTGCTTCGGTAGGTTCCATCGGGATTCTCGTTGGGGCAAATCCAAATCTCCAGGTTGTCGAGTAATTTGGTAACCTTTGGGTTGGTTCCGTAGTTGCTCACCAAATAGTTGACAAGCCTGAGAAGCAGCACGAACCCGGTGGTCTCATCGCCGTGCATAGTACTTGTGTACATTACCTGAGGTTTCTTCTTGTGCCCATTGACATTTGAGGTTACCTTGGCGAAGTAAAGGTGCCTGCTGCCACTTGCAGTTGCTCCTACGTTGAATATTTTGCAAAGGTTTGGGTAATCGGAAGCAAATTTGTTCATCAATTCCAAGTAAACACCATAGGTTGGGTATCGGTCCCAGCTTGACATTTCGGCAATGGTGGTGGCCATAGTAATGTTTTTACTGGCGTAATAATCGTCCACGAGCCTGAAATCAATCCCATTTTTCAAGAACTCTTCGAATTCTTTCTGGTTGGCAAATGCGAAAACAGTATTTCCGGAAATTTTTTCCACACTTAGGTTTCTTACAATTGGCAAAGGGTTTAGGCCAAGGGGCATTTCAAAGCTGAAGAAAACCTCTCCCCGTGTGCTTAGGATTTCATTTGCACGGTTCAATTGGGGGCTTTGTGCAATGGATATTAATGCCACTGCCATTGCAAGAGTTGTAAAAGCTGTTCGTTTCAAAGCAATAATGTTGTAAGTTTGGTTTTTGGTATTACTCAAATTCGCTTAACTGATTGGCCAGTTTGTTATGCAAGGTTTTGTTGATCCTCACAAGCGGCAACCTGACCTTGCTGTTGCAAAGGCCTTTAAGTTCAAGAACTGCCTTAATCCCAGATGGGCTGCCGTCCTCGTAAATTCCTGAGGTAATCTCCAACAATTGGTTGTAAATAATCCTGGCTCCTATGTAATCATTTGCAAGGCAAAGGTTTACCATTTCAGAAAACTGCTTTGGCAGGGCGTTGGAAATAACCGAAATTACTCCATCGCCACCCAAGGCCATAAAGGGCAGCGTAGTAACGTCATCACCCGAAATTACCAAGAAACCTTCAGGTTTGTTCTTAATAATTCTTGCGCATTGAACCATATCTCTGGTTGCCTCTTTTATCGCAATAATATTCGAAATGTCGTGAGCCAATGACAAGGTAGTTTCGGAGTTAATGTTTGACCCTGTTCTTGTAGGCACATTGTAGATGATAATTGGAACAGGGCTTGCGGCTGCAACCGCCTTGAAATGCTTGTATATGCCCCTTTGTTGAGGCCGGTTGTAATAAGGGCTTACCGATAACACCGCATCAACCCCGTCAAAATCAATGTGCCTGAAACAGTTTGCAATCTCCTGGGTATTGTTTCCTCCTATTCCTACCACTACCGGCACACGTTTCCC
The DNA here is from genome assembly GCA_964624065.1 of uncultured Bacteroidales bacterium. Taxonomy (GTDB): domain Bacteria; phylum Bacteroidota; class Bacteroidia; order Bacteroidales; family UBA7960; genus UBA7960. The sequence continues at coordinate 19,716 of CAZUWF010000033.1, forward strand.
TACCGTTTCGACTGCGAAATGCACGATGGCATTTTTCTCTTCCTTGCTTAGCGTTACCGACTCGCCGGTGGTACCCATGAAAACAAGGTAGTTAATGCCATTCATTATTTGAAATTCAATGAGTCTTTCGAAAGCACGGAAGTCAATTCCTCCATCTTTGTGAAAGGGGGTTACGATAGCCGTGCCCGTTCCTCTAAATTTACTAGTCATTTTTTGGAGAGTTAATTATTTTCAAATATTTTTCAAGGTGAACCAGTTTGGTAAAAGAGCCAGCTTCGGCCCTTTCGCGAATCATTATGTCAAACCTGTTTTCAAAGCTATCTTGGTAGAACCCAGTTTTGAGCTTGGCGCTAGATAAACCCACCGTAACCTTTATCAGGTGAAAATCCGATGGGGATAAATCAACAAGAAGGTCAAAATCATAAGAGACAAATCGTTTCAGAGCTCCGGTCCTAAAAAGTTTCCTAAATCCAAAGTCAGCGTCGTTACAAACCTGGGGAACGATTTTAGGAAAAAAGGACTCGGGTTCAACAAAGTTTGAAGCCTTTTTGCTTTTGCAGTATCCCAAAATCTGTACTTCCTTACCAGAGCTTGCCAGTTTATCGGCAAACCCTACCACAAATTCCCGGTCTTGTACGTTGTTGTAATCAAACAATATGCCTATACTTCTCGCAGACTCAAAATCTACAATCCGTTTTGTGGTTTTCTGATTTCGGATCAATTTGGAATGAACCGATATCAGGAGCTTGTTTTTTATTTTCCCTAGAAAAGTCATCAAATATTTAAAAACCATTAATTTACCAAACCATATCTATGGTTTATAACAATTATCAAAGGTACAAAGATTTTAATTGGATTTAGGGTTTAGGGATATTTTTCAGCCAATTACCCGTAATTGCTTTATACCTTTTCTCGAATTAAAATGATAATTTTGTGAGCACGTTTGGATAGGGTTGAAGTTCTTGGATTGGAAAGTCATAGGTTTATGTTAGTGCTTGCAAAAAATAGAACCAACAGGTTCAATCTTATTTCCTACCTAATTCCGCTGGTTGGCTTTTTGGTTTTTCTTTTAGTTGCCATTTTTGGACCGGGGGTAGAAAAACCAAACTATGGTGCACCCGGTTCACTTTTGATTCAAGGGGAACAAGACACCATAAAAATTTCAATCGGGGCGATTGGAGATATTATGGCTCACGAACCACAGATTATTGCCCAAAAGAAAGATGGTGATATTTACGATTTCGACAACAATTACGACAAGGTAAGGTTTCTTTTCAAGGGTATGGACCTAATGGTTGCCAACCTTGAAACCACGCTTTCGGGAAAGGAAAAGCGGTTTTCGGGGTATCCGTTGTTCAACGCGCCCGATGAATTGGCAGAAGCTGTTTCCAATGCCGGCATTCATGTTGTTTCGCTTGCAAACAACCACATTTACGACAGGTCCGAAAGTGGTTTCTTCAGAACAATAGGAGTGTTGGAAGAGTTCTCAATCTTTCCTGTTGGAGTAAGAAAGGATACCACCCAGAGGCAATACATTATTAGGGATGTAAATGGGATTAAGATTGGAATTACAGCATTTACCTACGAAACTGCCAAGGTAAATGGCCTGAAAACCATTAACGGACTTCTTATTTCGGACAAGGTTTCGCCCTTGCTCAACTCATTCGACCCCTCTGACGTAATTGGTGAGTCAAAAAGAATGAAGCAGGTTGTAAACCAGATGAAGGCAGATTCGGTTGACCTTACAATTTTCATGATGCACTGGGGGCAAGAGTACAATACTAGCCCCAACAGTTATCAAGTTGAGCTTGCAACCTTGCTAAACCACTTTGGGGTTGACTTGATAATTGGGAGCCATCCTCACGTGGTGCAGCCTTTAGGCTTCATACAACATCCTGAAACTCAGCACAAGACATTCGTTGCATATTCGTTGGGCAACTTTATTTCTAACCAGCGATTCGAAACCCTCCGAAATTACCATACCGAGGATGGACTGCTGGTAAAGGTAGAATTGATGAAACCTGCGGGCGAAAAGGTAAGAATTGAAAAGGTGCGATATTTTCCGCTTTGGGTAAATCGAGAGTTAAGGAATAACAAACAATTTTATGAAGTACTCAATTGTATTGATTATATTGGCATGGGTAATAATAATGAAGAATGGTTGTATTCCGAGGCCACGCTCCAAAGAATAGCAAAATCGTATGAGAGAACCAGAAAAATAATTGAAGAGCACTCGGCCAAATTGTCAAATTCGGATGCTTTCCTATCGGTGTTGCAAAAACATATCATAGTGAATTGATTAAATTCATTTGCGATCCCTGGGTAAAAACAAAACTATGCAAGTAACTTTTCTAGGAACCGGAACTTCGCAGGGGATTCCAGTGGTAGCTTGCCCCTGTGAGGTTTGTATGAGCCAGGATACCCACGACCATAGGTTGAGAAGTTCAGTATTGGTAGAAGTAAATGGCTTAACCTTGGCAATTGATGCCGGACCGGATTTCAGGCAGCAAATGCTGCGCGAGAACGTGAGAAACCTATGTGGGATTCTTCTTACACACGGCCACAAAGATCACATTGGCGGACTTGACGATGTGCGTAGTTTTAATTGGGTACTGCAAAAGGCTATGGATGTTTTTGCATCGGCCGTAACGCTTGAGCAGGTAAGGATTGAGTTTGCCTACGCCTTTGGCAAGAACCCATACCCGGGTGTGCCAACCCTAAACTTAATTGAAGTCAAGGAGTGCACTTTCAAGGTCGGGGAAACAGAAGTAATTCCAATACAGGCATTTCACCATCAAATGCCCGTTTTGGGTTTCCGAATTAAAGATTTCACCTACATCACCGATGCTAATCATATTCCCAAGAAGGAACTTGAAAAGATACAAGGCAGCAAGGTATTGGTTTTGAATGCATTAAGAAAGAAAAAGCACAACTCGCACTTCACATTGGAAGAGGCGCTAGAAATTGTTGAAAAGGCAAAACCCGAAAAAGCATATCTAACACACCTAAGCCACCAAATGGGGTTTCACGGGCAGGTAGAAAAAGAACTGCCGCAAAATGTAAAGCTAGCCTACGACGGATTGCGGATATTCATTTAAAAAAGTTATTAAATAGAGCCAGCCTCCCTGAATACCATCCAAACCACGCACAGTGCCGTATTGAATTCCAAATCCTTGTTCTAAAAGATATTGTAGTTCGTGCGGAGCACCTTTCCAAAAATCAACGAATCGCACTACCAGACTTTGGCCGTAGGATTGTGGAGGATGTGTAATGGCCTTGTGGGCATTAGCCCTTATTGCAATGCTCGAAATTGTCAGGCCAAAACCCCAAGGGGATTTCTTAAATTGAAGCAAGTTAAACTTGTCGAAATTTTTTTCTTGGATAGCTTGGTTATGGATCGTTAAGAATTGAATTTCGCAAAAGGCAAAGGGAATTTTATACCTGCAAGCCAATTACCAATTTTTAGGGATTTGTGCTTTAAAGAATTTGTGAGAAAAAAAAATAATA
>CAZUWF010000034.1:0-22701 GCA_964624065.1 uncultured Bacteroidales bacterium
ATAGGCTTTCAAGGCAGCCAACGCCTCGTCGTTGTGTTCAATAAGTCAAAGATACAATTTGAAAGCAATTCACAACCCTGCCTTTTGCCTGCCCACCAACCCTTCTGTTGTGTTCAATAAGTCAAAGATACAATTTGAAAGCAATTCACAACTGCAATAATCGGGAAAATTGGTTAGGGTGGGTTGTTCGCCGTGCCTCAATTGGGCATTTAATATAAGCATTCACGGATTGACCCAAGGCCAAGCTTGTTATTGATAAGTTTTTGGAAGGGGCAGCTTACCCATTCAGCCTCTTCATCAAGGCAGAGTATCCGGCCTTGCTCACCGGAACTTTCCTTTTGTTTTTTAGGAATGCAACGTACGAATCCTTGGTATATGGTTCAATCTTTACTAGGGCATCGAGCCTAACCACGTGTGCGCGGTGAATCCTTGCAAAATTGGCCGGGTCGAGGTTTTCCTCGTAGTACCTGAGGGTTTTCTTTTTTAGGAAATCGTTTTGCATTGTAGATACGATAACGCAATCGTTGCGGGCCTCTATACCCACAATGTCCTCTTGGTGTATTACTTGTATTCCCTGGCCGGAGCGCAGAACAATCCTTTCGAGGTACCTGCCGGTTCCAGGGCCATTTTCGAGCAGTTGGTTCAAACCGGGTTGGGTGCTATGGCCGGTCCTTATCAAATTCAATGCCTTGTTTACGGCCTTTAGGAGCCTTTCCTTATCAATGGGTTTGAGCACGTAATCAACGGCCCCGTTATCAAATGCCTTGAGAGCGTATGTATCGTAGGCAGTGGTAAAGATAACAAGGGGAATTGCCTCCTTGTCAATCAGCTCAAGCATCTCAAAACCATTGATGCGTGGCATCTGTATGTCGAGAAATACTATGCTGGGTCGGTGCCGTGCAATAGCCTTTGCACCCTCAAAACCGTCGCTGCACTCCTCAACCAATTCCAGGTCTTCAATCTCTTTGAGGTAATACTTGATTAGATCCCTAGCCGGCTTTTCGTCTTCAACTATTATGACCTTGTATTTGGACATTTTTATAAAAATTTCGTTTTAAAAAACCACAACGATATAATGGGTAATTATCTGCCTAAGTTTCAACAAATTTCTTTGATGGAAGCCTAATGCACGCCACGAAAACTTCGCCCTCAACCCCTACCGATAGCAGGTTGCCGTTGCCGTAAATCAACCTCAACCTGTTCCTTACGTTTTCCAATCCAACCCCTTCGCTTCTCGGTCTTGCAAATTCCTTGTCGAAATTGTTCTTTACCACCAGGATAGCCTCTGTCTCGGTTACATGTGTGGTGTAAGTTATTTCTACCGGAAGGTTGCTTTTTTGGGCTCCGTGCTTTACGGCATTTTCAAAAAGGGGTTGCAATATCATTACCGGAACTTGCAGGTTGCTTGTTTCGGGGGGTGTGTGGAGGTTATACTTTAACCTATCGCCAAACCTTACCACCTCTATGCTCAGGTAAGATTCAATGTACTTGAGCTCGTTTTGGAGCGATGTCATTTGCAATGCATCCTTACTCAGGGCGTAGCGCAAGAAGTCAGAAAGACGGCCCACCATTTCCCTTGCCCTTTCGGGCGAGGTAATGGTAAGACTGTTAATGGAGTTGAGGCTGTTGTATATGAAGTGCGGGTTGAGCTGGTTTTTAAGTGCCTGCAGCTCTGTCTTTTGCAGCAAGTCAACAAGATAATTTTCGCGTTCGGTCGCCTCCAATCTCTTGCTTGTTAGGTAGAAAGTTTGAAGCATGAAAATGACCGAAAGGGCCAACAAAAACCCCACCGAACCCCTTAAAACCCACGTAGATTTTGCAAATTGAATGTAATCTTCAGAAAATATGGGCAATGCCTCGATCAAAAAAACACACGAAGCTAACCAGATGAATACCAATACTATAGAAGCCAATAATGTGGTGATGAATTGTTTTGGTGCTTCCCATGGGGTGTCGCCCACAAATTGCACCAGGTATCCAATGGGAAGCAAGCAAACGAAAAGTATGGCTAGCGACCCCAAGGTGTCTGCCACAACCATGATTGGACCCCACTGAGTAGAAAAGATCTGCAGCAGAAGAACCACGCTGGTTGAAATGACCCAAAGCACCAGGTAGTGAGGAAGCAGCTTGCTTTTTATAAAAAATATACTCTTCACAGGTCAGGAGCCAGAAATTGGAAATTTTTGGTCAGAAATTGAAATTGGAAGCTGGTGGTAGTGATTGGTAGGCCTATAACTTTTATTCGTGGGGTTAATTCACTTTGTTACCTGTCAACTCTAAACTGATTTTACGCCGTTTTTATCTCGCCCCCACCAAATATTATTACCCCTTCAATGGTTATAACCTTGTTTGGATTGCTAACCAGGTAAGGATTTCGTTTTATCCGTTCGTCGGAGAAGCCGCCAAAAACCGCCGTAGGTTTGAATTTTACGGTCCAATCCTCCGGTACGAAAATGGAGCATCCTCCAAAAATGCAAATAACCTCCAAAACGTTTTCACCCTCCGATAGCACCGCATCCCTGAGGTTTAGTTCGGTGCCGCCAAAAATACAAACTACCTCCCCGCCACTGAAGTTCTTGGAACTAACTTTTTTTTTCTGCCCCGAGAAAATGTTGAAATCTTCCAAACGGTCGGTTTCTTCATTGCCCTCAAAAAAACCCCCTCGTTCCTTGTTTCGTCTGAAATATCCTCGGGGAAAAATCAATGAAATACCTACCAGGAGCATTGTACCCGGAATTACGAATTTCACCAATTCCTTAAACTTCCATCCCAAGGCATCGCCCGATAAAAAGGCAGCGCCAATCAAAAACAAGATCAAACCCGTTGACTTCTCGCGCGATGAGAGCATCAAAATGATACCAAGTACTACCAAAATGGTTTTCCACGAGAAAACATAAGTGGGTACGAAAAATGGAATCAAATCAAAAAACCTCAAGAACAAGAATGAACCTATCAAAATGAAAATTAGTCCGAGCAGGGCTCTGCTGCTATTCTTTGAACTCATTGTTTTGTGTTTTAAAAATTTCAGGCAAAGATAATTTTTGGAAACAACATTTTTCAAGTTTATGGGCGCAAATGGCACTTTTTTGAAGGTTAATAGCCACAGTTAAGCCGCGAACAAATAAAAAAACGACCAAACCCGTGCACCGGATCTGGCCGTTTGGCGTTTGCATGATGCAAGAATGTACCTACTTCTTGCTCAAAAAAGATTTTACTTGATCTGATGCCATAATGGTCTCGCTGAAGGTGTACGCACCGCTCTTGTTGGATTTATTCATTCTTATAACTTTGGCGAATCCTTTTCCGGTGTCGGTCTTTAGTGTTGCAACAACTTTCTTTGCCATGATATGAAGGTTTACTTGATTTCTCTATGAACAGTTTTCTTTCTAAGAATTGGGTTATACTTCAATAACTCCAAGCGTTCGGGTGTGTTCTTCTTGTTCTTTTTGGTAACATATCTCGAAGTACCCGGCAGGCCGCTTCCCTTGTGTTCGGTGCACTCCATTATTACCTGCACCCTCGCTTCTTTAGTTTTCTTTGCCATTATTGAATCTCTTTTTGTTTTTGGGAGTGCAAAAGTAGTAATTATTTCTTAATAAACAACCTAAAAAGGGTAATTTTTTCTTTTTTCCAACAATTGAAAAAAATAATAGTTTTGCAACTTTTAAGCAAGTCTTCAATTTTCTTGTCCAAAACAGTACTTGAAATTGCCGGGTGAAAGTTTTTACAATCTTTGATTGAGTATTGACAAACACATATTTACAATGAACCAAGGGAGCAATGTAATGGAAACCTTTGTTTTAGAAAACAATAAAGGCCTCAAGTTTTTTGTAAGAAGTTTTTTGCCCTCAAGCCAAAAACCCAAAGGTGTGCTCCAGATATTTCACGGTATGGCAGAACACGGTGGGAGATATGCCGAATTTGCCAGTTTTCTTGCCAATAATGGTTTTGCCACCTACATTGCCGACCATCCGGGCCACGGCCTTACGGCACCAAGTAAAAAAAACCTTGGAGTGCTTGAGGGCAAGAAGGGCTGGAACCTGATGCTCAAGAACCAACTAAAACTATTGACACACATTAGGTCCAAGCACACTAATACGCACGTTTTCTTGATGGGACACAGTATGGGCTCAATCCTCGCACGGCATTTTACTAGTATTTACCCTCTGTATTTCAAGGGTTTGATACTTTCGGGACCAACCGAAACTCCAAAATTTCAACTGAAACTCGGACAAGCCCTTTCATCCGTCCTTTCATCGCTCTTTCCCGACCACCAGAAAATTAAATGGTTCAACAAGCATTTTTACAACAATTTTAATAGACATTTCAAATCTCCACAAACTATGTTCGAGTGGATATCGTCCAAAAGGGAAGAAGTGGATGAGTACGTAAGCGACCCACTTTGCGGCTTTGATTGCTCGGTGGGGTTTTATCGGAATCTTTTTTGGGGAATCAAGGAAATGCAAAAAAACAATCGAAACCTAACCTTCAGGAAATCACTGCCAATCCTGATTTTTGCAGGCGACCAGGATCCTGTTGGCCACTTCGGAAAGGATGCCGTTCAGATTCACGCAAGTTACTACAAGCAGAGTTTTCACAAATTATCCATCAAAGTATTTAACGGCCGCCACGAAATGCTTCGAGAAGAAAATAAGCAAGAAGTGTTCGAATATATTTTGAAATGGCTGGATGAGAGGATCTAGGGAAGCATTGGGTAAACAATTGGCAATGGCAACCTGGCAACTTGGCAAATTGACCAACCATCCTTAACATATCAACATTTTCAAATTACCCCCTTTCCAATTTTTACCGATCATTATTTAAATTCATTCTAAAGTCGTGGTTTTGAAACAATGATTAATTTTGCCCCTAAACTTTTTCGCCCATTTCAATTTAAAATTTTCGCATTATGAATATTCTGGTATGTATCAGCAACGTGCCCGACACTACTACCAAGGTTAAGTTTGCTGACAACAACACCCGTTTGGATACTACAGGGATTCAATGGGTTATAAACCCATGGGATGAGTTGTCGCTTACGCGAGCACTCGAGTTAAAGGACGATGCCTCAACAGGCGTTAAGCAAGTTTCGGTGGCCCACGTTGGCTTGGCAGGTGCCGAACCCACCATACGCAAGGCCCTTGCAATGGGTGCCGACAATGCCTACAGAGTAAACATTGACCCCGCCGATGCATTTCAAGTTGCTAAGGGATTGGCTCAAATTTTCATGGCCGGCCAATTTGACATAGTAATGTGCGGTATAGAATCATCCGACTTCAATGGGTCAAACGTGGGCAGTATGGTTGCCGAAATACTTGACATAACTTCGGTTTCTGCAATTTCTAACCTTAAAATCGAAGGCGGCGTTGCGCTTGTTACCCGCGAAATTGATGGTGGCCAGGAACTACTCCACGTAGAAATACCCTTCGTGGGTATAGTTCAAAAGGGGATTGCAAAAGAACCAAGGATTGCTGCCATGCGCGGAATAATGATGGCCCGAAGCAAACCAATAACCGTAGTTGACCCATCAGGTGCACAACCCCTTAGTAGCGTTATTGGATACGAGCTACCGCCAGCAAGGGCCGCGTGCAAGTTCGTAGATGCCGAAGATGCAGGCAGGCTCATTGATCTGCTTCAAAATGAGGCTAAAGTTATTTAAGTTCTCGGTGTAAACAAAAAAAAAATAACAAATGTCAATATTAATATATGCCGAAAACTGGGACGGCAAATTCAAGAAACAAACCTTCGAACTAGCTTCTTACGGTGCAGCATTAGCAAAAATGGCCGGAGGGCAATTAAGTGCAATTTCGCTTGGGGTTGTAGCACAGGAAGAACTACAAAAACTTGGAAAATACGGAGTGGCGAGGGTGTTGACGGATACCAAGCCATTATTCAATACCCTAGATAGCAAAGCTTTTTCAATTGCAATAGCCCAAGCGGCACAAAAAGTTGGCGCAAAAATTGTAATCATTGCCTCCACCAACGCCGGCAAGTCAATAGCTCCAAGGGTATCGGTGAGGTTGTCGGCAGCCTTGGCCTCGGGTGTAAACCAATTACCCGCCACATTAGAACCCTTCGTAATTAACAAAAGGGTTTACTCGGGCGGTGCTTTCGCCAAAATGTCATTGAATACCCAAGTAAAGGTTCTAACGCTGGCTCCAAATTCCTTTGACCTTGCCGAAAATCCAGCCGATATTGTATCTGAAGATTTTGAAGCCACCATCGATCCTGGATCGGTTACCACAAAGGTTAAAGAAGTTCTCAAACACGAAGGTAAAATTTTGCTTACCGATGCCGAAATAGTAATCTCAGGTGGCCGGGGTATGAAATCGCCCGACAACTGGCAACCCCTCCTTGAACTTGCCGAACTGCTCGGCGGTGCTACCGCCTGTTCGAGGCCTGTTTCGGACGAAGGGTGGAGGCCACACTCCGAACACACCGGACAAACCGGTAAGATCGTTTCGCCAAACCTATACGTGGCCATTGGTATATCTGGTGCAACCCAACACTTGGCGGGGGTTAGTGCATCAAAGTGCATCGTGGCAATAAATTCAGATAAATCAGCACCCATATTCGAAGCCGCCAGTTACGGTATTGTAGGCGATGCCGCCAAGGTTTTGCCAAAGCTCGTTGAAAAGGTAAAAGAAATAAAGGCATAGGGCCGAGATCCTATGGATCCTAAGCACCATTGCTATAAAGTAGGCAGTACGAAGCAGGCAGAGTAAAAATGAACAATGACAGGGGAAAATCGAAACATTAATACCCTTAAATCTTTATCATTTATGCCCCGACATATCACTAACTACAAGTTACTAATAAAATGCTTAAACAAATATTTTTCGCTCTTGCCTTGTTGGTAACGTGTGGTGTTTTTGCCTACACCGTTTCGAGGTACATCAAGCTTTTCAAAATCACCAGGCCGGCATTTTCACTCGGCGATTGGGCCAAGAGGTTTTGGTTGATGCTTGAGGTGGCCATTGCGCAAGGCAAAATGTTTAGGAAGCCCTTCACGGGAATTTTGCACGCATTGGTTTTTTGGGGTTTCTTGGTTATATTGGTTGGCAGCATAGAAATGGTAATTGATGGTCTTTTCGGAACTGAAAGGTCGCTAAGCATTTTGGAGGTGGCTTACGATATTTTTATGGCTTCGGGCGATGTATTTGCATTTATTATTATCCTTGCCCTTTCAATTTTCATTTCACGTAGGCTATTTTTCCGCATCAAGCGATTAGAAGGGGAAGAAATGACCCATCGCTCGCACATTGATGCCAAGGTTGCCCTTGTTCTAATCCTACTTCTGATGGTTACTTTGCTGGGATTAAACTCCAGTTACCTCGCCTATCAAAGGGCTGCAGGACAAGCCATTGTCGGAATATATCCCGTTTCAAACGTCATCGCTAACCTATACTCTGGTATGTCTGCGAGTGCAATCCACGTTCATCACGAGTTTCATTGGTGGGTTCACATATTGCTCATTTTCTTTTTTGCCAATTACCTTCCCTACAGCAAGCACTTCCACGTTTTTATGTCAGTGCCTAATGTTTTTCTATCAAGATTGGACCCGTTGGGAAAGCTGCCCAATATGGATACCGTTACCCGCGAGGTTAAGCTGATGATGAATCCCGAAACCGCCTATGCTGCCACGGAAGGGGAAATAATACCCGAAAGGTTTGGCGTCAAGGATGCCGAAGATTCAAGCTGGAAGAATTTTCTCGATTCATTGGCATGTACCCAGTGCGGGAGGTGTACTTCGGTTTGCCCGGCTTCCATAACTGGCAAGAAATTATCGCCACGCAAAATAATTATGGACTTGCGTACCCGTATGAACCACAAATCCAAAGGGCTAATAAAAAATGGTAGGGATTACGACGATGGCAAGTCGCTAATTAGAGACTACGTAGCCGAAGAAGAACTTTGGGCTTGCACCACCTGCAACGCCTGTGCAATGGAATGCCCCATCAACATAAACCATCCAACATTGATCGTTGATATGCGCCGCTACCTGGTTATGGAAGAAGGCTCGGCACCGGGCGAGTTGAAGGCCGTTTTTAACAACATCGAAAACAACGGGGCTCCGTGGCAGTATTCAAGCGAAGACAGGCTTAATTGGGCAACCAACATCGAATTCAAAAATATCAAGAATTAACCATCCACCTTGATTGATAATATGGAAACCAAGAAAATTGAAGTTCCGGTAATGGCCGATTTGGCTGCCAGGGGCGAAAAGCCCGAATTCTTGTTTTGGGTGGGCTGTGCTGGTGCTTACGATGATAGGTACAAGAAGGTTGCAGCTGCGTTTGCCAAAATATTGTGCCACCTTCGGGTAAGTTATGCCGTGCTTGGAAAGGAAGAATCCTGCACTGGCGACCCCGCAAGGCGAGCTGGCAATGAAATGCTATTCCAAATGCAGGCCTTGCAAAACATCGAAATTTTAAACACCTACGGGGTAAGAAAAATAATAACCATTTGCCCTCACTGTTACAATGTTTTCAAAAACGAATATCCCGATTTGGGCGGACTTTACGAAGTTATTAGCTACGTTGACCTTCTGGATGGATTTATTGCAGATGGAACCCTGAAACTAAACTCCGGAGCCTTTGGCAATGTAAAGGTAACCTTCCACGACCCTTGCTATTTGGGCAGGTCAAACAACATTTACGAATCGCCGCGAAGGGTTTTGAAGGCCCTTTCGGGCAATGTGGTTGAAATGCACCGCAGCAAAAGCTTCGCGCTATGCTGTGGGGCAGGTGGCGGCCAAATGTTCAAGGAGGCCGAAAAAGGCGACAAGGAGGTGTTTATCGAACGAATAGAGGATGTCTTGAAGACCAATGCAAAGGTTATTGCAACATCCTGCCCATTTTGCATGACAATGATGACCGACGGCCTAAAGTACAAGAACAGGGAGGAGGATATCAAAAATTTGGACATCGCAGAATTGATCGTCGAATCATTGGGAATTTAACAACTAAAGCCTACTTGGCTGATGATCGAATTAAAACTTCTTGAAATATAAGCGATAGTTTTGCCAATCTGGGGGGCACCGGATTTTTGAATTTTAAAATTTCACATACTTTGTGAGACGTCAGGAAATATCGTGTTGAACCTTTGTGCAACATTAAAGAATGGTGGAACAAAAAACACAAATTGTGTGCGAAAAGTCGCAGGAGGTAATATTATAAGTATTCTTTTCAAACTAAAATAAAAAATGGAAAAAGCGAACAAATTGAAAAGCGGCGAATTCCTAGTGAGAGAAATTGATGCCACTGAGGTTTTCATCCCCGAAGAGTTTAGCGAGGAGCAATTAATGATTGCCCAAACCTGCAAGGACTTCCTCGAGGCCGAGGTTTACCCTAAGCTTGACCAACTGGACAAGGGAGACCGCGGGTTGATGAAAGAAATTCTGAAAAAATCTGGAGAACTTGGCCTTATGGGTATTTCTATACCAGAAGAATTCGGCGGATTCGGGCAGTCGTTCGTAACTCAAATGCTCACTGCCGAAACCACAGGTGCGGGATACTCGTTTTCGGTTGCTTTCATGGCTCATTGTGGCATAGGCACCCTACCTATCATGTATTACGGAAACCAAGAGCAAAGGCAAAGGTACATTCCTGCCCTTGCTATGGGCGAACTACTTGGTGCTTACTGCCTCACCGAACCCGGAGCTGGCAGCGATGCCAATTCTGGCACCTCTACGGCAATCCCCACAGATGACGGAAAGCACTACATCCTCAACGGACAAAAAATGTGGATAACCAACGCAGGGTTCTGCGACACCCAGGTGGTTTTTGCCAAGGTCGATAAAGACAGGATTTTGAGCGCTTTCATTGTTGAGTCGAATATGCCCGGCGTGGTTATTGGCCCTGATGAGCACAAGATGGGTATCAAGGGATCGTCAACAGCCCAGATTTATTACACCGACGTGAAGGTTCCTGTGGAAAATATGCTAGGCAAGAGAGGCGAAGGGTTTCGCATAGCCCTTAGCATCCTGCACATGGGAAGAATGAAGCTTGGCGCTAACGTTATAGGTGCCGCCAAAAAGGCCATCGTGGAGTCTGTGAAGTACGCCAATGAGCGCAAGCAATTTTGCGTGCTCATTTCAACTTTCGGCGCCATTCAGCAAAAACTTGCCCAAATGGTAATCAAAGTCTTTGCACACGAGTCGGCCACCTACAGGGTAAGCCAGGATATTGACGATTTGTTTGAGTTGATGAGGCAAGAAGAACCAGATTATGGCAGGGCTATGATCGAAGCAATTAGCCATTATGCCGTTGAAGATGCCATTTTGAAGGTTTACGGCTCCGAGATGCTCGACAAAATTGTTGACGAAGGTGTTCAAATACATGGCGGTATGGGCTACTCAGCCGAGATGAATATAGAAAGGAGCTACCGCGACTCAAGGATTAATCGCATTTTTGAAGGAACCAACGAGATTAACAGGTTACTTGTTGGTGACACCGCCATGAAACGCGCCATGAAAGGCGATTTCGACCTTTTCGGACCGGCACAAGAACTCTATAACCTAACAGAAACAATTACCGATGGAAAGATAGAAGGTGAAAGCTATTTCCAAGAAAAGCTCCGCTACGTGGCCAATTTCAAGAAGGTAGCCCTGATATGCATACACGCAGCCCAAACTCAATTTGGTAGGTCGCTGGGCAAGGAACAAGAGGTAATGATAAACATTGCCGACATTATCAGCGAGCTTTACATTGCCGAATCGCTTGCTCTGAGGGTAAAGAAAATAGAAACTATGAAAGGGGAGGGGGCAGCCATTTACAAAGACATTCTGGATGTTTTCGTTTTCGATGCCGCCACCATTGTGCGGAAAAATGCCGTTGATTTGATATACTCCCTGACTGAAGACCAAGACAAGTGCAAACTCGAATCGGCCATAAATTGCCTAACCAAAGTGGCAGGCATAAACGTTAAAAACGCACGACGCAGAATTGCTGCAAAACTTATTGATGACAACGATTACAGGTTTTAGTCCAACTTCATAAAAAAAAGGGGGAACTTAGAAAAAGTTTCCCCTTTTTTATTTAATTGATCCAAATCATCCAGGAATAACTAATTCGCTTTTCTCGGCGTCGAAACCAACCTTAATGGTTTGCCCCTCCTTTAGTTTGCCTTTGATAAGTTCTTCGGCCAGCGGATCTTCGAGATATTTTTGGATGGCTCTTTTCAGAGGTCTTGCTCCAAAAGCAGGATCCCAGCCCTTTTCGGCAATGAAATCTTTGGCCTCTGTCGAAAGCTCTATGGTGTAACCCAAATCCTTGATGCGCCTGAAAAGCTTTTCGAGCTCGATGTCGATGATTTTGAAGATATCCTCCTTTTGAAGGGATTCGAAAATCACAACATCATCCACGCGGTTCAAAAACTCCGGTGAAAAAGTCTTTTTTAGGGCGCTTTCAATTACTCCTTGTGCATATTCTGAAGAGGAAGCCTGTTTTGCCGAAGTGCTGAAACCCACACCCATACCAAAATCCTTCAACTGACGTGAACCAATGTTGGAGGTCATTATTATAATGGTGTTCTTGAAGTCAACCTTTCGTCCCAAGCTATCGGTAAGCTGACCATCGTCAAGCACCTGGAGCAACAGGTGGAAAACATCGGGATGTGCTTTTTCTATCTCGTCGAGAAGAACTATGGAATAGGGCTTGCGCCTGATTTTTTCGGTAAGCTGTCCACCTTCTTCGTAACCTACGTATCCTGGAGGGGCACCTATGAGCCTGCTCACGGCAAACTTCTCCATATATTCGCTCATATCAATGCGCACCAGCGCATCGTCGGTATCAAACAAATGCCTTGACAAAACCTTTGCCAGGTGTGTTTTTCCTACGCCCGTTGCACCCAAAAAAATGAAAGTACCTATTGGCTTGTTGGGGTCCTTCAATCCGGCGCGATTACGCCTTATGCTCCTCACAACCTTCTGTACGGCAGCATTTTGGCCTATAACACTTTTTTGCAAGTCATCCTCCATACCTATTAGCCTCTCGCTTTCATTCATGGCAATTCTCTGTACCGGAACACCGGTCATCATGGAAACTACCTCCGAAACGTTATTTTCGGTAACAACCTCACGGTTTAGCTGCGATTCCTCTTCCCAGCGTTTCTTTTCTATTTCCAGAAGTTCGAGGAGCTCACGCTCCTTGTCCCTAAGATTTGCTGCTAGCTCGTATTTTTGCGATTTAATGGCCTGTGTCTTTTGCTCGTGCACCACATCGATCTCCTCCTCGATTTTCAAGATGTTTTCTGGAACCTTGATGTTTGCAATGTGCACACGCGATCCAGATTCGTCAAGAGCATCTATAGCCTTGTCCGGAAGGCACCTGTCGCTCATGTACCTATTGGTAAGGTTTACGCAAGCCCTGATAGCCTCGTCAGAATAGGTAACAAGGTGGTGATCCTCGTACTTTTGTTTAATGTTGTTTAGTATTTCAACCGTTTCTTCAGGCGAGGTAGGGTCAACCAAAATCTTTTGGAAACGCCTTTCTAAAGCCCCATCCTTTTCTATGTGTTGGCGATATTCGTCTAGGGTCGTTGCTCCAATGCACTGCAACTCGCCCCTAGCAAGGGCCGGCTTGAACATATTGCTGGCATCAAGAGACCCAGAGGCCCCACCGGCGCCCACTATGGTGTGAAGCTCGTCAATGAACAGGATTACGTCATCATTCTTTTCAAGCTCGTTGAGCAAGGCTTTCATACGTTCTTCGAACTGCCCTCGATACTTGGTTCCGGCCACCAGCGAAGCAATGTCAAGGGCAACCAACCTCTTGTTGAACAATGCCCTCGAAACCTTGCGCTGAATAATGCGCAATGCAAGGCCTTCGGCAATGGCCGATTTTCCAACCCCTGGTTCACCTATTAGAATGGGGTTGTTTTTCTTGCGCCTCGAAAGGATTTGTGCAATCCTCTCAAGTTCCTTTTCACGACCCACTACTGGGTCAAGGCGGTTCTCCTCGGCTAGCTTGGTCAAGTCCCGCCCAAAGTTATCTAAAACCGGTGTTTTTGATTTATCACTAGTTTTCTTTGGAGTGCCACCACCAAAACCACCACCTTCTTGCTGATCATCTTCATCACCGCCACCAGTCGAAAGACTACCCCTGGGAGTTTCCTTGCCCGGGCTTGATCCTGGTTGGTCTGTAAAGTTCTTCAATTCCAATTTAACATTTTCGTAATTGGCCCCGTTGGTGTTAAGGGTGCGGGTGGCAACATTGTCGGGGTCTTTCAAAATGCAAAGCAGAAGGTGTTCGGTACCAATGAGTTCACTGTTAAACAGTTTGGCTTCTAAAAAGGTGAGTTTAAGAACCCTCTCAGCCTGCCTGACCAAAGGAATGTTTTCGATGGCCATAGTACCTGGCGACGAACTCTTGATGGTGCTTTCAAGAACCCTTTTCACCTTTTGGAGGTCAACCCCAAGGTTATTCAGTACCCTTACGGCAAGGCCATCTCCATCCCTTATTAAGCCCAGCATGAGATGCTCAATGCCAATATAGTTGTTTCCTATTCGCATCGCTTCTTCTCGGCTATAGGTCAAAACATCTTTTACTCTTTGCGAAAATTGCGCTTCCATTAATTTTTTAAATATGGTTTCCGTGTCAAAATTACACACAAAATTTGTCATTTGTAGTTTACCAGCCACATTTATTGTCAAATCCCTTACCCAAAGGCTGCATTTAGCAATATTTGGAAAAATTATGGAGCTCTTTCTAAAAAAAATCGTAAATTCGCAAGTTAGAATAGAGAAAGTCATTTATTTTTAAGACACTAAATTATAGGATGTTACAAGAAAAGGTAATCAAGGTTGACATTGAGGAACAAATGAAAACGGCTTACATTGACTATGCAATGTCGGTTATTGTTTCTCGTGCTCTTCCCGATGTCAGGGACGGTTTCAAGCCAGTTCACCGGAGGGTATTGTTTGGGATGCACGAATTGGGAAATTTCAGCAATCGCCCGTACAAAAAATCAGCAAGGATAGTTGGGGAGGTTTTGGGTAAGTACCACCCGCACGGCGATTCATCGGTTTACGACTCCATGGTGCGGATGGCGCAGGATTGGTCACTTCGTTACCCTTTGATTGACGGGCAAGGAAACTACGGTAGTATTGATGGTGACCCTCCGGCGGCAATGCGCTACACCGAAGCCAGGCTTAGAAAAATTGCCGAAGAAATGTTGGTTGATATTGACAAGGAAACCGTTGATTTTCAAAACAACTTTGATGATACCCTTCAAGAACCCCGGGTATTGCCAAGCCGCATCCCAAACCTCTTGGTTAATGGATCTTCTGGAATTGCTGTGGGTATGGCAACCAATATGCCTCCACACAACCTCACAGAGGTAATAGATGGTACCATTGCTTTCATAGAAAACAACGACATTGCCATTGAAGACCTGATGAAATTCATCAAGGGCCCCGATTTTCCAACCGGTGGTATTATTTATGGTTACGAAGGGGTAAGGGATGCCTTCCTTACCGGCCGAGGACGGGTTGTAATGCGCGGCGAGACCACAACAGAAACTACCGACAGCGGTAGGGAATCAATAATAGTAACATCAATACCCTATCAGGTTAACAAGGCAGAAATGATAAAAAAAACTGCCGACCTTGTAAACGAGAAAAAAATTGATGGGATTACCGAAATAAGAGATGAATCTGACCGTAACGGTATGCGGATAGTTTACGAACTCCGCAGGGATGCAATCCCAAACATTGTTATTAACCAACTGTACCAGCAAACCGGACTTCAGACAGTTTTTAGCGTTAACAACATAGCACTTGTGAATGGGCGTCCTAAGGTGCTGAACCTCAAAGACTTGGTTTCGTTATACGTTGACCATCGCCACGAGGTAGTTACCCGCAGAACCCAATACGAACTTCGCGAGGCAGAGAAAAGAGCCCACATTCTTGAAGGTTTGCTGATTGCCCTCGATAACCTCGATGCCGTAATTTCGCTAATTAGGGCCTCGCTAACCCCGGAAGAGGCAAGGACAGGACTCATGGAGAAGTTCAACCTCAGCGAGTTGCAGGCACGGGCAATACTTGATATGCGATTGCAAAGGCTAGTTGGCCTCGAAAGGCAAAAACTAAAAGACGAATACGAGGAAATCTTGAAGAAGATTGATCACTTAAATTCGGTTTTGGCCGACATTAATCTTCGAATGGCCATCATTAAGGAAGAACTTCTCGAAATCAAGGAAAAGTATGGCGACAAGGCTCGCACTGAGATTGAATATACTGCCAGCGATTTCAGGATTGAAGATACAATTGCCGACGAGGAGGTTGTTATAACAATTTCTCACTTGGGCTACATTAAGCGTACCCCTCTCTCCGAATATCGCACCCAAAGTAGGGGAGGGCGTGGCAGCAAGGGCTCCACAACACGAGAGGAAGATTTTGTTGAAAACCTATTCGTGGCAACAAACCACAATTACCTACTTTTCTTCACCGAAAAAGGTAAATGCTACTGGCTCAGAGTTTTCGAATTACCTGAGGGTGCCAAGGCCACTAAAGGTAGGGCAATTCAAAACCTAATTAGCCTCGCCGGCGACGACAGAATAAAGGCTGTGGTAAACATCAAGGATCTAACCGACAAGGAATACATTGACAATAATTACATAATACTTTGTACCAAACAAGGAATAATTAAGAAAACCTCCCTGGAAGCATATAGTCGCCCACGCGTAAATGGAATAAATGCGATAAGCATAAGGGAGGGAGACGAATTGTTACAAGCAAGGTTGACCAACGGCAACAACGAGGTTCTTTTGGGTTTGAGAAGTGGAAAGGCAATTAGATTCAACGAAAGTTTGGTGCGCCCTATGGGTAGGAATGCCTCAGGTGTTAAGGGAATCACGCTCTCATCGGCCATAGATGAAGTAATTGGCATGGTTTGTGTAGAGGAGCTGGAAAGCAGCATACTCGTGGTTTCGGAAAAGGGATTTGGGAAGCGATCGCCCCTTAGTGAGTATCGCATTACCAACAGGGGAGGTAAAGGGGTAAAATCCATTAACATTACCGAAAAGACCGGAGCTCTGATTTCCATCGAGAACGTTACTGATTTAGATGACCTGATGATTATCAACAAATCAGGAATAACAATCAGGTTGTCGGTGGGTACTTTAAGAAACATAGGTAGGGCCACTCAAGGTGTAAAACTTATAAACCTTAAAGAAGACGACGAAATCGCAGCTGTTACAAAAGTTCAAGATGCCGCCATCAACGGATCCGAAATTGAAGAAACCGCAGAAGGTGCATTCGAACAGGACCAGGCGCTAAATGAAAATTTGGAATAAATTTTGGATGTTTATATAACTAAATAATTTTGAAACAACTTTCTTTAACCTAAATCAATTCCATCAATGAAAAAGAGTTTTGTACTTCTAATTGTTTCGCTGTTAATAACAACAGCTTGCTTATCACAACCCAGGCCGGTAAAAAATGCCGAAAAGGAGTTGGAAAAAAAGAATATAGCCCTTGCCAAGCAATTGATTGACGAGGCAATGAACGACCCTAAGGCTCAGGAGGATTCACGTTCGTATTTTGTAAAAAGTAAAATTTACGTGACCATTTTCACGAGTGAAGACCCAAATGTTAAAGCCTTGGAGGCAGATCCGCTCAGTGTTGCTTGGAATGCGGTTCAAAAGGCTAGTAGCATACCAAAGGTAAATCAGGCCACATTAATGAGCGAAATGATGCAATTGGGGGGTCACTTTTTCAACAGGGGAGTTACAAACTTTGACAATAAGGACTTTGAACGGTCAAGCAAGGATCTTGAAAAATCTTATTTCATAAGCAAGGATTACGTGAAAAGTGGCATTGATACCTTGACTCTTTTTTACGCGGGCATTGCAGCACAGCTTGCCAATCAGTTTGACAGGGCAGAAGGTTTTTTCAACCAATTGTTGGAAATGAATTACAACCAAGCCGATCTTTACTCGCAGCTGTCATCCTTGTTTTTGGTTCAAGATGAGGTTGAAGAGGCCAAAAAATTCATCAAAATTGGTCGTGAGAAGTTTCCTGATAACCTGCAGTTAATTTTCAATGAAATTAACGTTTACCTCGCCGCCAAGGAAAATGATAAAGCACAAGAGGCCCTTAAGCTAGCAATATCGCGCGACCCAGGAAACCCGAACCTCTACTTTGTAATGGGTAGCAATTTCAATGCAATGATAGATAAGGCAACAACCGAGCAAGAAAGAGTTTTTGCCTACAACGAGGCAATTAAAGGTTACCAAGGCGCCATTGAAATTGACCCGAATTATTTCGATGCAATTTTTAACCTTGGGGTACTTTACTTCAACGAAGGCACAAGATTGTTTGTTGTGGCGGATGAACTTTTCAGAAATTATTCTCGCGAAAACGAAAGATTGGCAATTGCCAAAGAAAAAGAAGCCAACGAATACTGGAAAAAGTCAGAACCATTTTTCTTGCAGGCTAAAAGCTTGCTAAAACCAAACGATCCCAATACAAGTTATGTTGCTAGATCTTTGAAGGAACTTTACCTAAGAACACGTCAAACCGAAAAGTACAAACAAATCATTGACGAATTTGGAGAATAATTCGCCATAGGATTATGTAAAAAGTAGGGGCTGCCATCAGCAGCCTCTTTATTCAAAAAATTCTATTTAACATAATATAAATTATAGGACAAATTTGCAATTTATTTCAGTCGTTTAGCTGTTCTATACAATTAACACATCAAACCCACTTGTAGGCGATTGCATTGATGTTCATTCCGGCTCCAACAGAAGCAAGTACGATATAATCACCAACATTTATTGAGTGATTATCCAATTCTCCGCGCAAAATCATATCTAATAAAATTGGAACTGTTGCTACCGAATTGTTTCCTAGCTTTGAAATATTCATTGGAAGGATTTCAGGCGGAACTTCACCCATTATACCGAATTGCTTTAATGTACGCTGTGCAATTACATAATCCATCTTGCCATTGGCCTGATGGATCAGGAATTTGCTAATGTCCTTAATATCCAGGTTTGAGGCTTCGAGGGTTAGTTTAACCAATTGGGGAACTTTGGTAATGGCATATTCATAAACTTTTCGTCCAAACATTTTAATGTAAATGTTGGCATCAGACGCCTCAGGGTTATTTGATTTGTCCATCCATAAGATATTATAATGCTCTTCGGTGTCGCTTCTGGTTTTGTGGGCCAAAATTCCTAAAGGTTCTTCACTTTCAATCCCCTGCAAAACAGCCGCTCCAGCGCCATCAGAATAGATCATGCTGTCAATATCGTGCGGGTCGGCAATCCTCGACAATGTTTCGGCTCCAATAACCAAGGCAAATTTGGCATCGCCCGATTTGATGAAGTAATCGGCCTGAATAACCCCTTGAACCCAACCAGGACATCCAAAGGGCAAATCGTAGGCGACGCAGAAAGGATTTTTTATTTCCAACCTATGCTTTACCTTGGCCGCTAGGGTTGGCACTAAATCTACGTGGGTAGATCCATGCCGTACATCTCCAAAATTGTGAGCAACTATGATGTAATCAAGCCGTTCAGGATCAATATTTGAGCTTTTAATCGCTTCAACCGCAGCAAAATACGCCAAATCCGAAGCATTGTGTTCGGGATTGGCATACCTCCTTTCTTCTATTTCTGTTATTTCGAAAAATTTATCAATAACTTCAGGGTTTTCTTTCTTTACCCTTTCCCCAGTTTTTTCATAAAACTCCCGTGCAAGGAACTTTTTATTTTCAATTATGTTATCTGGCACGTAACTTCCAGTACCTATGATTTTTGTGTAAGTTTTTGAGCTCCTCATTAAAACGGAAATTAAAATTTATCCGCAAAGGTACAAAAAAGGTTGGTTTTTTGCGCACGGTTAGAAACTTTTTTAAACAATGCTTTAATTATATGGGCCATTTGGGTTAAAATTTATTTTGGCCATACATCAAATAATATCATAATTTTGATGCAAAATCAAGCAACATGAACAAGTTCGATTCAATACAAGAGATTTTGGATTTTGCCATAAATTCCGAACAGGAGGCAGTAAACTTCTACACCGATCTGGCCACCAAACAAAGTAATCCGCGTTTAAAAGCCATGCTTTTAGAATTTGCGGGCGAGGAGGTTAAACACAAGGCAAGGCTCACCCAAATAAAGCAGGATGGGATTTTCGAATTTGAAACCTCTGAAACCGTGCCCGACCTAAAAATTTCTGACTACGTTGTTGGTGCGAAGCCAAGCATCCCGATGGACTATGCGGATGCGCTTGTTTTGGCCATGAAAAAGGAAAAGGCGGCATTTAGGTTGTATATGGCCTTGGCCGAAAGGACTTTAAATGTACAACTAAAGGAGGTTTTCAAGGCACTTGCATTGGAAGAATCAAAGCACAAGCTACGGTTCGAGATTGAATACGATGAGTATGTTTTGCGGGAAAATTAATCGAGACTACTTCCCCTACTCTACTGTTATTTAACAATAATGGGGCTGCCAATGACCGACAGCCCCATTATTCATTATTTATTTTTGCCAGTTGCTATTGTTGCTTCACCTTAATTGTGCATCCAATTGCCCTGGTTGTATTCGGATTCGGCTCCTCTCCTATTTCCAATGCATGAATGGCATTTGCAACAAAATGTTCTTCAACTTTAGTGGCATCCTTGTGGTTATCGTCAATTGCCCCTGTATATACTAGCCTGAAACCCTCCCCTACCCTTTGGAGCAAGAAAACCTCTGGTGTACGTTTTGCACCAAACTTGGGATAAACCTTTTGCCCATCGTCAAACACGTAAGCAAAAGGAAAACCTTTTTCCTTGGCCCTAACTTGCATCAATTCATACGAATCAAGGGGCTGAGCAGCCGGATCATTAGAATTAATTGCAATGATATGATACCCCTGGGGAGCAAATTTTTTGTGAAGCTCGATCATCCTATCTTCGTACGCAACCACAAACGGGCAGTGATTGCAAGAGAAAATAACGATGATTCCCTTAGCATCAGAATAGTTGGACAAAGAAACAAAGTTTCCGTCCACGTTTTTTAGTTTGAAATCTTCGACAAGATCTCCGACTTTGTAGCCCTGGGATAATCCAATGGTGGCAAAAAGGAAGGTGGCAATAAACAATTTAATTTTTTTCATTTTGATTTTTAAAATTTAGTTTAACTTTTGTGAAATTATTTTATCCAATTCTTCGAAATGAAGTTCTTTCTCCAAAAATGTTCTGGAATTTTGATTGTAAATCAAGGTTGCCGGCAAGGCACCCGACCAGGACTCGTCAACCAGTGGTATCCACCTGTTGGCTCGTGGGGCATCGAGCAGGATTACTTGGTTTTTCATCCCCATATTTTCTACGAAAGGAATTAGCCTCGATTCCAATTGGTTGCGAAAATCCAAGCTAACCAAAATAATTCTAATCTTCCTTCCGGAATACTCTTTGAGGATTTTTTCGAAAGCAGGTATTTCCCTTACGCACGGCGCGCACCAGGTGGCCCAAAAATTGATAATGTATACGGTATCGGATGAATTTTTCAACAAAGGGCTAAATTGCTCAAAGTTCATAACCTCTATTTGTTTACTTGAACTAGAAAAACCTTCAAGAGAAACAAAAGAAAGCAGTACAAATACCGTGATCGCAATAAATCTCATCTCATTGGCAAAAAAATCCACTTTGGAGGATTAACAAATTTTGTATAAAATTGTTTGGAAAATAATCAAAAAATGTATTTTGGCCTCAGCACCCTTTTGCTCCGGATCAAGGTATGGCCTTCACTCTCATTCGGGGAGCGCTTTTTGTCCCGTATGGTACCTGAAGTGCCGGTGGGCTTTATCCGCTTCGGTTCTGACGGAGAATCCAGGAGTTGGGACCAAATTTTGTTTTGAGGCAAAAACACCTTTTATGGTGGCAGGGCGAATCCTTGAATGGGCCGCCAAGTGGATCCAAGAAAGCAGAAATAAATTTGTTTCCGAAATAATTATTATTTTCAGCAAATGCGAATAAACTTTTTGGGTCTCACAGAACTTGAGCATAATGGTTTTACCTCGCCCCTTGTGAGGGGTGCAAATGCTTCTATAAGCAATATCAGTACGCCAAAAGTAATAGCTACCATAAAAAAGGCGCACCTGATTAAGATGCACCTAAATTTTACGGTATAATGTTTAAGGGCTTACTTGGCGTATGCAACCGCCCTTGTTTCACGTATTACTGTTATTCTAATCTGGCCGGGGTAGGTCATTTCCGACTGGATCTTCTTGCTAAGGTCGTATGAGATTTGTTCGGCCTCCTTGTCCGACACCTTATCACTTCCCACTATTACCCTTAGCTCCCTACCTGCTTGTATTGCATAGGTTTTTTCGACGCCAGGGTAAGATAACGCAAGTTCTTCAAGATCGTTGAGCCTTTTGATGTAAGATTCAACCACCTCTCTCCGTGCCCCAGGTCTGGCTCCAGAAATGGCATCGCAGACTTGAACTATTGGGGATATGAGGCTAGTCATTTCAACCTCGTCGTGGTGGGCACCAATGGCGTTTACCACTTCTGGGTGTTCCTTGTATCTCTCGGCGAGTTTCATTCCAAGCAATGCATGAGGCAGTTCTGGTTCGCCATCCGGCACCTTGCCAATATCGTGCAATAGCCCTGCCCTTTTGGCTAACTTGGGATTGAGGCCCAACTCGGAAGCCATGGTGGCAGCAAGGTTTGCAACCTCACGAGAGTGTTGTAAAAGGTTTTGACCATACGAGGACCTGTACTTCATACGGCCGATCATCCGTATTAATTCGTGATGGAGGTTATGGATTCCGAGGTCAATGGCTGTCCTTTTTCCCACTTCAATGATTTCTTGTTCTATTTGCTTTTTAGTTTTGGCAACCACTTCCTCTATACGAGCCGGGTGAATCCTGCCATCGGTGACAAGTTTGTGTAGTGACAGCCTTGCAATTTCCCGCCGCACCGGGTCAAATCCGCTAAGAATGATGGCCTCAGGTGTGTCGTCAACAATAATTTCTACGCCTGTTGCCGCTTCGAGGGCGCGTATGTTACGACCCTCACGACCAATGACCCTGCCCTTTACCTCATCGTTCTCAATGGGGAAAACCGAAACGGCGTTTTCAACGGCTACCTCGGTGGCAGTCCGTTGGATGGAATGAATAACCATCTTTCGGGCTTCGTTGTGGGCGGTAAGCTTGGCCTCCTCCATCATATCCTTTATGTAAACCTGGGCATCGGCCTGGGCCTCTTGCTTCAAGGTCTCAACAAGGTGCGCCTTAGCCTCTTGTGCCGACAGGCCACAAATTGTCTCGAGTTTCTCGAGTTGTTGGCGATAGGTTTTTTCCAAATCAGATTGTTTGCGAGAAACAATTTCTAACTGTGAGGTCAGACTTTCTTGAAGTGTACTCACTTCTTTTTGCTTTCTTTGGAAATCTTCGAGCTTTTGATTCAAAGAATTTTCCTTCTGCTTGAGCCTATTCTCGTTTTCGGCAATGATTTGGTTTTTTTCACCTACCACCTTGGAGTGCTGCTCCTTGAGATTTACATACTCCATCTTTGCCTCGAGGATTTTCTCCTTCTTTATTACTTCTGCTTTCGCAATAGATTCATCGAGAATCCTTTGCCCCTTGCTTACCAATACGTTGCGCAAAATCGTACTGGTTGCCAAAGCTCCAATCAGGAGCCCTGAAAAAGCGGCGATCAAAATTGTTATTACCATTATATTACTGTAAGATTAAATTAA
>CAZUWF010000035.1:0-22483 GCA_964624065.1 uncultured Bacteroidales bacterium
AACAAAGTTTAAACAAAATAAAAATAAATTTGTGCTAAATGCACAACAGGTTATTAATTGTCTATAGATACTTCTACCGGCGCATTTTCTAAAGTTTCCACCAAATAATCCCAGAAAAGCTTAACAGTTTTAATGTTTACCTTCTCGTCGGGCGAATGTGGGTTGCGAATTGTTGGGCCGAAGGAAATCATATCTAGGCCGGGATATGCACCTGCCAAAATTCCGCATTCCAGGCCAGCGTGAATAACCTTCTGGGCTGGCACCTTGCCGTACTTGTCCAGGTAAACCTGGCTCATGGTTTTGAGTATAGGCGAGTTCAGGTTTGGTTTCCAGCCAGGGTAAGAGCCATAAGTTTTTACCTTGGCTCCTCCAAGTTCGAACACTGCCCGAAGCATATTGGCAAGATCATACTTTGCCGAATCAACCGAACTTCGCGACAAGGAAGCAACTTCAATTTTTCCGCGACCCGATTTGACAATTGCCAGGTTGGTGCTTGTTTCTACCACCTCGGGCATATCGCTAATCATACGCATTGCGCCGTTGGGGCAAGCATATAGGGTATCGAAGAGTTTTTTCGATACCGCCCCTTCAATTATTGATTCTGGGGTGTTAGCTTTTGACAAAATGATTTTCAACCCCGGATCGGCCTCTCCAAGTTCTTTTGCAAAGGTGGCTATGCAGCTTTCAACCAGCTTCTCCAACTCGCCTGTGTTTGATTCAAGGATTGTAACCAAAGCCATAGCCTCGCGCGGTATTGCGTTGCGCAAACTTCCACCATCAATGGCAGCAAGCTCAAGGCCTAAGTTACGGGATGCTTCCCACAAAATGCGATTTAAAATCTTGTTGGCATTTCCACGGCCAAGATTAATATCCAGACCCGAGTGTCCTCCTTTCAAGCCCTTAACCTCTAATTTGTAGGCCACGTGGCCCAAAGGCACAACCTGTTCTTGGTAATCGAATGTAGCCAGGGTGTCCACGCCACCTGCACAACCAATGTAAAGTTCACCCTCATCCTCGGAGTCGAGGTTTATTAAAATCCTTCCATTTAGCAAGCCAGGTTTAAGCTCGAAGGCACCCGTCATTCCGGTTTCCTCGTCAATGGTAAGTAAGACTTCCAGAGGCCCGTGCTTGAGCGAATTATCTTGCAGTACCGCAAGGGCTGCGGCTGCGCCTATACCGTTGTCGGCACCAAGAGTAGTTCCTTTAGCTTTCACCCAATCGCCATCCACAATGGGTGTGATTGGGTCTTTTTCAAAATCGTGAACGGTATCGTTGTTTTTCTGTGGAACCATATCCAGGTGGCCTTGCAAAATTATCCCGGCACGGTTTTCCATTTCCGGTGTTGCAGGCTTGCGAATAATAACGTTGCCTACGTGGTCAACGAAAGTTTCCAATCCTAAATTTTCGCCGAAAGTCTTGGCGAATTCGATGATCTTTTCCTCTTTCTTTGATGGATGCGGAATTTTGCAAATGTCTTCGAAAATAGACCAAAGCCTTTTTGGGTCAAGGGTGCTTAGTACTCTGCTCATATTGGATTTTTTTAATTGTTGGGGTATCTTTACAGTGGTTAGAAAAAAAGTTGGTGCACGAACCCGCGCGCCATCCCAATAGCCCTATCGTGTCAGGCGGGATTTCACAAAGGTAAGAAAACCACAAGATTCACAAACAAGGAAAAGAAAAAGGGCTACTTGATAATCTGCAAGAAATGGTTTTTTGTGTCAACCTTCTCTATCACTTCCGATATTGCACCGCTCTGGTCGATCACGAAAGTAACACGGTGGATTCCGTCATACTGGCGACCCATGAACTTTTTTGGACCCCAAACGCCGTATGCGTTAAGGACCACCTTTTCGGTATCGGCTATAAGCGGAAACGGCAGCTCGAACTTCTCGATGAATTTTCGGTGCGATTTTTCATCGTCGGCACTAACGCCAATCACCTTGTAGCCATTAGCCATTAGGGCATCATAATTATCCCGAAGACTGCAGGCTTGGGCGGTGCAGCCAGGGGTGTTGTCCTTGGGATAAAAGTAAATTACCAATTTGTTGCCCAAAAAATCTTTGAGGGAAATTGGATTGCCATTTTGATCCTTGGCGCAGAATTCTGGGGCTTTGTCGCCCGGTTTCAGGTGAGTCATTTTGGGGGAGAATTAAAGCGTTTGAAAATTTATGGAGATTATGAGCCTAATTATTGATTTGTTGAATAGTTTATTTGTCTTGACGTTTAGCGTGGTTGATTTAGCGTTACCTCGCCTTGAACCTTTGTTGTTAAACTGGGTGTGTTTCAACCTATAACTCTCAAGTACAGTTACCAAACATCGCAAACCACCTATTGGTTCAATTGCTGGAGGTTTTCTTGCCTTAATCAATTAAGCCATAATCAAATTTGTCAATCAAAAAATCCTTACTTTTGCCACTCCAATACCAATAACGGTCAATATGTTACTGAAAATTTATCCCGAAAATCCAAGCCCCCGTTATATCCAGCAGGTTATCGAATGCGTTAAAGATGGTGGCATAATAATATATCCCACCGACACCATTTATGCCATTGGGTGCGACATGTATCAACCAAAGGCGGTTGACCGAGTTGCAAGGGTAAAGGGAATCAAGGCCGACAAAGATATTTTTTCAATCATTTGCCATGACCTTAGCCACATATCTGACTTCACCCGACCTTTTAACACCAGTATTTACAAGGTGATGAAAAGGGCTCTTCCCGGTCCGTACACTTTCATTTTAAATGCCAATAACCAGGTTCCGAAAATTTTTCAAAGCCGCCGGAAAACCGTAGGCATCAGGATTCCTGACAATTCAATTGCACGGCTTCTGGTAACCGAGCTTGGCAATCCCCTGGTTTCAACATCGGTGCGCGATGATGACGAAATTATCGAATACTCCACCGACCCCGAATTGATTTACGAAAAATACCAAAACCTTGTGGACATTGTTATTGACGGTGGCTTCGGCGGCAACCAGCCATCAACGGTAATTGACTGCACCAGCGAAGAGATGGAGGTAATAAGGCAGGGAAAGGGCGAGGTTGATTGGCTCTTGTAAAATTCAAAGTTATGAAAAGCATTTCTCCTTCTCAAGTTTCAAACCACTGCAATGAAGGGGCAATTTTTCTTGACATCAGGGAAGAGTTCGAAACGGCAGCACGTAGATTCGGCGTGCCAAACACCTTGTTCTTGCCTTATTCGTGCCTGAATAGCAATTTAGACAAGCTGCCCCGCGAGAAGGCAATAATTGTGGCCGACAGTGTGGGGATTCGAAGCAAGGAAGCGGTATTGTTTTTAGAAAAACAAGGATTCGAAAATGTTATAAACCTGGCAGGAGGGATTGTTGATTGGGAACGAACAGGACACACGGTTATCATTAATCCCAATGAAATGCTCCACGGACAGTGTGTTTGCACTTTAAGGAGCGCATCAGGAAAAAAATCGGATTTCAAGTAAATTTTCCCAGAAAAATCTTTGTATTCATAAAATATTATTTAACTTTGCATTACAAAGTACTTTTAAATGAAAACTCCTGAAAAAGACCTCAAAGAAATCAAGCACATAATGGAACGGAGCACCCGTTTTATCTCGCTTAGTGGCATATCGGGCGTGATGGCAGGTATTTATGGTCTGGTGGCCGCCTCCCTCGCTTACTATTGGACTTACTACCCATATCTTCCCACCGGATATAGAAACCTTTACATCAACGACCCGGTAATTGCTACCAAACTTGTGGTTACCGCCTTGACGGCCCTTGCCCTTTCTTTTGCAACGGCTGTTTTTTTTAGTTTCAGGAGTGCCCGAAAAAAAGGGTTGAAAATTTGGAACAATTCAAGCAGGCGGTTTCTTTTTGCCTTAGTTATACCCCTTGCCGCAGGCGGATTTTTCATAATTGCAATGATATTAAGCGGAAACAATGGTGTAGTTTCGCCCGCTTGCTTAATTTTTTACGGCCTGGCTTTAATCAATGCATCCCATCTTACGTTTGGCGACATTAAGTATTTGGGATACATCCAAGTTTTATTGGGTCTAATTGCAGCATTCTTGCCAGGGTATGGTTTGATTCTGTGGGCTATTGGCTTCGGACTTCTTCACATCGTTTACGGCGTTTTGATTTATATAAAACACGAAAAATAGTGGCTAACGAGTTGCATAAAGTGTTTGAAAGCATCGTAAGGCTCAAATTAATGGCGGTCCTTATGGTAAACGAAAGGTATGATTTCATTTCGTTGAAGGAGTTGCTTGAGGTTACCGATGGCAACCTGGCATCTCACCTTAAAACCTTAGAGGGTTTGGGGTTAATAAATACCTTTAAATCGTTTGCCGGAAGGAAGCCTCGAACTGAATATTCAGCAACCCCAAAAGGGAGAATGGCTTTTGAGGACCACCTCAAGGCACTTGAAGATTTGATAAGGGAGCACTCATAATTTTTTTATCTTTTTACTTTGTAAATCAAAGTACTTTTTCAAACAAATTTAACTAACAAAAAATGGAAACTAAAGCAAAACAATCTGGCACCAAAGCGATGATTAATCAAAACTTTACAACGGTAAAGCTTTTTATGATTGGCTTTCTCACGTTGGTACTTATGGCACCAAAATTTATGGTAGATGACTTGATTACGGAAAGAAAAAACAGGCTCTCGAATGCCGAAGAGGAAACAATGAAACAATGGTCGGGAGCCCAAACCCTTACGGGGCCTTACCTTTCGATACCATACAAAGAAAAGACACTGATGAAAGAGGGAGACAAAAATGTAGAGGTGTGGCACGAAAGAACTGCGTTCTTTTTTCCCGATGAGCTGGAAATTATCACCAGCCTTGAAGGAATTCCCTTGAAAAGGGGGATTTTTGAAATGGTGGTTTACAATTCGACCCATAAAATTAATGGCAAATTCTACGACATTCGGCCGGGCAGCTTGGGTATAAGCAAAGAACTTATGGACTTTTCGCGCGCGAGGGTACATGTTGGGATTAGCGATCTTCGCGGGTTGGAAACCATTCCAACCTTGATTTTAAATGGTAAAAATGTAGGTGCCGAACAGTTTTCCGACCAAGTAAACGAAATATCAGGTATTAAGACCAACCTGAATTTGGAAAAAGGGGAGCCGGGTTTTGACTTTTCCATTGGAGTAAAACTAAAGGGAAGCCGGAGTGTTAAATTTGCACCATTGGGAAAATCAACAATTATTAAAATGACCGGCGACTGGAAAGACCCAAGTTTCTTCGGTAATTTCCTGCCCGCTTTCCGCAACGTGACCAGTACCGGATTTGAGGCCAATTGGAGCGTGAATAATTTCAACAGATCTTTTGGCCAGGAGTTTAGCCACAAGCTTCCCAAAATAGACGACGACAGCTTTGGTGTTTCATTAAAAATGCCCGTTGATCATTATCAAAAAAGTACGCGAGCAACAAAATATGCTGTCATTGTCATAATTCTGGGGTTTCTTTCAATGTTGTTGCTCGAACTGATAACCAAAATAAGGATTCATTTTTTTCAATACACATTGGTTGGGCTTGCACTGGTTCTGTTTTATTCGGTGCTGATAGCCATTTCAGAACATTTGGGGTTTAACTGGGCTTACGTGATAGCCTCAATTTCAAACATTTTGCTGCTGGGTTATTATTCCTTTTCCTTTGCGAAAAAAAGATCCCATTCAATAGTGTTTGCCACTATTCTCACAGCATTTTATGCCTTCATATTTGTTTTGGTGCTAGAGCAGGAATACTCGCTGCTAATCGGCAGCCTGGGGTTGTTTACGGCACTGGCTGCAACAATGTTTTTTTCGCGGAAAATTGACTTGTTCGCTGGTAGGGAACAAATCGAACCAGAAGAAAAAGACTAAGAACAAATCTATCGAAACAATAATTGGTAATTTAGCAGGGTCAATAGCCCTGCTTTATTTTTGCTCCTGAATTACACCACAGAAAAAAATGAAAATACACCACGTGGAGAAAATTCTTTTCGTGTCAGACCTTGCCCTCTGTCGCGATTTTTACAAATCACTGCTTCAAGTTGACCCCCAAACCGACGTGCCGGGGATTGTGGAATTTAGATTGTCGGCATACTTCATTTTGGGCCTAATGCCACTCGAGGGGATAAGTCGAATTCTTGGGCCTGAAACAATTAGGCCCGACATAAAAGGCATCCCGCCAAGGAGCGAACTATACCTTTTGGTAAACAACCCGGAAGAAATGTTCTCGAGAGCGCTGTCATTGGGAGCCACAATCTTGAGCCAGGTGCTGGAAAGGAATTGGGGGCATATGGTGGGCTACGTGGCCGATCCTGAGGGAAATGTCCTTGCATTTGCCCGACAAATTACCTAACTTTGTTGCAAACCAAAATTGGCAGCCTGTAAAAACACAAGCTGGGTTTTCTTGAAACAAGTTTGAACAAGAACCAGGGGCCCAAGTGTCGGTCGCCTCGACCATTTGAAGGGCAAACCCCGGCTGAAAGGTTGTATGGGCTGAAAAAGGAAGCCACCC
Source organism: uncultured Bacteroidales bacterium (assembly GCA_964624065.1). Lineage (GTDB taxonomy): Bacteria > Bacteroidota > Bacteroidia > Bacteroidales > UBA7960 > UBA7960. The sequence goes on from CAZUWF010000035.1 coordinate 6,487, forward strand.
AGGGCCGATTTTTGGAAAGCAAGGCGGTTGAACGAACAAAAAAGCAATACCATGACAAAGAATGTTTTTTTTTCGGGTGCATTGTCGTTAACCCTGTTTTTTGTTTTTGCGGCCTTCCAGAGGGGTAGCGATGACCATAGTAGAGAAAGGAAACAAATGGTAAGGGATCAAATCCAAGCCAGGGGAGTTAGTAACAAGGCTACACTCAGGGCTATGGAAGCCGTACCAAGGCACAGGTACGTGCCTGTTGACAAACAGCGAGACGCATACGCCGATAGGCCACTGCCAATAGGTTTTGGTCAAACAATTTCGCAGCCATACATTGTGGCCTATATGACCGAAGTAGTTAGCCCCAAAAAAGGGCAAAAAGTTTTGGAAATAGGTACTGGCTCAGGCTATCAGGCAGCAGTTCTTGCCGAAATAGTTGACCACGTTTACACAATCGAAATCATCCCGGAGTTGGGCCTAAGGGCAAAGAGGGTGTTGGACGAATTTTACGACAACGTTAGCCTGGAAATTGCCGATGGATACCACGGCTGGCAGGAGCAGGCACCTTTCGACGCGATTGTGGTTACCGCCGCTGCCGGAAATATTCCGCAGCCATTGATAAAACAACTAAGGGATGGTGGCAAAATGATTATCCCGGTGGGATCGCCATATATGGTGCAGCAGTTAATGTTAGTTGAAAAGAAGGGCGAAAGGATAACCACAAGAGCCCTTTTGCCAGTGAGGTTCGTTCCCTTTACTCGGAGCGATTAGACATGCTTACCCGAACTACACCAGAAGGGGGTTTGAGGCTGCTCTTGGGGTTGGGCCTTTACTCCTCGGCAGTGATAGCATTCCAGCTTTCGTTGATGCAGCTTGTTTCAATAGCACAATGGCATCATTTTGCGTACATGATTATATCCATTGCCCTCATGGGTTTTGGGGCGAGCGGTACCGTGCTGGCCTTGGCTCGAAAAAAGTTGCTCAAGCACGAGGGTAAACTTGTACCACTTCTATTTATTGCAAGCGGCCTTTTGATGGTGGTTGCCTTCCAGATAAGCCGGCTCGAATTGATAAGGTTCGACGTTTTTGTAATGTTTGCGGATGGATATGGTTTTTGGAAGCTGGTTGTCAGCTACCTATTGTTTGCAATGCCATTTTTTCTCGGAGCTCTTGCCATAGGAATCATTTTCATTTCAAGGAGCAAGGAAATAGGTTCGTACTATTTCTCTAACCTGTTAGGGTCGGGTATGGGTGGTTTAGTGGCACTGTTTTTAATGTCATGGCTTTCGCCAGATGCCATCCCTTTGATTATTGGCTGCATAGCAATAGTTTCGGGGTTAACGGTGGCCAAAAAAACCACCCGTAAATTGGTAATTCCAACATCAATTCTTGCCTTTGGCTTATCAATATTTGTAGCCGTCAGGCCTCTCCAATTCCACCCTTCAGAATACAAAGCCATAGAACGGGCCCTCAACCTTCCCGACGCTAATGTTACACACCGGTTTCCGTCGGTTCACGGACTCGTTGAGGTAGTTCACAGTCCGGTCCAGAGGTTCTCGCCCGCGTTAAGCTTCAACTTCATGGGAGAACCTAAAGGGGGTTACGCGGTATTCGTGAACGGCGATTACTACGGTCATGTAATAAACCATTCCGATTATGATCAGGACCACATTTTGAATTTTTCCACTCTGAACTTGCCGTACCTGGTTTCGACTCCCGAAAGAGTATTGATCCTCGATGCAGGTACTGCAACAAACGTTTCGCACGCAGTTGGCAATGGTGCAAGGCAGGTTGATGCCGTTATTCCCGACGTAACCATATCAAGGTTATTGACAACCGATCTCAGCGATGCATCCGGCGGAGTATTATCAAGGCCGGAGGTAAGGGTTCACAACGTGGAACCGAGAAATTTCTTGCGGGATAACAAGACCACACAATATGACCTGATAGTTCTTCCGATTCAGGAAGGATTTGGCGGTACCACCGGTTTGGGGGCCTTGAGGGAAGAGTTTGGCCTTACCATTGAAGCATTCGGGCAAATGGTAAATAGCTTGTCGCCACAGGGTATCATTTCCATTTCGACATGGTTCGACTATCCATCAAGGACCAGCCTTAAAATACCGGCAACCCTCATTGAAGCGGCCAAGGTGCTCAACCACGATAATCCTGAAAATCACATTGCTGCCATTAGGTCGTGGGGCACGATCACCTTCGTGCTAATGAGAGAGCCGCTAAGTCAAAACCAGATTGAAAGGATAAGGGGTTTTTGTTATGAGATGCTTTTTGACCCCTTGCTCCTCACCGGACTAAAACCCCACGAGCGCCACTATCATAACTTGGTGGAAGACACCACTTTTTTCGACTTGCTTGATAGAATAATTATTGGCGACAGCAGCGTTTTTGCAGAGTATGCTTTCAATATTTCTCCGGCAACTGATAACAAGCCATACTTCAACAGGTATCTTAAGCTCTCAAAATTAAAGCACCTACTTGAAACCTACGGGGCTAGCCAACTTCCATTTCTCGAGTTGGGATACCTAACCCTGTTGGTTACCCTGGTACAAGCATTGGCGCTTGCCTTCATAATGATTTTTCTTCCCCTTTTCTTCTTAAAGAGGTCAATGTTGGGAAAGGTTTCCACTCTTTTGTATTTCGGAGCAATCGGGCTCGGATATATGTTTGCCGAGATAATACTTATACAGCGTTTCATCTTGTATTTCGGGACACCCGTTCATTCGGTTGTGGCAGTAATCAGCACGATGTTGGTTTCAAGTGGGTTGGGTAGCTACTTTTCAAATAGGATAAAAGCCGATAAAAAGTCTCTATTAAAAGTTGGCGCCACAGTTGCAACCCTGCTACTCCTGCTCGTATTATTTTTGCAGCCTGTAATACAAGGATCCATTTCGGCACCATTAGCGGTTAAAGTGGCAATTGGGTTGTTGATGATTGGAATACCTGCGTTTGTAATGGGCTTTATGTTTCCATTAGGGATAAGGCTGCTCGACAGTTACGACAATCTGCAGATACCTTGGGCTTGGGGCATAAACGGCTGCCTTTCGGTATCAAGCACTTCATTGGCAACACTGCTGGCAGTTGAAAAGGGATTTAATGCAGTAATATTAATAGCAGTTGTGGCATACATAATTGCGGCCATAGCTTTTTCAATTGGCGGACTTACAAAAAGTAAAAGGGTTTAGATAAATACACAAACCAAAAACAACAATGACGAAACAAATACACAGTTTGCAAAACCCCTTGGTAAAAACCGTCCTTGATTTGCAACAAAAAAGGTCGGCACGAAACGCAACAGGATTATTTGTGGCGGAGGGAAGGAGGGAGGCTTCCCTGGCCATTTCCAACGGGTATGAAGTAGAACAGCTAATTTTGTGCCCCGAAATTTACCACCCTGATCCTTCCTACCCAGTTGCGCTCGATAAATTTAGCACCGATCAATTGATTGAAGCAAACCCCAGAGTGTACAACAAGATTGCCTACCGCGAAGACGCTGAGGGCATTATCATTATCGCCCACTCCAAAACCAAACGACTAGACCAGTTGAGCACTGCCCAGCGGCCATTCTTTATTATCCTTGAGGGTGTGGAAAAACCGGGTAACCTTGGCGCGGTTTTAAGAACGGCCGATGCTGTAGGAGCCACAGCCTTGATCATGTGCGACTCAAAAACCGACATTTACAACCCCAATGCTATTAGATCCAGTATGGGGTGCGCTTTTACGGTTTCAATAGTTTCGTGTAGCTCAAAACAAGCTATTGACTGGCTCAAGGAAAACAACATAAAGATCCACGCAGCAACCTTAGAAACCAAAACTCTATACACCGAGGCCGACTTCCTAAAACCATCTGCAATAGTCTTCGGAACAGAAAAATTCGGGCTTTCCAATATTTGGTTAGAAAATGCCGATTTAAAAATAAAGATTCCGATGAATGGAATGATTGACTCGCTAAATGTATCCGTATCTGCCGCAATAGTTGCTTACGAAGCGCTGAGACAAAAAGAATAGAAGGGTACTTTGCCGAAGGGATTGGCCGTTTTTGAATTTTTTCTGGCAGCTTTTTTCTGGCAATTGAAAACGGTTCTTGTCATTCGGTTTTTTTAATGCAAGTCAAGCCCTTGCCGCATATAAATAAGGTGCTGGAAGGTTTTGAGGATTTCTTCCATATATTCATTTACCGCTTTTACGCTCCCTGGAAGGGTGTAAATTAGCGTGTCGCCAATTATACCAGCCACTCCCGTGCTCAGTAGGGCGTTGGGTTTGCCTGCTCCATACTTGACCCTTATCATTTCCATAATTCCGGGTATTTCCTTGTCGAGCATCGGTCTTATGGTTTCTACCGTTATGTCGCGGGGACCTATGCCGGTACCACCCGTTGTTATTATTGCATCATACTTTAGCGAAGATCCTCTTAAAACCAAAGCGGCAAGATGCTCCTTGCTGTCCGGAATGAGTTCTTGGCTAACCGTTAGTAACCGCTTGGTCTTTTTAAAATGAGTGTTGAGGAGTTCAACTATCCTTGGGCCGCTTCTGTCGGAATACTCGCCCCGGCTGGCGCGATCGCTCAATGTTATTACCATAATGCTGAAAACCCTAGGTATGTATTGAAACCGGTCGCCTGCCTTTACCTTGCCTCCTTTTATCACTCTTGCAAAAATTCCCTCCTTTGGCATAACGCATGTGCCAACCTCGCGAAAAATTGCACAGCCCGAACCGTGGCATTCCTTCCCAATTTGGGTAATCTCCAGTTCAACCCTGTCGCTTGCCAATCTGTCGAGTGGGAGGGTTTCATAGAGCACCAACCCTTCGGTGGTTATGTTTTCGGCAAACTCGCCGTAAACCGGGGTTCGGTTGGCTTGCTTCGAAAACTTGTCGAAACTTTCAAACCCCAAAAGGCTCACCTGCCTGTGCCAGCTGCCAGCGTGGGCATCTTCTTTTACACCCCAATCGTACAAGGTAATTTCAGGAACAGGCTTTTTGGTGGTTCCCTTCTTTTCCGAAATGTTTACTGATAGGACTTTCATTTTTTGCTTTTTCCAAAAGGCTATCGCCTGATTAACTCTCGCGGCCAACGCCAAATTAAAGGTATGGTCAGAAACTTATTGCAAAATTGACTACCATGGCTCCATTAAACCTAGTGGCACCACAATCACCTTGCACTAATAACCTAAACCTCTCAACTTTCTTTGGTTTTCTTCAACAACTCTATGTTGCTTATAACCATTGTTTTATCAACAGCTTTGCACATATCGTAAATGGTGAGCAGGCCAATGGAAACCGCCGTTAGTGCCTCCATTTCAACCCCGGTTTGCCCGTTGCATTTAACGGTTGCCACAACTTCAACGCCACCATCTTTTATGCTGGCCTTTACCTCTACTTTTGTAATCTGAAGCGGATGGCAAAGCGGGATGAGTGCCGAGGTGTTTTTTGCGGCTTGAATGCCAGCAATTTCTGCAACCGTTTGCACTTCGCCCTTCTTCATTGCATTATTTTGCAACAGGTTTAGGGTTTGTTCGCTCAAGGTAATAAATCCACTTGCAGTTGCCGACCTACGTTGAATGGGCTTACCACCAACGTCAACCATATTGGCCTTGCCGGCGGCATCAATATGCGATAGCTTTTTGCCTTGGGTTTTTTCCACAAAAGTGTTTTTTGCAAAAATAGGGTTTTTTGCCGAGCAAACTTATAAATATTGACCTTCCCAGATAGATCAAACCCTCAAATTAAAACTAAAATCGGGGTTTTATAAACATTACATTGTGTGGTTAGTGGCCGGGGTGATAAAAATTAGCCTTGAATCTTGGCAAAACCTATGGGTGGCTTTTGTTATTGCAAGCACCGCTATAGAAAATAAGGTTGTAGGGTATGGTTATGGGGTTATTCTTTTTATCAGCCTCAAATGGTGGGTGTATTTTTTCAAATCTTTGTTGAAAATTCCTTGGTGGTCAACCGGGTCTATTCTTACCTTGCCAAAGGCGTGGATGATTTTGCCCTCTTCAACAAGCATTCCAACGTGTGTAATAATTTGTTCTTCATTGTCGAAGAAAAGTAAATCACCGGGTTGGGCTTCCACCAAAAGATCTATTGATTGCCCTCGCGTGGCTTGAATCGATGCATCGCGCGGGATGTTTATCCCTGCCATTTTGAAGACCACTTGCACCAAACCCGAGCAGTCAATCCCAAAACAAGACCTGCCGCCCCAAAGGTAAGGGGTATTCAGGAACATTTTTGCAAATTGGGGCAAAAGTTCAGGTGAAACCTTGGTGGTTTCCACAGCCTGGTCAAAGTAAAAAAAACACCACCTTTCTAAGCTTATCTCCTTGTTAATAAGCCCCGGCAGACTACTTCCCGCACTGATGGTAAAAAATGAATCGTCGTTCAAAGTGCTTACCCTGGCAAAATTTTGACTGCAAACCATCAAGGGCTTCTTCGATAGTACCTTGAAGGTTCCTTCAGAAATTATGGAAACCTGATTGAGGTTGACCCACCCTACATAATAATCGTGTGTGGTTTTGATTTTATTCCAGGTGTCTTTATTTTCTATTACCTCAAAGGTTTCGCCAAATAACAGTTGGCTTACCAGTTCGCTTGAGTGGCGGGGCTCCGACCGCATCTGGGCAATTGATATTAGGCAAATTCCGTATTTCACTTTTTTTGATTTTTGACGGTCAGGGTGATGCAAAAATTAAAACCCCTTGGGCTTTTTCCTAAAAAAATTAGTTTTTTCTTGAAAGGCCTTTCCCAAAAGTAGGACGTTGTCTTCACGGAACCAATTGCCCACAATAGTAATACTTGTTGGCATTCCATCTTCCGAAAATCCAGTGGGAACCGACAATGCAGGATGACCTGTAAGGTTTGTCATCAAAAGTTGGTCGCCTACGAAGCTCGGGGTTACCATAACATCCACTTGGTTGAAGATGCCTGAAAACTCTTCAATGATCAAGCTCCTGATTCGGTTTGCCTGAAGGTACTCAACGGCTGGAATCAGCCTTGCTGCCCTAAAGGTATTTGGCCAAGCCCTTTTTGCCTGGCGTACCATCAAGTCGTCTTTACCTGTAAGCGTGAGGTCACTGAAGGCCGCCGCCGCCTCGGTTGTCAATATGAACGAGATGGCCGAAACAGGGTATTTTTCACTTATGGTAACCGGTATTAGTTCTATTCCGAGACTTTTTAATGTTTGTAGTGCAAGGCTGTCGTTGGTTTTCATTGAATATTCCTGGCCAAAGTAGTCTTTTGTGTAGCCCACCCTAAGTTTTCTTGGGTCTCGGGCAAGGTTGAGGTTTAAGGGTACGTCGGCAAGTGTGGGATCTATTCCATCTAATCCCGAAATGGAGCCAAGTACTATTGCGCAGTCTTGCGCTGTGCGGGCAATTGGACCAATTTTGTCCATGGTCCACGACAAAGCCATTGCCCCCGTGCGGCTTACGCGTCCGAAAGTTGGGCGCAATCCGGTTACTCCACAAACCGTTGAAGGCGAAACAATTGAACCCCAGGTTTCCGAGCCAATGGCAAAAGGTACCAACCCAGCTGCCACCGCCGATGCCGAACCCGCTGAGGAGCCGCTAGATCCGGTTTCGGGGTTCCACGGGTTGCGGGTTTTGCCCCCGTGCCAAACATCACCCCAAGCTAGCTCGCCCAGCGACAATTTGGCCAGCAATATTGCTCCGGCCTCATGAAGCTTTTCAATTACCGGCGATGTAATGGTTGGTATCTGCTCCTTGTATATTGCTGAACCAAAGGTGAGAGGCACTCCCTCCAATGCAAGCAGGTCTTTGGCGCCATAAGGTATTCCGTGCAATGGACCGCGGTACTTTCCGGCTTGCAGCTCTTTGTCCATGGCTTTGGCATGTTCTATTGCCCTGTCCTCAAGGAGGGTTACCACGCAAAACAACTTACTGTCAAACCTTTTTAGGCGCCCCAAATACATTTGGGTGAGTTCCAACGAGGTTACCTGCCTGGTCCTGATTAGCTCGGATAGCTCTGCAACCGTGTAAAAGCAGAGGTCTTCACTATTCAGAGGAAGTTTGACGTTTCTCGGAGGCACGTAATCGGTATGATTATCAGAAAAATTGGGTTTGTATGCCAACGGAACAGGAGAAAAAATGAAAGCGGGTGGAACACTATTTGGTATTTCGACCTCATTGATTGCCTTGTAATTCTCGATTGCATTTGTGACTTCGTCAAGTAAAGAGTCGCGCTCGGCTGCAGAAAATTCAAGATTGAATAGTTGCTCGGCAGCCATAACATTTTGTGTGAGTCCCGATTCTGTCTTTTTTGATAGAATAACATTCAGTGCAAGGGAGCCAATAAGAAGTATTCCAAGCAGTATTATTAAGGTTTTTGATTTATCCATAAGGTTGAAATTAAAAGTTTCGTGCTGTTTCAAAATTACAAAAAATCGTATGGTATAAAAGCAATTTAGGCCAATTATTTTGGCAAAAAAAGCAACTTTAGTCCTTTGGTCGCCCTACCAAAATATTTTCAATGGTCATTTGGGTGTGTTTTGAGCCAATTGGGCAAAATGGCCGGATGCTCTCTAATCACCCACCCTATCTGATTTTAGATTCGAGTAGTAACGAAGCAAACTTTGTCCGCATTCGTCAAGGAAAACACTTGTATCTGGGCCTAGGTTAAAAAGGGCATCAATTATGCTCAAGTTGGGTAAGAATCCGTGTTTGTGCGAAAACGGCTGGTAGTAGGGCTTGAACAATACATTTTTTCTAGGATCTTGCTTTTTGGCTTTTGTCGAAATTTCCTTTCTCAAATCAAGCTTTCCATCAAATTCCTTTACGAAGGAGGAGGAATAGAATATTTCTGTACCCATGTTCAGCTCATCAAGCAAGGCTTTTTGCAAGTTGTGGTTCCACTGAACCAATGTTTCTGGGGTTGTACCCAAGAAGAATGGCTCCAAAAGATGCGAGTAGTACATGAAAAACGCCGATTTGCCGTAAGCCGCCAAAATTGACTTCCAGTGTTGCTTTTTCCACGGTAGCTTGGGGCTCGTTATAACCATTTGGGTTGGTGTGTGATTGCCGAGTGGTTTTTCAATAGGAATGGTCAAGTTCAAGGCTCCATTGCTGGTACCAATCCTGCATCTGTTTCTATAGGTTTGCCGTGGGTAAGTTTCGTGAACATCAACGATTACCCTTTCAGAAACCTTTAAAAGTGCAAACGCCTCGATTGGAGGAAGGTAAAGAGTTGAAGCTAAAATTGCAATCAATTTGAATTTTCAATTATTATTTGAGGTAAACTATTTGAAGTTTTTCGGTTCTTCCCGACCTTGAAAGCTCTTTTCAAAACCCTTGAGCCGGGTATTCTAAAATTGTCTTTAGGGCTTCCTGGCTCGCGAAAGCCACAAAGCCGGGGTTAGTTAAATCCTCCTTGTTGTACTTCAAAGGTTCCCGCGATTCGATGTTCAAAATGTTTCCGCCGGCGGCAACAAGCATTGCATGGCCGGCAGCAGTATCCCACTCGCTGGTGCCTTCAGAAAAACGCAGGTGCATTGACGCCTGCCCATCAATAATGTCGCAATACTTCAATGAACTACCTTTGGTTTTAACTTCAAATCCTGGCAACTTTCCTTTTAAAGTTTCAAAAAAACTTTTTGTTTTTGCGTCTAGGTGAAAACGACTGGCAAGAGCCGTTGGCTCAATGGTATGGTAATCTACCTCCAAGGGTTTTGACAACTCCAATAGTTTTTGGCTGTCGAGCCCCCCATTATTGTCGTTTTGCCACCGAAAAACAAAATTTCCCAAGCCAACCAACCCCCACCAAAGTTTCTGCTCGACAGGAGAGACAATGATTCCTAATATGGGGTTATTTTCCTTGATCAATGATATGTTAATTGCAAACTCGTCATTCCGGCTTATGAAATCTTTGGTTCCATCAAGGGGGTCAATCAACCAAAAGTACCTCCACTTTTTTCTTGTTTCGTAGTCAACAGATCTGTTTTCCTCACTGATTATTGGAATCCCTGACTGGGCGAGGCTGTTGGAAATAATCTGGTTGGACTTCATATCGGCTTCGGTAACCGGGCTTCCGTCTTCCTTTTGTGCGTGCTCAAACGGGTTTTGGTAAACCTCCATAATTGCTTCTGAAGCATTAATACCACAGTTTATGGCTCGTGCACATAAAGATAATAATTCCTGTCTCCTCATAAGATGCTTGCCGTGTTTATGTTCCCTTCACAAATGAACCGTATTGGCTCAGTAAGCCTGGAACACAAATTGAATGTACCCGATCTGCAATTTGAAAAACAGAAGTTTTTCAATATTAAAATAAGTGTCGTCAATAACCAAGAAAATTCCTTCGAATCGGAAATCATCTCTTTTTGCAAGGGTGGCAAGTGTTGTAATGGTACTTTCACCTAATGAGTTTACCCTGTGAAACATTACCTCTGCCCGGGTGATACCATTTTCCGTTGCCATGGTTTCGATTTGCGAGATTAGCTTATGTGGACTCTCCTTTGGAATGTTACTAAAACCGGATGTTGCGAGCAGGATTGCCAAGAAAACCTGACTGATTTTTGTTTTCATAGTTTTGTTTTTAAATGGTTAAGGCCCTGCAGAATCTCGTTAATAGAACATAAGAATAAAAAAACACTCGAAGAAATTGACAGAATTTTAAATTAATAAAGCGGTTTGCCCCCCTGCTGAATCCTGCAACCAAATTTAGGAAAAAATAGAAAGCACATACCTTGGCAATAAATACCAACGAGCGTGTTTAAAAAGTTAGGTCAATTTTTCGCTACTATTCCTTGGAGCATACCTTTGCGCCCAAGAATTCGCGGTTCATCAGGGCTATGAATTCAACCGAAATGCCTTTGGGACACTCGAACTCGCAGGCGTACGTATTTGAGCAGAAGCCGAAGCCAAGCTCGTCCATCTTGTCAACCATCTTTTGCACCCTATCCCTTGCCTCAGGTTTTCCTTGTGGAAGCAGTGCATATTGCGAAACCTTGGCACCTACGAAAAGCATTGCCGAGGAGTTTTTGCAAGCTGCAACGCAAGCTCCGCAGCCAATGCAAACTGCTGCATCAAACACCCTGTCGGCTATTGTCTTGGGTATTGGTATGGTGTTAGCATCTTGGGCTTGGCCTGTACTTACGTTTACGAAACCCCCTGCGTGCATTATCTTGTCGAAGGAACTTCGGTCAACTGCCAGGTCCTTAATTACCGGAAATGCCCTCGAGCGCCACGGCTCTACCACGATGGTGTCGCCATTATTGAACTTTCGCATGTACAGCTCGCAGGTTGTTGTGTGTCTTGCCGGTCCGTGCGGACGACCATTGATAAAGAGCCCGCAAGTGCCGCAAATCCCTTCCCGACAGTCGTGCTCGAAAACAACGGGGTCTCCACCGGTTTCAACCATCTTTTGGTTGAAGTAATCGAGCATTTCCAAAAACGACATCTCTGGCGAAACATCCTTTAGCTGGTAATCGACAAATTTTCCTTTCGTGCTGGCGTTTTTCTGGCGCCATATTTTTAGTTTAATGTCCATCTTATTGGTCGTTTGGGTTACTTGTAACTTCTTTCTTTTAATTCCACGAATTCGAACTTGAGTTCTTCTTTGTGAAGCTTTGGAGTTTTGCCCTTGCCTTGGTACTCCCAGGCTGCAACGTAGGCGTAGTTCTTGTCGTCGCGCTTGGCCTCGCCCTGGTCGGTTTGATATTCTTCCCTGAAATGAGCCCCGCACGATTCCTTCCTGTCAAGGGCATCTATGGTAATTAGCCTGCCAACTTCGAAGGTACTTGCAACTTTTATGGCCTTTTCAAGCTCTTGGTTCAGCTCGGCGGCAGTTCCGGGTATCCTAACATCCCTGTAAAACTCTTCTTCCAATTCGTCAATCAATTTCAGGGCCGTTTGCAAACCTTCCTCGTTGCGGCTCATACCCACATGATCCCACAGTATCTTACCCAAACGCTTGTGGAAGGAAGTTGCGTTTTTCTTGCCCCTGACGTTTATGAGTCTTTCTATCATTTCCCTTACCTCCATTTCGGCTTGGCCAAATGCTGGATGATTTATGTCCACCTTTGGGGTTGTTATGTCATCGGCAAGGTAATCCGACACCGTATATGGAGCTATAAAGTACCCGTCGGCGGCAACCTGAAGCAAGGAGCTTGCTCCCAACCTGTTTGCACCATGGTCGCCAAAGTTGCTTTCGCCTATGGCGAATAGTCCTGGCACGGTGGTCATTAGGTTGTAGTCAACCCAAAGTCCACCCATAGTGTAGTGGCCTGCAGGGTATATTCGCATGGGCTCCTTGTATGGATTAATACCCGTTATTTTTTGGTACATTTCAAACAAGTTGCCGTACTTGCCTTCAATAATTTTTTCACCCTGCCTTGCAATTGCATCCTTGAAGTCGAGGTAAACAGAAAGGCCAGTGTCTCCAACCCCGTATCCGGCATCGCATCTCTCCTTGGCAGCCCTCGAAGCAACATCGCGCGGCACTAGGTTACCAAACGCAGGATACCTGCGTTCCAAGTAATAGTCGCGTTCCTCTTCGGGTATTTCGTTGGGTGACCGTTTGTCGGTCCTTGCCTTGGGTACCCAAACCCTACCATCGTTGCGGAGCGATTCTGACATTAGAGTCAGCTTGCACTGGTAATCATTAAGCACTGGTACGCTGGTTGGGTGTATTTGAATGAAACTCGGATTTGCAAACAATGCACCCCGCTTATGAGCCATCCAGGCTGCAGTTGGGTTGCTGCCCACTGCCAGGGTTGAAAGATAATATACTGTTCCGTAACCGCCGGTTGCCAATACCACGGCGTGGGCACCGTGCCTTTCAATTTCGCCAGTAACGAGGTTGCGGGTAATTATTCCCCTTGCTTTGCCATCAATTACCACCAAATCGAGCATATCCCTTCTTGGATACAACTTCACCGTACCCGCCGCCACTTGCCTGTTTAGCGAAGAATAGGCCCCGAGCAAGCACTGCTGGCCGGTTTGGCCTTTGGCATAAAACGTTCGCGAAACCTGAACCCCGCCGAAGGAGCGGTTGTCCAAGTACCCGCCATATTCACGTGCAAATGGTACCCCGGTGGCAACCAGCTGGTCAATTACTTGTCCACTAACCTCGGCACAACGATACACGTTGGCTTCGCGTGCACGGTAGTCGCCACCCTTAATCATATCATAAAAAAGACGAAAAGCAGAGTCGCCGTCATTTCGGTAGTTTTTTGAGGCGTTAATACCTCCTTGTGCTGCCACCGAGTGTGCCCTGCGTGGCGAATCTTGGAAGCAGAATGATTTCACATTGTAACCTAATTCTCCAAATGAGGCAGCTGCTGCGGCACCGGACAGCCCTGTACCTACAACGATAATTTCAAGTTTCTTCTTGTTGGCAGGGTTAACTAACTTGAGGGAGTTTTTATGACTGCTCCACTTTTCGGCCAATGGCCCCTTTGGAATTTTTGAGTCAAGCTTTATCATTGGGCATGAATATTTATTGGTGGAAAAAATAAAAATAAATCGGGATGGAACTAAAACCAACTGCAATTGCAATGGCATACACGGTTCCAACAACCTTTATTATTGGAAAGTAGCGCGGATGGTTCAAACCCAAGGTTTGGAAGGCCGACTGAAAGGCGTGCTTAAGGTGGAATCCGAGGAAAACCATACAAACCACGTAAATCAAAGAATACAACCCGTTGCTGAATACCAACTGGGTCATTACATAGAAATCGTATTCATTTGCAGCTCCTTGGGGAATTGGCATGATTCCTATTTTCACGAAAAAGAAATGAACAAAGTGTATAATCAAGAAAGCCAAGATAATAACCCCGGTATGAATCATAAACTTCGAAAAAGCTGAGGTCTCTGAGTTTTGAGCCATACGATAGTTTACCGGGCGAGCCTTACGGTTATGAAGGTAAATTATAACCCCAAAAAGAATGTGAACTGCGAATCCAGCGAAAAGCACAATTTCCATAACCTTCATCAATGGGTTGGTGGTCAGGAAAACCACCGCATCATTAAAGGCTTCGATGTTGCCTGCTACCATTAGGAGGTTTGTTGCAAGGTGAGCCATCAAGAATAGCATGAGGAAAATCCCAGCCAAGGCAACTACGTACTTGTGGCTAATTGATGCAAGCCAAGGTTTCTTTTGTTTCATAAATTTGTGGTTTTGTAATTGGAGTGATATTTCTTTTTTAAATGGATGCAACGCAAATCCAAAAAGCATAATTCCGTAAACCAAAACCGCAATTGTTTACCAAAGGGTTGGGGTCTGAGGGTAGAAACCAATTGAATGCTTTATAATGAGGGTCTAAAAAAAAGTTATCAAAAAAAACAGCGGAACAAATTTAACCTTACAAAATATCCTGACCAAGCATTTTGATAATTTATAAAGCTTCTAAACAAATTAATTCCTAATTTTAGCACCACAAACTTTCATTGGCCGCGAAGTGAAATTTGCTGGCAGCTACCCAGATTTTGGAGATATCATCAAAGAAAGAGAACAAATCATTATGAAGTACGCCCCCCTCGATCCTCAAATCTTTGTTTCAAACCGGCAAAACTTCACACGGCAAATGTTGCCCGGTTCGGTTGCCTTTTTCTTTTCCAACGACGAGCAGCCACGTAGTAGCGATCAGTTTTTTCCGTTCAGGCAAAATCCTGATTTCTTTTACCTAACCGGGGTTGATCAAGAGAAAAGTATGTTGGTACTGTTTCCCGACTGCCCCAACCCTACCTTGCGCGAGGTGCTATTCCTGCTCGAAACCAACGATTACCTAAAAACCTGGGAAGGTCACAAGCTCACCAAGGAGCAAGCTGCAACGGTATCGGGCATAAATTCTGTGCTATGGTTGCCAAGTTTTGAGGCTATGGTAAAAGAGGCGATGGTTTACGCCGAGCACGTTTACCTCAACACCATTGAGAATTCAAGGTTCGGCGGGGAGCCAAATTACAAGAGCCTGCGATTTGCCCGTGATTTGATGCACAGGTACCCATTGCACTCGTACAAGAGGGCCACACCGATCATTAACAAGCTAAGAATGGTTAAATCTGCGCTTGAGTTGGAAGTATTGCAAAAAGCCATTGACCTTACCACTAGCGCGCACCTCAGGGTTCTGAAATTTGTTAGGCCCGGTATGAAAGAGTTCGAAATTGAGGCAGAGGTTACTCACGAATACATAAGCAAGGGTGCCACGGGCCATTCCTTTTATCCAATTGTTGCCTCTGGGGCAAACGCCTGTATTTTGCATTACGTAACCAATAATAACACTTGTAGGGATGGCGACTTGCTCTTGCTCGACACCGGAGCCGAATATGCCAACTACGCGGGTGATATGACCCGGACCTTTCCCGTAAACGGAAGGTTCAGTCAAAGGCAAAAGGAGGTTTACAATGCCGTGCTAAGGGTGAAGAAGGCCGCAAAGCAGCTAATGGTAGTTGGCAAAACAATAGATACCCTTAATTGCGAGGTTTTGCAGTTAATTGAAAAAGAAGTGGTTGATTTGGGATTGCTTACAATGGCCGACATTTCAAAACAAGACCCGGCCAACCCCGTGGCCAAGAAGTATTTTCCGCACGGAAACTCACATTTTATGGGATTGGACGTGCATGACGAAGGTCACAAATTCGAACCATTTAAACCAGGGATGGTTTTATCCTGCGAGCCCGGTATATACATAAATGATGAAGGAATTGGCGTAAGAATAGAAAATAACATCCTCATCACCGAAAGCGGACCAGTAGATCTTACCGAAAATGTTCCTGTAGAAGTTGAAGAGATTGAAAATTTGATGAGGAGATGATCGGAAGATGCGGGTAAGGACGGATTGGCAAAGGTGAGGATGTGAGAATTTAAAAGGACAATGAAGGCAGGAAGCCTAAAGCCTGGAATTTAGGAAACGCATTGAAAACCTTTAAATGTATTATGCCATTGGATAATATCACGCTATCTCCTTTGCCCCATACAAAAAAACACTAAAACACACCTGTTGTGCATTTAGCACAAATTTATTTTTATTTTGTTTAAACTTTGTTTA
>CAZUWF010000036.1:0-21396 GCA_964624065.1 uncultured Bacteroidales bacterium
GCAGTTGTAAAATGATTTTTCACATAAGATACCATTGTCAGGAATGCTGGCCCATTTTTATTAAAACCAAATTGGATTTGTATGTATTTTCAAAAATTTTCCACCACAATTATTACAACCCAGGTATAAGAGCATC
The DNA here is from genome assembly GCA_964624065.1 of uncultured Bacteroidales bacterium. Classification (GTDB taxonomy): domain Bacteria; phylum Bacteroidota; class Bacteroidia; order Bacteroidales; family UBA7960; genus UBA7960. The sequence continues at coordinate 137 of CAZUWF010000036.1, forward strand.
AAACCACCGTTGAGCAAAAAAAGGATGCAATCTTGCATCCTTTTCCTTTTTATCTTTAAAACTCCCACAAGTCGTGTTCGAAGTTCCGAATCTTCTCCCTTGCCCTTTGAGCTTCGAGAAGCCCGTCAAGTCCTTTCATGTAGTCGTTGATCCGGCGGTCAAAAATGTTATCTTCCTTAATAATGTATGCACTAAAAAGTCGTTGAAGGAAAAGGTCATCGTAAGAAATCCGCCTTGCGCTGTTGTTGGGGTTGAAAGCGGCGGTTTTGGCCAACAGTGTTCTAGCTTGGGGGAAGTAAACCCAGAACATTGGCTCGGTGCCAATTATCTCACCGGTATTGGGATTAATTGCTTCCCTTACAGGGCATATACCTATTATTCTTACATCAAGCACCGAGCGTTTGCTGTCAAAAAACCAATCTTCTTTAATCCGAAAGGATTTAATGTCGTCGGGCCTGAAGGGAATGTTAATAATTGTGTCGAAATAATCGTAGGGAGGATTGGGTCTTTGGAGCCTTACAGTTCTGGTTGATCCCAGGCCTGCTTGAATTTCTTGAAGTGTCCTGGGCTCAGTAAAATCGTCATTGTTGTAAGCGATCAACTCTCCTGATTTCAAGCCATCGAACAATAGCTGAAAGAGGCTAAGACGCCCTTGAGTAGGCACTAGAGGGTAGTAGAGGGGCTGGTTCATTTTTTCGCGTAAATCAATCACTTGCCAAACCCGCCTTTCCCACATTACGTCTGCTTGCCTTATGTATGGAAGCTCGGCCGGCCCCTTTTCCACAACCGCAATTCTGTCGTAGAACCCATCGCGCGGAGGTTGTTTGTCATAGAACCCATCGCGCGGAGGGTTCTGCGCAACTGCCAAGGAAATAACCCCCCAGGCGAAAAGAATCAGAAATATTGCCTTTTTTTTCATTATTGCTCCTCCAAAGATTATTATAGGATATTAAAAGAGATTGACCCAAGGTTCAAAGTCCTTCCATCCGGACCGGGTCTTGTTAGTATTTCCATAAAGGTTACTACTTGCCCCCTTGCGGCACTATTGATTGCCGAAACCATTTCGGGGGTGAAACGGTTTCCGTTTCCAACGAAGCGCTTGACATCGCCACCAATGTTGGCCAACATTGTAAACGATGCAATTTGGTAATTGTAATCGAACTCAAAGTTTTCCAATCTAGGAATTATACTACCCGCCAAAGCCAATTCTTCCCGAGAAATTCTTCCTTCCCGCTTTCCGGCAATGTATGGTGTGGGAGGCGGTATGGGCCTAACCCTGAAAGTTTGTGAACCCATGTTCCTTGATGATCCACCATCAACGGCACTTACACTTATCACTACCTCACGAGCTCCGGCAGAAGGAATCAGATTGTAGGTGCCACCACCGGTAGGTGTTAGCGTACCTCCGGTTGCGCTTGCCCTAAGCTTGTCGGTCGGAACCCCTGGAGATGAAATGGACATAGGGTTATCAAGGCCTATATAAACAACATTCATCTTTGTGGGCGAGACTGTGGCCGAGGGAGGTTGCACAACAAAATCGCCTTTGAAATCGTAAAACATTTTGTTACCTGAAGGATCGGGAATTTCAATTCGGCCAGAAAACGATTTTTGACCTGGTGACGAAGCAGGAATTCTAATCTTTCCAACACCATCCTCGACGGGTATTCTTGAGCCTTGCAAGGTAATAAACGGTGCCTGCTTGGAGTCGTAAGCTGTAACAAAAACATCGGCCTCGTAATACCCGCCCTGCATTACAATTGTACTTGAGGGAACAAGTGCGGCAGCAACCTTGTCAAAGGTATAAGAGTCGGCAGCAATCCTGCTGTACAAGTTGTTGACAATATCAAACTCCGTGTTTCGAACTTCTGTAACTAGCCTGGTTAAGTTTGCCGCCACTGCAACTGGAATAACACGATCAAACATATTCTGCTGCCAGGTAAAATCGGCTCCACCCCCTGGATTAGGATATGATTTCTCCACATCGAGGCCAAGTTTCACCCTTTCGGCGATTTTATTTTTTTCCAAAATTGGGAGCAGGTTCTCCTTGTACTCAGCAATCAAATTTTTAAGCTCATAAGCCCTAGACCCGGGTCCTCCGGTTACCATAGCATCAAGTTCGCTGGTTGTTAACCAAAAGCGGGTTGTGGAACTATAGTTGTCCTTATTTTTCAGGTCTGATAAATCAAGTTCCCTGGCAGCATCCATGCTAATTCCATCAATTTGCGAAATCATTTCGGTTCTTTTCTCAAGGATGGCGTTTACAATTTCATTTGAAAGACGTTGAACCTCCAAGGCGTCCTCATAAATTGGTCTTACCCTCTCCTCTGCAATGGTCATCTGGCTCCTAAAAGCACCCAACGTTGATTCGATTCTTTGACCTAGGCTAATGTTGGTTTGGTTGATTTCATTGTCAATGAGCACAACCGAGTCAAGGGCTTCCCGTGATATCTGGAGAGCCATCAGTGCAAGGAACACGAGGTACATCAAACCTATAAGCTTTTGCCTCGGAGTTTGTTTTCCACTTGCCATATTGGTTTATTTTATTTCTGCTAAAGCGAATAATTTTGAAGAATCAACAAAACTTTTTTTACCTCGAGCCGCCCATGGCTGTGAGCATATTACCGTAAACATTGTTGAGGGCTTTAAGATTGGCATTCAACTTGTCTATCTGGTCTTTGTATTGTTGGGCGCTGCCGAGAGTTTGATCAATGTTTTGAGCCAATGCGGCAGTCGATTCCTTGAGTTTGGCAGATGTGGTGGAGCTCGAGTCGACCGATTTCAGTTGTAGCTCATAGGCCGAGTTAAGCGCTTCCAGACTACTGGCAGATTTCTGCAACTGATGGCTGAATTGCTGTCCGTAGGTGGCACTTCCCTCAATGGAGGCTACGGCCCTGGTGAGCATTTCGACATTGCGCAAGTAGCTTTCGCCCAACCTGTTGGTATTATCAGAAATCACCTTAAAGCTGTCGTTGAGTGTTGAAGATGCCTCAAGGTTTTGTTTTGCACTACTTGCAACATCCTTGTAGGTCTTGCTCAATTCCCTGATTGATTCCACGGCCATCCTCATATTGTCTTCGTACTCCTTGGAAACTCTTATGTCGTGCTTCAGAAACTCGGTGGCATTTTTGTAAGAAAGACCCAGTTCCATTGCCGATTTGGAGGCGCTGTCAATGCTTTGAACAAAATTGTTGGTTGCAACGGCAGCGTTTGACAGGTCCGCCAACCTATTAGCATTATCGCTAAGATTTTGCATTCCCTTCCCGAGGCTTTGAATGAGCTCGGGGCCAATGTTTGCATCCTGCAAAACCTTGTCAAGTTGGGCAGAAACTGGATCGCTTGAAAACTTTGACACCCTGGAAACTCCGGTGCCTTCGCCGCCCGCAAGCTCTGGGTAAACAAGTTCCCACTTGGGTTCATCATGCAAGGGTTCGAATGCGCTAAGGAAGAAGACTATTGCCTCAGTTACCATTCCCAACACAAGCATTTCGCTGGCAAAAGGATAGTGGTTAATCTTAAATAGAGCCCCCAGTATTACAATTGCGGCTCCTATGCCGTAGGCCTTGAACAAGAAGTGCCTGAAAAATTTTGATTTGGTGAAACTCATATTGATTCCTCGTTTATTGTGGTTTTAATAAATAATTGACAAATTTCTTTAATGTTATCTGTAAACGTTTGACTGCCCGCGACGATTGCGCCTGTCAACCCCAGAAAATGGCAGTACGTTTCTAAACCCCACGTATGATTTGGCAGTGTCTTGGTACTCGTAGGCACGGGTGCTTACCTGTAGAAAGTACCCTACATCCTTCCACGAACCACCCCTAACCACCTTGCGTTTCATTGATGGTGGGTCTTCTGGCTTGGCATCGTACTGAAAATCAGGGTTCATATCACTTCCAAAGGCATAAAAGGACTCGTGGTATGCGTTACTGGTCCATTCTGCCACATTTCCGGCCATATCGTAAAGTCCGTAATCGTTTGGCGGGTAGTGACCCACAATCACAGGTTGGTATCCTCCGTCGGCTATGTAGTTTCCTCTTAGGGGTTTGAAGTTGGCCAAAAAGCAGCCTTCTTGGTTTCTAAGGTAAGGGCCACCCCATGGATAGGGGCTCAATCTGAGTCCTCCCCTGGCGGCATATTCCCATTCAGCTTCCGAGGGGAGCTTGAAATTTTGGCCAAAAGGCCTTTTTGTTCCTGCCAGGTGATTGTTTACCAGTTGGGTGCGCCAAGCGGCAAAGGCTCTTGCTTGATTCCAATCCACACCAACCACCGGATAATGGTCATACATTGGGTGCCAAAAATAATTCATGGTCATCGGCTCATTGTACGAATAGGTGAAATCGTTAATCCAAACCAAGGTGTCAGGATAAATATTTATTTCTTTTGAAAAAACCAGCTCTCCTCTAGGGGTATTTCTTTGATCGCGTCGGGCTGCTCGTTGCAAATCAACATTAGAATATTTGAACTTCAACTTTCTAGTGTCTATTTCCCTTCTTCCCCAAAGTCGTTCGTTTTCCGGGTAGAAAAGTTCTGTGTCAAGAACCTCTCTGACTTCCTGCAAATCCCACCTTATTTTCTTTCTCCAATTGATGAGAGGAGGGTTATAAGGATTGCCGTCCTGGTCCTCCACAATAAGGTATTCCTCGTCAGTATTTCCCAAAAGCAAGTAGGCAATGGAGTCGCGAACCCAGTTTACGAATTGACGGTATTGGTTGTTGGTGATCTCGGTTTCGTCCATGTAGAAGGATGGAATCGAAATGGTTTTGGAAAATGCATCAAAGGCGTGGGCAGGGTCTTCGTCTGATGGCCCCATTGTGAAACTACCCATTGGTATAAAAACCATCCCCGGCGGGTCGGAGTAATCAACCTTGGGTCTATCCAGAACACCAGTTAGGTGTCCGCGGCTTGAGCGGCCACAACTTGCGGCAATAACAAGCAGAAATGCAAATAAAAGAAGGTTCCTCATTTGATATATGTTTGTTTTTTCAGTTATCTTCAAATATTTCTTGATGGTTTTTGCAAAAGTTAAAACGCTGGGATTAAAAAAAAATTTTGTTATTGGTTTTTACAAGAATCGCACGTTGCGCTGTATCCTTCTATTTTTATCTAAATGCAAGTTAAACCTGTATTGAACCATTACCTCGTGGCTTCCTAAACTTCGTCCTCGCCGGCCTATTTGGGTTAGGGTAAAATCGTAAGAATAACCCAAACTAAGTTGCTCGACATTAACCCCAACCAGAAACACCAAGGCATCTTGAAGCCTGTAACTAACGCCACCCCAAATTCTTTTATTGTAGGTGGCTAGGGCATTTAGGTCAATTTGGTGGTTTTTAAGATCTGTTTTGAAAAGAACCGACGGGCTTACAGTAATTGCAGGATTATTTGGCCACAAAATATTTAACCCACCCGAAAAATTGAGGTGTCTGTTTAATTTAATTTGGGCGTTACTTGTTTCGGCGGTGGCTTGTCTGAGCTGGCTACCCGATACTCCAAGCCAAACATCTTCGCCTTGAAAAAAGGCCCCTGCGGCAAAATCTACCAATATGGTTGATTTTTCTGATCCTCCAGCAATTGCGGGATCTCCGCTGGCTAGGGGGTTTAAGCTGCTAAAGTCGAACCTCCTGTCAAGGAATGATACTTGTGCGCCAAGACCGAGCCTGTTGGCGCCCACTTTCAAGTGGTACGAATAGGCAATACCTGCGCCAAAATTCTTTTCATAACCAAGTTGGTCTTGCAAAATGGTGAGGCCAAGTCCTCCCTTTACAAATGGCGCCGACGCATCAATCGATAATTGGTAGGTAACAGGGTTTAAGTTGTCGTAAAGGTTGGGAGTGGGGTTTTGAGGGTTGTTATTTGGATTGGACGTTGGGGTTTTGAAACCCAGCCATTGGTGCCTGGCCAATCCGGTAAAACAAATGGAGTTTTGCAATCCGGCGTAACCTGGATTTAAGCCCAAATTGTTGAACATATTGTGGCTAAATTGGGGTTGCTGTTGCGCAAAACCAGAATAGAGTCCCGTAAAAAGGATTGCGGCCAAGAAAAAAAGCCCCATCCCCACAGGACAGACAAAAAAGTAACGCAAAGGGCTTGCCTTCATAGGGTTGCCTGCATTGTCTTTCTGCTTGATATTCATTACCAATTTATATTTTACCTAACCTGGGGAGATTCCGGTAAACCGGGCTCTATTGCACACAGAAACGCAAAATTAAAAAAAATATTTGTCCTTTTACCTTCAAATCATTAAAAATGCCAGTAATGACATTTCTATAATGGATTTTGCCAGCGAATGTTAAAGGAGTTTGCGGTAGGCTTGCAGCCATTTCTCTGGCACCTCTTCCTGGCAGGCTGCAAGGTACTCGCTGTAGGAGCAGGGTACTAGTATCTGTCTTTCGTATTTTGGCCTCAGGCTCGTGGGGCATGGGATTTCCATCCACCACCTATCGCTTTTCTTGCTCTTGAAAAAAGTTATTTGGTTTTGAAACTCCCTAATGGAAACGGTATATTTTATGTAATCGTCTGACTCTTTGTTTTGTCGGGTTGGTATATCCTCTTTTCGGTTGTAGAAGCCATCAAAGAAATACCAAATCATTTGTGCCAGCAATTGCGAGGTTTGCTCACCCATATCGAAGGTGGTGCGCAGCTCGTAGAAACCTATAGATGTTAGTTTAGGGCTAAGCCCTGCATACCTTGTTATCTGGCAGGCTTCCTCGCCATACAGACCGTTTGGCGAAGCCTTTGTGCTACCGGGAGCATCTGATTGCCTTATGCTTGACATATCGAACGAAAGCAGGTCGGCATTCCTGACCAAAGGTTCAACCTCCTCGAGACTCTTTCGAACGTAACCCAACCTGTAAATGTCGAAGTTAAGCTTGTTCATCAGGTCAATTGCATCTTGATCAACGAAGTAGGTTTGGTAACCCAAGTTGGTGTAGTTGAAAAGGTAGTTTGGTTCGTGCGTAAATATGTGGTTGAGGTAAGCCTCGCTTGTAACCTTGCCGTTTTTCTCGAGGCCGAGGTCAAATTTTGAATCAATGGCAACGATATTGATAATTTGCCCCACCTCTTCGTAGGCTTGATAATTTGCCAAGGTTAGATCCTGACTTCCGCCAATAATGACTGGGATCACCTTGATTTTTAACAACTCTGCAACGGTAATTTTTAATGCGAAGTGCGTGTCTTGCACTGATTCGCCTAGTTTAATGTTGCCCAAGTCAACAATTTTTGGCTTGGATGGTCCTTGAAAAAGCCCGTAAAGGCTTTTCCTCACCAAGTCTGGGGCATTTTCATCATTATGGCGAAGGGTTGAGTTTCGATACTCGGCCACTCCTATCAAAGCAATGTGGGCTCCTTCTATTTCAGGAAAACCAGAATCAGGAGTGTGGATATCTATTACATTGACCAGTGCCATTGGGTGCTGGGTGTACAGCCCCCCCATAAGTTGTCTAATTTCGATGGGCTCGAAATATTCAGAAATTTCAACCATAAAAAATCCTTGTAATTAAAACTCCTACTTCTTCTTGCTTTTACGAGTTTTGTTGGTTGGGGTTTCGTTTTTTATGATTTCGATACAGTCTTTCAAAGAAAATTCTAATGGGTTCTTAGTCTTGGGAAGTTTGTAGTTGTCCTTACCAGAGGTCAGGTACGGGCCGTATCTTCCCGTCAATATTTTGATATCCGGCCTTTCGGAAAATTCCCTTAGGGTAGTCTTTTCGGCGGAATCCTGTTTCTCCTTTATCAAAACCATCGCCTCATCCAAAGATATTGTAAGTGGATCGAAGCCTTTTGGTATTGAAACGAACTTGCCTTCGAACCTAACATAAGGACCAAACCGCCCTACTGACGCCACAACCTCCTTGTGGTACAAAACCCCAACGATCCTAGGAAGCTTGAATAGCTCCAAGGCTTGTTCGAGGGTTATGGTTTCGAGGCTTTGCGATTTCAAAATGCTTGCAAATCTTGGCTTGGTTACATCATCGGCATTGCCTATTTGAATCATAGGACCAAAGCGCCCAATCTTGGCGTAGACATTCTTTCCGCTTTTTGGATCTTGTCCGAGCAGCCTCTCGCCGCTAAACCTCTCGGAGGTTTTCATGGTATTTTCAACCTTGTCGTGAAAGGGTAGGTAAAACTCCTTGATTACCTTCTTCCAATCCTTTTTACCCATTGCAATTTCGTCGAACTCCTTTTCGACGTTTGCCGTGAAGTTGTAGTCAATGATGCCGTCGAAGTATTCAACCAGAAACGAATTTACCACCCCACCAATGTCAGTTGGGAAGAGCTTGTTCTTTTCTTGCCCGTGCTTCTCTATTTTCTTTTCTTCGGTAACGTTTTTGTCTTTAATCTTTAGGTTCAAGTATTCGCGTTTCATCCCCTCACGGTTCTCTTTTACCACGTATTCCCTTTTTTGAATTGTGCTGATGGTTGGTGCATAAGTTGAAGGCCTGCCAATGCCGAGTTCTTCAAGTTTTCTTACCAAACTTGCCTCTGTGTATCGTGGTGGAGGTATGGTAAATCGCTGCGTTGCGTTCATTCCGACCAACCCGAGCCTCTGGCCCGCGGCCAAGACAGGGAGAAGCCCCTCAACACTTTCTTCGCTCTCATCGTCGGTTGACTCGATGTAAAGCTTCAAGAAACCCTCAAACTTCACCACTTCGCCCTGTGCCACAAATTGCTCTGACAAGCTTGAAACATCAATGTTTACGGTCGTTTTTTCGAGAACTGCATCAGACATTTGCGATGCAATTGTTCGTTTCCAAATAAGGTTGTAAAGTTTTTGCTGTGCGATATCTCCATCAATTTCGGATTCGTTCATATATACCGGCCTTATGGCCTCGTGCGCTTCCTGGGCACCTTTGGTTTTGGTTTGGAATTTTCTTGGTTTGGAATATTCGGGGCCGTAGTTTTTCTCTATTTCATCTTTAGCCATTTTCATGGCCGATGATGAAAGGGTCAGCGAGTCGGTGCGCATGTAAGTAATTTTTCCCGACTCGTAAAGTTTCTGTGCCACGGACATGGTCCTGGCCACAGAGAAACCGAGCTTGCGGCTTGCCTCTTGTTGGAGCGTGGAGGTTGTAAACGGAGGTGCCGGCGACTTTTTGGCAGGTTTTGTTTCTGTGTTCGCCACCGAGAACTTTGCCCCAATGCATTTTTTCAATAATGTCGTGGCTTCTTCGATTGTCCCGACCTTCCTGGGCAACTCGGCCTTTAGAAGCAATGACAAGCCCTGATTCTCTGGGTTTAAGGTGGCAACCACCTTGAAATACCCACTAGTATTGAATTGCCCGATTTCCTTTTCTCGTTCCACGATTAACCGCACTGCAACCGATTGAACCCTACCTGCCGACAAGGCGGGTTTCACCTTGCGCCACAAAAGTGGGGAGAGTTCAAACCCAACAAGCCTATCCAATACCCTTCGGGCTTGCTGTGCATCCACCAACCCCTGGTTAATCTTCCTTGGGTTTGCTATGGCATCTATTACCGCTTTTTTTGTAATCTCGTGAAATGCTATGCGATTGTACTTATCCTCGGTAAGTTCGAGGCTTTGGGCCAAATGCCAAGAAATTGCCTCCCCTTCGCGGTCTTCATCGGTTGCCAACCAAACCATCTGTGCATTCTTTGCAAGAGCCTTCAAATCATTAAGGGTTGCCCTTTTGTCGGAGGGAACCACGTAATTTGGGATGAAACCCTTGTCTATTTCTATCCCTAAGGCCTTTTCGGGAAGATCCCTGATATGCCCGAAACTAGACTTTACGGTAAAATCCTTGCCCAAAAAACCTTCAATAGTTTTGGCTTTGGCCGGTGACTCAACAATTACTAAATTAGTGCTCATACTAATTGTATTTAAATTACGGCACTGCTCGATTATTTCCAACCAAAAACGAACTTCAGGCGTTAGCCATAGCAATGTCGGGAAGAACTTTTCGGGCAAAGAATCAAATTTATTGCCAAAAATTTGGCCGCAAAGTTCAATAAAAGTTTGCAATGAAAACACAACTCGGTTGGATTTTTACTTTTTTGGCACTTTTTTTTTAATTACACCATAGTGTTTTTTTATTAATTTTGCGGAATTTGTGATTTTGGGTTTTCTTATAAGAGTTTGATTTTCAATTAAATGCAGAAAAAATTTTATATTGAAACATACGGATGCCAGATGAATTTCGCCGATAGCGAAATTATTGCATCCATTATGGCCGACAACAATTTCTTGAATACTGCCATCGAGGCTGAGGCTGATTTCATTTTTCTTAATACTTGTTCAATACGTGATAATGCGGAACAACGTGTTTTTAACCGATTGAGGCAATTGCAACATTTGCGAAAGAAAAGGCCCAAATTGGTCATTGGTGTTTTGGGTTGTATGGCAGAGAGGCTAAAGGCAACCTTGCTCGAAGAGGGTACCTTGGGCGCCCGAGTTGATATGGTTGTTGGGCCAGATTCATACCGCGACCTTCCCCAATTGCTAAAAGATGTGGAAGGAGGCCAAAAGGCCATTAATACCATACTTTCAAACGACGAGACTTATGCCGACATTACTCCTGTCAGGTATGATTCGAATGGGGTTTCGGCATATATTTCAATTACCCGAGGTTGTGAAAATTTCTGCTCTTATTGTGTGGTTCCATTCACTCGGGGCAAGGAAAGGAGTCGTGCGCCGGAATCTATTGTCAACGAAGCGAGGGAATTGTTTCAGGCAGGGTATCGCGAGGTTACACTGCTTGGGCAAAACGTAAACTCCTATAAATGGAAAACCGAAAGCTCCACCGGTGATGTTGGATTTCCGGAGTTAATAGAAATGGTAGCAATGGTAAATCCCCTGCTGAGGGTTAGGTTTGCAACCTCTCACCCAAAGGATATGTCAAACAAACTTTTGGAGGCTGTAGCTCGCAATCCCAACATTTGCAGGTCAATCCATCTTCCGGTTCAATCGGGTTGCAGTTCAGTTTTGAATAGGATGAATCGAAAATATACCCGCGAGGATTACATCAACAGGATTGAGGCCATACGGAGGCTATTTCCAGGATGCGCAATTTCTACTGACATTATCACCGGCTTTTGCGGAGAAACCGCAGAGGAGTTTAGCGAAACCCTTAGTCTGATGAAATTGGTTGGATTTGATTTTGCCTATATGTTCAAATACTCCGAGAGGGAAGGAACCATAGCAGCAAAGAACCAGAAGGACGATGTTCCAGAGCCCGAAAAAACCTCGAGGCTCCAAAAGGTAATTGACCTCCAGCAAGAACTTTCGCTGGCAAGCAACCAAAAGGATATAGGAACTGTTGTGGAGGTATTGGTGGAAGGAAAGTCGAAGCGATCTTCCAACAATGCTTCGGGCAGAAACAGTCAAAACAAGGTGGTGGTTTTTCCTGACAGGGGGTACTGTCCGGGCGAATATGTAAAAGTATTGGTTAAGTCATGTACCGGAGCCACGCTTTTGGGAGAGGCGGTAGAGGCCGTTGCCGATGGTCAGCGATAGGTTTTCTGTAAACGAGCTTGTGGTTGTTAACTATTAGCTTTAAGTGTCAATATTCATTTACCCTCAATTTTTTTCAGTAGTGCTTCCGCATACACCAAGTCCTCGGTGGTGGTTACCTTTATGTTTTCCTTGTTTCCTTCCACTAGCCTTATAGTGTAACCCATACTTTCGAGCACGGTGGCATCATCGGTGAAATCTTCGCGGAAGTTCTGGTTGTAGGCCTCCTTTATCAAGTCTGAATTGAAGCATTGCGGGGTTTGCACTATTCTTACCTGATGCCTCGGGAGGGGTTTGCTAATGGCGTGATCCTTTGTTCTCAAGGAGTCGGTAACCTCGATTGCCGCCACGGCATTGCCGTATTTTTCGGCAAATTTAAAAGTGTTTTCAATGGTTTTCTTGGAAACCAAAGGCCTTGCACCGTCATGTATAGCCACCAATACACCTTCCGGAACGTTTTTGATCCCACTTTTCACCGAATGAAACCTAGTAGGGCCCCCAATAGCCAATGTGTGTTTGTGGGTGAACTTATGCTCCGCACAAATTTTTTCCCACAACGAGATAAACAATTCCGGCAACACCACAACCAGCTCTACTGTTGGGTCGTAATTCAGAAATGCTTTTATTGTGTGAAGCAAAAGGGGCTTTCCGGCAATATCTACAAATTGCTTCGGTAGGCTGAGGTTCATCCTTGAACCTGATCCGCCTGCCGTTATAACCGCAAACTTGCGCATTTGTGAAAGCTAAATTATCAGCATGGCGTCGCCGTAGGTAAAGAACTTGTATTTTTCTTTGATGGCTTCCTTGTAGGCTTCCACGAGCAAGTCGTAGCCCGCAAATGCGGCAACCATCATAAGGAGGGTTGTTTGTGGAAGGTGGAAGTTCGAAACCATAGCGTTTGCCACCGAAAAGTCATAAGGGGGGAAGATAAACTTGTTGGTCCACCCTTGGAAAGGCTTTAGCTCCCCCAAAATTGAAACGGATGACTCCATGGCCCTCATAGGGGTAGTTCCGATGGCGCAAACTTTCTTGCCAGCCAGTTTGGCGGCATTAATGCGGGTGGCACTTTCGGGGGTGATGAAAAACTGTTCGCTGTCTATCTTGTGCTTGCTAAGGTCTTCTACATCAACCTGCCTGAAGTTTCCGAGTCCGGCGTGTAGGGTTATTTCCGTAAAGTCAACTCCCTTGATTTCAAGTCTTTTTACCAGTTGCTTGCTAAAATGCATTGCGGCGGTGGGTGAAGCCACCGCACCTTCGTGCTTGGCAAAGATGGTTTGGTACCTTTCTTTATCATCTTCTTCTACAGGTCGGTTTATTTCGCGAGGAACGGGAGTTTCGCCAAGAATTTCAATGTACTGTCTGAAGTCTTGGGGCGTTCCGTCAAACAAGAACCTAAGTGTGCGGCCCCGCGATGTGGTGTTGTCTATTACTTCGGCCACCAGTTCGTCGTTTGGACCAAAATAAAGCTTGTTTCCGATGCGTATTTTCCTTGCCGGATCAACCAATACATCCCACAAGTGAACGTGGGGATTAAGTGCCCTTAGAAGGAAAACTTCAATTTGAGCCCCAGTCTTTTCCTTGGTTCCGTAAAGCCTTGCCGGAAAAACCTTGGTGTTGTTCACCACCATGGTGTCGCCATCATCGAAGTAGTCAAGTATATCCTTGAAAATTTTGTGTTCGATGGTGCCGGTTATCCTGTTAACCACTAGGAGCCTCGATTCGTCGCGGTTTGGGGCTGGTCTTTCTGCAATTAGTTCGGGGGGTAGGTGAAATCTAAAATTAGATAATTTCATTTTTTTGTAGCGAATTATTCTGGATTTTGGTTCCGTTTCTATTTGAAAGGGGTGCCAAAAAAGGTCGGCAAAGATAATACAACCAAATAGGCCTTGTCAAGTGTTTTTTAAAAAAATCTGGAAACAGGAGAAATTGGCGAGTCAAAACCTTGTTAATATGGCTCAAAATTTATCGAAGCTGGCACAAATGGTTTTCGAAATCATCAATAGTCCAGGCTGTTTGAACCCTGAGGTTGCCTATTCGTGTCCTTCGAAGGGTGGTAAGGTGGGCACCAGCGCCAAGGCTTTGACCAAGGTCTCGTGCAATAGATCTGATGTAGGTTCCCTTGGAACACACTATCCTGAAATCTATTTCGGGAAATTGGACCCTCGGAACTTCAAACTCCAAAATTTGGATTCTCTTGGTTTTAAGGCTTGCGATCTCACCCCGGCGAGCAAACTCGTATGCCCTTGAGCCATCAATTTTTTTTGCCGAAAACTGTGGCGGCATTTGTTCGTGCCAACCAATGAATTTGTTTGCGGAGTGGTAAACTAATTCAGGTGTAACGTGATCAATTGGAAAATATTCGTCCGTTTCCGTCTCAAGGTCGTAGGACGGGGTGGTGCTACCCAGAAAAATTGTCCCGGTGTATTCCTTTTCCATCTCTTGAAAGCTTTCAATGCTCTTGGTCTTTCTTCCGGTACAAATAATCAACAACCCGGTAGCAAGAGGATCGAGGGTACCTGCGTGGCCCACCTTGATTTTTTTAATTCCAAGCACGTACCGCATCATTGACCTAACCTTGTTCACAACGTCAAAAGAAGACCACTTGTAGGGTTTGTCGAAAAGAAGCACCTCGCCACTTAAGAATCGAATCGCGTTTTGGTTTTCCATGATTTTTAAACCAATCCAGATATTATGGCAGCAAGGCCGACCACGAGGCAGTAAACCGAGAAATAGGCAATGTTGCCTTTCCTGACGATGTCAAGCATCCACCTGCATGCCACCAGGCCCGCCACGAAGGCCGAAACTACCCCAATTGCCAAAGGCGCAAAGCCAATTTCGGTGCCCGGGAAATCTCCAGACAACCTCAACAATTTCAGGAAGTTGGCACCAAAAATTGGTATTAAGACCATCAAGAAAGAAAATCTAATTGCTTTTTGCTTATCAACCCCCAAAATCAACGCTATGCTAATGGTGGCGCCACTCCTGCTGATGCCCGGTAGAACTGCTACGGTTTGGGCTAGACCTATTAGGATTGCCTTCCAAAACGTAATTTCCTGGTCGCCTTTTTTGACAAGCTTGGTAAGGAACAATAGAGTGGCAGTAACAAGCAACATCAATCCCACCAAAACCGTTCTTCCAGAAAACAGGGTTTCAATTTGTTGTTCGAACAACAACCCGGCAAATCCGACTGGCACAGCCGATACAAGCAAGAGCGTTACAAAGCGAGTATCGGTATTCCACTTAAATTTAAGGAGGCTTGAAACAAGGCCTTTAATGTCATTAAAGAATACCACCACAACACTTGAAAAGGTTGCGCCGTGCACCAAAATATTGAAAGTGAAGAATGTATCAGGATCCTGAAGGCCAAAAAGGACTCCTCCTAATTCAAGGTGGCCACTACTACTAACGGGCAAAAATTCGGTGAGGCCTTGCAATAGGCCTAGCAGAAGCGCTTCAAGCCAGGTCATATTTATTTTGATTTTTTACTACTTGCCTTCTTTTTCTTGCGTTTTGGTTGTGCCGGCAGTTTTCTTCAAAATGGCGTAAACCTGCAGGGCAAAACCAGCAAGAACCAAAATTGGCGCAAGGGTGATTCGCCTGAAACTGAATATGGAATCACTAAAATGGTTGGGATCCTTGCTGCCACCACCAATCATCAAAACGAAACCAAGGGCAGCTAACCCTAACCCTGCAATCATGAAGGAATATTTGGAGCGGTCAAACAATAGCGACCTTTCTTCTTTTGGCTTTTTCATTTATGAATTTTATTAAGGGAGACGGCAGATCTTTTTTTCTAAATTTTGGTAAACGCAAATTAACTCAGGCCTTAGTAGAGAAATAACTCATCGGGTTTAATGCCGAGGTATTTTTTTACGGCAAAGAATGTTGAAGCCCAGCTTATTGTGATACCTATAAGGGTAATGCTTGCAAAAATTATTATAATAAACTTTTGGTTTTGGAGCACCGCAATCTCAGGAATCTCCCTTTGAACCACAACCATTAGGCCAAGGAGTAACAGCACCGCCAAAATCGCACTGGTAAGTCCTTGGAGGACACCCTTCAAAGCGAAAGGTTTCCGGATAAATGACTGGGTTGCTCCCACCAACTGCATACTCTTGATTAGGAACCTCTTGGAGAAAACACCCAACCTTATGGTGTTGTTGATAAGTGCAATGGCAATAAAAAAAAGCAAGCTACCAAAAACCAAAAGAGCAACAGTGATTTTGTTAACATTTTCATTTACCAGCGAAACAAGGTCTTCTTGATAACTGACCTCCACCACAATGTTGTTATCGAGCACCTCCTTTTCAAAAACCTTCAAACTATCTGGGTTCGCATGGGATGCATTTAACTTAACATCGATGCTGGGAAACAACGGGTTGTAACCCAAGAATGAAATGAAATCCTCGCCCAACTCCTGTTGAAGGTCTTTGGCTGCATCATCGCTCGAAACAAAAAGGGCGGATTTAACGGCTGGCATCGCTTCAATTTGCTTCAAAAGGTCGTTTACTTGGTCGTTGGATGCCTTATCGACTAGAACGATGGAGAAACCGAGGTTTTCTTTCACGTGGTTGGAGAGAATGCGCGCGTGAACCAACACAATGCCAAGCAATCCCAAAACAAACAAAACCAAGGTTATGCTTACAACCGTGGTAATGTAGGATGTTTTTAACTTCCTGCCAATTAAGGACTCTTCCCTTCGGGCCATTGAGTGGTTTTTGAACGTACAAAATTAGATAAAAAACAACAGCTTGCCCCCAAATATTGTGTACTTTTGCAAAAAAACAACATGGCAAATAAGTTAATGGACCCCATAGGCAAGTTGATGGGCCTCCGCTACAAATCTCATCCTTGGCACGGGATTGACCTAGGCGACCAAGCGCCAGACCGGCTAACTTGCTTTGTTGAAATGGTTACAACTGACACGGTAAAATACGAGATTGACAAGGTGTCCGGGTACCTTAAGATAGACCGCCCACAAAAATACAGCAACGTGTTGCCTGCACTTTATGGTTTTATACCCCAAACCCTATGTGCTCAAAACATTGCCGAGCTGGCCAATCAAAAAACTGGTCGTACCGATATTATTGGCGACAACGATCCCCTCGATATCTGCATCCTTACAGAAAAGACAATCTCGCACGGTAACATTTTGGTCGAAGCCATTCCGATTGGGGGGTTCAGGCTTATTGATAGAGGTCAGGCCGATGACAAGATTATTGCCGTATTGAAAGATGATGCAGTTTACGGGTCATTAAGAGACATTAAGGAATGCCCCAAGCCTGTAATTGAAAGGCTTAAGCACTACTTCCTTACCTACAAGGACTTGCCAAACACAAAGCTTGATGTGGAGATAACCGATACCTACGACTCAATGGAAGCAAAAGAGGTTATTAAAAGGTCTATGAAAGACTACCAAGAAAGGTTCGATAACCTCGACCACATATTATCTAAGGTGTAATATTCACGGTGGAGGCTGACCTTAAAATAATTCCGTTTTGAAAATCTTTCCTGGCAATTGCTTCACCAGGCCCTTAAACTCCATCTCCAGAAGAATGGCAGAGGTTTTTCCTACTGTGTTGCCAAGTTGGGCGACGATAAAATCAATGCTTGATTCAGGATTTTCTTGAAGAAATCTATAGATTTCTTCCTCCTTAGAGTCAAGATCGACAAAAAGTTTATTTTGTTTTGGCTTCTGCTTGCAATTTTTCGACCAGCCCATAATGTATTCAATATCTGCAATCGATTCCAATAGGTTAGCCTTGTTGGTTTTGATCAGTGCGTTGCAACCTTGACTAAATTGGTCGGTGGTGCGCCCGGGCAGGGCAAATACATCTCTGTTGTAGCTATTTGCAATGTCGGCTGTAATTAATGCACCACCCGATTCGGCTGCTTCAACAACAATTACTGCATCGCAAAGGCCTGCAATAATCCTGTTTCGTTTGGGAAAATTCTCCCTGTCGGGCTTGGTCTCCGAAATAAAATCTGTAACCAGTGCTCCTTTAGCTTCTATTTTTCTGGCCAGGCCCGCATTTATTGGTGGATAAATCCTGTCAAGGCCGTGTCCGAGCACTGCCGCTGTTTTAATGCCGTAATCGATGGCTGCCTTGTGGGCACAGGAATCAACCCCATATGCAAGCCCACTAACTATAAGTGCATCGTGGGCCACTAGACCCCGTACTATTTCCTCGCACTTTTCACGTCCGTATTCGGTCATATTGCGCGTGCCGATTATTCCAACAATCCTTTCGGCGTTCAGGTTAACCTCGCCTTTGGTGAAAATCAAAATTGGGCTATCCTCGCAATATTTCAATCGCGCAGGGTAATTGGCATCAAGGTAAAAGGATGTACCGATCTTGTTTTTCGCAATGAACTCTACCTCTTGCTCTGCCCTGCCAAGCACTCCTTGGCCCACAACTGCCCCTGCAACACTTGGCCCTATGCCAGGGATTTTGACAAGAGCCGACTTTTTTTCTTTAAAAATGGCTTCTACTCCACCACAGTAACCTATTAGTTTCTTGGCGTTTATTGCCCCAACTCCAGGTATGAGGGTAAGGGCAATCTGGTACTTTAGGTTATCTGACATCAATCCTTGCGTTACAACTTTGAATGCGGCAATTCTTATCCTTGCCGGAAAGCGCTGGTTAGTAGGTTTTGGTCATAGTAGTCGGGACGGCAATTATGAAATCAGCTTGTCCGAGATTGCCCTGTACCAAGGAGTCAACATTGTCCTGCTCCACTGTGCTAATAGTTACGATCTTCAGGCTTGGATCGAGTTGCTTCAAATACCAATAAATTCCTTCGAAATTGTTTGAATGGTACGTGCCGTGGAAATGAATGAACACACCCTTGGGATTTAGGTTCTTGTAGATGAAATGCCCCATGGTGGCATCCTTGATTGCTTGTGCTTTTGGAAAGTTTTCGTTGCTCTGCCTGCCCGGCATTCCTGGCATTTCGAGCATTGCCTTGTAGCCAGGCAATTGAGGGTCATAGGCCGGTGGTAATGGTGCCACCCATTTTTTAGCTTTCGACGAAAGCGGGTCCAATCCTTCGAACCCCTGCCTGCTTACCACAGCTGCGTACCTGCGAGGGATGTTGGTTGCAATGAAGGGCAGGCTGTTATGGCGCGCAAACTCAAGCAAGGGCTTGTAGTCGGTTTCGTAATTGTTCCACGGGCGGGATTCGGCCTTGAAGTTCCGCTCGGCAATGATTCCTTTAAGGTATTCATCCATTACCACCTGGGTGTCAGCTTCGAACATTTCGGCCCCAATTACCAGGCCCTTGCCAATTTTTTCGAACAACGCCTTGGTGAGCTCCAATTGAAGCCAATGCGAGATGGGGTTGTTGTGCAGTTCGCCGAAAAGCACCACCGAAGTTTTGCCCGATGCGGACACCATCGCTCCAAAATCGACCTTTGCGCCGGTTTTGTCGAAAATCTGGTAGGCAGGCAGGGATTGCGATGTCAATTTGTTGGAGTAAACATACAATGCCAATACCAACACGAGTATGACCTTTGAGCTTTTCATTGCTTTTTTCCAGTCTTTGTTGAGTTATTTTTAATTTTTTGGGTCAGCTTGCAGAAGTTTTTTGTTAAAATCAGCCACAACAAGAGGGGTTTCTCTTCAAATCGTCGCCCGAGAATGAAAGCGGCAGGAGATCACCTACCCTCTCAATTACAAAGATCTTGCCTTTCTCGCTGCTAAGGATAAGCTTTATGGGTTTGTCTTGCAAAAGTTCGTACTCGAGGATTACCTGCCTACAAGCGCCGCACGGTGAAACCGGCATATCGAGTTTCACCCTTGTTGACCTTGCACTTACGGCTATAGCCACCATTGGCACCCCTGGATACATTGAGGATGCAGCAAACACCGCAACTCTTTCGGCACAAAGGCCACTGGGGTAGGCACCGTTTTCTTGATTGTTGCCAGTAATAATTTGTCCGTTCTCGAGCAAAACTGCCGCGCCAACATAAAATTCGGAATAGGGTGCATAGGCACTATTGGTCATCTTGCGCGAAAGATTAACAAGCTCTTGCTCCTTGGATGGGAGGTTACCATCGTCCTCATACTCAAGATAGCTGATAATTAAAGACCGTTCTTTCATGTACATAATTTTTGTCAAGTTTGTCATTTAGGGCTAAGGAGCCTTTGGTATTCATTTCCCGACAAAACCTCCACCGCCCTGAGTATTGTTTTGTCTTGGAGGTTAATTACAGGATAAAAAGCTTCTGAACCGAATGCAACCCGCCCCAAATAGGCCTTTAGGTAGGTTCTTATAATTGACTCAACCTCCGGGTCAATCCTTACCGGTCCCTTTACCCCTTGATTGGCCGCAAAGTTAATGAAATCGGAATAAACTCGATTGGGAAGGACGAATTTACTTACAAATTCACTGGCACCATCGAATTTTTTTATATCACCAAGCAGGCCTTCAACCTGCTCGAAGGCAAACTGTAAAAAAAGCCCCCTGTTTAAAATATGGTTTAGCAAGGCAAACTTCTCCCCAGATTGAATTGGCACAATGATGTCGGGAGTGATCCCGCCACCACCGAAAACTTTCCTGCCCAATTTGGTTCGAAACGGCTCTCCAGTTTTTGCATTTTCGGTTGAAAGTTCGAAAGTTGGGAGATCGGTTATACCGGAAATCGAATCGTTGAAATATATGCCGTGGTCACTTTCGAAAGGCCTTTGGATGCTTCTGCCAGATGGGGTGTAGTACCTGGCCACCGTAAGTAGCAGGGCCGACCCATCTTGCAACCGGATCTGCTCTTGCACCAACCCTTTTCCAAACGACCGACGGCCAACCACCAATCCCCGATCATTGTCTTGAATAGCCCCCGCCACAATTTCGCTGGCCGAAGCCGACCACTCGTCAATTAAAACGACTACCGGCGTTTTTTCGATCAAACCATTTCCACGCGCTTTGGCTACCTGCCTGGTGCGTTTCCTGCCTTCTGTGTAAACAATCAAGGCGTTGGCTTCAAAAATTTCGTCGGCCATTTTAATGGCTGCATCCAAATAGCCGCCGGTGTTGCCCCTCAAGTCAAGAATTAACCTCATCATTCCCGAACCAATAAGCCTTTCCACCGCAGATTTGAATTCCCGGTAAGTTGTGGCCGAAAACCTGTTAAATTTAAGGTATCCGGTCTCGTGGTTTATCATATATGCAACATCGAGGCTGTATTGAGGTATTTTGTCGCGTGTAATGGCGAAGGGAAGGAGTTCGTTAACCCCTTGACGTTTTATGTTTACGTTTACCTTGGTGCCCTTGGGACCTTTAAGTAAACCTACTACCTCGTTGCTGGTCTTTCCAACCCCTGAAATTTTATTGCCGTTTACCTCAATTATCCTATCGCCAGGAATTATCCCAACTTTTTCTGAAGGTCCACCGGCAATAGGGCTAATTATCAATACTGTGTCGTTCATGATATTAAACTCTATGCCAATGCCCTCAAAACTGCCTACAAGCGGGTCGATACGCTCGTTAAACTCACGCGAAGGTATGAAGGAAGAGTGCGGGTCTAATTGGCGCAATAAGTTATGTATGGCACCCTCAGTCAGGTCATTATGGCTGATCGAATCAACGTAAGATTCTAAAATGTAGTTAATAATGTTTGTTAATTGCAAACCACCCGGGTTGTTGATTCTGCTGCCAGAAAGAATGCCGGGTTTGTTCCAAGAGATTTTCGCACCCAAAAACAAACCTACACCCAGTGCCACCGAAAGAATTAATGGTAGTAGTATTTTCAACCAATTGGTCTTACCAGTTTTTGTCATCGCAAAGTATATGTATA
>CAZUWF010000037.1:0-19144 GCA_964624065.1 uncultured Bacteroidales bacterium
GGCTCAAGTTGTTGAGTAAGAAAGGTTTTACCAATCAACAATTCATATGATAAAATTCTCCGCCAAACAAATTGCAGGTCTGGTAAATGGGAAAGTTGAGGGTGACGGGACTGTCGAGGTCAACTGTTTTTCGAAAATAGAAGAAGCCGAGCCAGGCTCCCTAACCTTCCTTTCGAACCCCGCGTACACACAATTCATATACCAAACAAGGGCTTCGGTGGTTTTGGTAAATGACACCTTCCCTCCTGATCAAAATTTGAAATGCACACTGGTAAGGGTTGAAAATCCGTACGAGGCACTTGCACGGCTACTCGAGCTTTACAAGCGAAGCGAAAATTCGAAGGTTGGAATATCGCCGCTTGCCCATATTTCGTCTTCGGCCAAGATTGGCCAGGATGTTTACATTGGTGAGTTTGCCTACGTGGGCGAAAATTGCACTATAGCTGACGAGGTCAAGATTTTTCCACATTGCCACGTAGGCGACAACGCCTCCGTTGGTAAATCAACCATTCTTAACGGAGGTGTGAGGATTTACCACGATTGCAAGATCGGAAAAAACTGCATT
The DNA here is from genome assembly GCA_964624065.1 of uncultured Bacteroidales bacterium. GTDB lineage: Bacteria > Bacteroidota > Bacteroidia > Bacteroidales > UBA7960 > UBA7960. The sequence goes on from CAZUWF010000037.1 coordinate 566, forward strand.
ATTCACTCAAACTCTGTTATTGGTGCCGATGGCTTTGGATTCTCACCCCAAGCCGGCCCTAATTACCTGAAGGTGGCTCAAATAGGCAACGTTATAATTGAGGATGAAGTGGAAATTGGAGCTTGCACCACCATTGATAGGGCCACCATTGGTTCAACAATTATAGAAAAGGGGGTTAAGTTAGACAACCACATACAAGTAGCCCACAATGTGGTAATTGGTCAAAACACCGTTATTGCTGCCCAAACAGGAATTGCAGGATCAACCAAGATAGGTAAGAACTGTATGTTTGGAGGGCAAGTTGGCATTGTAGGGCACCTAAAGATAGGCGACAATGTAAAGGTAGGGGCACAATCGGGAGTAGGGTCAAACATCAATGATGGCGAAATAATGATTGGTACTCCTGCCATTGAGGCCTCCAAATTTCGGAGGTCGTCCATACATTACAAGAACCTTGATTTGATAGTGAAAAGAATTTCCGATCTTGAAAGGAAAATTGATGAATTGAACAAAAAGTGCCTTTAATGGGCCTTGTTAATAATTAGACCCTTTTTCGGGCAGCAATTGTGTCAAGAATAGGTTGCATTATTATCAAAAATTATATCTTTGTGCACACTTTCTCGAAATCAAACCATAGCTTATGGCCCCTTTTCAACAAACCATTGGTGGTGAAGTAACTGTTGCGGGTGTTGGTTTGCATACCGGCCAACAATCAACGGTAACCATTAAGCCTGCTCCCGAAAATTCCGGATTGGTTTTTGTAAGGACCGACCTTGACCCAAATGCAAGAATAGAAGCCCACGCAAGGTTCGTAGCCGAGACTTCACGGGGCACCTTCCTTCAAAAGGATGGAATTAAAGTGTGCACCACCGAGCACATCCTTGCAGCACTCACCGGGCAACAAATAGATAACGCAATAATTGAACTCAATTGCGAGGAAATGCCTATCCTGGACGGTAGTAGTAGGGTTTATGCCGATTTGTTGAAAGATGTTGGGATAGTAATCCAGAAAAAGGAAAGAAGATACTTGGTAATTAATGAACCCATTAGGTTTTACGATCCCGATAAGGATTGCGAAATTATTGCCCTTCCTTCTGAAGAATTCAGAGTAACCGTCTTGATTGACTTTAATTCAAAAGTGCTTGGCAAACAGTACGCAAGCCTCGATAAAATTACCGAATTCGCTACACAAATTGCCCCATCCAGAACTTTCGTTTTCTTTCACGAGCTGGAATACCTTCTCAGTAAAAATCTCATCAAGGGAGGCGATTTGAACAATGCAATTGTTTTTGTCGAAAACCAAATAGAACAAAAAGACCTTGACCGCATGGCCACGGTTTTTGAAAAGCCGAGTGTAGAAGTTAGGAAGGAAGGGATCCTAAACAACCTTGAGTTGAACTTCGACAACGAGCCCGCTAGGCACAAGTTGCTCGACCTTATGGGCGATTTATCCTTGGTGGGATTACCAATAATAGGGCACATAATTGCCAAGAAACCAGGGCACAAATCTAACGTTCAGTTTGCAAAGGAATTAATCAAAATCCACAATAACATGAAAGAGAAGGAACAAATACCTACCTTCGATCCAAACCAACCACCCTTGTACGATACAAATCAGGTTATGGCAATGTTACCGCACCGACCACCATTTTTGTTGGTGGACAAGATTATTGAAATGGGACCTGATTACGTTGTTGGGGTGAAAAACGTTACAATGAACGAACCATTCTTTGTTGGGCATTTTCCCAAGGAACCCATCATGCCGGGAGTACTTTTGGTAGAGGCAATGGCCCAAACCGGAGGTATACTGGTACTCTCTCAGGTTGAGAAGCCTGAGGAATACTCAACCTACTTTTTAAAAATCGATAGCGTGAAGTTCAAGAGAAAGGTGGTGCCGGGCGACACGTTGGTATTCAAATTAAGATTGGTTGAACCCATCAGGCGCGGCCTTTGCCAGATGGAAGGGAAGGCTTATGTTGGAAGCAACTTGGTGGTTGAAGCAGAAATGATGGCCCAGGTAGTAAAAAACCAGTAAGAATATGATTCAACCTCTTGCCTACATTCACCCTCAAGCCAAAATTTCAGACAAGGCGGTTATCGAGCCTTTCGTTACCATTCACAAAAATGTCGAAATTGACTCTGGCACATGGATTGGTTCAAACGTAACCGTGATGGAGGGAGCCAGAATAGGCAAGAACGTAAGGATATTTCCGGGTGCGGTGATTAGCGCAATCCCACAAGACCTTAAGTTTGCAGGAGAAGAAACAACAGCCGAAATTGGTGATAATACAACAATAAGGGAGTTCGTTACGATAAATAGGGGTACAAAACAGGGCCTCAAGACCGTGATTGGTTCAAATTGCTTGCTGATGGCATACGTTCATGTGGCGCATGATTGCATTATTGGAAACAACTGCATTCTTGCCAACGGAGTTAATCTTGCCGGACACATTTTCATTGACGAATATGCCATAGTAGGGGGATTATCGGCAGTACATCAATTTGGTAGCATCGGAAAGTATGCTATGGTTTCGGGAGGTTCATTGGTGACCAAGGATGTGCCACCTTACACCAAAGCAGCGAGGTACCCACTCTCGTACGCCGGGGTCAATTCGGTGGGTTTGAGGAGAAGGGGGTTTTCTGACGATAAGATAATGGAATTGCAAAACATTTATAGGATCTTGTTTAATAATGGAATGAATGTTTCGCAGGCGGTTGCATACATCGAAGCAGAGTTGAAACCCACACCCGAAAGGGATGAAATACTTGGTTTTATAGCTGCCTCAAAAAGGGGTTTGATGAAAAGGTATCAATTCAAGGAGAAGAATTAAATTCAATTATCAATATTCATACAAAAAAACCGGTCACTTGTTGCCTGGTTTTTTTTATTTTTGCGCTTTGAAAAATTTTATAAAAATTACAACCCCAACTCTTTATGGCAACAACAGCAGATTTTAGGAACGGACTTTGCATTGAGTTCAACAACGAGCTATACACCATAGTTGAATTTCAACATGTAAAACCCGGAAAGGGAGGAGCATTTGTCAGGACAAAACTCAAAAATCTCAAAACCGGCAAAGTGCTTCCAAACACATTCAACGCCGGGGTAAAAATCAACATTGCTAGGGTAGAGCGCCGGCCATACCAATTTCTATACAAGGACGAAGCAGGCTACCACTTCATGCACAACGAAACCTTCGAACAAACCTTCATTGCGGAGGCGTTGATAAGTACCCCGGATCTAATGAAAGAGGGACAAGAAGCCGACATAATTTTCCATGCCGACACCGAAACACCATTAACTTGCGAATTACCGGCTTTTGTGGAACTCGAGGTAGTTTACGCCGAGCCAGGTGTGAGGGGCGATACCGCCACAAACACCCTAAAACCCGCAAAAGTTGAAACCGGTGCAACGGTAAACGTTCCATTGTTTGTTGAAGTTGGACAAAGAATCAGGGTTGACACCCGCGACGGTTCATATTCCGAAAGGGTAAAATAAATACCAATGGTAATAAACCCTCCGCTTTGCTTGGAGCAGGTGGCCAATATTCTCGGTGCCGAGTTCGTGGGTGACCCCGACTTACCAGTAACCGGAATCAACGAAATAAACGTTGTGATACCAGGCGACGTAACCTTTGTTGATCATCCCAAATACTACTCAAAAGTTTTGCAATCAAAGGCATCGGCAATTATAATTAACCAAAGGCAGGATTGCCCTCCCAACAAGGGCCTTATTTTTTCTGAGGACCCATTTAAAGACTTCGTTTCTTTGATTAGGCGTTATAGCCCTTTCAGGCCTTCAAGCCAAATGGTTAGCCATTCGGCCTCCATCGGGAAGGGAACCATTATTCAACCCGGCACCTTTGTGGGCCACAACGTGGTTATTGGCGAAAACTGCATTATTCACCCAAACGTTACCATTTACGACAATTGCGTGATTGGCGAAAACGTAATTATCCACGCCGGTACGGTAATTGGCTCTGACGGGCTCTATTTCAAACGGAGAGCCACCCACTACGACAAGCTGGAATCGGGCGGAAGAGTGGTAATAGGCAACAACGTGGAACTCGGTTCGAACTGCACCATTGACAAGGGAGTAACCAGCGATACCATCATAGGCTGGGGTACCAAGTTAGACAATCAGGTCCATATTGCCCACGACACGGTGATAGGAAAAAACTGCCTCATTGCGGCCCAAGCTTGCATTGCGGGATGTGCGGTAATAGAAGACGATGTGACAATTTGGGGACAAGTGGCCATCCAAAAATGCACTGTAATAGGTAAGGGAGCCGTATTGCTGGCCAGGACAGGAACCTCAAAATCACTCGAGGGAAATAAAACCTACTTTGGGGCACCCGCAATTGAGGCACGACGAGCTTGGAAGGAAATGGCAGCATACCGAAAGCTACCCGAGCTTATTGAAAAGCTCGAAAACAAGAAATAGCATCGTTGGCTTAATATTGTTGCTGACAGTTTAATGCCCGCCAACCAACCTTGGCGGGTTTTTCTTACCTTTGCATCCGAAAATGAAGGAGTATTTGAAAATTATACTAAAAGCAGGCAAGGAAGGTGCCGTAAGGCGAAAGCACCCATGGGTTTTTAGCGGTGCCATAAAAAGCATTGAAGGAGAGCCCTTTGATGGTGCAATGGCCAGAGTTTACGACATAAATGGGTTGTACCTTGGCTTAGGAATTTTTCAGGATGCAACCATAATGGTGCGTATCCTTGAGTTTGCTCCAAAAACTATCGAATCGTTCGACCAGAATTTTTGGACAAGTAAAATTGGTAAGGCCCTGGAAAAAAGACAAGCAACAGGTATTGCAAACAATAAGGTTACAAACGTTTACCGATTGGTTCACGGCGAAGGCGACCAATTACCCGGATTAATCATTGACAACTATGATGGCAATTTGGTCCTCCAAGCCCACGCAACGGGAGTTCACTTTCACATCAAAAAAATTGCTCAGGCACTAGAGGCTGTTTTTGGCGCAAATTTAAAATCCATAACCGATAAAAGTAGCGATACTCTTCCGGAGGACTACATTTCCGGAGATGATTTTTTAAAAAATCTCCACGGCGAGGCCGGAAAGATTGAGGTAAAGGAAAATGGCTACAAATTTTTTGTTGATATAGAGAAGGGGCAAAAAACAGGATTTTTCATTGATCAACGAGAAAACAGGAAACTTTTAGGCCAGTTTTGTGCCGGAAAGAAGGTTTTGAACACTTTTTGTTACTCGGGTGGATTCTCGGTTTACGCCCTAGGTGCGGATGCCGCGGAAGTAATGTCTGTTGACAGCTCGAAGAAAGCAATAGAACTGTGTGAAGAAAACATACGTTTAAACTTTGGCCGCGACTCCCGCCACACTTGCATTACCTCAGATACGATGCAATATTTGCGGCAGTCCATGCAAAATTTTGACGTAATAATTTTGGATCCACCTGCTTATGCCAAGCACTTAAACGCGAGGCACAATGCAGTGCAAGGATACAAGCGGCTAAATCTCGAAGCAATAAAAAGGATTCAACCCGGTGGAATAATCTTTACTTTTAGCTGCTCCCAAGTGATTGATATGGCATTGTTTAGGGGTGCAGTTATGGCAGCAGCCATAGAATCTGGAAAACAAGTACAGATCTTGAGCCAGATGTCGCAGCCCCCCGATCATCCCGTAAGTATTTTTCACCCCGAGGGCGAGTACCTAAAAGGACTAGTGATGAGGGTTGACAATTGATTCAAAAAACGTGGGAGCGGTGAAGGGGACTGAATAAAGAACTGTGGAAGCCAGAGGCGGTAAAAAAAGCAAACTCGAAAGTCTAAATTCAACTAATCATTACAAATGGCCACCAATGACGGCCAAGCCAGATGACTATTTATCATTTTACCATAACCAACTTCTTTTTTCTTTGTAGCACATTTGACTTTCGGATAATTTCTTCTAATTTCTAATTTCCATTTCTTAAACAATGACCCAACCCAGCCTGAACACATATAGTCGGATTTGGAAGGTTGCCTATCCTATCATTCTGGGATTGATAGCCCAGAATTTAATGGTAGTTATTGACACTGCCTTTTTGGGACAGCTTGGCGAGGTAGAGTTGGGGGCAGGGGCAGTCGGGGGGTTGTCTTACCTCACCCTGGTTATGCTCGGAGCTGGCTTCGGAGTGGGATTGCAAATAATGATTGGACGCAGGAATGGGGAAAAAAATTTCCGGATGATTGGCAGGATCTATGATCATGGCATATACATGATGCTTTTCCTGGCATTGCTGCTTTTCCTCTTCTTTAGTTGGGCCTCGCCTCCCCTGCTCTCCCATATTACCAGCTCTGAACCAATATACCAAAAAACGATCGTTTTTCTAGATTATCGCAAATTTGGGTACTTTTTCGGATTTCTGGTTTTGCTGTTCAATGCCTTGTACATCGGAACACTAAGGACTGGGGTTGTTTCGGTTGCAACTGTGGTAATGGCTTCAACCAACGTAATACTTGATTATGGCCTAATATTTGGCAACCTAGGGCTTCCCGAAATGGGTATTGCAGGAGCGGCGCTGGCCACAAATATTGCAGAGTTCACCACCTTCTCTTTCTACGTTTCTTACACCATTTATAGGGGTTTTCACAAAAAATATCGCTTGTTCTGGTTTTTCAAACCCCGACTCAAACTATATGCTCGCATATTCAAGGTGGCTGCACCTGTTATGTTGCAATATTTCATTGCTTTTTCCGCCTGGTTTGCTTTTTTTATGATTATCGAAAAGATAGGAGAAACGGCACTTGCGGCTTCAAACATAACCCGAAGCATCTACATGCTTTTCATGATTCCGGTTTGGGGCCTTGGCTCGGCAACTTCCACTTTGGTAAGCAACACAATAGGGCGTGGACATATAGACCAGGTCATACCTCTTATGAGAAAAATATTGACAATCAGTTTTTTGTCCAACCTGCTCGTGGTGCAGGCAATTATTTTCTATCCCGACCAAATTGTTGCCCTTTTTACTGATATTCCCCACTTGGCCCAAGCAACAAAGGAGATAGTCTTTGTCTTGATATTCTCGCTAATGGCTTTCTCTGTCAGTTTCATAATATTCAGTGCCCTTTCGGGAACGGGGAAAACCGGTACCGCATTGCGTATTGAACTTGTAACCATCTTCATTTACCTGTCAACCGCCTTTGTTTTGGCAAATAAACCCAACACAACCGCGCATACCATCTGGCTTCTCGAAATACTTTATTTCGGGCTTCTTGGACTGTTTTCTTTCCTATTCCTAAAATTCGGCAAATGGCGAAAACTGGAGGTATAGCAAACAAACAAAAAAAGATTTCACAACTTTTGGTTATTTTTGCAACACCATAATTAGGATACAATAGAAATGTTAGGGTATTTTCAGGTTTTTTCATTTTTGGTGATCCTGTCTCTGGTTTTTTCGGGAAGCTATTCTATTTCAGGCAAATGGCTCAAAAAAGACACTCCCGGTAGCAGACAATTGAAGTGTGATAATGGGGACTATTCTGTTTTTCGAAGTCTAATCCAAGAGAAAAGTAGTGCCCAGTTTTCAATCATTTCTGCCAATAGCCCCATGGGCGAGGCCACCAGCCAATACCTTGGGCAAAACATTAGGAAAACCAACCCTGGAGTCATTTGCCTATTTATTGTAACTCACCGCTCACAGGTAAAATTGACAAATAGACTCCAAGAGGCAGTTACCTTCCCCAGGTTTGTAGCCGTGGATGCCGAATGGGGCATTGGGAAGCGGCTCACAGGAATGGAAGCCCCACCCTACCCCGTAACCTTTGGGGCGATTACAATAAACGATATTATATACGAAAGGGATCTGGTGATCGGCAACCAATTGAAAGAACTTGCAGTCAAGGTGGGTTTCCCTCTTGCAGTTGACGTTAACCCACACCCGAAAAACCCCCTTACATTCTGCCGCTCCTTGGGCGAGGGTCAGGAAAACGTGACCCCAAATGGTAACGCTCGCATACGCTGGTTGCAATACTCTGACTTTGTTGACAATAACGTTAGAAATAAACTTCGACCCAAATATCTGGTAGGCCTCAAAAAGCCGAAAATCACCAAATTGGAGGGGATTGAGGATGACCTTAACAATCGGACTGATGGAATACTGAACAACAAGCCCGCCGGTTCAGAAAACATTATCCTTCATAACAGTTCCCATACCTTTCCGCCTAAAAATCTCCGCCGAAAAAGAATAGTGATTCCCTCAATTGAAGACCTAATGGGGAACCTCTTTCAGGAAATGATATTAAACGGCGCCAAGGCAAGTCGGCACCCAGTTGGAAAACCCCACGGTAGTAACGAACCCTGCCAATTGCTGAAAGCACTGGAAAATTACGATTTGGGGATTTTTGGAATTCACGGCCACGACCACAACCCTCACTGCAATTACGGAATCAATCGAGAAAAAATTCATATGGAAAATCAAAAAGAAAAAGAGGTGATGGCATCAAATAATTTATCTACCAACAATTATGCTACTGGGAATAACTACTGTTGAATGGATTGGCTACATTGCCTCGGTTTTGGTGGCAACTTCCCTTACCATGAGTTCCATTGTCAAGCTTAGATGGTTTAGCTTGGCCGGATCTTCAATTTTCTCTCTATACGGGTTCTTGATAGGGGCTTTGCCAGTTGGTTTCCTCAATTCCTTCATAGCCCTTGTCAACGTTTATTACCTGCGAAAAATGTATTCCAAGGAGGAGGCTTTCAAGGTGATCGAAATCAACCCAAATGGTTCGTACATTAGGTATTTCTTACAGTTTTTCGAAAAGGATATTGATTTGTTTTTCCCAAATTTCAAGTTTCAGAAGTCCGAATTCTTGCAAGACAAGGTAAACTCACTCACCCTGTTAATAATGCGCAACGGAGCCTCGGCCGGAATCTTTCTAGGAAAAATCTATGGAAACGAAGTCACGGTGGTGATTGACTACGTAAAACCCGAATTCAGGGACCTCAAACCTGCTTTTTATCTTTATGAGGATAATCAAGAACTTTTTGCCCATAGGGGCGTTAATAAGATAGTGAGCCTGTCTCGCAATGAGACCCATTCAAAGTATTTAAAAAAAATTGGGTTCGAAGATAAGACTTCAAGTTCAGGAGAGATAATTTTTGTCAAACACTTAAACAACTAAAAAATGAAAACCTTCATATTTTGGATCGGAGCCGTGATCCTGACCCTTGCCAGCGTTTACTACACCCGTGTTACCGGCCCCACCAAGCCTGTAAGAGGGTCGGTTGATATAGCAGGAGAAACCATAAATTACAGGTTAATAAGGACTTTCCCAATGCCATTCAACGCTCCCATTAGGGTTAATGTTGAAAATAAGGATATTACCGGATACTATCGATACAAGCGCACGCCCAGCCACGATGACTGGACTTTTGCCGATATGGTAAGAAATGAGGATGGGCAGTTGGTTGCCTCCTTGCCAAGGCTTGCCGCCGGCGGTAAAACAGCATATCAGATATTTTTGGTGAAGGGCGAGGAGGAGGTGGCTGTTACCGAAAATCCCGTTGTTTTGAGATTTAGAAATCAGGTGCCAGCTTGGGCTATGATCCCCCACATCTTATTGATGTTCGTTGCCATCTTCTTTAGCATCAGGGCATGTATTGGAGTGATTTTCAAGGAAAACCCAATGAAATTAACCATCGCCACTCTAATAGCATTGATCGCAGGTGGTTTGATTTTCGGACCCATTGTGCAGAAGTATGCATTTGGAGAATTCTGGACAGGATTTCCATTGGGGACCGACCTTACAGACAATAAAACCCTTATTATGTTCATATTCTGGTTGTTTGCATTCATAATGCTACGCCGAAACCCCGAAGATCGCAAATGGGTAATTGTTGCAGCTGTTGTTACCCTTATTGCGTACCTAATACCACACAGTGTTCTAGGAACCGAAATTGATTTCACCAAGGAAGCAGCCGGCCAGGCGGTTAGTTGGCTGAGGGGTTGAGAGTCTTTGAAGTCTGGGAAGGTTTTGGGAGTTGAAGGGGCGAGGTAAAATTCATAATTTCCATTTACGAATTGAAACTAGTTAATCGTTCTTTTGTTAAGGGTCACCTACTACTTTCTGACTGCTACATTCTGATCGCAAATCACCAATAACTAACAACCATTCTGAATGAAATACATAGGAGCCCACGTTAGCGCGGCCGGGGGGGTTGAAAATGCCCCCTTGAACGCCCGCGAAATCGGTGCAACGGCTTTTGCACTTTTTACCAAAAATCAGAAGCAGTGGTTCTCGGCACCACTTACAAAGGAGAGCGTAGTACTTTTCAAACAAAGATGCCAAGACCTGGGCTTTAGCCCCGATCAAGTCTTGCCGCACGATAGCTACCTTATAAACCTTGGACATCCGGAAAAGGATGGGTTAACCTTATCGCGTAAGGCATTTCTCGACGAAATGATGCGTTGCGAGCAGCTTGGATTGAACAGGCTTAACTTCCACCCGGGTTCGCATCTAAACAAAATCTCCATCGATGACTGCCTCGCAAGAATTTCTGAATCAATAAATATGGCGTTGGAAAAAACCACAGGTGTTTCAGCAATTATCGAAAACACAGCTGGACAAGGGACAAATTTAGGCCACACATTCGAGCAAATTGCCCAAATAATCCACAAGGTGGACGACAAGAGCCGTGTGGGGGTTTGCCTCGACACGGCTCATACCTTAGCCGCGGGTTACGACATTAGATCAACACAGCCGTTTTGCGATACCTTTGGTATGTTCGACGATATAATTGGCTTCAAATATCTCAAAGGTATGCATCTCAACGACTCCAAGAAAGACCTTGCAACAAGGGTTGATCGGCACGACGAAATTGGCAAAGGATTCGTAGGGCTCGAAACCTTCAAACTGATTATTAACGACCCGCGGTTTGACAATATTCCATTAATACTAGAAACTCCCAATCCAGATAACTGGGCCAGTGAAATAGAGCTTCTCAGGAATTTGAGAAACTGAAAGGTAAAGTAGTTGAGGAGTTTTTGGTTGAACTCCAAATAAAAGCCCAGTGATTTCTATCATTGGGCTCAATATTTTGTTACAATGGGGTTAGTAAACCTTCTCCACTGATTTAATTTCTGGTATGGCCTTTTTTATTGCCTGCTCAACCCCAGCTTTTAGAGTCATTGTACTCATCGGGCAGCTTCCGCAAGCGCCCAGCAGTTCAACCCAAACGGTGTTGTCTTCGGTTAGCTTAACAAATCTGATGTTTCCTCCATCGGCTTGAAGGTAAGGCCTGATTTGGTCAATGGCATTCTCAACTTTTTGTACTAGTTCTTCTTTTGTAGTCATTATTGAAAAAGGTTATTAGGTTTATTTACGGTTTGAATTTTTAAGTTCTAAACAACAATTTTGGACTATTGGTTCATTATTTTATTAAGGTACCTTTTCACCTTGTTTTTTTGCATTGCGGATTGATACTTGCCTTGCAAGCTCGCTAGCCAGGCTGTCGAAATATGGCTTTGAAAGGCTGTGTGGGTTAAGAATTTCAGGTTTACCGCCATCCACGCCCTCCATAACAGACTGTATAATTGGAATTTGCCCCAAGAAGGGTACGCCAGCTTGGTCAGCAAGTTTTTGCCCTCCCCCCTTCCCAAAGAGGTAATACCTATTTTGAGGAAGCTCTGCTGGGGTAAACCAAGACATATTTTCAACCACGCCTAGCACCGGAACATTAATGTTGCTATTCATGAACATATCTATACCCTTTCGGGCATCGGCAGTGGCAATTTGCTGTGGTGTGGTTACTACTATTGCACCGGTGAGAGGAATAGTTTGAACCATAGTGAGGTGAATGTCGCCTGTGCCGGGAGGTAGGTCGATAAGCATGTAGTCTAGCTCGCCCCACTGCACATCGGTTATCATTTGCTTCAGGAAGTTGGCTGCCATTGGACCACGCCAAACAAGGGCGCGGGAGGCGTCAACAAAGAAACCAATAGATGCCAAAAATACCCCGTATCGCTCAAATGGAATGGCCATTAGCCTTCCGCCGCCAACATCGATTGCGGTTAATTCAACCCCTTGGGAATCAAACATTAATGGTATTGATGGGCCATAAATATCAGCATCAAGGAGGCCAACCCTTGCACCGCTCTTCGCCAAAGAAACGGCTATATTGGCAGCTACCGTCGATTTTCCCACTCCACCTTTACCACTTGAAATCGCGACAATGTTTTTTACACCAGGGAGAATTGGCTCGTTCTTGGATCTTCCGGCCGTAACCCTTGAGGTTAGGTTCACCTTTACTTCAGCTTCTGGATCCACAAAGTCATTGATGGCACTTGTGCAAGCACTTTTCAAACTATCCTTGAGCGGGCAAGCAGGGGTGGTGAGCACCAACGAAAAACTAACCTTCTTACCTTCAACCTGCAAGTCGCGGATCATTCCCAGTGCAACCAAATCTTTCTTGAGATCGGGGTCAATAACATTGCCCAAGGCTTCCAGAACCTTATCGGTAGTAATGTTCACTTTTTAATTTTTATTAAGACTGTGTAAAATTAATACTTATTTTTGATTTCAGGCGCTTTTACCTTTACCTTTCTTGGAGCAATTCAAAATTACCCAACCCTAATCTCATCTAAAGCTCCTTATTTGGGTCCCAAAACAGCTTTGAAAAGTTCACTAATTGATCATCCTTAACCTCAACTCCTTCTGATTCAAGCATCTGCTGCATGACAAGGGTTCCTCCAAAAAAGTGCTTTCCGGTAAGCATTCCAATTCTGTTTACAACCCGATGTGCAGGCACGAAATCGGGCGATGAATGGCAGCAGTTCAACGCCCACCCAACCATACGTGCTGCCCTGGCCGAAGAAAGATATTTTGCTATAGCACCGTATGTTGAGACCCTGCCAAACGGAATTAGACGAACAACTTGGTAAACCTGGTCAAAAAAATGGTTGTATTCGGAGTCTTTAAATGCCATAGGTAAAATGAGAGAAAAAGAAAAATTAATCGAAATAGTTAAAGAATGAAAGACCGTGAAAATCTAACCTTATAAAAAGTTTTTCGGCAATAGAAAACCGCCGCGCCTATGCAGCGAGAAGGAGGTTAATCGTTGATAGTCAATCATAATCATTTATACGCCAAAGTCAATAATCTGCTCAAAATGCTCTTATTCTTTCAAAACAAATTGCAAGTACTTGATGGGTATTCCTTTTGAGCGGTAGATTGATTCGTAATGACTCTCCACATCCCTTACAACCTGTTCACCCTCGAAGGGTAGGTTGTAAAGGTCTTTGGTTGCAAACAACAGCTTGTGGTTTTGCTCGGAAATTACTTCCAGGGTGTATTCAAACAGCGCTTCACTATCTGTTTTGAGATTTATAGTACCTTCAGTCTTTAATATGGGTCTGTAACGTGATAGAAATTGAGGGCTTGTCAATCGTTTTTTCGACCTCGAACCGCGCAAATGTGGATCGGGAAAAGTTAACCATATTGCAGATACTTCGTTTTCCGAAAAAAAGAAATTCAATCTCTCTGCTTGGATTCTAAGGAAGACCACATTTTTGAGGTTTTCGTCAATGGCTTGCCTTGCTCCCTTCCAAATTCGTTCGCCCTTAATGTCGATTCCTATAAAATTCTTTTGCGGATGCTTGCGGGCAAGAGCAAGCGAATATTCTCCCTTGCCGCACCCAATTTCAAGGATAATCGGATTATTGTTTTTAAATACTAATTGATTCCACCTGCTTTTGAAGAGGTGGTCTTCAACCGGATATTTGTCGTTTGGTTGTATAACGTTAAGGAACCCATCTATTTGGGCGAAACGTATCAGCTTTTTCTTAGCCACTGATTACAGAAATTATTTACCTGGGTTTGTGCCTATAAATGTAGGCATCCCTAAATCCTAAATCCCTAACCTTCGCCAGTTCAGTTTCGGCTTCTTGGAGGTCGTAAAAATATCCATAGCTAACCCTGTGATATCCCGGTTCAGTCATCATAAATGGCCTGGCGTAAATTCCTCCGGCATCCCGCATCGCCTTGGCTTTGTCCTCGGCAAGTTCGATGCTAGGAAAAGCCCCAACCACTACAAAGTAAGCGGCCACCCCACTTTGTGGAATGAATGGCTTAGCCTCGAAAGGGTCAAGCTCAGGTTCAGGGCTAGGTTCTGCTTCGGGTAATGGGACTTTTTCAACTACCTCAACCTCGGGCTTGGGAGGTTCTAAAAGTTTTGAAATAGTGGGCAACAATAGATAAATGGCAACAGCCATAATTAGAAATGCAACTAAAAACCATATCCAGCCTGATTTTCTTCTCTTGCTTTCATTTATTATAGGTTCTATTAATGACTTTGGTTTTTCCAAAATTGGCTCGGTAGGTATGGGTTCAGGCTTTTCTACCGGCTCCATTGTTCGGGTAAGACCTGATGCCTCTCCTGACCTTTCATTTTCAACTTTTGATTCGGCTAAGGCCGCGGCTATTTCCGAGGTCGGTTCCGACGCTATGGTTGGTGCTGGTATGGCCTCCAATCCTGCCGATTGGGAGAGGTAGTTTATGGAGGTATCGGGTTCAAAGATTATTTCTCCCTGGCCGCCCTTTGAAAATAGGCCTATCTGTTCGAGCATCACTTTTCCTCCTTCGTCGAGCTTGGAGTGAAGCTCACCCACAAACGAATCGATATGGTTTTCCACAAAAGAAAAATCCGCCCCGGTGATTGATGCAATGAGTTTTGCCACCAGTGGCTCACCGTGCTTTACCGCTGGATCAAATTTGATTTGCTTTCGAGGTGCTTCAATTTTTTTTTCTTCCGGAATGAACCGAGCTGGAATGTAATTGGTGGAAAACTCGCCAAAGTTTGGCAAAACAACCTTATCGATCTCAAAAAGAAGATGGCTAATAAATGGCCCCATTTCCATAACAATATTTTTTGGTGGGATTATTGGTAACTTTAGAAAAGTCCGTGTATTTCTGCGTTTATCTTTTCAATCACAAATCCAAGATCTTCGGGAGTTTCGCTAAATTTAATTTTATCCACATTGATTATGAGGAGTTTTCCCAATTTATAGCTTTCTATCCATTCGTCGTAACGTTCATTCAGTTTGTTTAGGTAATCAATTCGTATGGATGCCTCATAATCGCGTCCCCTCTTCTGAATCTGACTAACCAGGGTTCCAACACTTGCCCTGAGGTAAATGAGCAAGTCGGGTGCCTGGATAAATGAGCTCATTAATTCGAAAAGGCTTCTATAATTGTCAAAATCACGAGTTGACATTAGACCCATTTCGTGGAGGTTTGGGGCAAAGATGCGAGCATCCTCGTAAATGGTCCTGTCTTGAATTACGGTTTTTTGGCCTCTTCTTATATCTACAATTTGCCTGAACCGGTGGTTGAGGAAATATATTTGAAGGTTGAAAGACCAACGCTGCATGTCGTCGTAAAAATTGTTGAGGTAAGGATTGTCTTCAACCGACTCGTAATGGGCTTCCCAACCGTATTGCTTCGACAGAAGACCTGCCAGGGTTGTTTTTCCAGAACCAATGTTCCCTGCAATTGCTATGTGCATTTTCCTTTTTTTTGTAAAATTAATCAATTATTCATGAAACTTAACAATTCATCCAGGATCAACCTATTGTTGGACAATCTGGGGATCTTGTTCTGCCCGCCAACCTTTCCTCTTGCCTTCATCCATTTATAGAATGTATTCTTAGGTGCAGAATTTATCACTGGCATTTTAAGCAACATATCCTTTGACCTTTTGGCCTCGTAGTCTGAGTTTAGTTCCATGATTTTGGAGTCGAAGATTGTGGCAAATACCTTAATATTTGGCGGTGGCTTTTCAAATTCGACAATATACTCGTGGGCTGCAGCTCTATTCCCATCTAGAAAAACCGGTCCCCCAGTATATTCTGTGATTACCGCTCCGGTTTGCTGACAGGCATATTCAAAAGCCTTGTCGGTATTGAAAACCATTAGTTCTTCGCCAAAAGCATTAATGTAACTTGCAGTACGACCAACTATTTTGAACTTGTAGGGCAAGGTGCTGGTAAACTCCACCGTGTCGCCAATTGAATACCTCCAGAGGCCACCATTGGTGGTAATAATCATTGCATAATGTTTGCCTACCTGGACTTGCTCTAGTGTTAAGGTTTGGGGTGCTGGATTATTAATTTCCGCAAGGGGCAAAAATTCGTAGTAAATCCCGTAATCGAGCATCAAGAGCATATCATTGTTCGAAAAGTCGTTTTGAATGCCAAAAAAACCCTCTGAGGCGTTGAAAGTTTCGAGGTACCGCATTTTTGTGGATGGGATAATTTTTTGAAACTGCTCCCTGTAGGGGATGAAACTTACCCCTCCGTGAATGAAAAGCTCAAGGTTGGGCCAAACATCCAAAATACTTTCCTTGCCAGATACCTCAAGAATCCTTTTCAACAGTAACAGGTTCCACGAAGGCACCCCGCCAAAGCTTGTAATGTTTTGATTAATGGTCTTTTTTGCAACCGCGTCTAACTTTTCCTCCCAATCCTTAATTAGTGAAATCGAGGTATTTATTGCCGAAAACCATTTTCCAACAATGGGGCTATTAAGCAACAGAATGGATGAGAGGTCCCCAATAAATGTTTTTTCGTTCATGGTGGTCATCGAGCCTCCCATTATTAGGGTTTTTCCTTCGAAAAGTTGACTGTTTTGAGTGTTGGAAAAGTAACACGCCAATACATCCCTGGCTCCCTTGTAATGGCATTCGTGCAGTACTTGGGATGTTATGGGAATGTACTTGCTTTTGTTTGATGTTGTGCCGCTTGATTTGGCAAACCACCTAACCTTTCCGGGCCAAAGAAGATTTGACTCACCCAAGCGCATACGGTCAATGAATACCTTTAGGGTTTCATAATCCTGCAGTGGTACTCTTTCCGAATAATCCTTCGGGCTTTTTATAGATTCAAAACTATACTTTAGGCCGAACGCAGTTTTTTTGGCACCCGAAAGCAAGGTTCTAAGTTGCTCTTTCTGAACCGAATCTGGATTTTCAATAAAATGCTTTATCCGCCCAAGGCGCTGTTTGAAATACCAACTGCCAACAGAGGTTTTAGGTCCCATAATCAATATTTACAAAGCGCAAAAATAAGAATAAGCCAAAACTACCACCAAAATATTCCAAAAATATTTGCAAAACAATCGTACAAGGATTTTATGACGGTAGGGGTAAAGTTACGTCTTTTATTGGAAGTTTAGAAGCAGGAAAAAGAAGGTTCAAGGCACCTTAACTTTGGATTTAGGGATTGGCCTTAAACCATTAACCACCATTTGCCCATCCCAATTTTATGGCAATATGAGTTTGGCCAGTCCTTATAAATAAATGATAGCCAACAGGTGTTTTAGTCTTTCAATTTTCGATTTGTCATTACCAGGAGGTTGATTCTATCGTTCAACCCTCCTGCCTACCTTAAACAATTTTTCTGTTGGCTTAAATCCAGCCATATTATCCCAATTATTTTTCAAACATCACCTCTCCTCCCCTATTTCCTCCTGGGCCTATAACCCGACAAAGTAAGAATTTCTTGCGAATTGGAGCTGGCCACCAATTGCGACAAGGAAATATCTCTGTTTTTTCGCATGTACTCACGAACTATTTGCCAGCCGATGAAAGCAGCGGTTTTGGGTGGTGAGGTGGGGCCAAATTGAGCAGTGAATGGTGCCTCACCCATAAACTTAATAATTGTTTGCCTGTCGCTCGAAAAAAGCACTTGGTTTTCAATAAAAAATGACCAAACAAGATCAGAATTATTTACAATCCAGTCCAATTGACCGGTTGTGTATCCTATTTTCAATGAGTCGGGGGTATTGGGCAACATGCAGTCCAAAAAATACAGTAATTTGCCCTCGTGAATCATAAAATCGATAAATGATTCAGGTGGGGTTGCCAGGTTTCTCAAATGCCTTTCGCCCATCTGTTTAAACACATCAACCATTGCAAATGAGGGTTGCATGAAATATGTCATATACTTGGGAACCCCAATTCTGGAGTACCAATGATTGTTGCTACCGAGGTACATATCCACCCCAATAACCAAAACATTTTGATGGTACTTGACGGGATATTTGTAGTCAAGCCCCGAAATGTAGGTGAAAATCTTGGGTATTTCCTCCTCAGGAAAATGGTATTTGTAATAGGTGAATGCTTCGGATAGATCACTTTCAAATTCATCAATATTTCCCCATAATTCTCTTGAATCAAGGAATAGTTCAATGTTGATGCTGTCGGTGATGTAAGCCAGTAATTTTTGCTGCCCTTCAGGGGTGTAAATTTCGCTTCCCAGAAACACACTAAACTCTTCAACAAAAGGCTCGATCTCGGATGCAAGGTTTTCAGGGTTAATTCCAAACAGTGTGTTTTCGTATCGGCCCATCCTTATCTCTATCTTTTCCATACCTGAAATGTCGGCTTCAAAGAAAGGTTTTTTATGGGCCTTACCACATCCAAACATGATAAGAGCCGCCAAAAAACCTGTGATTAATGTTGTTTTTCGCATGAGTGAGCTTTCGTTTTTTAAAAAAACAATAAAATTTTATTATTATTGCCAAATGTTTCGGAGAATTTCACGAAAGGCAATAAA
>CAZUWF010000038.1:0-18305 GCA_964624065.1 uncultured Bacteroidales bacterium
ATTGCCATATTTCTTTGGGTCATTTCTTGTTGTGAAGAAAAAAAAGAACTAACTAGAGCAGCCATTATCGGGGATGAGTTAATTTGCCTCCAAGCCATTGACTCCTTAATAGAACCAGAGTTGCATCGCATTAGAAAGGAAATTCTTGCGAAAATTCTTGCTGAAAGAATTATTGAAAAAGAAGCCGCTTACTTAGGTTTGGATTTGAAAGCATTCAAAGAATCAAGCTTGGTCAAGGATGCTCTTGTGGTTACTGAAAATGAAGTAGAATTGTTTGTGAAGTCTAATCCTGCTTATGTTAACAACCGTGACTTGGTTAATTCAATTATTTTGGGGTTTAAAACCCAAGAAAGGTTACTCTTCATTGCCGACTCATTGAAAGAAAAATATGGAGTGAAATTGTTTTTGGTACCGCCTAGCACGAAGCGAATAAACACGCATAGTTTGTTTAAAATCCCGTTAAATAATGTTAAGGCCGATTTTGAGGTTGTTTTCGCATTTAATTTTGATTGCCCATTGTGCATCGAAAAAACTAAGCATATTGAAAAGCTATCCAAGAAGTATGGAAGAGGGGTTGGCTTTTCAGTTGTTTATCTTAACCACAATTACGGCCAGGAAGGAAAGGCTGTTGTGGCGGCAACGCGACAAGACAAGGGTTGGCAAATGATACAAGCAATTGTAAGCCAAAAGGAAGTTGAATGGGATGATCTGGATTATACATCTATTGCTCAAAAGGTTGGGCTTGATGTTGAACGGTTTCAAAATGATATTAAAGACAGCATGAGCCTTGTAGACTTGCTATTGTCCAGAGATTTATTGTTTTCAGAAAATGTTTTTCACGTTCCTGGCTTAATTATTGACGGGCATTATTTCGAAGGAAATCTTACTGTTGATCAAATTGAAGAGCTTATTAGAAACCGGCTGGCAAAAAAAAAATAATAATGAAACGTCTTTTTCTTTTTTCCCTTTTAGCAAATCTGGCTTTCTCTTGCTACCATATACATGATGTAGAAATAGAAATACCAACCAGAGACCCTAGGCTTGTGGTTGTTTCTACCCTTGTGCCCTGGCAGTCAAACCACAAATACTTGGGCGTTTCGGTTTATTCGAGTCGACCAATTGAAGACGAAGGCCCCATATTGCCAGTAACGGATGCAACAATCAAGTTATTTCGCAACGGATCGCTGTTTCAGGAGTTGGTATATGATGCTGACGACCAATACCGGTTTTACCCCATTGCATACCCACCCATGGGTGGGCCGTTGGCTGGCGAAAACTTCCGAATAGAAGTTAGTGCTCCCGGCTTTAAACCGGTTTGGGCAGAAACTTCAATACCCGGCCTTGTCGAAATAATTGATGTAAATATTGAGCGCATTGCAGTTTTTGACAAAAACAATAGACCTATTTCTAAAGTTACCATTACCTTCAACGACCCTCCCGACAAGTCCAATTTTTATGAAATTGTTTTGTCAAATCCTGGAGAGGATTATACCCCCACTTTTTACCATTCCTTGCATAGCTTTGAGCCGATTATTATTTCGGAACCATATTACCCTCTTTCGTCGATCATCGAAACACCAGCATTCCGCACACTGCTTTTCAACGACCGGTCGTTTAACGGGAACACCAAGCAAATATCATTCTTTTATCCCCCTGGTATTGATATTTTTGCCCCACAGGGGCAAGTGTCGCTCTTGGGTGCCCATTTGTCGGTTCAGTTGAGGAATTAACGGAGGAATACTACAATCATTACACAACCCTTTACCTCGCAAAACGATATGGCGAGTTTAACCTTTTCGGAGATATCACTCAACCCATTAACGTGTTTTCCAATATTGTGGGCGGGTACGGAATTTTTGCAGGGTTCAACAACTCGGTTGTAATAAAGGAACTTGATCCGCTTATAATAAATATTGATTGATATGAAGAAGAATTTTCCAATATTGTTGTTCTTTCTATTAGCCCATATTTCACAAGGTCAAGGAAGTCAAGTTATAAGTGGTTATGTTTACGATGCACGCAGTGGTGAGGTGCTTATAGGAGCAACTGTTCAGGAGGTCGTAAGTGGTAGTGGTGCCATAACTAACAACTTTGGCTTCTATTCCTTTACTTTCGTAAAATCTAATGACGCACAATTAAGGGTTAACTATGTGGGTTACGAACAAGTATTAAAAAGCATTGGCGACATCACTACCAGTCGATTTGATTTTCGTCTCAATCCAGGACTGGAACTGACAGAGGTAACAGTTTACGATCAACGATTGCCAAATATAACGCGAAGTTCAGAAATTAGCATTTCGAGCATTCCCATTTCTGATGTAAAGAAACTTCCTAGCCTTTTCGGTGAAGTTGATGTTATAAAGGCATACCAACTTACGCCGGGTGTTAAGTCGAGTGGTGGTGGAAAAACCGAAATGTATGTTAGGGGTGGTAGTTCAGATCAAAATTTGATAATATTGGATGATGTACCGCTATATTACGTTGCCCATTTCGGCGGGCTTTTTTCGGTTTTCAACACCGATGCCATTAACGAAACGCGGTTGATTAAAGGGGGATTTCCTGCCAGATATGGAGGGCGGCTTTCATCGGTGCTTGATGTCAGGCTCAAGGATGGAAACCTCAACAATTTTCAAGGCAGTGGTGCAGTTGGCCTTTTTTCGAGCAAGCTAATGGTGGAAGGGCCTCTCTCTCCGCAAAAAAGCTCATATCTTCTTTCTGGCCGTTTTAGCCCATTTCCGGTAATTAAATGGCTTACAAACGGAAGATTATCTTATAAACTATACGATTTAAATGCAAAGGTTAATTTTAGAATTTCAGAAAACGATAAATTATTACTGGGTTTTTATTTTGGTAATGATAACCTTCTTTCCAAAACAACCGGTGCAACAATGGAAAGGAAATGGGGCAACAGTTGGGGCAACTTGGTGGCTTCGGCCAGATATAGCAAGGTTTTTAGCCCAAAGCTCTTTTCAAACTCAATATTAGCTTTTACCCGATACCGGTATCAGGTTGGCTTTACCAGCCAATTTACACGCAATGACGATATAACAGAAAAATTGAACAGCAGTATGTACTCAGGCATTTCCGATGTCATTTTTAAATCCGACTGGTCGTTTTTTGCCAATAATAAATATACATTGCGTTTTGGTCTTTCGTCCACTTGGCACAAGGTCAGGCCAAACGATGAGGTCTTTTCCATGACCATCACTAACCAAACACCAGTAACAAGAGAATACAATTCGTTGCTAAATGCGTTTGAGGGTGCCGCATACATAGAAAATGAGATTCAAGTTGGGCCATTTGATGTTAATTTGGGTGCTCGCGGTACTCATTTTTTTATGGAGGGTAAATCCTACTCGTTTTTGGAGCCAAGAGCCAATCTTAATATTCGTATGTTGGAAGATTTTTCAGTTAAAGGAGCTTATTCGGTGTCAAATCAATTTATGCACTTGTTAAGCTATACAGGCGCAGGAGCTCCCTCCGATTACTGGCTGCCCTCAACTCAAAATATTATGCCAGGGAGGGCTAGGCAATTTAACTTTGGTTTGGCAGCAACTTTCCTAGAAGGCTCCTTGCAAGTTACTCTTGAGGGTTATCACAAGAAATTAAAAAACCAAATTGCATTCAAACCTGGTCAATCACTTGTGGGCAACCTATCGACCTGGGAAAATGTAGTTGAAAGTAATGGCATAGGCAAGAATTATGGAATAGAGCTTATGGTACAAAAGAGCAAAGGAAGGTCAACAGGCTGGATTGGCGCCACCATTTCAAAAGCATCCAGGAAGTTTGAAAACCTTAATAATGGCTTAGAGTTCCCGCACAATTATGACCGATTGCTTGATTTAAATGTTGTTTGGAACTTCAAGCTAACTCAAAACATTAATCTCTCTGCAACTTGGGGGTTTGGTACCGGTTATCCTACCACCATACCCAACGACAAATATTACGTTGAGAGCCACTTTGCCGCAGGTCAATTCTCCCACACTCAAGTTTTTTCGTTTGATGAAATAAACGGTTTTAGAATGCGGTCATTTCACCAGTTAGACATTTCGGCCTCTTTCTCTAGCAAAACAACTTGGGGCGAAAGTATTTGGTCTTTTAGCATAATGAATGTTTACAACCGCAGGAATCCCTATTATTATTACCTCGATAGGGGTGTGTTTTCGCCTGACCCCCAAAACCACTACCCACTTAAAGTAATGCAAGTAAGCTACCTGCCTTTTTTACCTTCTTTTAGTTACACTTTCAAGTTTTAAGGCGTTCACTTATTTATTGTTCTAACTTAAAAACCATTAAATATGAAAAAATTTCTCTTCGTCTTGTTTACAACCACTTCAATTTGTGTTTTCTCGCAACCTTTTGTCGGCCTTTCGGGCTTGGTAAACTCGCCAACCAAAGAAAATAACCATTACGAGTTGGGATTTGGAATGGCGTTTCAGGGTGGTTACCGCTTTGGCAACAACCTCGATGTAGGAGTTTCGGGTCTTAAATCTTGGATTTACGATGGAATTCAGGATGGGAATCAGTTTGAGATAAAAGCCTTTGCAAAATATATTATCACCAAAAAACTACCTGCTTCTCCGTTTGTCGGCATATCGGGCGGAATTTTTGGAATGTCAATAAATCCTTCTAACACTCAGCATTACTGGACTGGCCTTATGGCAATGCCCATAATAGGTTTGGAGGCCGGGGCCAAGCAAAAAGGACTCGCCATCGAATTGCTTTTTGGCTACAAGGTTTACGATATGACCAAAATAACTGAGAATTATGGCCCTGGGTTAGAGTCTAATGTTCTTACCGCAAAAGTTGGTGTGAAGTACATATTTTGAGCATAGTTTTCTTTTGAAAAAAGGAGGGCCGCCCATTTTTGAAGTTATTGGCGGTAGGGGTGTTGTTACAAACCAGCATGGCTTTTATTCGATAACCTACGAATCAAATTCAAATAGTTTGTTCAGGGTCTCTTACGTTGGGTACAACAGTATCGAGATAAAAGCCTCTGCAATTAAGAGCAGACACCACGATTTTTTCCTAACCCCTGGTGTCGAGCTGGAAACCTTTACTGTAAAAGGTTCGCGGATTTCAGACTTGACCAAAACCCCCGAAATTAGCACCACTCGCCTTGCCATACAAGAAATTAAGCAGATGCCAAACCTGTTTGGAGAGGTTGACATTATCAAAGCCTATCAATTGACGCCCGGGGTGCAACCGGGTGGCGAGGGCTGGAGGGAACTTTTTGTGAGGGGTGGCAGCAACGACCAAAACTTTATCATTTTAGATGATGTTCCAATGTATTATGTTAGCCACTTCGGGGGATTTTTTACCGTTTTCAACACCGATGCAATTAGCGACTCACATCTGATAAAAGGTGGTTTTCCGGCCCGCTACGGCGGAAGGTTGTCGTCGGTGTTGGATGTTAGATTAAAGGATGGTAACCTTAACGAGTTTCAAGGTCAGGGGGCAATAGGATTGCTATCTTCCAAGTTGATGCTAGAAGGTCCAATTGTTAAGGAAAATAGCTCTTACTTGGTTTCAATAAGGGGAAGCCTGATCCCCACATATAAACTGCTTTTTCAAAACAGGATTAATTACAACTTCATTGACCTGAACCTAAAGGCAAACTACCGGTTGAGCCCAACCGACCGGTTATTCTTTAGTGTTTACCTGGGCGATGACAAGGTAGCCGAAAACCGAGGTTCAACATCCAATATTGACAATACGAATATCAGATGGGGTAGTTACTTGGCTTCATTGAGGTACAACAAAGTTTTTGGGCAAAAGCTTTTCGCCAATTTCTTGCTGGCCGGTACTCGATACAGGTTCCGTCAAACCCATCACAATGAAATACCAAGGAATGGATCCACGCCCGACCTGGTAACAAGCACTATATATACGGGAGTAGCTGATTACATCTTCAAAACAGATTTCACCTATTCGGCATCAAACAACCTTACTGTGAGATTTGGGACAAACGCCACATTGCATTCGGTAAGACCCAATGACGAAACTTTTAACAGAACGGGTTCCGGCGAAAACGTGAACCTTGAGTACAATTCTTTAACCTCGGCGTTGGAAAGCAGCGTTTACCTTGAAAACGACTTTTCGGTTGGCTCTTTGGACGCCAACTTGGGTTTAAGGGGAGTTGGGTTTTGGCTGAAAGATGCATCTTATAGTTTTATGGAGCCTCGTGTTAACTTGAATTACAGACTTTTCAAGGGATTTTCAGTAAAAGGGGCGTACTCAATTACCAATCAATTTATGCACTTGTTGAGCTATTCTGGAGTAGGTTTTCCTTCTGATTATTGGATGCCTACAACAAATGAAGTAAAGCCTGGAAGGGCAGAACAATACACCGCTGGTTTTGCAAAATCATTTTCGAAAAGCGGTTTGCAAATAGGATTGGAAGGGTATTACAAGAAGCTGGAAAATATGATTGCATTTAAGCCAGGGTTTTCATTGGCAGGCAATTTGTCGAGCTGGGAAAACCTGGTTGAGCGCAATGGACAAGGCACCAATTGCGGCGTGGAACTTTTCTTGCAGAAGACATCTGGCAGGTCAACCGGTTGGCTGGGAGCTACAGTGTCGCGCGCCGACAGGCAATTCGAAAACCTTAACAGCGGCAATGCTTTCCCGTTCAAGTACGACAGGCTCTTAGATATTAGTCTGGTGTGGAACTATAAAATATCAGACAGGTTGGGCTTATCGGCAACCTGGACCTTTGGTTCGGGCTACCCCGTAACCCTTGCCTTTGAAAGGTACTACCTCGATGTGAGTTATGATAGTCTTTTTGGCTTGGATTACCAAGAGGTTTTTCATTATCCCGAGATAAACTCGTTTAGGATGCGAGATTACCACCGGCTCGATGTTTCGCTTAGTTACTCGAGAACATCATCTTGG
This sequence comes from uncultured Bacteroidales bacterium, assembly GCA_964624065.1. Taxonomy (GTDB): domain Bacteria; phylum Bacteroidota; class Bacteroidia; order Bacteroidales; family UBA7960; genus UBA7960. The sequence continues at coordinate 6,895 of CAZUWF010000038.1, forward strand.
GGGACTGGCACTTGGGCGTTTAGCATTTTTAACGTTTACAACCGAAAGAACCCATACTACTATTATTACGAGAGAACGAGGTTCATGCCTTCTCACCAATTGGATTCCCCCTTTACGACCCTCAAGTTGAGGCAGCGCAGTTTGTTTCCCTTTTTCCCATCAGTTAGTTACAGTTTCAAGTTTTAAAATTATGAGAACATTAGTTTTTGCTTTTGCAATGATTTTTGCGGCAGCCGCCTTGCCTGCCCAGCCTTTCGTTGGCCTATCGGGCACGGCAGGTTTCCCCTACCAAGAAAATCAGGTTTTGGATTATTCGCTTGGCATATCAATAACCGCTGACTACCAGTTTACCCAGAGGCTGCAGGTTGCGGCGGTTTGTGATGTGAGTTGGCTCCCCTCCCGGTGGAGAGATTTAACCATCACCGAATTAATGGCATCGAGTGTTTTTATCATTACCGATAAGCTTCCAATTTCGCCTTATATTGGCATTTCGGCGGGAGTGATAAGGAGGGTTGATGAGGGAGATACTGACTACGGCTTGGTTGCCGCTCCTTTGCTGGGTTTTGAGACCGGCGCAAGCGAAAAAGGACTATTTTTCCATACAAGTGTAGCTTTCAAAGTTTACCAAATTCAGGATATAACTTCTCATCCATTGTTTAGCAACAATATGAATATGTTTTTCGTTAAAGCTGGTTTAAAGTACAAATTCTAATTGTTTCCAAACTTAATTGAAAACGCGGCTAGATATTGGCTGCGTTTTTTTATTTTTGCACAAATCAACAAAATGAAAGAGGCAATTGATGCGGCAAAATTGGCAAGCAGTTTCGCGAACTCCACTGGTTGCAATGTTTTCTTGACTGGAAAGGCTGGCACCGGAAAGACAACATTCATGCGCGAGCTTATTGCTACCACCCATAAAAAAGCGGTTGTTGCAGCGCCCACGGGCATCGCTGCCATAAATGCCGGAGGAGTTACTCTGCATTCGTTGTTTCACCTTCCGTTCGGAACCATCGTTCCAAGCATCGACGGCGTTAACGTCAACAACCTCAGCGAAAACGTAACCACACATCAAGGGCTTCTGTCAAAGCTAACTATGAACAGTGCCAAGATGGCTTTGTTGCGCGAGATGGAGTTGCTTGTCATTGACGAGGTGAGTATGCTACGGGCAGATATCCTCGATGCCATCGACGTGGTTTTGCGGCACGTGAGGCGCAACAAGTCAAGGCCATTCGGCGGAGTTCAGGTGCTTTTCATTGGCGACCTACTTCAGTTGCCCCCAGTAGTAAAAAACCAAGAGTGGGATCTGCTTAAATGGCATTACAACTCTATGTTCTTTTTCGATGCCAACGTGCTAAAAGACAAGCCGCTTATTTACCTTGAGCTGGAGGAAATCTACCGACAATCTGACGAAGAGTTCATTGAGCTACTCGAAAACTTTAGAATAGGAAAAGTATCCTCAGAGTCCTTGTCAATCCTGCAATCCAAGTACAAACCAAACATTGATCCCACAACCAAGGAAGGGTGGATTTACCTTACCACCCACAACCACAAGGCAGATAGGATAAACGCCCGAGCACTCGAAAAACTTCCTAGACGCAAGCACTCTTTCAGCGCAAGAATTGACGGCACTTTCAACGAGCACCAGTACCCCGTTGAGTTTACCCTCGAACTAAAGGAAGGTGCGCAGGTGATGTTCATAAAAAATGACTATTCGGGCAATAGGCTTTATTTTAACGGAAAGATTGGCATTATAGATTCCATTGACGATGACTCAATTTTGGTTTCCTTTCCTGATGGCTCGGAGCCAGCAACGATAGAACCATATACTTGGGAAAACAAAAAATATTCGCTCGACACCGAAACCAACGAGATATCAGAAAAGGTTGAGGGAACATTTACACACCTGCCAATCAAGCTTGCTTGGGCCATAACCATACACAAAAGCCAGGGACTTACCTTCGAGAAGGCAATCATTGACTTTGCCGATGCCTTTGCTGCGGGGCAGGCATACGTTGCCCTTTCGCGATTAACGAGCCTCGACGGGTTATTGCTGGCATCGCCGGTTCCCTCACGTACGTTTGATGCCGATGGTTCCATAATTTCCTTTTCGGAAAACAAAAAATCTGCAGAGGAATTGAAACGCGAGCTCGAAATAGGCACACTGCTTTTTGCCCAAGACGAGGTTGAGAAAACTTTTCTTGTAAAACCTTTGTCAGGACTGTTTCATTCAATTATTATTTCCATAAAAGAGGGAAAGGGAAAGTCCAAAAAGGTTGAGCACATTCCTTGGCTCGAGCAACAGAAAAATGAGATTGAAGCCATTGATGAAGTAGGACAAAAGTTCATAAATCAGCTAAAAAGCAACCGAGCATTTGAAAGCAAGGAAAAACTAAAATATTTGTCTGAAAGGCTTGGCAAGGCTCAAGATTATTTCGTGCCAGCTTTGCAAAAGGTGTCAGAGGGCATACTCAATCACGCCAAGGAAGTTTCGGAAGAAAGCGGCAACAAGAAATATGTTGGTGAGCTGGAGGCGGTAGAAGCTGCCATAAGGAGTAAGGTTAAGGCCATTTTCAAACTATCCAAGCTGATTGAATCCATTACCGAGAACTCAATCCTCGACAAGCAAACGGCAAGAAATCCAGAACAGGATCAACTTGGCCAGGCAATAAGGCAAGATTTTGCCGAGTTTACCGGAACCAAGAGCAGGCGAAAAAAAGATAAGCCCAAAAAGGAAAGGGAACCAATGATTCCATCAAGGGACATTACGCTTGAATTATTGAAATCAGGCATGGCAATTGATGAAATTGCCATTGAACGGGGATTTGCCAAAAGCACCATAGAAGGGCATTTGGCTTGGTTTGTTGAACAAGGTTTATTGGATGCGAGCCAGCTTGTGGAGCCAAAGAAAATGGAGATGATTTTTGAAGCACTAAAGGTAGTTCAAAGCTCAAATTTAGGGGATATTATGGCCGTTTTGGGCGACGAGGTTACTTACAGCGATTTGAGGTTTGTGCTGGCACAATATGGTGGCAAAATATTTAATGAAAAAACCGCCTTAAAGACTAAATAATACGCATCGTCATACCCTAAAAACATTCCAAGCACCTTTCAAGGCTATCTTTCCAGCACGGTATTTCAAGGTTAAAATCTTTTATGATCAAGGTTTTGTCCAAAACGCTATATTTGGGACGAGCTGCCTGGAACCAAAAATCGCTTGTTTTGGCAGGGGAAATGTTGCAAGCAACTTCCTTTCTTTTTAGTATTTCTGTGGCAAAATCGTACCAAGAAGCTTCGCCAAGGTTGCTGTAGTTGTAAAGTCTATTGAATTTTCCCTCGGGCAACAGGTCAATAACTTTTAAAATTGTGGTTGCCAGATCGGCCGCAAAGGTAGGTGTTCCTATTTGGTCATTCACCACCTTGAGGTTTTCGCCCTTATGGGCTTTGTGCAATATTGTTTTCAAGAAGTTATTTCCGTGGGTAGAATACAGCCAAGAAGTGCGGATGATTACCGCCCTCCCTGCAATTTCTTGTATGAATTTGTCCCCTTGCAACTTGGTTCTTCCGTAGTAGTTTATTGGGTTTGGGGTGTCGCTTTCGCGATATGGCTCACTTGCATTTCCATCGAAAACATAATCGGTTGAAACGTGTACCAGCAATGCTCCATTTTGGTTGCAAAGTTCTGCAAGTAGCTTCGGAACGTCAGAATTTACTGCCTTGGCCTCTGCTCGGTTTTCCTCGGCACCGTCAACACTGGTATATGCCGCGCAGTTGATTACACAATCGAATTGGTGATTTGCATAGAAATCCCTTACAATTTGGCTATTGGTTAGGTCAAGCTCCTCCTTGTCTGTAAAAATAAAATTGCGATCAGGAATATTGATGGCCAGCTTTTGCAACTCCAACCCAAGTTGGCCTTGGCTGCCTGTTACCAATATGTTTATTTTTTTCACCTGCGGGGTTGGTTGCTAAAGTTCTAGTATGTTCCTGAAATACTCGATGGTTGGCTTTAAGCCCTCTTCCAATTCCACCGTTGGTGTCCAACCTAATGTCTTCTTTGCAAATTCTATATCGGGCTGGCGCTGGGCGGGGTCGTCTAGCGGCAATGGTTCAAAGCTTACCCTAGAGCTTGAGCCAGTGAGGTTCAAAACCTTGTAGGCCAATTCTAGCATCGTAAACTCTCGCGGGTTTCCAAGATTCATCGGGCCTGTTACGTTGTTGGGTGTTTGCATTAACATTATCAAGGCCTTCACCAAGTCATCAACGTAGCAAAAACTCCTGGTTTGCTTACCGTCACCAAAAACTGTTATGTTATTGCCTTTCAATGCCTGAACTATGAAGTTTGAAACCACACGGCCATCGTTGGGGTGCATCCTTGGGCCATAGGTGTTGAATATGCGGGCAATTTTTATTTCGACCCCATTTTGGCGATGGTAATTTACGAACAATGCCTCGGCGCACCTCTTCCCCTCGTCATAGCAAGCACGGGGACCTATGGGGTTCACGTTGCCCCAATAGCTTTCTGGCTGGGGGTGAAGTTCGGGATCGCCATAAACCTCGCTTGTGGAAGCTTGCAGTATTTTTGCCTTGAGGCGTTTTGCCAGACCAAGCATATTTATAGCACCCATTACCGATGTCTTGATGGTTTTTATTCCGTTGTACTGGTAATGCACTGGCGAGGCTGGACAGGCTAGGTTGTAAATCTCGTCGGCTTCAACGAAAAATGGTATGGTAACATCGTGCCGTATCAATTCAAAGTACGGGTTGTCGAGCAAATGGACTATGTTTTCCTTTTGCCCTGTGAAGAAATTATCCAAGCAAAAAACTTCGTGCCCACGGTTTAGCAGTTCCTCGCAAAGGTGCGAACCTACAAACCCTGCGCCTCCGGTTACCAATATCCTTTTTCGCATAGCATCAAAAATTAGTGGTTTTTAAAAAACACAAATTCACAGGATAAACCTGGTTACTTCAACACTCAAATTTCGACCTTCAACGTCTGTCTTTTGAAATGGAACCTCGCCTATTCGAAGAAAAATATATTTCCCTCGTTGATTGGAACTTGCCTGGAAAACCCTTCTTCAAGGGAGATAAAGGTTTCGGTTGATGATACCTCCGGAATGGTTTGGATTTTCTCTACTATGATCTTTTTAAGATGTTCGTTGCTCTTTGTGTAAACCTTAACGAAAAGTGAATATCGTCCGGAAATATGGTGACATTCGACAACCTCGGGAATGTTTTTTATGGTTTGGAAAACCTCTTCGTGAGTGCTGCCATTGAGTGGATTTATCGTAACACCAATGAAGGCGCAGGTATAATAACCAAGTCCTTTTGGGCTAAGCTTGAAAAAGGAGCCGTCCAGGATGTTTGAATCGATGAGTTTTTGCACCCTTTGGTGAACGGCCGCACCACTTATGCCACAAATCCTCGCAATTTCTAGAAAAGGCATCCTTGCATTAGCCGAAAGCACCTCCAATATTTTCTTGTCGGTGCTGTCTATCTGAAAGCCTTTTTCGCTAAATAGGTTCATATTGTTAATAGTTTTTACAAAAATAATCATAATTGCTTGAAAACTGTAGTTAATATCCAAGAAAAAATAAAATACTCTAATCAAACCTCAAAAATCATGAATTAATGGATACTTTTGCACCGCAAAAACCTTTTATCAAAACCGCAAATGAATTTCGATCCGGCAACCAACATTCAAGACCTACTTCAATTTGGAGAGTTTGGCGACGTAAACCCATCTATCACCGACTCGGCCACCTATACCTTCATGGAGGCCAAAACTATGTTAGATACCTTTCAGGGCCAAGAGCAAGGTTGTTTCTTGTACTCGCGTCACTGGAACCCGTCGAACAGGTACCTTGCCGATGCCCTCGCGGCAATGGAAGGCACGGAAAGTGCGTGGATAACCGCCTCTGGAATGGCCGCCATAACAAATGTCATTTTACAGCTTTGCAACACCGGCGACCACATTGTGTCGAGCATTACAACCTACGGAGGAACTTATGCTTTTTTGGACAACTACCTGAAAAAGTTCAAAATTGACGTAACCTTTGTGGACATTACCAAACCCGACGAAGTAAAAAAGGCAATGAGGCCCAACACCACGATGATTTATACCGAGTCGGTGACCAATCCTATGCTTCAAGTTTCTGATTTGCCCCAGCTTTCAGAGATTGCCAGGAAGCACGGTGCGAAGCTGGTGGTTGACAATACTTTTACCCCAATGATAATTGCCCCTTCCAAGCTGGGGGCCGACATAGTGGTTTACAGTATGACCAAGTTTATCAATGGCAAGAACGACTGCGTGGCAGGGGCAATATGCGGAAGTGCAGATTTTATCAATTCTCTTGCCGATGTCAATTCAGGCACTTCGATGCTTCTCGGACCAGTGTTGGATCCATTGCGAGCCTCAAGCATTCACAAAAACCTCCACACTTTGCACATAAGGATGAAACAACATAGCCACAATGCAATGTACCTCGCCAAAAAATTCAAGGATGTAGGACTAAAGTTTAATTATCCAGGAATGCCGGAACACCCCCAGCACGACTTAATGAAAAGATTGATGAATGAAGAGTATGGCTTTGGGGGTCTTATTGCCATTGATATGGAGACAAGCGATAGGGCTACCAAACTAATGGAGATGATGCAAATTGTTGGTGTGGGCTATTTGGCCGTAAGCTTGGGCTATTTCAAAACATTGTTTAGCAATTCAGGAAAAAGCACCTCGAGCGAAGTGCCGGCTAACGTTCAAAAGGAAATGGGTTTGTCTGATGGGCTTATAAGGTTTTCGGTTGGACTGGACAATGACATTGACAGGACATGGCAAAAGATTTTGTACTGCCTTCAAACACTCAAATTCTTGTAAGGCAAATTTTTAAAATTAAATTGGTCCTTGCCCAAAACAAATGGGCGAAAAAAAAATCGTAAAAGAACTAAAAGCAAAAAAAATAAATTTTTCTTGTTTTTTTAAATTTTTTGTTTTACTTTTATGGTGTTGTTTTGGTTAGTTGATTGGTGAGCCCGGGACAGGATCTTTCTGTCCTGGGTTTTTTTGTGCCCCATAAAAAGCGAAAGTCGCCAAAAATGGCGACTTTCGCTACTTGTTTCAAACGATTTAATGTAAAATTCAAGTGTTGGTCTTTGGGATTTTTACCTTCCCCATAGCAAAAAGATGGCCTGCGGAATTTGAACGTTTTGCATGTACCTTCCAAAAACTGGATCGCTTTCCCCTGCCAACAATTCAAAAATCTCTTTCCCTTTTCCCTTCGCGAAAAAGGGAACCAGCATGTTGGTATGTGCATCGGAATTAAATTTATGTAAAGGCAATTTACCTCTACCTTCATTTCCAACCTTTGAGCTAATATCCTCTGGAAAGTTTGGTCCGGTAAGGTAACCTGTTTCGTGGTCGGAAGTCAGAATTAAAAGTGTTTCTTCCCAGCTACTATGTTTCTCGACCCACTCTATTGCAGCTTTAATGGAATTGTTCAGGTCAATTTGTTCTTCGATTATTCTGGGCAAATGGTTGTCGTGACCGGCCCAGTCAATTGCCCCGCCTTCGATCATCACGAAAAAACCGTTTGGGTTTTGACTAAGAACATTAAGCGATGCCCTGGTAATCTCTTCAAGTGTGGGAGCGTTTTTGTTAAGGGGAGTATGGAAAGGGAGCGTTTCGCCCAAAACCTTTGTTCGGCCTTGGTTGAGGGTTGTGTTAACCTGTGCTATTCCAAGAACCCTTTTCGGGGTCTTCCCTGTACTCAGGGCTTTGAAATCCTCGCGGGTTTGTACCACCGTCCATGGATCTGGTTTTCCATCTCCGTTGCAGTCAAGCACACTAAAGGTCCTGCCTCCTACCACAAATGAGGTTTTTCCTTCGTTTCGAATCAATTGGTTCCACAATTCACGCCCCCCAACATAGCGGTCGTTGTTTTCGGAGGGTTTCCCATCATCGTTAAAGTTGGGGTGTCCTGCACCCATAATTAGATCAATGTTGGTGTTAAACAACTGGTATCTGGCAATATCGCCATAGTTACGCCTGTCATGGTTGTGTGCACTAAAACTGGCCGGAGTGGCGTGTGATATTTGAACGCTGGTGGCTATGCCCACCGATTTGCCAAGACTTTTTGCCACCTGACTAATGTGCATCAAAGTATCGCCATTAATTCCGATTCCAATAGAGTTGTTGTAGGTTTTAACCCCAGTTGAAAGGGCGGTTCCGCCAGCTCCACTGTCAGTGGCTCCCCGTTTTATATTCTCGGGATCGGTCCAGCTTAACCGGGGGTTGTATCCATAACTGAAATGCTTCTCGGTTGCGGTATTGTGGGTCATGGCTGGGTAGGTTGCATGTGCCAACCTTAACCAATCTGCTTGCTCGTAGGGCTGAGCATTGGCAGCTCCGTACTGGAAAAAATTGGCAGAAAGCACGTGGTTGAAGCCCATTCCATCGCCAACAAAAAAGATAATGTTTTTTGGGGCTGATTGCATGCCTAGTTTGTCAACCTTTGACTGAGCCTTGCAAGATGGTGAAAAAGCAAGCAAGAATGAAATGAAAATAACCGTGAAAATCCTTTTAAGAGTCATAAATTTTACTTTTTGGGGTTAATGATATGCAAAGGTAGGAACCAAAACCTAAACCATTTGCAATTTTTACAAGCTTTTTTGGGACACCACAAACCACCTAAAAAAGGCTTCGTAAGATTAAGTTAAGAATTTACCTCGGCCTTTTTGGCAAAAACCTTGCTGCCTATTACTATTGCAGCCGCAATTATCACGAAGTTTTTAAATATATATTGCCCCTCAATGGTAAGTCCGTAGGGTATTTTGGTAAATACCTCTTGGGGAAAGAAAAAAATGGGAGCAAAGGTTCCCAGCATTTGTACCAGTAACAAAATTATGCCGATTTTCATAAATTTTCCTACCACAAAGCAGAGGCCAATCAAAACCTCCCAAAATGCCAATCCCCAAATAATTGCAGTGGCAGGAACCAGCCCGAAAGTAAGATGCATGATGGTTTTGATTGCCAAGTCTTGGGCCGGGCTTAACCCAGGAAAAAATTTCAAAGCGCCAAACCACAAGAATATTACCCCAATGCTTAGCCTCAGCAGTGTGAATCCTTGTTTTTCCATCCAAATCACAGAGCGCCTTTCAAAATAATCAAGTTGGGATGATGAAAATTTCATTTATTTTAAGATTTGGTCAAAAGAATTAGAAAATTGTTAAATCTTTAACAACTCTGCAAATCTTTTGTTTGAAAGTTGGGCGTAAGATCGATAAATGGAAGTTAACACTGAACCCTCAGGGAAATTACTCACTCACGAGGTGGCATCTGAGTTTCGAGAAATTGAATGCTTTATGCCTCAACATATTTTACCGAAGACGCCTTGAAGCTTACCCACAATTCGGAGTTTGGTGCAATTTCAAGGGCTTTTAGGGAGCTTTGGCTTATGGAGGCCACTAATTCCACGCCAATGTCAACCACCAGTTCCATTCCCGAAAGGGCGAAGTAAATCTCCCTAACTATTCCGCGAAACTGGTTCAGTGCCGAACTTTCAATTTTTTTCGGTGAAATAACTATGTCTTCGTGCCGAACCATAACAAATCCCCTTTTCGCTGCAGTTTCAGAAAGGAAATAAATTGAAACAGTTTCATTAATGCTTGCCAAATGTAGCCCCCGGTTGTCAGTGGGTATTATTTCTTGTGTGCCGAAAATGTTTTTAATACCACTGAATCGTGCCACGAATTCAGTTTTAGGATGCCTGAAAACCTCAGTTGGGGTTCCGAATTGAATTAGTTTCCCTTTTTCAATAATCCCAACCTTGTTGGCCAGTGTTGCTGCCTCCATGAAATCGTGGGTAACGTGGATTACAGTGATGCCAGTTTTGTTGATCTCGCGTAGCAATCCCCGCAACTCACTTTTAAGGCCTACATCAAGGCTCGAAAGTGGCTCGTCCAGCAAAAGTATATTGGCACCCGAAGCTAGGGTTCTGGCAAGGGCCACCCTTTGGGCCTCACCTCCGGACAAGGATTCGGTACTCCGGTGCAAGAGGGGCAACACCCCAGCCATTTCGGCGTAGTGGCAAACTTGGCTTTTAATCTCATTTTTTGCCAGCCTCCTTAAGCGCAAGGGGTAGGCAATATTCTCCATAACCGAAAGGTGTGGAAATAGCGAAAGGTCCTGGTAAACAACTCCAACCTTCCTGTCTTGAATTTTTGACCGAGTTACGTCGGCACCATCTATCAATACCGAACCCTTGGTCGGTTTAAGCAATCCTGAAATAATGTCTAATATTACACTTTTGCCTGCACCAGAGACCCCAAGAATTGCAAGGTAGTCACCCTTGTTTATTGCAAATGAAACATCTTGCAATTGGAAATCGCCCAGCCGAATGCTAATATCTTTAACCTCGATCATAACTTCTATTTGCTGAGAGGAGTCGCATTGCAACAAAGATTGCAAGGCAAATTGTTACGAAAATTGCAGCTACCGGTCTTGCGTGTTCCAGGCCAAAAGAGCTAAAACGCTCCCAAATGAGCACTGGGGTTACCATGGGGTTGTAAGCGATCATAACCACTGCACCAAATTCACTCAAACCCCGGGCCCACATCATTGTGAACCCTGTAATAACGTGCCTTTTGGCCAATGGCAGCGAAATGGTGAAAAAAACTTTCCAGGGCGATGCTCCCAAGCTAAGGGCAACCTTTTCGAGCCTTTCGGGAACTGCAGCAAAGCCGTTGCGGGCTGAATTAATCAAAAAAGGAAGGCTTACGAATGCCATAGCCAAGACAATCCCCGCCTGCCCACCAACAAACGAAATTCCAACCGATTGACCCGCACCGCCCAAAATGCTGCCCCTGCTTATGATTCCCAACAGGGCAATGCCAGCCGCCGAGTGGGGTATTACAAGAGGCAAATCAATGATGCCATTGATAAAATTGCTGCCTGTAAATTTCTTTCGTGCCAGCAGGTAGGCAAGCGGAATGGAAAAAATGCCAAAAGTAAGAACTGCCAAAAAGGAACTTATCAAAGTTAACCTAATGCTGGCAGTTACGGTAGGGTCGGTTATTGCCAGCGCAAATTGAGAGGAGGTTGTTCTTAGAAACAAACCAGCCAACGGAGCAATGATAAAAAGCAGGATTAGGCCGCCGGCAAACATCAAAAACGCCCTGAATTTCCAGTTACTTAGCATATCTATTTTAAATCAAGCACAAAATTATAACTTTAAAAACAATTCACCCAAATATCAACCAATTCGGTAAAAAATGAAAACCGCAATTGCAAAATGCTCCATTGACCGAAAGGCAAACCCATTAAAGGAAATCAATTGTGGTTTCAGAAAAAACCTTTATATTTTAATTATTTTAAAAAACTAAACCCTAATTTTGCTGGCAATTATTATCGATCCATAAAA
>CAZUWF010000039.1:0-17942 GCA_964624065.1 uncultured Bacteroidales bacterium
GCTCACGTCAGGAAACACATAAACATTGTCAATAAAAAACTTACGGTGCCTTTGATTTTCGCTAGCCGAAATGGTGTCGCGGCTTCTAAAGCCAGGATTCGTTACGCAAGTGAATATGTCAACCTGGTGGCTATTTAGTGCGCTGTCGACCTCAAAGTACACGAAGTCGTTGGAAAAGGCAAAATATCCGTTTCCCCTCAAATTGCGGGTTATCCTATCTCTCTCTTCTTGAAGCAGGCTGGCGTCGTAACGTTGACCAGCTTTTATAATTGAGTTTATGGTGTCTGCCAAAACCTTATCCCTGATCGTTTCATCATCAATAACATAATTGATTTTTCTTATTGAGTATGGCTTGTTTCCGATGATGGTGTAGTGCACGCTGGCATACTTTTTGTCGAAACTTACCGTTGACTCGACCTTTGAGTTGAAATATCCTTTTCCTTTTAGGAATAACTCAATCTGATTTTGGCTAGTTTCTTTCAAGTTCGCGTCAAAAAAGATAGGCTCCTCGCCTATAGACCTTTTAAGCCAGTTCTTAAAACCTGTCTCGTTTCCGCGATCGGCCTTTTGATAAACCCACAGAAAAACGGGAAAAAGTCCAAGCAACCTTCTATTGGGACTTGGTCTCACGAACTGAGCAATCTCGTCCCTCGTAATATCGCCATCCTTAATTGAAATCTTATTCCTTCTCAAAAGGTGTTGACCCTCAGGTAGGTGCTTGCCTACATTGCACCCAACAATTGACATTGCAATTACTGCAGCCAGAAAAACTCGCAGGAAGGGGTTATTGGACACCAATTATTGTTTTTGTTTAGCAAAATTAGTGAAATAAAAAAGTGTGCCAAAAGTTTTCTTTCTATTAATTTTGTCGGGTAAAATTCTCTCCATGACCTTAATTAACTCCATATCAGGCATTCGTGGTACAATAGGTGGGAAGACCGGTGAAGGACTGTCTCCAATAGATGTTGTTAAGTTTACAGGTGCTTTTGGCACGTGGTTGAAAAATCGCTTTAACCAGGAGAGGATTACGGTGGTGGTGGGGCGCGACGCCAGGATTTCTGGAGATATGATTAATAAGTTTGCCGTTGGTACGCTTCAGGCTCTTGGAATTGATGTAATTGATGGTGGCCTTACCACTACTCCAGCCGTTGCTATGGGCGTATTAGCCCATAGGGCCAATGGTGGAATCATTATTACGGCAAGCCACAACCCTCAAAACTGGAATGCGCTAAAACTTCTCAACGAATTGGGAGAGTTCATTTCTGCCAACCAAGCAATGGAGATGGGGCTGTTCGCGAATTTGGCACTACTCGAATTCGTGGGAGTTGAAAAGATTGGAATGCACAAACAAGTTGCCGACCTCGACGAAAAGCACATTAAAAGCATTCTGAGCCTTCCATTGGTTAATGTTGAAGCTATCAAGAGAGCCGGCTTTTCCATTGTTGTTGACGGTATCAATTCTTCAGGCGGCGCAGCGGTGCCAAAACTTTTAAATGCATTAGGAGTTGGCAAGGTGGAGGTCTTGAATGGTGAGCCCAACGGTAGGTTTGCTCACAATCCCGAGCCGCTTCCAGAGAATCTCGCAGAGCTTTCTTCAGAGGTATTGGCCAAAAATGCCGATTTGGGCATTGCCGTTGACCCCGACGTTGACCGCCTTTCAATAGTTTGCGAGAACGGCGATATGTTTGGCGAAGAATATACCTTGGTTTCAGTGGCAGATTTCGTTTTATCTCATACTCCCGGAAGTACCGTAAGCAACTTGTCATCTACCAAAGCACTTGCCGACATTGCCAAGCAATACGGGCAAGCACACTTTTCAAGTGCTGTTGGCGAGGTTAATGTGGTCGAAGTGATGAAAAAGTGTGGCGCCGTAATTGGCGGCGAGGGAAATGGTGGGGTGATTTATCCCCAATTGCATTACGGAAGGGACGCAATGGTTGGCATAGCCCTATTTTTGAGCCACTTGGCAACCTGTGGCAAAAGTTGCTCGTCGCTAAAAAAAAGATACCCTGAATACCATATATCGAAAAAAAAATTGGATATACCAACTACAGAGAGTATTGACCAAATTTTTGAGGCAATGCAGAAAAAGTATTCCAAGTATGGGATTGACAAGACCGACGGGGTTAAGATTACCTTTGGCGAAACGCAATGGGCTCACCTCCGTAAGTCAAACACCGAACCAATAATACGCTTGTACTGCGAGAGCGATTCTCAAGTTACCGCCGACAAGCTTTGCAACAAAATCATTGCTGATATAAGGGAACTTCTGAAAAGCAACTGATGTTCCATGATAGCTGGAAGGTGAAAGCAAAGTGCACGGTGCAAACAGCCAAAGCCACAGGTTAAGGATGAGAATTAACTAATATTCAAGTAGCTAAGATGGGGGTTTACTCACAAAATCTAGTTGCCCCCTTAACCTTTTACCATTCATTAACCATAATATAGATTTTCGCTATCCGGTCTTTTGCCTGCTGCCCACCGGCGCCTGTTTTAGTTTGAAGGCTCAAACCCTTAGGTGTTCCATCCTTCAACCTTCTCCCGTAAGAATTTGCGAAACGAACTTCAGCGCCTCCCCTATGGTTGGAATGTTTTTGATGGTAAGGCTTAATTTTTGAGATGATTCTTTAATCTGGCAACGCCGTGGGTTGCCTTGTGCAAATGAAAGTATCCTTTCGAAAGCCTCGGATTGGTAGAAGGGCGACTCAGGGTTGGAGATGAAGTAGCCGACTAGGGATTGGTTTTTCAAGATAATTTTCTCGAAACCCGCCTTCCTTGCCTTCCACCTAAACTCCACCGCTTGAAGCAACCCTACGGTTTCCTCGGGCAATGGTCCAAACCGGTCAATTAACTGATATTCAAATCCAGCAAGTTCCTTCTTTTCGTTTATCGAGTCAAGTTCTTTGTACAATAAAAGCCTTTCCTCTACAATTGAAACATATTGGGAGGGTATAAGAAGTTCAAGGTCGGTTTCGAGGACGCATTCGGCCGGAAGCTTTGCCCTTTCTTCAATTTCCTTGCTAAACAATTCGCGAAACTCGGTTTCTTTTAGTTCAATTATTGCTTCGTCGAGGATCTTCTGGTAAATTTCTAACCCCACTTCTGCAATGAATCCGCTTTGCTCGGCACCAAGGAGGTTGCCTGCACCCCTTATGTCAAGGTCGCGCATGGCAATATTCAGCCCGCTGCCCAGAGCAGAAAACTCTTCGATTGCCCGCAGCCTTTTTCGGGCTTCTTCGCTCAAAGTGCCCACTGGTGGTGTAAACAGGTAACAGAAAGCCTTTTTGTTTGTTCTGCCAACCCTCCCACGCATTTGATGCAAGTCGCTCAAACCAAAGTGGTGAGCGTTGTTAATGATTATGGTATTGGCATTGGGAATGTCAAGCCCTGATTCTATGATGGTGGTTGCCACCAGAACATCATACTCCCCGTTTATGAAGTCTATCATGGTTTTTTCCAACGTTTCTCCGTCCATTTGCCCGTGTCCTACTGCCACCGATGCCTCCGGGCACAAGGTTTTTACCACCCTTGCAATTTCTGTAATGTTTTGAACCCTATTGTGGATGAAAAAAACCTGGCCGCCGCGAGCAAGCTCGTTACTTATGGCGTCTTTGATTAGCTCCTTGCTGAAAACGTGTAGCTCGGTAATTATGGGGTATCGGTTTGGTGGGGGCGTATTAATTTGGGAGAAATCGCGGGCACCCATCAGCGAGAATTGCAGTGTGCGCGGAATGGGTGTGGCAGTGAGGGTAAGCGTATCCACGTTTACCTTGAATTGCTTTAGCCTTTCCTTGGTGGCCACTCCAAATTTTTGCTCTTCGTCAATAACCAAAAGACCTAAATCCTTGAATGCTACATCTTTGCTTACTAGCCTGTGAGTGCCTATTATTATGTCAATCTTGCCGCTAGCAAGGTCTTTCAAGATTCGCGCTTTTTCCTTTGCGGATCTGAACCTGCTAATGTAGTCAACCGTGCAAGGGAAGTCCTTAAGCCTATCGCTAAAAGTGTTGAAGTGCTGCAGCGCTAGGATGGTTGTGGGCACAAGAACCGCCACTTGCTTCGAATCGGCCACTGCCTTGAAGGCCGCCCTGATGGCCACCTCCGTTTTTCCGAACCCCACGTCGCCACAAATAAGCCTGTCCATTGGCCAAGGCGCCTCCATATCATTTTTTACGCTGATGGTGGAGGTTTCCTGGTCGGGTGTGTCCTCGTATATGAATGATGCCTCCAGCTCTGTTTGCAGGTAGGTATCGGGCGAAAACGCATAACCCTCGCGAGCCCTACGTTCTGCATAAAGCCTAATAAGATCTTTTGCAATATCCTTGACCTTACTCTTGGTTTTTTTCTTGAGGTTTGCCCAAGCCGACGAACCCAACCTGTTTATTGAAGGCGCAACCCCTTCCTTACCGCTATAGCGGCTTATTCTGTGAAGCGAATGGATATTTACGTACAAAACGTCATCGTTCTTGTAAACTAGCCTAATGGCTTCCTGAATCCTGCCGTTTACCTCAATTTTTTCCAATCCGCTAAAAACCCCTATACCATGGTCAATGTGGGTCACGTAATCACCGGGCTTGAGGTTCTGAAACTCCTTTAGGGTGAGTGCCGCTTTGCCCGAAAATTTGTCCCTAACCTTGAACCTATGGTACCTGTCGAAAATTTGGTGATCGGTGTATAGGGCAATTTGCAAATCATGGTCAATGAAGCCTTCGTGCAGGCTCAAAAGAATGGAAGAATAATTGTAACCATTCTCGGGTTGGTTTTTTTTTGAAATAGTTTCGAAAATGGTGTCAATTCGTTGAACTTGCCTCGGATTATCAGAAAGAAAAACTGTGGAGAGCCCCTTTAAATGGTTTTGCTCTATGTTTTGAGCCAGCAGGTCGAAATTCTTATTGAACGATGGCTGAGGCCCAAAGTTGAATCCAATCTTGTGATTCCCATTCCTGGAAAAATATGGTAGACGAAACTCCACAAGTACTGAATTCCAAAATTTATCTTCAACTTCTTGGTGGGTTGCAAAGTAATGGGTCTTGCCCTTTTCGTGGTCTTCTATTGTTGGCGGGGTTTCGAGTTTTTCTAATCCTGCCTTGATCTTTTCGATTGCGAGTAGTGGGTTATCGCACCAAACCAATGTGTTGGATGGAAGCGAGTCGAAAAGAATTTCGCGGTTCGATTCTTCTGACTCTACCAAGGCAATGTCGGGCAAAATGCTTATTTTTTCTTGCAGCTTGACCGAAAGTTGATTTTCAGGATTGAAAGTTCGGAGGCTTTCCACTTTTTCGCCAAAAAACTCAATCCTGAAAGGGTAATCGTTTGAAAAGGAGAAAACATCAATAATACCTCCGCGCAATGAAAAGGTGCCAGGCTCTACCACGAAGTCAACCCTATCGAAACCATATTCCAAAAGCACATCCAACAAAAAATCCAGCGAGATTTTTTCACCAACAGAAACGGTATGAATGTTCTTTTTGAGCAATTGCCTCGAAACCACCTTTTCGCAAAGGGCTTCAGGGTAGGTTACTATAAGGGTTTTGGTGGCTGTCGATGCCAACCTGTTCATAACCTCCGAGCGGAGCAAAATGTTGGCGTTGTCTTCTTGCTTCGATTCGAAAGGCTTGCGAAACGATGACGGAAAGAAAAAAATGCTGCGGTTTTCGTAGCTCTGTTGGTTCTGGCCAAGCAGGTTTTCGAGGTCGTTGAAAAAGTGGGAGGCAGATTCCCTGTCGCCCAGAACGAACAGAAAGGGGTTGCGGAGTCTGGTGTTTGCAGCCGCAGCCACCAATGCTGGAGCAGATCCAGCCATACCCGAAAGGTATATTGCCCCAGGAACGGCTCCCTTGCAAAACTGTACCAAAGCCTCCATTTTTTGGCTTCGAGCAAGGTTGTCTATTATTTTTTCGAGTTTCAATTGATGCTTTTTATCCTTAAGTTTTCACAGAAAAGGCTTTGTTTTATAAGTGATTAGGGATTTTCCGGTGGGTTTCCATCGGCACCATTCGTTATGGCTCGGGGCTTCTCTATGCCGGTCACATATCATTGGTCTTTACCACAAATTCTGTCCCATTCCCACTAATCACTTTTTCTTACAAGGCTTTCAAATAACTTGTAAATTCTAAGTGGGGCAGGGTCGAGAAACGGCATAAAGTTGGTCATTACCACCGTGGCAATGCCAGTGTTGCGGTCAATGCTGTAAAAAGTGTTAAGATAACCGCTCCAATAGGCGCTTCCTGCCCTTCGACCAAAATCGTTGTCATTTAGCTGTATTGCCCATGCAGGCGAATGCCCCATAAATTTGGGAAGAGTTTCCGGGTGAAGCAATTCGGGCAAAAGATCAGCAAACAGCAAGTCAACCCATTCTTTGCCAAGTATTCGAATACCATTTTGAGTGCCCTTGTTCAGGATCATCTGCAAGAATCTTAGGTAGTCGTTCACCGATGAGAACAGCCCGCCCCCTCCATTGTAATCAGAAACCTTTGGCGAAGGCCTTCGGGGAACCTCCACAATTGTGCCATCATCTTGGCGTCTGAAAAGCGAAACTATTAATCCTTGTTTTTCATCCGGAACGTTGAACCAAGTATGGTTCATTTCGAGCGGTCCGCTAATGTTATCGCGGAAATACTGTTCCAACGATTGCCCGCTCACAACTTCTACAATTCTCCCTGCCCAGTCGATGCCGGTTCCGTAAACCCAACCCTCACCAGCCTCGAAAACCTTTGGGCTGTCGCGATGTGTCCAATTTGCTGGAATATCGAAGGCCTTTAACCTCTCGTCGAAAATATTGTAAGAAAAACCTGAGGTGTGGGTAAGGAGCTGCTTGATAGTTGTACGGTTTTGTTGCTTGCTAAAGCTGCCATCAATTCCGAGCACTGGAACCAAATCTATTTCTGGCATATAATCCCCAGCGTTATCGTCAAGGTTTAGAAGCCCCTTTTCTGCTAGCTGCAATACGGCAACGCTTGTAATGGCCTTGGTCATGGATGCAATCCTAAAAATACTGTTTTTGTCACCCAATACATTCCTTTCAAGGCCAATTGCACCGAATCCGGCTGTGAAAATTTCGCCTTGTGAGGTGACGAAACCCATCGAAACCGATTTCAAACCACTTTCGTGGAAAGCCTCCTCCAGCGATTTTTCAAGACTGGGGTTGCGGTAATCCATTTTGGATGATGGCTTTGAATGCACGCAGCTCAGAGCCAACAAAGCAAAAAGAATAGATGCTGTTGAGTGCCAGAGTATAATTTTCATGTCAAAACTTGAGAATCAAATTTCTCACATAAACAAAGATTTGAAGACTAAAAGCTGTGCAAATTGTTTGACCCTCGTTTACAAAGTTTTAATAAGTTTAGAACCAGTTAGCTACCGAGGTCTCCGCCGTTGAATTACTTCAATTTCGAAATCGCCATGGATTTGTCTGGGATAAAACGAGATCAAAGATCGAACAATTAACACCTGTAAACCGCACAAACGCCCTAAGCCGTTTAAAATCAACTTCCCAGCCTACCATAACTCCAACGCACAGCCAATGCCACGGATAAAATACATCAGGTTTACTATGGTTCTGATTGGAGCGAGCAAAGATAACCAAGGTATGGCTTGAATTTAGAATTTGGGCGGAAGAAATTGGAATGAAGGTTGAATTTAATTGTCTATTGGAAATTCGTGATTGGGTGAAAAAATAGATACCAAAATAAAAGATCTGTTTTAATCAGGTTTTAGAAGCACATCGTTTTTCCAAATCTCGTTCATTTACTAGATCGGCATTGCAGCTCTCCCCAATAGCTGATCGCAACCCATAATGTTATTCAGTCGGGGTGAGAGGATTCGAACCTCCGACCTCGTCGTCCCGAACGACGCGCGCTAACCGGACTGCGCTACACCCCGAAAACTTGCCGCAAAATTAAAAAATTAATTTTTGTGAGGTTTTGTTTTGTTACAAGTTTCTTTCAAGCAAGCTTTCTGCCAACGAAATGAGGTTTTGTTTTGATTCGCGGGGTAAGTCAATTGAATCTAAGTGATGATTGGCCGAGGCATAAAACTCCTTCATTTGCAAAAGACCCAATTTTTCGAGCTCCAGGCTTTGGAAAATGGTTTTAACCTCCTCAATTTTCCTTTCAGGATTCGCAGGCTTGCATGAGTAGGCAGTTTTGAGTTTTTGTTTTTGTCTTTCAGTTGCAAGCTCCATTGCCTTAACAAAAAGCCAAGTTTTCTTGTTCGCCAAAATATCCCCACCAGTTTTCTTGCCAAACTTTAACTCAGATCCAAAGGTGTCTAACAAATCATCCTTTAGCTGGAATGCCAGGCCAATGTTTTCTCCAAACTTGTAAAGGTTTTCTTGGTGGGCTCCTGATGCACCGGCCATTATTGCCCCAATTTTAAGGCATGATGCGGGTAATACAGCTGTTTTTAGTCTTATCATTTCAATGTATTGCGGCATCGAAACACTTTCCAGTGATTCGAAGTTCATATCTAGTTGCTGCCCCTCGCATACTTCGATAACCACCTTGTTGAACTCTTGAAGCACACCCTTTAGATGGTCGTCGTCAACTTGGATTAGGTGGGCAAGAGAAACCGCCAGCATTGCATCGCCCGATAGTATTGCTGTATTATCATTCCACTTCAGGTGAACAGTTTCCCGGCCCCTGCGCACCGGCGCATTGTCCATAATATCATCGTGCAGTAGCGTGAAATTGTGGAAAAGCTCTAGGCCAATTGCGGGGTTCAGTGCTTTAAATACATCGCCGCCAAACAAATCGCATCCAAGCAAGGTAAGCAACGGCCTCATTCGTTTGCCTCCATTTTCGAGGGTGTATTGAATTGGCTCGTATAGCCCTGCCGGATGATTTTTAAATTTCAGTGCGGCTATTTCTCGAGTTATAAGGTTCAGAAGTGCATCCAGGGTCATTGGTCCATAAAAATTGTTGCCGTTTTAACTGATTATCTTTTCGGAAGCTTTATCTCGTATCTCTTTCCTGTACTATTGGGGAGTTCGTCTCGCCTCAACCATGGGTTTAGCAACCTCAATGTTTTGTAGTTGGTTCCGTTGTCAAATGCAAATTGCGATAGGTTGGCAATTGGTTTGTCAACAATGATAGTCTGGTAATCAAGTGGTTCGTACAAGTCCTTTTCCCTTAAATGAAACCCACTATTTGCTGGATTTTTAAGAATATGCTTGACTGCCAAAATCCTAAAAATGTAGCGACTGGTTTCTTCGTTCGAATGCAAATCGTAATAAGACCCCACAAGTTGGTTCTCCAATTGCCTTGCCACTCTGGCATTGCCCATATTGTAACCCGCTGCTGCCAATGTCCAGCTGCCAAATCTTCCGTAGCCATCAAGCAAATATTGGCAAGCAGCCTGGGTTGCCTTTTCAACATGGTATCTCTCGTCAACAAAATCGTTGACCTCAAGGCCGTACTCTATTCCGGTAGTTGCCAAAAACTGCCAAAATCCTGCCGCCCCGGCTGGCGAAACCACATTCATCAATCCGCTTTCTATCAACGCCACGTACTTGAAGTCGTCGGGAATGCCCTTTGCTGCCAAAATTGGTTCGAAAACCGGAAACCACCTATGGGCTCTCTTGATGTAAAGCAAGGTATTGCTTTGCCAGTATGTGTTTACTAGCAATTCCCTATCGAGCCTTTCAAGAATGTCCCATTCGTCCAAAGGCACCGGCTCACCAGCAAACTCCATCACTGACGGTAATGGTACTGCATAAATGCCGTAGTTATTCAAAAATGACTCTCTGTGGTATTCATCCTCGGTTGATGGTAGGGTAGCCTTAAGGAAAAGGAATATGAATACCACGGGTGTTAGCACCGTCCAAAACAACAGAATAGCACGCTTAATCATAATAGTTTTTATGCAAAGTTAATTAAAAAGGCTTTTGGCTTCTACTTGTAATGGACAAAAGAACTAGAGGTTTTGGCAATTAGCCTCTCCAGATAAAAAACCGGTTAAATTAACAATGTACCTGACAATTTGTTATCGGTAGAAAAAAATCCAATTTTCTCTTTTTGCACGGTTGGCCGGGCGATACGACGGGTCGGCGTTGGCCTAGTGCCTGAAAGCTTGGAGTTGTGGTTTACTCTTTTGAGATAATGCCATGAGGAAACATCTTATTAGCCCTATCCCAGCCTGTTGTTTATCCGGTATGTTTTTGGTGCTTAAATGCTGCTGAAGCTTAGCCAATTACCATTTATCATTAACCATTATCTATTGACCAAACTAATAGCCCATAACCAAGTCAACCTATCCACAGTTATTCGTATCAACCCTTTTTTAGCATTTTTTAAAACTCATCCTATCATAAATTTTAATACTTTTGCGGTTACTTACAAAACCTCCAAATATGTCATTTGACTCGAAAAAGTTTGCTGGTGAAGGCCTTACCTACGACGATGTTTTGCTCGTGCCCGCCTATTCAGAGGTTTTGCCGCGACAAGTGTGCGTTTCAACTATGTTTACCCGCAACATCAACCTGAATATTCCGGTGGTTTCAGCTGCCATGGATACCGTTACCGAATCGCGGATGGCCATTGCCATTGCCCAGGAAGGCGGTATCGGAGTTTTGCACAAGAACATGACCATTGAGGAGCAAGTGGCAAAGGTAAGAAGGGTTAAGCGATCGGAAAACGGAATGATCGTCGATCCCATAACCCTGCACGAGGACGCCGTTATTGGCGATGCCCACAAACTTATGAAAGAGTACAACATTGGCGGAATACCCATAGTTGATTACGATAATCATTTAGTGGGTATTTTAACGAGTCGCGACCTTCGTTTTGAAAAGGATATGTCTAGACCCATTAATCAGGTAATGACCAACCAAAACCTCGTTACTACCAATGAATTCATTGATTTCGAAAATGCCGAGGAGATTCTGCAAAAACACAAAATAGAGAAGCTACCGGTTGTTGATTCAGATTACAGGTTGGTGGGTCTGATAACATACCGCGACATCATAAAGATAAAGGAACGACCCAATGCCTGTAAGGACAAACAAGGACGGTTGAGGGTTGCCGCCGCCGTAGGAGTAACTTCCGAAACCATTTACAGGGTAGAGGCACTTGTGGCTGCAGGGGTTGATTGCATAGTTATTGACACTGCCCACGGTCACTCAAGGGGTGTTGTCCAAATGGCCAGGAGGGTAAAGGAAAGGTTTCCAAACCATGACCTCATAGTCGGAAACATTGCCACGGCCGAGGCAGCAAAAGCCCTTGCAGACGTTGAAGTTGATGCCGTTAAGGTAGGTATAGGGCCTGGTAGCATTTGTACTACCCGAATTATTGCTGGCGTTGGGGTACCGCAACTAACCGCCATACTTGAAGTTGCTGCTGCCCTCGAGGGTACAGGCATTCCTGTTATTGCAGATGGCGGCATTCGATACACCGGCGACATTGTTAAGGCAATTGCCGCAGGAGCCTCATCAATAATGGCAGGCTCGTTGTTTGCCGGAGTTGAAGAATCGCCAGGCGAAACCATTATTTACGAAGGCCGCAAATACAAGACCTATCGAGGTATGGGCTCAATAGAAGCAATGTCGCAAGGCTCGAAGGATAGGTATTTTCAAGATGTTGAAGACGATGTGAAAAAGCTCGTACCCGAAGGCATAGTAGGCCGAGTACCTTACAAGGGTTCCCTTTCTGAGGTAATTCATCAAATGGTTGGAGGATTACGAGCCGGAATGGGTTATTGTGGGGCAAAGGATATTCCAACCTTGCACAAAGCAAAGTTTATCAGGATTACAAGCGCAGCAATGCGCGAAAGCCACGTGCACGACGTTCAAATAACCCGTGAAGCACCAAATTATTCCCGGTAATCTTTGTTTTTATACTAGTTTGCTATCACTTGGTTAATAGTTAATAGTAATAGTTTATTGCAATAGCGAACATTTAATAAACACTTAAACCAGTATCAATTCCAATTGTAATTTCCCCGCAATGAAAAGGTTCTTTGTAGTTTTTTCTGCATTTCTATTGTTTGAGGCCACTAAAGGTTTTTCCAGTACACAGGTTGGAGGTGATCCGATTTTCATCAGGATAGGCAATCAAGAAATTTCCCTATCGGAGTTTGTTCACGCCTATCAAAAGAACAACAATTCAACACTGGCATCCCAAATTTCGCCCGAGGAATACCTCGAGTTGTTCATCAACTTTAAATTGAAGGTAACCGAAGCCCTTGCCCTGGGGTTGGATACAGTTCAGGCTTTTATAAGTGAACTAGCAGGGTATCGTGAGCAGCTTGCCAAACCATACCTATCCGATCAAAAGGTAATCGAAGATTTGGTTTCTGAAGCTTACCAGAGATCGAAATACGACATCAGGGCCTCACATATATTGGTGCGCGTTGATGCTAATGCGGCTCCAACCGACACCCTAGCAGCTTGGCAAAGAGTCCATTCAATAAGACAAAGGATACTTGAAGGAGACCCTTTTGCAATAGTTGCCGCCGAAGAATCCGATGATCCAAGTGCACGAGATCGGGAGGTTGGCGGTGGAAGGCCTCCAATCAAAGGCAATGGTGGTGACTTGGGCTATTTCACGGTTTTCAATATGGTTTACCCCTTCGAAACTTCGGCCTTTAGCCTAGAAGTGGGCGAAATCTCAAAACCCGTTCGCTCCGATTTTGGATACCATATTATTACTGTTGTGGACCGTCTTCCAGCCATGGGAAGGGCAAAAGTGGCCCATATTATGGCAATGTTTTCGCCCGAAATGGATGATGAAAGGGAGCTTGAATTGAAAAAAAGGATTGAACTTGCATACCAAAAGTATAATGAAGGCACCGAATTTGCAACCTTGGTTCAAGACTATTCCGAAGACCTCTCCTCAAAGGGAAACAATGGTGAAATGCGACCCTTCGCATCTCGCGAAATGGTGCCAGAGTTCATAAAGGCCATTAGCACGATGAATATGGGGCAGGTATCCACTCCCGTTAGAACAAACTTTGGCTGGCACCTGATCAAATTACTCGAAAAAACCCCACCGCAAAACTGGGAAGAAGCATATCAAGGCATAAAAAGTAGAGTCATGCAAGACTCAAGGGCATTCCTGGGCGATAAAGCTGTGGTGGATAGACTGAAAAAAGAGTACAATTTTTCTGTAAACCTTGACGCTCTGAAAGAATTCAACAATTTGGTCGATTCAACAATTTTCGCAGCAAACTGGGTGGCTGATCCATCCAAAAAACTCGAAAAAACCCTTTTCTCATTTGCCGGGATGAACTTCATTCAGCAAGATTTTGCCGATTTCCTCCAAACCAACCAAGCCAACAGACCCCCGGGCAGTATCGAAGCCTACATTGCAACAATGTTTGATGAACTTTCGAAGCGGAAACTCCTTCAGCACGAAAGTGATAGGCTGGAAATAAAGTTTCCAGAGTTCAAAGCAATCATTTCGGAGTATCATGACGGAATGCTCCTTTTCGAAATCACAAACCAAAAGGTTTGGAACAGAGCCGTTCAAGATTCTCTTGGCCTTGAAAATTTTTTCGCGGCACACCGGAGCAACTATACCTGGCCTGATAGGGTGAGGGCCCGTGTGTTCGAGTTCGAAACATTAGCCGAGGCGGCTTCGTTTAAACCCAAAAAGTTTAAACCACTTAACGAGAAAGAAGAAAAGCCCATAACCCAAAATAAAAAATCCAAATCCAACCTTAGTGTCCTTTCCTTCGAAGAAGGTGCCTACCAAAAGGGGCAAAATTCAGCCGTTGACCAAGTAGTTTGGAAGAAAGGGGTGGCAAAACCAGTCACAGTGGGCGAAAAGTGTTTCGTTGTTGAAATCGTTGAATTCATTCCAAAGGGCCTGCAAAAGCTAAACGAAGTTAGAGGGTACGTCATAAATGATTACCAGACCCACCTCGACCACCACTGGATCAGCGAACTAAGGCAAAAGTATAATGTTGTGGTTGACCATGCATTGTTAAAGGAGTTAGAAAATTAACAAAATAAGATGATATTTAGCCAAATAGTGCAATTTGCAATCCGACTTGTAGTGTTGCCGGGTTTTTTGGGCTTGTTGATGGTTTCCCATTCCTCTTGCGGGGACAAGAAACAAGGGTTGGACCATAACGTACTTGCACGGGTAAATGACGAATACCTTCTCAGGAGCGACTTACAGGCCATTTTTCCCGATTACCAAACCCCAAGTGACAGCGCAATGCTCGTCCAAAAATTCATACAGGATTGGGTCTCCCGACGTGTTTTTCTTGAAAATGCCATTAAAAATCTTAAGGTTCCCCTTACCGAATTCGAAGAGCAAGTAAACCAATACAGAACCGCCCTATTGGTTCATGCCTACGAAAACCAACTTGTTGAAGAGCACCTCGACACCGTGATTACAAGAATCCAGCTTGCAGAATTCTTCGAAAAAGTAAAGGACAACTTCCGATTGAAGGAAGATATAGTAAGGGCAAGGTTTGTAAAGTTTCCGGTTGAGGTATCCTCTGGCATAAGCGAGTTCAGGCTGCTGATTCAATCTACCAAGGCCAATGATCTTGCTGCCCTCGAGGACTTTTGCATAAACAATTCGGTGGCGTTTTACCTTGATGTCAATCGTTGGTTGTCATTGTCAGATTTGATTAGAGATTTGCCAGCCCAAAATTCTAATCACGAAAACTTCCTGCGAAACAACTTTCTTGTAGAACTCAAAGACGATTCCTACAAGTATTTCGTTTACATTCTCGACCATCGAAAGCTGGGAAGCATTGCGCCACTTTCATTTGAAGAAGATAATGTCAGGAATTTGATTCTGATGCAGAGAAAAAGGGAGTTGATAAACACCAAACGCAACCAGTTCCTGCTCGAGGCCAAAGACCGGAATATGGTAGAGTATTGATGATGTTTAATTAATAAGCCAGTTTTAAGGTTAAATGATTTTTTTCAATTATGTATCAAAGGAATAAAATTTTATTAGTCCTTGTTTTTGCAACACTTGCAACTCACGGAATTTCTCAAAACCGCTCGGTTATTGACGAAGTAGTAGGTGTGGTAGGCAATTCAGTTGTGCTTAGGTCGGACGTTTTCAACCAAAGGCGACAAATGGAAAGCCAAAGGGTGGACTTGGGAACGGATCCCGACTGTTCAGTACTCGATGATCTATTGCTCCAAAAGCTATTTTTCAATCAAGCCCTGATCGACAGCCTTGAGGTGAACGACAATAACGTCGAGAGGATTTTGGACCAGCGCATGGCCTTTTTCATCAACCAGATTGGGAGCCGCGAAAAGCTAGAGGAATTCTACGGCAAAACAATAGATGCCATCAAGGACGAACTTCGTGAATTGGTTCGAGAACAAGAACTCAGCCGGATGTTCGAAAGCAAGGTAACCAATAACGTCAGTGTAACTCCTTCAGAGGTAAGGGCTTTGTTCAATTCCATTCCCTCCGATAAAATTCCAATTGTTGAAAGCGAGTTCCAGCTCCAGCAAATAGTTATTACCCCACCCGTTTCCAATTTCGAAATTGATTTGGCCAGAGAAAGGCTCAACGAATACCGCCAAAGAGTCATCAAAGGCGATAACTTTTCCACTCTTGCAATCATGTATTCAGAAGACCCCGGTTCTCGTGGCAAGGGTGGCGAACTAGGATTTCAGCCCAGGGGCTCACTATACGCCGAATTCGAACGGGTAGCGTTTAGCCTCAGACCTGGTGAGATGTCTGAAATAGTAGAAACCAAGGCGGGACTCCACCTTATTCAAATGATAGAGAGAAGGGGAGAGCTGATTAACGTCAGGCATATACTCATTCAACCTAAGGTTTCACAACCCGATTTGGTTGCCGCCAGCCGAAGGTTAGATAGCATTAGAACAGCAATAAACGAAGGAACCGTGTCCTTTCAGGAAGCAGCCCTTAAGTTCTCCGATGATCCCGGGAAAATAAACCAGGGTTTTATGGTTAACCCCTTCAACTTGTCAAACTCGTTCACGGCAAGGCAACTTCAAGAAGCAGAACCTCTCGTATTTCGCACAATAGACAAAATGGAGGTCGGCCAAATATCAAGGCCAATCGGTATGAAAAAAGATGAAAATCGCGATGCCTTTCGTATCGTGAAGTTGGTCGAAAGGACCGAGCCCCAGCCAGCAAACCTGCAGCAACACTATAATTTCATTCAAGACATCGCCCTGGAGGAAAAAAAGGCCGAAACGATGGTTAAGTGGATAATGAAAGCCCTGCCTTCCACATACGTTTACGTTAACCCCCAGTTCCACAATTGCAAGTTCCAGTTCAACTGGCTCAAAAAATAGTCGGGGAATTTTGTGCAATGAAGTAGGCCTTGATTGTTGAGTATGAACTGAACCTTTGTAATCACGACTGCACCTAAGTAAAGCCAGTCAATCTCGTGAAAAATCCGGAAAACTCTTCGTTATAACCGAAAATTTCAGCCCGCGCAAAATGCCAAAAGCACTGCTAAGTAACCAAATAAATATGGTAGCGAGCAAGCTAAGACTTATATAATAAAACACATGAAGTTTATCACCAACGTGGACGCCATTGATGCCCTCGCAATTAACTATCAAAAGCTTAAAGACGAGATAGGGAAAGTTATCGTAGGTCAGGAAGAGGTGGTAAAAAACCTTCTCATCAGTATTTTCTCACAAGGCCACTGTTTGCTCGTTGGTGTACCCGGACTGGCAAAAACCCTTCTGGTAAACACCCTCGCAAAGGCACTCGACCTTAGGTACAGCAGGATACAGTTCACACCCGATTTAATGCCCTCCGATATCGTCGGCACCGAAATCCTCGACCAAGACAGGGCGTTCAGGTTCATTAAGGGCCCTTTGTTTGCAAATATCATCCTTGCCGACGAGATTAACCGTACACCACCCAAGACCCAATCCGCACTGCTCGAGGCCATGCAAGAACGCTCCGTTACAGCCGCAGGCAAAACCCACAAGCTTTTCGAACCATTCTTTGTGTTGGCAACCCAAAATCCAATAGAGCAAGAGGGAACATACCCATTGCCCGAAGCTCAGCTCGACAGATTCATGTTCAACGTTCTTCTCCACTACCCATCCTTTGAACAAGAACTTCAAGTCGTTAAGAATACAACCACCAACACCGAAACCAACGTTAATGTCGTGATGTCTGCCGAAGAAATTGTTTTCTTCCAGCAACTTGCACGCAAAATCCCCGTGCCCGAGAGCGTTATGAAGTACGCCGTTGGACTTTCAACCAAGACCAGGCCCCATACCCCGGGATGCCATCCCATTGCAAACGAATACGTGAGTTGGGGGGCAGGCCCAAGGGCATCCCAGTACCTAGTGCTTGGAGCAAAGGTCCATGCTGCCATCAACGGTAAGTATTCGCCCGACATCGAAGACGTAAATGCAATCGCCTACGCCGTTTTGAGGCACCGCCTCGTCAAGAACTTTAAGGCCGAAGCGGAAGGCGTGTCGGTCGAGAAAATAATAGAAACACTTATTGGGTAGTCGGCAACCCATACCGAACTAAATCTTTGAATCTTACATTTCTTTTTGGCGTGCCCCCAACCACCTGGCCCAACCCCTCCATGTGGGGTCGGGCTATCCGCTCGTATCTTTTTTCCCAACCGGAGTTCCCAGCCCCAAAAAAGGATACCCGCTACTATCCCTCACGCAAAGGCAGCCACAAGCCTGGCTCAAAGCAAAATATGATTGTTGATACTATTTCAAATCAACCCTGCACCCCTCCCAATTAACCCAAATAACCCGTGGTCCACAATACTTCACAACCTTCCAAATAGTTTTCTGAAAAAATCGAAAAAAAACCTTTGCGTATCGAAAAAACCATTACCTTTGCCGCCCGTACTATGAAAATACGGAAGTGTGCGGCTTTAAAAAGTCAATCGAAGGAATTATTGCGATCTTTTAATACGCTGATATTCAAGCAAAAGAAAAAAAAATGAAAAAATTTTAATTTTTTTCTTGTTTGTATTAAAAGTTGTTGTACCTTTGCACTCCCTTTTCG
>CAZUWF010000040.1:0-85 GCA_964624065.1 uncultured Bacteroidales bacterium
TAGAATACATGCCTGTCACGCATGGGGTCGCGGGTTCGAGTCCCGTCCGGACCGCTCTTAATTAAACCCTTGATTTCAAGGGTTT
>CAZUWF010000040.1:185-16216 GCA_964624065.1 uncultured Bacteroidales bacterium
ATATCCTTAATCATTAGAATACAAGCCTGTCATCTCGTTGTATGCAACGAGACGGGTTCGAGTCCCGTCCGGACCGCTCTTAATTAAACCCTTGATTTCAAGGGTTTTTTTATTTATATCTCAGTATGTTTTACGTTTATATTCTAAAAAGCCAATCACTAAGAGTCTTTTACAAAGGCATAACAGAGGATCCCGAAAAAAGACTTTGGGAACACAACAATGAGTTAAGTCGCTACACGAAAGATAAAGGCCCTTGGGAAATGGTATATCTGGTAATGTACGAATCAAAAAAGCAAGCATTAATCGAAGAGAAAAGGATCAAGAAATTAAACAGCGCCTCGATTGAAAGATTGATAATGTCTGATAAAAATATCCTTAATCATTAGAATACAAGCCTGTCATCTCGTTGTATGCAACGAGACGGATTCGAGTCCCGTCCGGACCGCCAATACAAACCCAGAGAAATCTGGGTTTTTTTTGCCCTCCTCCCATCTTATTTTTCCTACTTTTGCAAATTACTTGCTACTGGATGGCCTCGCAATACAACCACGATTACTCTACCCTAAAGCAGTTCATTACCATAAAGGGTGCTAGGGTGCACAACCTCAAGAGCGTTGATGTGCAGATAAGGCGCAACCATCTGGTTGTTGTTACAGGTCTGTCTGGTTCCGGAAAGTCCTCGTTGGCATTTGATACGCTATACAACGAGGGGCAGAGGCGTTATGTTGAGAGTTTGAGCTCGTATGCAAGACAGTTCTTGGGGCGCATGCACAAGCCCGAGGTCGATTACATTGAGGGCATATCGCCGGCCATTGCAATTGAGCAAAGGGTAAACACACGCAATCCCCGTTCAACTGTTGGTACTTCCACCGAGGTTTACGATTATCTCAAATTGCTGTTTGCTCGTGTGGGCAAAACCATATCGCCCATTTCGGGTCAGCAAGTTAAGCGGCACACCGTTACCGATGTAGTTGATTTGGTGATGGGGCTGCCCGAGGGCTCCATGGCCATGATACTTGCGCCAATCACCGTTCAGGGCAGCAGAACCCTCGAGCAGCATCTTTCAATATTGTTACAGCAGGGTTTCACTAAGGTGGGATTAAACCAAAAGGTTTACCGCATCGAAGAAGTGCTCGAAAACGGCTTTGAAGCAGGAAACGGGAATAATCCCTGTGTTATTGTTGACAGGCTCCAGGTAAGGGCCAACGACCAAGAACTAATGTCGCGGGTGGCTGATTCGGTTCAAACAGCTTTTCACGAGGGAAGCGGCGTTTGCCTCGTCAGGTACGAGCAAGAAGAGCAGATGAAGTCCCATACATTTTCGAGTAAGTTCGAGTTGGATGGGCTGGTTTTCGAAGAGCCATCGGTAAATTTTTTCACATTCAACAACCCATACGGCGCCTGCAAAACCTGCGAGGGATTCGGAAGCGTTTTGGGCATTGACCCAGACCTTGTAATCCCCAACAAAAGCTTGAGCATTTTCGAAGGAGCAATAGTTTGCTGGAAAGGCGAAAAAATGGGTCTATGGAACGAGGACTTGGTCAATAACGCATACAAGTTTGATTTTCCAGTTCACAGACCCTACCACCACCTCACCCAAGAACAAAAGGATCTTTTATGGAGTGGTAACGAGTACTTCGGCGGCTTGGACGATTTTTTCAAGATGGTTGAAGAAAACACATACAAGATTCAATACCGGGTAATGCTTTCGCGGTACAGGGGCAAGAGAACCTGCCCCGATTGTCTAGGCACCAGGCTACGCAAGGATGCAAGTTACGTCAAAGTTGGTAGAAAATCCATTGCCGATCTCGCATTGATGCCCATGGGTCAACTTAAGGAGTTCTTTGCCAACCTCCAACTGGAACCCTACGAAAGCGAGATAGCCAGGCGACTTCTTATTGAAATAAACAACAGGTTGTCCTTTTTAACCGAGGTTGGATTGGGCTACCTTACCCTAAACCGCCTTTCAAATACACTTTCGGGTGGAGAATCGCAACGTATTAACCTTGCCACCTCGCTTGGCAGCAATCTGGTTGGATCAATGTACATATTGGACGAGCCAAGCATAGGTCTGCACCCGAGAGACACTAGAAGGTTGATTGAAGTGCTGAAAAAACTCCGCGACTTGGGAAACACGGTAATTGTGGTTGAGCACGAAGAAGAAATGATGCGTGCCGCCGATCAAGTAATTGACATTGGCCCTTTGGCCGGTAGCCACGGAGGAGAAATCGTTTTTCAGGGAACCTTCAACGACCTTGTAAACCACAACACAAGCCTTACCAGTGCCTACCTTTCTGGAAAAATGGCCATAGAAACGCCAAAAGTGAGACGCAAGTGGAAGGAATATGTCATTTTGAAAGGTGTTAGGCAACACAATCTAAAAGGTTTTGATGTTAAAATTCCACTAAAGGTGCTAACCGTAGTAACCGGGGTAAGTGGTTCGGGAAAAACCACCTTGGTAAGGTCAATCCTCTACCCAGCCCTGAAGAAAATACACGGTGGAATTGGAATTCCCACGGGTAAGTTCGATTCCATTGAAGGCGATATCAACTCCATTTCCGAAATAGAATACGTTGACCAAAACCCAATAGGTAAGTCATCTAGATCAAACCCTGTTACCTATATCAAGGCTTACGACGAAATACGAACCCTCTATTCCAACCTGCCCCTGGCAAAAACCAGAGGCTACACCCCTGCATTCTTTTCGTTCAACATTGATGGAGGCCGCTGCCCCGAGTGTGAGGGCGATGGATTCGTGAAAATAGAGATGCAGTTTATGGCCGACATAACCCTTACCTGCGACAGTTGCAAGGGAAAGCGCTTTCGCGAAGATATATTAGACGTTGTGTTTGCAGGTAAAACCATAACCGATATTCTCGACCTTACAGTTGACGATGCAATTGCCTTCTTTGACAAGCAGCCTAACCAGGCCTGCAAGAGAATTTCGGCCAGGCTGCAACCCCTTGCAGATGTAGGTCTTGGATACATCAAGTTGGGGCAATCGTCCAGCACCTTAAGCGGTGGGGAGGCTCAAAGGGTAAAGCTGGCATCGTTCTTGACCAAAGGGTTCACCAGCAGCAAGACACTGTTCATATTCGACGAGCCTACCACAGGGCTTCACTTCCACGATATTAACAAGTTGCTGCAATCCTTCAATGCATTAATTGATAAAGGCCATTCGATACTGGTTATCGAACACAACCCAGATGTGATAAAATGTGCCGATTGGGTCTTAGACCTTGGACCCGAGGGTGGGGAAAAGGGCGGAGAAATAGTTTTCGAAGGTGTGCCTGAAAATCTAGCAAATTGCGTCGAATCATATACGGGCCAATTTTTGAAGACAAAGATCTGATGGCAATTTACAATGATCTAATGATTGTTGAAATGGGTGTGTCATTGTACTTGGGTCGCGGTTACAAAACCAGGACTAAAAAAAGCCCTTGTTTTTACAAGAGCTTATGATAATTTTTTGCGGGCGGTTTAATGTAACCATCGCACTAAAATTAAAAAATCATATAGTTTTTCCAGGATATACTTTGAGGGCTTCCTCCAATACTCTTATTTTCAAGTCGTCAACGTTAAGCACGTAACTAATGCGCACTTCTTGCTGACCGGCACCGGGAGTGCTGTAAAATCCGGTAGCAGGTGCAAGCATCACGGTTTGATTTTCGAAGCTAAAGGATTCTAGCAACCATTGACAAAATCTATCGCTATTGTCAATGGGCAGTCGGGCCGTTACATAAAACGCACCCTTTGGGTTGGGACACTTAACACCCAAAATCTTGTTCATACCCTCCACAACGGTATCGCGGCGTGCCTTGTATTCAGCCACCACCTCCTCGAAGTAACTGTCGGGAGTAGCCATTGCAGCTTCCGAGGCAATTTGGCCTAACGATGGTGGGCTGAGACGAGCCTGTGCAAATTTCATAGCCGTGTCCATTACTTCCTTGTTGCGCGAAATCATCGCCCCCACCCTCACACCGCAAGCGCTGTAGCGTTTCGAAACGGAATCGAACAAAACCACGTTGTTTTCAATACCTTCGAGGCTCAATACAGAAAAATGCTCGAGACCATCGTAGCAAAACTCACGGTAAACCTCGTCGGCAAAAAGGAACAAGTCGTACTTCAGTACCAACTTGCGCAGGGTTTCTAGTTCGTCCCTTGAGTATAGGTACCCGGTGGGGTTGTTGGGGTTGCAAACCATTATGGCTTTTGTGGAAGGCGAAAAAGCCTTTTCAAACTCCTCGATGGGCGGGAGGGCGAAGTTATTGTCGAGTGAGGAGTAAATTGGCTTGACCTTAACCCCGGCACTGGTGGCAAACCCATTGTAATTTGCATAAAACGGCTCGGGGATAATTATCTCGTCGCCAGGATTGAGGCAAGTCTGAACCGCAAATAGTATGGCCTCCGATGCACCTGCCGTAACAATAATTTGGTCGGGGGTAATTTTAATCCCGTGCTTGGCGTAGTACTTGCACATACTTTCCCTGTAAGAAAGAATACCCGCCGAGTGGCTATATTCAATAACTTTTTGGTCGAGGTTGTGCATGGCCTCAATCATACTTTTGGGGGTATGAATGTCGGGTTGGCCAATGTTAAGGTGAAAAACCTTTACACCCCGTTTCTTGGCTTGATCGGCAAAAGGAACTAATTTTCTTATTGGGCTGGCGGGCATCATTCGCCCCTTTTCTGAAATGATTGGCATGATGGTGGGCTTTATTTGGAAATTTTGTGCAAAAATGGCAATTTTTTCGAAAAGTTTACCCATCATAAAGGGTTTCTAATTGAAAAAGATGAATATGGGTTCATTTGCTAGTTCTTTCAATCAATCCAGAATTTTGCACCCAGGTCTTAAAGCGGAATTGAGGGGGTTCCGCTTTGGGTTGGCAAGCCTATAAAGATTGGCAGATGAGGTGATAATCTTTTTGCCGAAATCCCAAAATTGTTTTCAAACCTTTAATACCTTTATAGCACCCAAAAAAAAATATCAACACCAACACTATGGAAAAAATCCTAAAAGCTGTTAAGAAAAATTTGGTAATCGTTTTCCTGTTTGTTTCATTATTTTCGACAAGCGGACAAAAAATCACCCCTCCGTCTGCCTTCTACGGATTCAACCCTGGCGATGACCAGAAATTGATTGGCTACAATGGGCTAATGGACTATATGGCCTTACTGGAGAAAGAATCAGGTATGGTTCGGGTAATTCCGGTCGGTAAAACCGAGATGGGCCAAACAATGCACTTGGTGTTCGTTTCAAGTTCGGAGAATATCAAGAATCTCGAAAGCTTGCGAAAAATTAACAAGAGGCTTGCCCTTGACCCAAAAATTCCGGATGAAGAGCGTCGAGACCTTATTTCAAAAGGAAAGGCATTTGTGTTTGCAACATTGAGCATGCACTCGGCCGAACTTGGACCAGGGCAGTCGTCGCCAATTATGGCATACCAACTTATCACCGATCCCAATCTTAAACCATTTCTCAACGAGGTGGTTTTTATGATGACCCCTTCGAGCAATCCCGATGGTCTGGATATGATTGTGGATCACTACAACAAGTACATTGGCACCCCATACGAGGGTAGCAATTTGCCGGGCGTTTATCACAAGTACATAGGGCACAACATAAATCGTGACTACATTTCCTTGCTGATGAAAGAAAACCAGGTAATTGCGGATGTTTACAATAAAACCTGGCATCCGCATATACTACTCGACAAGCACCAGATGGGTATGAACGGCCCAAGGTATTTCGTGCCGCCAAACCACGACCCCATTGCACAAAACATTGACGAAGCTCTGTGGAATTGGAGTTGGGTTATTGGTTCAAATATGGCGCGAGATATGGCCGCCAAGGGATTGACTGGGGTGAGCCAACAGTACGTTTTTGACAATTACTGGCCCGGCTCAACCGAGACCAGCCTGTGGAAAAACGTTATCAGCCTGCTTACCGAAGCCGCAAGCACTAGGCTTGGAAGCCCCGTATTCATCGAACCAAACGAACTGCGAGGTGGAAGCGGACTTGCCGACTACAAGAAAAGCATAAACATGCCCGCACCCTGGCCGGGTGGGTGGTGGAAGCTGGGCGATATTGTTGAGTACGAAATTGAGTCAACATACTCGGCCATTCGGACAGCCGCTAGGCAAAAGGACGAAATACTGCGAAGCCTCAACGACCTGGTGCGAAAGGAGGTTAATCTTGGCTTAACCACACCCCCATACTACTACCTTATTTCTGCCAAACAACATGATCCCAGCGAGTTGATCAGAATGTTGCTGCTTCTCGAAAGGCACGGAATTAATCTCTTCAAACTTGATCGAGAGGTGGTTATTGACGGTAAAGTTTTTTACCAAGGAGATTTCGTTATCCCAATGTCGCAACCTTTCAGGCCGTTTATTAAAGAAGTGTTGGAGTTGCAGGAGTACCCGGTGCGAAGGTATTCCCCAGGAGGAGAAATGATCATGCCCTACGATATTACATCTTGGTCGCTTCCGCTTAATTTTGGAATGAAAATTTTTGAGGTTAATGCCAACCAACAGGTTTTGAACGGTAATTACTCTCAATATAAAGTTAGCGAAATGGGAAAGGCCTTCGATAAAAACCAAATCGGCTTTATGATTTTCAGCGGCCAAAATAACGAGAGTTTCAAAATTGCATTTAAGGCTCTTGCCGAAAAAATTCCCGTTTTTAGAAGCAACCAAGAGATGGTGGTTGACGATAAAACCATTCCCGCGGGCAGCTTTTTGATTGAAATTGCAAATAGAAATAGCAGTAAGGTCCAAAAAATTCTTGAAGTGGCTACCGTACAGCCCTCTTTTATAAAACCAAAACCCGAAGGGTTAAAGAAAGTAACTATGCCGCGGATCGCCCTTGTTGAAACTTTCCTTCACGATATGGATGGCGGCTGGACCAGATTTTTGTTCGACACCTATGGAATACCTTATACAGTACTGAGACCAGGCCAGATCAAGGATTTCAACCTCACCAAGGAATTCGACAAAATTGTGTTTCCTGATATGGGCAGTGGGGCAATAATGCAAGGAGGAAGTGCAAGGGGCGATGATTACTCAAACCCGTTTTTACCACCAGGTTACGCCACTGGTATGGGTACCGATGGCTGGCAAAAGGTTTTGGAATTCATCCAGAACGGAGGTGTGGTAATTTCGTGGGGAAGGTCTATTGACCTATTTACAGGACAGATGAATCCCGGCAAGGAACAACAAAATTTTAGATTTCCGATTAGCAACCAATCTCGTACGCTGGCAGGACAAGGGCTAATCATACCCGGCACGCACCTGAAAGTACAATTGCTCGAAAACCATCCAATAACAATGGGAATGCCAGAGAAAGTTGCTGTTTTCCAGAATACAACTAACGCAATTCAAACATCAATTCCTACACATGACATGGAAAGGAGGGTTATTGGAAGATTCGCACCCGACAATGTTCTTCTCAGTGGATACGCCGACAAAATTAACTTGGTGGAAAATATGCCTGCCCTGGTTTGGCTGCAAAAGGGAAAAGGGCAGGTGGTGCTTTTTACCTTTAATCCAAATTTTCGAGGGTCAACACCCGCTACTTTAAAACTTGTTTTCAACTCGCTGTTAATCAATTAGTAAATTCCCGAAGAGAGGTAAAATACAAAATCTATGAAAAAAACACTTTTCTCGTTAGTAGGCTTGCTATTGGCATGGGTTTCCTTTTCTGGCGATTTGAAGCCTGTTACTTCTCCAAAAACCTTCTTTGGTTACGAACCAGGAGCCGACCGAAAGCTAATTAAATACCAATCATTGGTAGATTACTTCAATCTTCTTGACAAAGAATCTGAGATGGTCAAAATTGAACAAATCGGAGTGTCGGAGCTTGGGGTGCCCATTTATATGGCATTTATTTCAACGGCAGAAAACATTTACCGCCTACCCGAATTGAAATCTATAAACCAAAGACTTGCTTTGGATGGAAAAATACCTGCCCTTGAACGAGACTACTTGATTTCCAAGGGAAAAACCTTTGTAATGTTCACGCTGTCAATGCACTCCACCGAAACAGCAC
The DNA here is from genome assembly GCA_964624065.1 of uncultured Bacteroidales bacterium. Lineage (GTDB taxonomy): Bacteria > Bacteroidota > Bacteroidia > Bacteroidales > UBA7960 > UBA7960. The sequence continues at coordinate 8,236 of CAZUWF010000040.1, forward strand.
CTTCGCAGGCGGCACCGCTAATGGCCTACAACCTGATAACCGGAATTGATCCGGAGGCCACCGAAAACTTATCTGAAGTGGTAACCATGATGGTAATTAGCAGCAATCCTGATGGGCACGATATGATAGTTGACCATTACAACAAGTACCTGGGAACCATCTACGAGGGTAGCAACCTGCCTGGTGTTTATCACAAGTACGTGGGCCATAACATAAACCGAGACTTCATTTCGTTGCTAATGAAGGAAAACAAGGCTGTTTCAAACATTTACAGTAACGTTTGGTTTCCCCAAATCCTTGTTGACAAGCACCAAATGCATTTGAATGGCCCAAGGTATTACGTGCCACCAAACCATGACCCCATTGCCGAAAACATTGACGAAACAATATGGGTATGGAATTGGGTATTGGGTTCAAACATGACAAGAGATATGACAGCGAGGGGACTTAAAGGAATTAGCCAGAAATACCTTTTCGATTTCTACTGGCCAGGTCCCACCAAAACTAGCGCCTGGAAAAACATCATAAGCTTGTTGACCGAGGCGGCAAGCGTGCAATTGGCATCTCCGGTATTTATTGAACCTAATGAATTGCGCGGAGGCAAGGGGCTGCCTGATTACAAAAAGAGCATAAATTTTCCGGTACCCTGGGAGGGTGGTTGGTGGCACCTTTCTGATATTGTGCAGTACGAAGTTGAATCAACCTACTCAATAATTAAGTCGGCAGGAAGGCAAAAGGTTGACTTCTTGACCAGCTTAAACAATCTTGTATCGAAAGAAATAGAAAAAGGCAAAAGCGAACCGCCTTATTATTTCGTGATTCCACAAGAACAGCACGACAAGGGAAACCTGAAAAAAATGATTTCGCTGCTAAATGAGCACGGCGTTAAGGTGCATAAACTTGAAAACGATGTAATCAACCAAGGAAGGAAGTTTGACAAAGGCGATTTCGTAATATCTCTTGCTCAGCCATTCAGGCCTTTCATTAAGGAAATAATGGAGCCTCAAAAGTACCCGGTAAGAAGGTATAGCCCTGGTGGTGAGATAATTATGCCATATGATATTACGTCTTGGAGCTTGCCTTTGAATTTTGGCCTCAATGCACTGGAGATTAACACAAATCCCCAGATTTTTACTGGTAACCTTACTAAGGTGGAATTTCCCTTAGAAACTATGGTGATACCGGAAACATCCACAGGTTATTTCCTTTTTAACGGTCAATTCAATGAAAGTTACAAGCTATCTTTCAAAGCTTTGGCCAATGGCTTCGAAGTTTGGCGTTCAGAAAGCGAAATTTTTTATCAAAATCAATCCATACCTGGCGGTAGTTTTGTAATGTCTATTTCGGCCAGAGTTAAAGATTTCCTCAAAGGTATTGCCCAAGAAGTAAACATTAACCCTGAAGTTTTGAGCCAAATACCGGATGGTTTTCACAAGGTTAGGATTCCAAAGATAGCCCTTGTTGAATCATGGTTGCATGATATGGATGCCGGATGGACGCGATTTCTTTTCGACACCTACGGGATACCTTACACCGTTCTGCGGCCAGGCGACATTGCATCCGACCAGCTTTCACAAAATTTCGATGTTGTGATTTTCCCCGATATGGGTCGCAACCAATTGATGATGTCAGCACCCTCGGGCGAAGGTGATTTCACACCTCCATTTTACCCCCCTCAATACCTTAAGGGTATTGGCAATGAAGGATGGCAAAACATTCTGGAATTCATCCAAAATGGAGGAAGGGCTATTTCTTGGGGGAGTTCTATTGATCTGTTTACGGGTAAAATGGAACCCAAAGCACCTACCCAATCGTTCCGATTTCCAATAAGCAATGTGGCTGCAAGCCTTCGAAACAAGGGGTTGAACATTCCAGGCTCGCATCTTGCCCTATACTTGGCACAAAACCACCCACTAACTCTTGGGATGCCACGAAGCATTGCGGTCTTTCATCGGGCTAATGTGGTTTTAGAAACCAGCATACCAACTCACGATATTGACAGAAGGGTAATTGGTCGCTTCCCGCCAAAGGATATTCTAATAAGTGGTTATGCCGAAAACATTTCCCTGCTCGAAAGCAAACCTGCAATGGTTTTGATAGAAAAGGGTAAGGGTCAGGTGGTGCTATTCTCCTTCGTGCCAAACTTCAGGGGAGCAACATCAACATCGCACAAGTTGATCTTCAACTCCTTGCTTTGGAATACCAGTAAATAATAATCATCAACCGCAAAAAATAATCTTCCTGTCATTGAGGGCTATTGAAGCAGTAAAAATCAAAAAAGAGCATTTGTCCAACCCCAAATCGGCTAAAGCCAATAATTCGCCAATCTATTCCAAACTACCGAGGAGGTTTTCAACCTCGCTGAGAATTTCGCAGGACTTCACCAGTGCCTTCATTGCATTGTGGTCGGGATACAATGGGCGGTCAATGTCGAGATAATCGACGTACTTTCGGATGACCTCCCGTGCCTTGTTAGTTCCCTTTCCGTAAAGGTAGGGAGTTTCGTACTTCTCGCGCAAGTCGAGGGCTTGTGCCCCCGCCATAAACTCAATTCCAAGCACACCATAGGCATTGTCCATAATTTGGATGTTTTTTATGGCAGTATTCATCCCCATCGAAACAAAATCCTCTTGATCGGCAGCGGCGGGTATTGATTGTATTGAAGCCGGCATTGAGAGAATTCGTTGTTCTACTATCTGCATATCGGCTGTGTATTGGCTCAACATCAAACCCGAAAACATTCCGGCACCCTTTGTTAGGAATGGAGGTAACCCTACACTTAGAGCAGGATTATTTAACCTGTTCATTCGTCTTTCTGACAAAACACTCACCATAGTAATAGCAGCACTCATCATATCCATCGGCAGGCAAACCGGTGATCCTTGGAAGTTAGCTCCCGACAACTGGAGGTTTTCATTCGGGAAGAAAATCGGGTTGTCCCCTACCCCATTTAGCTCAATTTCAACTTGTTGACGGGCAAATTTCAAAGCATCGTGAGCAGCACCGATAACTTGAGGGGTAGAACGCATCGAATAAGCATCTTGCACTTTTACTTTCAACCTCTTTTCGGCCAAATCGCCGCCAGCCGCTACCAATCTTATTGCCCTCGCACTTCTAATTGCACCTTCAAAACCTCGCACCTCGTGGATCTTGTGATTGTAGGGACCAAGATTTGCCTTGAGGGCCTCCAGTGACATGGCACAGGCAATTTCAGCTTGCTTTAGCCAATTGTTCATATCAAACAAGGTAATGGCACTCATTGCAGTAAGCACGTTTGAGCCATTTATTGTGGCCAGGCCATCGCGGGCTTGCAATCCTGGTACTTCTATACCCGCCCGTTCAAATGCCACCTTACCGGCAAGAAGCTCCCCCTTGTAAAATGCGTGCCCCTCACCCATCATCAAGAGGGCGATTTGCGACATTGGTGAAAGGTCGCCGCAGGCACCAACAGAACCCTTATCGCAAACGTAAGGAGTTACACCCTTGTTGAGCATCTCCACCAAGGTCAACGTAATCTCCGGCCTGCAGCCAGAATTGCCGTGAGCGTGGACATTGATCCTACCAAGCATGGCACCCCTTACAAATTCTTCGGCAAGCGCATCGCCAATGCCGGCTGCGTGGTTGTATATTAAATACCTTTGAAAATCCTTGACCTGATCATCGTTGAGGATGATTTCCGAAAATTCACCTATTCCGGTGTTTACCCCGTACATAATTTCCCTGGCAACGATTTTTTCCTCGAGCATTGCCCTGCATTTCTTAATCCTCTCGAGTGCCTCAGGATGAAGTTCAACCATTTCATAATGTCGAGATACCTTTACCACCTCTTCAATGGTTAGGTTTTTTCCGGTTATTGCAAGTGCCATAGTAAAATGATTCGTTTGTTAAATTAAAAACTTGGTGAAAGATTATTTCCTTATCCTGAACATTCCTGGCTTAATTTCATTGACAATCACGAGCAACGAAACAATCACCAACAAAAAGCTGAAAGCCATTGCTATATTTCCCCCTGTGTAATACTGCTGTGGACGGAATTCGAAAACAATCTCGCCTTGGCCGGCCGGAACTGTCAATGCCCTCAAGATGTAGTTGGCCCTGAAATGCTCCTTTTTGATTCCGTTGATGGTAGCAATCCAACCATCGGGGTAAAAGATCTCTGAGAAAATTGCAATCTGGGGTGTGGAAGTGTTGTAGTTGTAAACCAATTTATTGGGCTTGTACTTTGTAAGCCTAATGCTTGCAATGGTATCATTTGCAAATGGCGTTTCTGCCACAAATCTTGAAAAATCTTCGTGAACTACAGCGATTGTGGCAGGGTCAAAATCATTGAGCGCCTTGATCTCATCATCTGCACTTGCCACAAGTTTTGTTTCTGCAACAAACCAAGCGTTTCCGAGTGCTGTGGGATTTGGGACAGCAATTGGCTGCTTTGATTCGTCTGGAAATATGAAATACTTGGTATTTAGCATATTAAACACGCTCATATTCCCCTTTGAAAGATGAAAGTCGATCAAATCTTGGTAGCGCTGCAATTTGGCACCATGGTAACCGCCTAATGATTTATGAAACCACGAAGTGGAAGTATCGTTGAAAGGATCCACCAGGCCCGAGCGGTTGAAAACCCTGAAATGGGGATCGGGGTCTTGCAAGATAGCCTTATCAGCCATAGTCGGTGTAAAAGGATTCTCCACCTGCCTTCGCAGTTTGAAATTGCTTTGGTTGAGGTACCTTTTGCTAATCGGCCACATATCTGCCACTACCAAAACTGCCACCACTAATACCAAAAACAAGGCTTTAATTTTCTTTGATAAAAAAAGCCACACTGCCGCTGCTGCAAGACCACCAAAAACTACACTCCTTATGGCATCGGCCCGGAAAATAACAATTCGGGCATCTTGGAGATTGGAAACAAACAGGTTTAAATTGGCAACATCGCCTGGTTTCTGTTCCGCAAGTTGTGCAATTTGAGCATTCTCCAAGGCACTCGTGAAACTAAAGAAAGTGGTTGGCAGCAAGTAAAACAATAGGCTTACGCCGGAAGTAAGCCCCAAGGCAATAAAAAACTCCTTTCCTTTTACCTTTATCAATCCAGGTTCTTTTACAAGTTTGTTTAAACCAAGGAATGCCAAGGTTGGAATTGCAAGCCCGGCAATAACCAAAGTCATGGATACCGCCCTGAACTTGTTGTAACCAGGCACGAAATCAATAAAAAATTCTGTTAGGGGCATAAAGTTCTTTCCCCATGCAAGCATGAGTGAAAGAATGGTTGCCAAAAGCAATCCCCACTTTAACGGTCCCTTTATTAAAAACAATCCAAGGAAGAAGAAAAACAAAACCACCACACCAACGTAAACAGGCCCGGATGTAAATGGCTGATCGCCCCAGTATTGGTATTGTTGCGAGATTATACTCCTGTAATCGGGGTCAACCTTTTCGAGGGCCGCCCTGTTGTTGCCTATGACCGCGGTTGAGCCTCCTTGAATATTCGGTATCAAAAGCGAAAAACTTTCCGCCCTACCATAACTCCATTGGGTTATGTATTCCTTTTGCAATCCCTTTGCTGGCTTCCTATCTCCAATGGTGAGCTCAGAACCACCACGCATAGTTTCGGCTGTATAGGAATAAGTTCCCCAAAAATTTCCTAGATTTATACCAATGGCAATTAGCAAAGCCGCAAACAATAATCCCGAGCTTTTCGCCAAATTGCCAAATTTACGTTCCATAATTTGCTTGAAAAACTCCAGTACCACCCAAATCAAAACGATTATTGCCAGGTAATAGGTAATTTGGAGGTGGTTGGCCCTGAGTTGCAAACCCATGAAAATTGCAAAGAGCAAGGCACCTAGCAGCTTTCTGCCCCTAAAGGTATAAATGATGGAAGCCAGCACGGGAGCCATGTAACCAATGGCCAGCGCCTTTGTATTGTGCCCCGCCGCAATTATTATGAAATTGTACGACGAAAACGCGAAGGCAATAGCCCCCACCATTGCAATGTACGGATTTACTCTCAAAAGAAGCAGCAATATGAAAAACCCTACCAAATACAAGAAAAGCATATTGACGGGGCTGGGAAGCCCAAGAGTAAAAACCTTGTGGAAGAAATTGGCAATGTTGTTTGACCAATAAGTGGATATTTGGAACGAAGGCATCCCGCCAAACATCGAATTTGTCCACAATGGCTCGTGCCCGGTTTGTTCACGGTAATCAAAAATCTCCTTTGACATTCCCTGCCACTTGGCAATATCTGACTGGAAAAGCAATTTTCCCTCAAGCAAAGGGGAAAAATGGGCAAAGGAAAGCACAAGAAACAAAACCACTGCCGCAATGTATGGTGTCAATTTGTAAATTGTTTCCTTTAAATTTACTTTTGGCATAGAATTTTTTTTTGAAAAATTATTTGTGTTCGCCTTTTACCTCTTCAAAATCGGTGTATTCGCCTATCTTGTCAGAGTTGGGCTTTCCTTGCGATGTCCTTTTTATGGTTATGGTCATTTCCCCGTCCTTTTTTTGCTGCCTTTCGGCATAATTTGGATTGTCCCTGAAAAACCTATCCCTTGACCTCTTAACGTACCAACGGACCAAAAAAGGCAAAATATAAGAGACTATGATGCGGAAGCAAATGTAAATTAGTAGGAGTGTAAGCAAAAATCTCATTGGCTACTGTTTGATTTTGATGGTTTCATTTTCATACCAGGAGGCAAGGTATTTCCATAAATTACGGTGGAAGGTTTCTCCAAGGTTACCGGGGTACTTTTCCAAGTAACTATTTATTCCGGGCTCGAAGGGTTTTTGGTTTATCTTGCTTTCAACCAAGTACAAATCTCGCACTTCAGGATGAAACTGCACCCCGATAACGTGCGGATATTTTTCGTGCTCGAGAGCTTCCACAACTTTGCCATCGAGCGAGGTGGCCACGACAATCATACCTTTTCCTATCTTCAGCGCGGCCTGATGGTGTGAGCTCAAAACAAAGGGATTGTTACCGGTTCCTGCATTGATTTGTTGCAGGTGGCCTCCCAAAATTTCCACCTGGTGGTAATTGTCGGAGGTAACATTGTCGTCTAGGCCAAAGTTGGTGTTATAATTCCGATGCCTAATTTGCTGGTCGGCTTTCAAAACATCCTCAACGGTTGTAAACCCGTAAATCTGCGTTGGTATATCTTGTATCATGGAGCCACCGGTGGCCACGTTCATAGTTTGCATACCAAGGCAAATGCCCAAAATTGGATATGTTGGGTTCTTTTCAAGAAGTGGCACGAAGCCCTCATCCTGGTACCCACCCAAAAGATGATAAAGGAACGAAAGCTCCAAGTAGTGCCTGTTGGGATCGGTAACCACCGTTAGCAGATTCATTTCTTGCCCGTATGTGGCCGGTGGAATGTCTGGACCCCCGAAAAAGATAATTCCTTGCGAATTCTCGAAAATGTGGGAAAATGTTGGCGTCCATTCATTTTGACCGAAAATTTTTCTTTCACTTAAGAATGGCCCTACACCAAGTAAAGAAAAATTTTCAAGACCTTCGGCATTAATAAAATCGGCTGAGAGCTGGTAATCATAACGGGCACTCTCGTGATACACCCCAACAACCCGGAAGTTTGAGGGCAAGGGAAAAATACCCTCCCTTGTAAGGAAAAGGAAAGTTTTGAGATTGTTTACGGTAGGGTGCTTGATTACAATGTGCCTTTCGCCCTCCGTAAAAGGTATGGGCTCAACTCCAACTTCGGGTTGGGTTTGCTTGCAACCCACGAGCAAAACAACCAAAAAGAATGGTAGCCCAAAGAGCCTATTTCTTAATAATCTGGTCATATTTCTGATATTAATCGTTAAAAATTCAACCTAATGTTTGGATGAAATGCTCTGGCTGGTAAAATTAAAAAATATAAATCCAATAACAACCAAATAAGGCTTGGTGAAATAAAAAAAAAGATAACCCACACCTGGGTTATCTTTTGCAAACCAGTTATAACAAAAAACTACTTGT
>CAZUWF010000041.1:0-15704 GCA_964624065.1 uncultured Bacteroidales bacterium
AGTATTTTCAACCAATTGGTCTTACCAGTTTTTGTCATCGCAAAGTATATGTATATATGTTATGAAAATTTAACCAATCTGCCCGAAAGTCATTTTTAAGGGCAAAAGTGGGTGGCAACTAAGTAACGCTTTGGGCGGGGCTATTGTTTTGTTTCCTTGACCTTACCGCTACCAAAAGCCAAAGTCCGGCAGAAATGAAAATAATAGAAAGCATTTGCATTGCATGGGATATGTAAGCGTAGGATGTTGCGGATTCCTGACCAATGCCATAAAGTTTGGTCAGGGCGGCAATGGTTACGAAGTGATAAGCCCCTATTCCTCCAGGCACGGGGGCAATAAACCCCAAACTGCCAATTGCAAGCAGTGTAATTCCGGCCGATGCACCAAGGTGCGTGGTTGACTCAATGGCAAGGAAAACAACGTAAACAACCATGAAATACAAAAACCAAATGAGGAATGTGTAAAATAGGAAAAGCAATTTGGCATCAGTTTTCCAAAGGGTTTTTACCCCGGTAAACAGCCCTTCAATCTGGCTTTTTACCTTGCCCCAAAAGGTTCCTGATTCGCTAGTCTTTATTTTTTGGTTTATCATTGTTGCCAGTAGTAATCCAAATGCTAAAAACATTATGCTTCCGCCAATTAAAAGAATTTTCGATGGAAGGTGATTTTCACTTCCTTGAACAACCAGGAGATCGAAAAGAAAATCCTTCAGAAAGTGAAATTGAAACAGAAAGGTAAAAATAAGCAAGACAAATAGCGTAACCAGATCAAAAACCCGTTCGGCAATCATAGTCCCGGCAAGCGAATTGAATGGAATTTTGCTCGACTTGCTCAAAACAGCGCATTTGGAAATCTCACCCATGCGTGGCACCAACATATTGGCAAGGTACCCAGACATAACCGCCCTAAAGGTTTCTGACTTTTTGGGCCTGTAACCTAGTGTCTGGATCAAAACTTTCCACCTGAGTGCTCGCGCATAATGGCTCAATATGGCCAATACCGCAGCTACCAGTACCCAAAAATATTTGGCATGGGTAAATTCCCTTGATAATTTATTCAGATCCTGATCCTTGGTGATCCACCACAAAACAAGCAACCCCAGGACCAAGAACAAGGCAACTTTAAATAATCTTAAGTATTGTTTTGCCAAAACGACGCTTTTGTAGTTATTGATGATTTTTTAACTCATTTTACCAAAATTATTTTGGTGAATCATAAAACGCCAAAGCTATAATGAAAATTTGATATGTCAGTATTTTTTTCTACCTTTGCAAATCCTTAGTGCGTAAATAATTACCAACGAATACATGGAAAAGCCAAAGGTTCTTTTTGTCCAGCAAGAAATTTACCCTTATTCGAAAGAATCCCAAATGGCTCTAATTGGAAGGCACCTTCCTCAGGGAGTCCAGGAAAGGGGAAAAGAAATCAGGACTTTCATGCCCAAGTTTGGAATAATCAACGAACGACGCAACCAGCTTCACGAAGTGATTAGGCTTTCGGGTATGAACATTGTTATCAACGAAACCGATCACCAACTAATTCTTAAGGTTGCTTCCATCCAATCTGCAAGGATGCAGGTTTACTTCATTGATAATGATGACTTCTTTAAAAGAAAGTGCTGTGTTAAGGATAAAAACGGTATGATGGCTCCCGACAACGACGAGCGTGCCATATTGTTTACAAGAGGGGTTGTAGAAACAGTAAAAAAACTAGGGTGGGCTCCCAGCATTGTTCACTGCAGCGGGTGGTTTACTTGCCTAATGCCGTTTTACATCAAGGTCGCCCTAAAGGACAATCCTTTGTTTTCTGACACCAAGGTGGTTTATTCCATTTATAATGATGGGTTTTCTGGCATGCTTAATCCTGACCTTCCCAAAAAACTAAAAACCAAGAATTTGCGTTCCGAAGCTTTGGCTTGCTTTAAAGATCCAACCTTTTTCAACCTCACCAAGGCAGCCATCCAATATTCAGATGGAATAATTATTGGTCAAGAAAAAATTGATCCGGAGGTTGAGAAATTGGCTCGCCAAAGCGGCAAGGCACTCCTTGAGTACCAACCAATGGAGACCTACATTGATGCCTTTAACGTTTTTTATGATGCCTTGCTTGGCAACGAAACGAAGTAAACAGAATAATTTGTAATAATTTTGCGTTTCGATTTCGTGTTCAATTTTCTCAAACCAAAGCCTATTTTGAAAACTTCAAAACCAGTTTCTGCCTTAATAAAAGTTTTAAGCTCCTTTGTTAAATCCATTCTTGGATTAACCTTTTTGTTGAGTTTGCAGTATTGCAAGGAACCCTCCGAGATTGGACTTGATTTAATTGATAATCAGGCCGGCTTTAACACTACCGATACTATCACGCTGTGGGCTTACAGTGAGCGGGACGACAGCATACCCACCAGCCTTGTATCGCAGCATCTGCTTGGCCAAATGATCGATCCGGTATTTGGCAAGGTGCGAGCAACAATATTTTCCCAATTCAGCCTGCCACCAAGTGCCTATGGCGATATTAAGTGGGGAAAAAACCCAGCTCTCGACTCAGTTTTACTTGTGCTGGCCTACAGCCCGAAAATTGGTGCCGACGACGATAGCACAATGTATTACGGAAACCTTGAAGTTTTGAAAACTCTAAGGGTGTACGAATTGTCACAATCACTTCCAAACAAGGATACTATTTACAGCAATCAGCAGATTCCCGGCAGCCATACCCTTGTTGGCCAGCGCGTGTTCGTTCCGGCCCCTTACCAGAGAATCCCCTTTGGAAAGGATACCTTGGCTTACCTTAGTATTAGACTCAATGACAGTTTTGGCCAAAAATTCATTAACGCCGATTCAATAAACTACACCAACTGGATTAGATTCCATAATTTTTTCAAGGGTTTGAAGGTGGGTGTTCAAGACAATTTTTTGTCGGGAGGTTCCATTCTGAACTTCAACATCCATGATATGAACACAGGGTTGATCGTTTACTACAAGTCTGGCGAGGGTGATGAAAGGAAGCAAACCCAGAGATCTTTTACTATTGATGGGTTTTCGAGGCGATACACCCATGTTGAATTTGATTACCAGACCTGCCACCCTGTTCTAGCCACCCAACTCAATGCTCCAACCCAAAGAAACGACAGCTTGCTGTTTGCCAGTTCCTTGGGTGGGCTAAGGGTTAGGCTTCGAATGCCCCACATCGATAAACTTGGAGCTTTTTCAAATGTCGTCATCAACCAAGCAAGGTTAATCATTCCGGTTGACAAGAATTTCATAGGGGGAAAGGAGTTTCATGCTGCCCGGGAATTGATATTGCTTAAGAGAAACAAAGATGGAAAGGTTGTTTCGATACGCGATCAAGAATTGAGTGCCTCTATGTTTGGCGGCAAATACAACAGCAAGGACAACCAGTACGAGTTCAACATCACCCAGCATCTTCAACAGGTTCTAGACGGTAAGACGGATAACGACGATTTGTTGTTATTTATAAGGGGATCGTCAGAAAATGCTGAGAGGGTAGTGCTTCGCGGGCCTGGCAGGCACAAGAACCCTATGCGGGTAAGCATTCGATATACCACTTTTTAGTTTTTAGAAATTACATTAAGTTCTGACTTATGTGCGGAATTATAGGATACTTGGGTCCCAAGCGGGCCTTTCCTATTATTATAAAGGGTCTAAAAAGGCTCGAATACCGGGGTTATGACAGTGCCGGTTTGGTTTTGTTGGACAAGACATTACACTTACACAAAACCAAGGGCAAGGTAACTGACCTTGAAAGTCTTGTAGAAGGCAGCCAACTTGAAGGTACTGTGGGAATTGGACACACCCGATGGGCAACCCACGGCGAACCCAACGATGTAAATGCACACCCGCATTTCAGCCAAAGCCGCAAGTTGTCGATCATCCATAACGGGATAATTGAAAACTACCTGCCTTTAAAGTCTGAATTGATGAATAGGGGCTACGAATTTCAGAGTGAGACAGATACCGAGGTTTTGGTGCACCTTATAGAAGACATTCAGGCCCAAGAAAAAGTAGATTTGTTTGAGGCCATACGTGTGGCCATGAACCAAGTTGTGGGAGCATACGCAATTGTAGTTATTAGCGAGGCCTACCCCGACAACTTGTTTTTGGCAAGGAAGGGCAGCCCACTTGTAATTGGCATTGGCGAAGGGGAGTTCTTCGTTGCCTCAGACGCTTCTCCAATTGTTGAATACACCTCCAACGTGGTTTACCTCGATGATGAGGAGGTAGCGATAATCTCCCGAGATGGCAATCTTAAAATCAAGACTATACGCAACCACGAAAAAACACCTTACATTCAAAAATTGGAGTTTAAGCTTGCCGAAATTGAAAAAGGAGGCTTCCCTCACTTCATGATGAAAGAGATTTTCGAGCAACCCAGAAGCATTGCCGACAGTATGCGCGGCAGACTTAAGTTCGAGACCGGAGAGGTGAAGCTGGGTGGAATTATTGACTACGAGCAAAAGATTCTCAATGCCCGTCGAATTGTTATTATTGCTTGCGGCACTTCGTGGCACGCAGGACTCGTTGGCGAGTATCTTTTTGAAGACTTGGCCAGAATACCGGTTGAGGTTGAGTACGCCTCCGAGTTCAGGTATCGCAATCCTGTAATCTATGAGGATGACCTTGTTATTGCAATAAGCCAATCTGGCGAAACTGCCGACACCCTGGCTGCCATAGGCTTGGCAAAATCAAAGGGTGCAACAATTTTTGGGATATGTAACGTGGTGGGTTCTTCAATTGCACGGGCAACCCATGCAGGGTCTTACACCCACGCTGGACCCGAAATTGGTGTTGCGAGCACCAAGGCGTTTACGGCTCAGGTTACAGTGCTAACGCTTATGGCCCTTTACATCGCCGAACGCAAGGGTACCATTTCTACCCTAAGATACATGGCTTTGGTAAACGAAATGGAGGATATCCCAAACAAGGTTCAGGAGGTGCTTGCGTTGAATCCACAAATGATTGAACTGGCGGAAAAATTTAAACATTCCAGGAACTTCTTGTACTTGGGCAGAGGTTACAATTTTCCAATAGCCCTCGAAGGAGCATTGAAGCTTAAGGAGATTTCATACATACATGCGGAGGGATATCCTGCCGCAGAAATGAAGCACGGCCCGATAGCGCTGATAGATGAAGAGATGCCTGTGGTGGTTATTGCCACAAAGAAGGGAGCCTACGAAAAGGTATTGAGCAACATACAGGAGGTTAGGGCACGTAAGGGGATAGTTATAGCAATAGTTTCGAAAGGAGATACCGACGTGCGTAACATCGCCGACCATATTGTCGAAATACCGGAAACTGATGAAATTTTCGTGCCTTTGGTAGCCACGGTTCCCCTGCAATTGCTTGCATACCATATTGCTGTTTCAAGGGGCTGCAACGTTGACCAACCCAGGAATCTTGCAAAATCCGTAACCGTCGAATAAAAAATTTGCGAGAGCCAGCGGCAGTAACTATCTTTGCCCGTAAATATTTTTTTTCACAATGAGTTTGTTAATTGTAGGAACCGTGGCCTTCGACCAGGTTGAAACCCCGGCTGGGAACAGCGGGTTCATACTCGGGGGGGCAGCAACATACATTGGCCTTGCCTCAAGCCTTATTGCCCAGCACGTCAGTATCGTTTCGGTGGTGGGCGAAGATTTCCCAGATGAGTACTTAAAATTATTCAGGAACAGGAAAATCAACATCCAGGGATTGAAGGTTATCAGTGGCGGAAAGACATTTTTTTGGGCAGGTAGGTACCATGCCGATATGAACTGTCGCCAAACCTTGGTAACCGACCTCAATGTGTTGGCGGGATTTGACCCCGTGGTACCCGAACCTGCCAGAAACAGCAAGTTCGTAATGCTGGGCAACCTGACCCCCGCCATTCAAAAAAAGGTTTTGATGCAAATGGCTGAAAGGCCCAAATTCATTGCAATGGATACAATGAATTTTTGGATGGATTCGGCTTGGGACGAGTTGATGGAAGTAGTCAAAATGGTTGACCTCCTTACAATAAATGAGGAAGAAGCACGGCAACTCTCCGGTGAACTGCAGATGGTAAAGGCGGCCAAGAAAATCTTGAAAATGGGTCCCAAATTCTTGATAATAAAAAGGGGCGAATACGGCGCCCTGTTATTTGCCACCGACAAGGTATTCTTCTGTCCCGCCGTACCACTCGAAAACGTGATCGACCCAACGGGTGCCGGTGACACTTTTGCCGGAGGATTTATGGGTTACCTTGCAAAAGCCGACAACATAGCATTCGAAACCATAAAAACTGCGCTCGCTTACGGCGCGGTTATGGCAAGCTTCACTGTGGAAAATTTTGGAACCAAGAGGCTTTTGGAAATTACCGCTGACGATATCAACGCCAGGATGAAGCATTTTCAGGAACTTTCAAGCTTTCAGGTAGACCTGCTTTAACCTGAAATCAAAAAATCATTTTTTAAATCTAATTAGTTGTTTTTTTGTACCTTTACCGACTTTTGCAGAAGTCCGGTGTTTTTTGAGAGTTGGGGTGGGTGAAGTTATTTTTATTCTAAAATTTACCGTTTTTTCAAAATATTAACCTGTTGTTGAAATCATGAAAGTTTACCAAACTAACGAAATTAAGAACGTTGCACTTATTGGAGGTGCCAAGGCGGGCAAAACCACCCTTGCCGAAGCAATGCTTTTCGAAGGCGGAGTCATTAACAGAAGAGGTTCTGTTGACGATAAAAATACCGTTTCAGACTACCGCGAGATAGAACTCGAGCGCCAGTTCTCGGTTTTCTCAACGGTTATGTACTCAGAGTACCAAGGGAAAAAGATAAACATCATCGACACTCCCGGGTTCGACGATTTTATCGGTGAGGTACTTGCAGCGCTGAAAGTATCTGACACGGCCATCATGGTTGTAAATTCGCAAAACGGAGTTGAGGTGGGTACAGAAATAACCTGGCGATATGTGAGCAAGCTGGAGAAACCAACGGTTTTTCTTGTCAACCAACTTGAAGCCGAAAAGGCAAACTTCGAAGAAACCCTCGCTCAATTAAAGGGTAATTTTGGCGATAAAGTTCTCGTGGCCCAATACCCAACCAATGCCGGCCATGGTTTCGATACCGTAATTGACGTTTTGAAGATGAAACAATACAAGTTTCCTGTGGGTGGTGGCAAGCCGGTAATTTCTGACATCCCCGCTTCGGAAAAAACCAAGGCCGAGGATTACTTCAATGCGATTGTTGAAGCGGCCGCCGAAAGTGACGAGACTTTGATGGAAGCTTTTTTTGAAAATGGAACCCTCTCGGAGGAGGAAATGGCAAAAGGGCTAATACAAGGAATTGCCACCCGAACAATGTTTCCGGTTTTGTGTGCATGCACCAAGCACAACCAAGGTGTTGGAAGGTTTATGGAGTTTATTAACGAAAACCTGCCTGCTCCCAACCAAGTTGCTCCAACCAAAACCACGGCAGGAAAAGATTTGACCTTCGACCCCACCAGTGCCCCGGCTGCATTCGTTTTCAAAACATCAATAGAGCAGCACCTTGGAGAGGTTTCGTTCTTCAAGGTTTACCAGGGAACTCTTACAGAGGCAATTGATATGGTAAATACCACCACTTCTTCGAAGGAAAGGTTGTCGCAACTATTTGCTGTTTCGGGTAAATCTAGGCAAAAAGTTGAGAAAGTTATGGCTGGCGATATTGCCGCCACCATTAAGCTTAAAGATACCAATACAGGCAACACTCTTGCCTCATCAAAGAATCAAGACGATTCGGTCTCGCTAATTATTTATCCAGAGCCAAAAATTAGAATGGCCGTAAAAGCCAAAAACACCGCCGACGAAGAAAAGCTTGCCGGAATCCTTAAAGAAATGAACAAGATTGACCCTACGTTGATTTTCGAGCAGAGCAAGGAGCTAAAGCAGGTAATATTGTCTGCCCAAGGCGAAATGCACCTAAACATAGCCAAATGGGTTATCGAAAATCTAAACAAAATTGGCATCGAGTATTTTGCACCAAAGATTCCGTACCGCGAAACCATCACCAAGAATGCCTCGTCAATGTACAGGCACAAGAAACAATCGGGAGGTGCTGGTCAATTTGGCGAAGTGCATATGCTTATCGAGCCCTACTATGACGGCAAGCCAAACCAAACCCAACACCCCATTAGGGGTACCGACGAGCACACCTTGTCGTGGGGTGGCAAGCTGATATTCAACAACTGCATTGTGGGTGGAGCAATCGATGCAAGATTCATGCCTGCTATCTTGAAGGGGATTATGGAGAAAATGGAAGAAGGGCCACTTACTGGATCTTATGCACGCGACATCATTGTAAACGTGTATGATGGAAAGATGCACCCGGTTGACTCCAACGAGATTTCGTTCAAGCTCGCCGGAAGAAACGCCTTCAAAGATGCCTTCAAAAATGCAGGTCCAAAGATTCTCGAGCCTATTTACGATGTTGAAGTAGTGGTTCCGGAAGAAAAGATGGGTGATGTAATGACCGATCTCCAAGGCCGCCGCGCAATTATCATGGGTATGGATAGCGAAGCCAACTATCAGAAGATTAAGGCAAAAGTCCCGCTTGCCGAACTAAACCGCTACTCAACCACTTTGAGTTCGCTAACCAGCGGACGTGCTACCTACGGTATGAAGTTTGCCGAGTACCAGCAGGTGCCCATGGATGTTCAAGAAGCGCTCCTCAAGGCCTACGAGGAAGAAGAGAAGGACGAAGATTAATCTTTGCCAAATGCTTAACAACAAAAAAAGCCCGGATTTTCCGGGCTTTTTTTTGCAGGTCTAAAAACTTCTATTTCTGGATCTGTAACTTCCTTACGGCACACCCCCTATCAGTTTCAACTCTAATTAAGTAGAGTCCATTCTTGAGGTTTGAAACGTCCACATTAGTCTGGTCTGGGTCAATCCTTGCCTTATAAACCGATCTTCCAGTAAGGTCGAACACCTCTGCTCCCAGAAGGTTAAAAATTTGAGAGGAAACGGTAATGAGGCCGCTGGAGGGATTTGGAAAAATTGCCACCTCGTCCAGGCCAGGTTCAGATACAGCGGTATTGGTTGGCCTCCAAACAGCAAATAGGTTGACGTTATTTGCCGGCATCGTGAAACTATCCCCTGGTTGGAAGGTTGGCCCTTGGCCACCGGGAAGAAAGTTCCATCCTGCAAAGGAATGATTTGCCAAAGCCATTGTACCTTGTCCCAAAACGGTAACTTGATTGCTAGCTGGATACAAGTTGCCGTCAACAGGAGGCTGACCCGAAACCGAGGCATTGTTTGCATTGTAAGTAACCGAAAACGAGGTTTGAACCGGAGCCCCTCCCCAAAGGTTCAAAACAAGGTGAACGTTTGGAAAGCCACTACCCACATTGGCCAGGTTAGTAATGTTTGCTATGCCACAACCTGTAGATTTGAAAAAGGTGGGTGTATTTTGGCCGTCGGAATTTGACCCAAGAAAGATTCTGGTTCCCGCGCCTTGGCCCGAGGGTGTATGAACTTCCACGGCAATGATTGAACCGGCCGGAATTAAAACCGGATTTGATAGCAAGAATTGCCTTACCACCTGCGAAACATTTGGTACCGAAAAGTTTTGCTGGTGCAATTGGGTAAGCGTGGCCGTTGCCAAGTTGGTGGAGCTGGCAGTGTAAATCCTGATGGTGATAGGGGTTCCTGTTTCGGCGTTTTCGGCGGCGGCAACCTGAATTCCCACATCAACAATTCTTAACTCAAAGTTTGTGTTTATAGAATGATGGTTCACCAGGTCAAATACCCTATAATATGAGTTGTCTGAATTAATGGAAGGATTGGAATTTTGGATCACACAAGCCACTGTTGAGGTACCTATAGCCTGAGAAGTGCTTTGTGTTATCATAGCACTTTCGTTCACGTATATGTAGTTGGTTTTAGTGGTTGTGGTTTGGTTGTTTGCCGTTAGGCTCACGGTCTTGTAACCTCCGGTTGTGTAAGAAACCGTATGTGGGCCTTTTCCGGTGGCAGTTGACGGAACAGCTCCACTACCAAAATTCCAATTCCACGAGGTGATTGTACCCCCCGATGATTGGTCGGTAAATATTACCTCCTCGTTTTTGTTCACAATTAGTTTATTTGCCGAGAAGTTGACTTGTAGGCCTGCAAATGGATCGTATCCTACCAGTGAAGTGGCACCTGTAGTCCCGGGATCAAGCCACGGTTGAAGCATCTGGTGGTTTTGCGTGCCATTTATATCCCAGTGGTAGTTAAACTTTCCGTAAAAGTCGGGTGAACTTGTTGAGGTGCACGTGGAGGAGCCGCCGGAGAGGGTTCCAACAATTTGGCCTTGCGAATTGAATATTGGTGACCCCGAGGAACCGCCTTCGGTTACAGAGTGGCCATTGGTGGTGGCAACCCAAACAACACCCCAAGCCCCACCTGGAGCCATTACGCTACCCTCAATGTTTGGGGTTGCCGAATATAGTGTTCCGGTAAAAGTAGAAATCTTTTTTGCATCGCCAGATGGGTGGTGAATGCCTACTCCTCCCATGGCCCCCACAGCCGACCTATTCCAACCGTTGTAATAGGGATTGAATGATTGAGGCGGGGTGCTGTTTAATTGTACGAGCCTAAAGTCAGATCCACCAGCCAAGGGGCCAAGTGCCATGAGGGTGCATCCTGTAATAACATGATTTGGGGGTGTACCGAAATTGCCACATTGGGCGCGCTCGTAGTTAAAGAAAAATTGCCAAACATTCATGTCCGCAGCGGTTGCTCCTTGTCCGCAATGGGCAGCCGTCAGGAAATAGGGTGTTCCATTTTGAGCGGTGTTGTTGATTAGAGAGCCACTGCAATGATACCAGCTGCTCCCAACCCTGAGCAAAATACGCGCAACACCTCGTTTGAAAACTTGCCAGTTGGCTCCCTCGGGCGAGCAATTAATATTTACCATACAAGGTCCCGAGCTACCCAGGTTCTTCTCTCGATTGGATGATTCCAAGCCATTGTATATAACAACTAAATCGGTAAGGGAAAAACTACCAACCAAACCTGATAGTTGGGCGGGACTTTGTCCGCTTGCAAAACTGCCAAATGCAGTGGACATTATTGTTGGGAGATTGTCTCCTTGGGGTGGCTCGTGGTATTCTATCACTATGGCATCGCCCGGAAGTGGTGGGGTTGACACATACTTTGAACTTAGTTCACTTCCCTTGATGGAGTATGATGCAGTTGGATTAGATTCTGAATACACGAAAAAAGTTGCATTTTTTGGTATTTCAACATCCTCGAATACCAAGGCCAATGCAGGGGCTCCTGGTGAAGTGGCTCTAAGCATCCACGAATTATCGCCTGTTGGCCATTTTATTTTGGTTCCTTGGGTGTGCGAATCCACCCCTGCCTCAATAGAGAAACCAGCCCACAAGGGTAGCCCTGTTTTGTGGTTTGCCTTGGTGGCAGCAATAGTTTGATCGTGAGGCATAAACAGAGTTTCAACCTGGTCAATGGATACGCCCCTCGCCAAACTTGGCGGTAAATCACCCTGTGCCTGGGTTAAAATGCTTGTGGCTAAAACAAAAAGGAAAATTGAGCTTAGAAAGATGGAAGAATTTTTCATCACTTAAAAAGGGTTTGGATCTAACTTCAAAAATATTCGGCTAAAGTAATAAATAAGAAGAAAAAAACAAAAACCGGTTGCGCTTTTTTCACGATTTCGCATGCTAATTTCTGGGCTTAAATTTCCACCTCCTCACAATGCTAATTACTCATATCTAAATAAACAGTGGTGCTTTTTAAAACCTGAAACCCAAGGTTACGAAAATTTCTGACGGTCTTAGTTTGTAAATAGTTTCGAGGAGCATTATGTCGCTTTGGCTAAAGGTGGTGTATTTGGCAGTGTTGAAAATATTGCGCCAGTTTACCTCTAGGTCTATACGTGCTTTCTCGAATCTGTATCTGTAGCGAAAATCCAGGAAGAAGTTTTGTTTTTGGTGAAGGTGGTAGTACTCTGTGGTGAGCATAAAGAAATGCCTATGGCGGCTTAACAAGGTGAGGTCGAAGAAATGGCGCCAAAGGGAGATGGTGCCCACAGGGTTGTCATCGGAGTAGCTCTTGCTATTGCTAAAGTTTGCACGATATTCGGCAAAAATCGCTTGCGAAACCCTTACGCTTGCTTGTGGAGTAAGCATAAGCATTGTGCTGGTAAATGGCCGCAACTGTCCGTTTATCAACGATTTTCGGTTGCTTCTCATGTAGTTTGCCGATAGCTTCAAGGTGCTTTTAATCTGGTGAAAATACTTGCTCGTTTCGGCGTAAACAAAATGGTTGTAACTGGTGTTGGGCAGTTCGAGGGCTTCAACAATGGAGGTGCCGTCGGGCTTTATTTCGGTACTATACATCAGGTTATTGTTGGTTACGGTATATGCCGTGTTGGCGTGGTTGAAAAACGCGATTATAGGGTTGCGGTACTGCACAAATATCGATACGGTATGGCTGCTGGTTTGCGACAACGGAGCACCGTTGCGGGCAAGGGAATTTATGTTCCTGAGCAAGTAGCCGTAGTGTACGTTGTCAATGTCGCCAATATTTTGCATGTACCGGTAACTGCCAATTAGCCGCCAAAAGCCCTTGAACTGGTAAGCGAATCCTGCCCTTGGGTTTACTGTGAGCTTGGCCAGGGTTTGTCCCTCTCCTATCTTCCCATCGTGGAGGTGAGCCCTTTGCCACCTAATTGGCAAGTGCCCGG
Organism: uncultured Bacteroidales bacterium; assembly: GCA_964624065.1. Lineage (GTDB taxonomy): Bacteria > Bacteroidota > Bacteroidia > Bacteroidales > UBA7960 > UBA7960. Next base: position 12,701 of record CAZUWF010000041.1, read on the forward strand.
TTAGAGTAAGCTGTCCTCGCTTGTAATGCAGTCCGGTTTCGGCGAAAGCCTCATGGTGGTTGGCCTCAAGGTTGTTGGAGTATTCCAAGCCGGGGCTTGTCCACCGGCTGCCATCGAAAACCTCCAAATCGCTTCCCATTGATTGGTACCTGACGGAGTGCCCCACCTTGGGTGTAAAGGTTATCCGGTTCCACAAAAATGAGAAACTTGCAGTGTGACTCACCGAAAACTTTTGGATATTTAACGATTGTCTCAGGCTATCAATGTGGTTGCCCTGGTTGAGTGCCTGCTCGAACCCCCCTGGGTGAGCTAGCAAGGTGTGAGGGCTTTGGTTGTAGGTTACATCGGAGGTGAACTCCACCAATCGCGAACCAATGGCAATTACGGTGCGCAGGCTGTTGCTGAAGTTGCTATAAGGGTTGCTTAGATCCTGACCCTTGTTGGCAAGGTTCGAGTTTATCTCTCCCCGCCTGTGATCCCAGCGAGCCTCGAACCTGGTTTTGTTGTCGAGGTAGTTATTACGGGCGTTGCGGTTTAGGTTTACCTCTCCTTGCATGTAGTGATCTTTCAGGTGGTTTTGTATAGCTTCGGCCAAAACCAAATCGCCTGTTGGCAGGTAGTAACTTATTGTTTGGCTCCCACTTTGCTCATGCCCGTGGTTTAGGTACGATATGTTTGCCCTCAATTGCCAATCTTTGTCGAGCTTAAGCAGGGCATTGCTGCTCACAAGGTGGCTGAGGTTGTCGAGCACTCGTGTTTGATTAAAAGTCGGCTCGGCCATAGTTTGTATTGAAAGCATTTGGGGGTTTTGGCGGGTTCGTATCAACCTTTGCTCCATATCTTGTATGGTGAGTTGTTGCAGTTGGCTGCCAACTTCTTGGCCAATGTTGTTGCCTTGGTACGAGTTTACCACCTGAAAGTTGCGGGTAAAAGTCATTGGTGTAACGTTGGCCGTGAACAAAATGGGCCACAAACCGCTGCCGAGCCTTGCCGTGCCAGTTGTTGCCACATTTTGGGCCAGCTTTAGGTTTAGCGAGGCACGGGTTGAGGGTGCCCTGTCTTGGAGAACCCTGAGGGGTTGGTGGTTTTCTAAAACTTCAACGGCAGCAACTGATTGATGGGGCAGGTTGTTACTAACCATACCGTAACGACCACCCATAAGGTCGAGACCCTCCACGTAAAATTTCTGTATTGGCTCGCCCTGGTACAATATGCGGCCGCTGGATTCCACATCAACGCCCGGCATTCGCCTTAGCACTTCGGCAATGCTGCGATCTTGGGGGCGAGCAAAGGACCTCACGGCGTAGCTCAACGTGTCGCCACGCCGCTCAATGCTATGACCCGTAACGGTAAATTCCTTCAAGTCCTTTACTTCGAACTGCAAAAAAATTTCGAGGGTTTGGGTGGTGTTTGCCACCGTAATTCTTCGGTTGCGGTAGTTTATTGAGCTAGCCTCAACCACCAGGCTGTCGGCACTGCTGGCAAAAGTGGTTGAGTAGTTGCCTTTGTTGTCGGTAATGGCAAATGCAACTAAGGCGGCTTGCCCCTTGTTTGAAATAAGAATGTTTATAGATGGCAGCCCTTCGCCGGTGTTGGCGTCGGCAACCCTGCCGCTTAGGGTGGTTTGGCCTGCCGCAAAGTAGGCAGGCAAAAAAATTAAACCAGCCAGGATTACTTTTAGCATAATAGTAAAAATAATATGTAAACACTCAGGGGTTGACCAAAAATCAAGCCCTGACCAATATTTGTTTATTTCAAAAGTTGAGGTGCGACTCCAAGTTGCACCCCAACTAACATGATTTACCTTCCATTATTACAAGAACTATACCCCGGCCGTGGTTAATCGGCGCTACGCTCTATAAAGTTATTTCTGTTGCTAACATTCCTTGTAGCCACCGCATGAGTGTGTGGGTCATTGGTGAAGCCTCTTATTATGGCGGCAGCGTTTTGCGTGAATTGGTTTCTGACCTTAATGAAATTCGAAAGGGTAGTTTTAAATTCTCCTGGACTAATTTCGTGCGTTATTGCTTCATTATCAGAGACCTCCACAATGGCCTCCATAACAATAGCAATTTGTTTGTTTGAATCTCCCAACTGAACAATCAGGCCTGGTAAACCATGAAACTTGTAGGGTCCCTCGCTAAAGGGAATGTCAGGGGCGAACCAAGCATTCCATTCACGTCCGGCATATTGTGTTTTTGCATGCAAGGTCCTAAAACCTTTGTATTCATTAGTATGCCCTGTGATTTCCCACTTGAACAAATTCAATTCTTCTGAGTAAACGTATGGATCTGAAAAAACCCTGTCGCGTGTGGTTATTTTGCCTTTAGGGTAGTTCTTATATACCCTGAAAAAGGAACCAGTTCGATTAGAAGCGGGTGGTAGAGACTGGAGAATTTTTAAATGTTCCTCATTTGTCAGGTTATTTTTCCCCTCCGTTGCCCTTTTCATATTTTTTCGGAATTCAATAAGACCTAGGGATTGGAAGCAAGAAATGGAATCGCCAATATGCAAAACAAAATTATCGGAAAATCTTCCTGACATATTGTTCGTGTCGCGGACAATTTGCATTCTATAGATTACAGCAATCTTTGCTTTATCGAGGCTAACTTCCTTTGGATCACGCTCACATGAGTTATGCGGACTTTTCCAGCAAAGCATAAAACCACCAATAATGCAAAGGAAGAAAATTAAGCGATTCATATTAATAGTCAATAAATTAACGAATCATGATATTACGGTGCTGGGGTTTGAATAATATCAACGCTTTCTTCATCGTGGCCTATTATGCACATCATTTTTTGCCAAGTTTTATACATTTCTTCCCTTTCTTGTTGGGTAAACCCACAAACAATTGCATACCCTGTAGGTTTCCCATCACAATGAATGATTGCAGTATAACAATCACCAGGCCCCCAGCCTTTAGCGGAAAAGCTAGCCACCATCATCATCGCGGCAAATACCATTGCCATAATTTTCTTTTTCCTGGCGTTTTAATTTTTTT
>CAZUWF010000042.1:0-15014 GCA_964624065.1 uncultured Bacteroidales bacterium
AATAATTATTGTTACCATGGGTCTTGCCGCGCACGAAGAGATGGAAGGCTGGAAGCGGTTTGGCCAAATAAGTGCAGCTAAATACAATAAGATTTTGATAGTTGATGCCGAAAAGGCCGCGAGCCCAAATCCCGTTTATTTCGTTGACGTGCTCGAAGAAATCATACATTTCATCAATCAATGAAATTGACACACCGCATTTCTTGGACAGGCTACCTACTAATATTCATTGCCTTTGCAGTTTTTTCGGCAGCGTTGGCCCTTTCTACGGGTGAATTTTCCTTAACCATATTCTCCATTCCCAAAATGTTTTTTTCGCCGCAGGGAAGCGTTGAATATTTGGTATTTACCGAAATCAGGCTGCCAAGGGTACTACTCGGCCTGGCCGTTGGTGGCTCACTCGGAATTGCCGGAGTAATTCTTCAGGGCATATACCGCAACCCCCTGGTGGAGCCATACACTCTGGGGATTTCGGGAGGTGCGGCACTGGGAGTTGCCATGGCAATAGTTTCTGGCATTTCGGCTTCGGCAGGGGCCATCTCCATTCCAGCATTTGGTTTTTTGGGTGCGGGGGTTACTGTTACGATGGTTTACATATTTAGTTCGTGGCGTGGAAAGGTTGACACAAATCAAATGGTTCTTGTTGGCGTAATGGTAAGCCTAATTTCAACCTCACTTACGCTCCTTATCATGACACTTACCACTGGCCAGAACCTTCAGGGCATTTTCTTTTGGGTGATGGGCTCCCTGGATATTGCCAATAAATCAATGGTCAAAGCCGCGGTGGTGGTTTCGATAATTGGCTTGGTCGCCTCGTACTTTTTGGTTCACCCATTAAATGCATTGCGTCTTGGCAACGACCAAGCTCGTCATTTGGGAATAAACACCAACCTTTTGGTTCGCGTTCTTTTCCTGTTGGCCTCGCTGTTGGCCGGGGTAAGCGTTGCAGTGGCAGGTGTTATTGGTTTTGTTGGACTTGTTGTACCGCATTTTACCCGAAGTATCGTGGGCTCCGATTTCCGCATATTGTTGGTTTGCTCTTTCTTGGCAGGTGGAGGATTCTTGGTTTTGTGCGATGCCTTGGCAAAGACTGTGGTTGCACCCAGCGAATTACCAATCGGAGTAATAACCGGCATAGTAGGTGGAATAACTTTCATAGCACTTCTTGCTAGCAAATCATTCAAAAACAGCCACTTGTAATATGAAGCCACTGGTTCGAATAAATGATTTTGGATGCGGTTACCCAAAAGGGTTCTCTATTACCGGTGTCAACATTGAAATTGAATCAGGTGGATTTTGGGGGATTATAGGACCAAACGGATGTGGCAAGACAACCCTTTTCAGGGGATTGGTTGGTGACTTGCCCGTGCATTCCGGAAATTTTACTTTGGCAAACCAAGATTTTTTGAAGCTAGATTTTAATAGTCGTGCCAAGTTGGTGGCGGTGGTGACCCAGCACAACCAAATGCCCCAGGTTACGGTGTTTGATTACGTTATGATGGGACGTTTGCCCCATCGCCAACCTTACCAGTTTTTCGATTCAAAATTTGACCTCGAAGTGGTTGAGCGTTACCTTCACCTTACCAAATTGTCAGAAATAAAAGATAAGTTGGTTAATCAATTGAGCGGCGGCGAGAGGCAGTTGGCAGCCATAACCAGGGCGCTGGTTCAAGAACCCAAACTGCTCTTGCTCGACGAGCCTACGACCCATCTCGACATAAAGCATCAAGTGGAGATACTTAACTTGGTGCGAAGGCTCAATTCAGAATTGAACCTCACGGTGATGATGATTATTCACGACCTGAATCTCGCCAGCGAGTATTGCAACGATTTGGCAATGATGAGAGGCGGAAAAATATTGTATCAGGGCAGCCCTGCCAAAGTTTTGGAGTTTGATAAAATAGAAGATGTATACCAAACGGTTGTTGTGACCAAGCTAAATCCGGTTTCTAATAGACCTGCCATTTTCCTGGTCTCAGAAAGAATTTTAATCAATGATTAAATGCGAATGATTAATTACAAATGAACAGTCGAAGAACAAAAACCTTAGCCACACAAACCTCAAGACGCCAAGGTTCAGCTAAGTTACATTGCAAGTAAGTAACCCTTTGTGTTTCCGTCGAGCCATATGGGCCTGGTGAGAAAACATTCATAAGGTTATGTTGACACTTTCGCAGGTAGAAATTGGACAATTCATTATGTAACGTTTCCATTTTATACTTTAAAAACCGTTACCCCAAAATTCGCAACCTATAATCTATCAACCATTTATCCTTAACAATTATTAACTAATCCCATTGCCTATGAATTAACCCAAGTTTCAACACACGGTCGCCTGCACGGTTTCAAGTACCGCCGTGCTTTAAGGGAATCCGGTTAAACTCCGGAGCTGTACCCGCAGCTGTGAGCCCTGCCAAATGTTGTAGCGTATCCACTGGCAAAATTGCCGGGAAGGAGCTGCAAACTGGGGCAAGCCAGAAGACCTGACGATCCAAAAACCACGCTTTCGGGAATAAAAGCCTTTGAAACTCGCATTTCAACACTTTTGGAAAACCTGAAGGTTTACGGTACATTTTTTCAGACCATCTTAAAAACAAAAAAATGAGTAAACTTTTAAAACCATTTATCATTGCCGTTTTGGCAAGTTTTCAGTTCGTTCAAGCACAGTTAGACACCATCCTTCAATTCACTCTGGAAGAAGTTACAATTTCGGCCTTCCGGGTTGAAGCCAATCCGCAAGACCTACCTTTTGGAATTTCTGTATTACCCCGACAAGATATTGAGGCCATTCCCAACAATTCAATGGGCGATTTGCTCAAGAAAAAATCCCTTGTTGACATTGTTGAGTACCCGGGTTTTCAAAGCTCAATAGGTATGCGAGGCTTCAGACCCACCTCGCAAAGCTATGTTTTGCTACTTGTAAATGGCATCCCAAGCGGTACTCAAAATGTTTCTACCCTCGATGTTACCAGCGCAAACAGCGTAGAAGTACTCAAGGGACCATTTTCCTCGTTCTTTGGCTCGGGTGCAATGGGCGGGGTTGTTAACATAGTTACCCCCAGAACCAAGGGCCAAGTGGCGGGTAATGCCAATTTTAAAGTTGGCAGTTTTTCAACCTACGGGCTAAATGGTTCCGCAGGCGGAAGTATTTCCGAAAGGCTTAACTTCGACTTTGGGGTAAATACTACAACTCAGCGGGGCGATTACCGAATAGGCACAAATAATTTTATCGCACTTTCTCCGGTAGAAGGCAAAATTATGGAGGTTAACAGCCCTAATCTTGTTTATGAAAACACCAGCTATCACAAGTATAACTTTACCTTGCGACTGGGGTATGAAGTAAACCCCAACTGGAGTATAGACCTTGGTCAAAGCCTTTTTTTGGCTGATAAAATTGCTGACAACGGATCTTTCTGGGGTGTGTATGGGGAAATGGAAAAGGATTTAAAACGGTGGTCTTACAGTTTATCTATTAACGGCAAAATGGGGGCGCATTCAATCCGTTTTTACCCCTATTATAGCACCGAAAAGTCAAGATTTCACAATACTTCCCATCAAGACTTATTTGTGCGGAGCATTAACACACAAAAAACCTATGGATTTGTTTTGCAGGATGCAATTAATCTTGGACCCCACAATCTTCTTTTTGGAGTTGACCATAGCACCAACAGATTTACAAATCGTAACAATGCCAGCGCCACAGAAGCCTCAGCACCTTGGCAGCCCGATCACGTTACTTCCTCTACGGGGGCTTTTGTGCAGGCAAGATTTAATCTCTTGCAAAACAGGTTTAACGCAACCCTTGGCGGACGGTTCGACAACATTTCGTTCAAGGTTTTTGAAACCCCTAACCTTGTTTCGCAAGACGGCAATGAAACCCACACTGTCTTCAATCCAAACGCAGGTTTGGTTTTCAAAATTACCCCTGAACTTTCTATTCGCTCCAATGCCGGAACAGCTTTCTTGGCGCCCGATGCATTTAGAAAAGCCGGTCTTTACGTGAGCTGGTCAACCACGGTGGGTAACCCCGACCTAAAGCCAGAAACGTCGGTTTCTGGTGATTTGGGGATCAATTATACAAATAAATCTAACGGGCTTTCCCTTGGCCTAACTTACTTCACCACCAGCCACAAAGATTTAATTAGCACCAGTTATGTTAATTGGACAACCACCACATTTATCAATGCCGGAAATGCCAAAATGAGCGGTCTTGAAATGGAATTTAACTTTGATTTCGGTCAACTTGCCAATATGCCCTTTTCTTTGTGTGTAAGCGGAAACTGGAGGCATCTTTTCAAATTCGAACTAAAAAATGCAGATGACGTTACCGACTTGAAATATGTTCAGAAGAACTCTGGTTCGATTGGCGTTGAATTCAATGACAAAAGAAGGTTTTCGTCTAGGATAAATGCAAGGATTATCGGTAGCAGGATAGAAGACAACTGGTTTTACACCTTTAATAGTCTGACGTGGGATAGGATTCCTTTGATCTCCTCGGCCGGAACGCCTATCAGGCCAACTTTGATCAACCAAGATGTGTTGGAGTTCCCTTCCTTCGTGGTGGTTGACTTTTCTGCTGACTATGACATCAGCAAGAGAGTATCTATTGGATTGGCGATTCAGAACTTATTCGACGAACTCTATACCGAGAAAGATGGCTTCTTTATGCCCGGGCGAAATTTTATGGTCAAGGTAGGGTATTCCTTCTAAAAAAACGCAAAAAAAACCCTGATGGTCAAATGCAGCCCTCAGGGTTTTTTTTGATGGCAATTAGTTAATACCTGCCACTATTTTAGGAAAATGGGTCCGTCGGGGCCCAGAGGAATACCCAACAGCATCCAACCAACCAGCAAGCCAATCCACAAAATGGTGAGCCAAACCGTGTAAGGAATCATAGTGGATATTATCGTTCCTATTCCGTATCTCTCATCATACTTTTGTGCAAAGGTTACAATAAGCGCGAAGTAACTCATCATTGGAGTTATAAGGTTGGTAACAGAGTCGCCTATACGAAAGGCTGCCTGGGTTAACCCGGGGTGGTAAGGGGGATCAATTAACATCAGCATCGGAATGAAAACGGGAGCCATAATTGCCCATTTAGCTGATGCACTACCCATAAACAAATTGATGAAAGCCGAAAGGAAAACAAACGCCACGATAAGTGTTATTCCTGTGAGACCTATACTTTGCAATCCTTGGGCCCCTTTTATCGCAAAAATAATTCCAAGGTTGCTATAGTTGAAGAAATAAACGAATTGGGCCGCAAAGAAAACAAGTACTATATAACCCCCCATACCAGCCATTGAAGCAGTAATGTGTTTGGCAACGTGCTTGTCGTTTTTTATTGATCCCACAACAATTCCGTAGATAAGCCCAGGGATGAAAAATAGCAACAAAATGCCAATGATTATCCCAGAAAAGAATGGTGATTTTAGCACCTCACCCGTTTCCGGGTTGCGAAGCAAGCCCCATGATGGAACAACACTAATTGCTAAAAGCGCAACAATGAATAGTAATCCCCAACCAGCGTACTTCAGTCCCTTTTTTTCTTTGGGAGTAAGTTGTTCAACAGCAAGTTTTTCGGCAGTTCCGGTATATTTTCCAAGCCTTGGCTCCACAATCTTTTCGGTAACCCAGGTTCCCACCGCTATAACCACAAAACAAGAGGCAAGCAAGAAAAAATAGTTTACGGCTGGATTAACAATAATATTTGGGTCTATCATCCGAGCTGCAGATTCGCTAATTCCCGCCAAAATAGGGTCTATTGATCCAATGAAAAAGTTGGCACCGAAGCCCCCGCTAACTCCGCAAAAGGCCGCCGCCAAACCAGCAATGGGATGCCTGCCCAATGCGTGGAATATCATTGCACCCAACGGAATCAATACAACATACCCTGCTTCGGAGGCAAGGTGCGAGATTAACCCTGCGGTAACAATTGCCCCAGTAATGAGTCTTGGTGGGGAACTTAATACCAAAGCTCGTATCATAACCGTAAACAAGCCAGAACCTTCGGCAACCCCAATCCCTACCATAACCACCAAGACGTAGCCCAATGGGGGGAATCGAAGAAAGTTGTCGAGAATGTTGGTGTAAATCCAACGGAACCCATCTGCACTTATCAGATTCTTGACAGTTATGGTGGTTCCATCTACCGGATGGATAGCTTGGGCATTAAAATGGTATGCCAACCAAGATAGCACCATAACGAATATTGCCAAAAGCAAAAAAATCGTGGCTGGGTGCGGGAGCTTATTGCCTACTATCTCAATGTAGTCCAAGCTGCGGGCAAAAAAACCCTTTTTTTTCTCTAATACATTCATACAAAAGTTATTGTTTATGGGTGATGTAATGCGGGCAAAGATAGTTTTTTTTTGAAAACAAAATTGTTGATATTTGGGCAATTCATATTTGCCTACAATTATGAAAAACCTACAAATTTTCAATCCAAAATAAGCAATTAAGTCGGCGAGCCCACATGGTGAAAAAACATTTTTAGTACCTTTGCACGAATAAAATTGCCGGGTACCTGCCAAAATGAGCGATAACCAGAAAGAAATAAGTCAGGAGCTTCCAGTAGTTGACCAGGGCCATGGTTCCTTGGCGGCGGAGGAGCAAGTGGGTCAAAAGACCACCCGCCTTTCGGGTATGTACCAGGATTGGTTTTTGGATTACGCTTCGTACGTGATTTTGGAGCGAGCAGTGCCCGATGTGAGCGATGGCCTGAAGCCAGTGCAAAGGCGCATTTTGCACTCCATGAAAGAGATGGACGATGGTCGTTTCAACAAGGTTGCCAACATTATCGGCAACACTATGAAATACCACCCACACGGGGATGCCTCCATTGGCGACGCACTAGTGCAACTGGGTCAAAAAGACTTGCTAATTGACACCCAAGGTAACTGGGGAAACATACTTACCGGCGACAGTGCCGCAGCTCCGCGATACATTGAAGCAAGACCCTCGAAGTTTGCCCTTGAGGTTTTGTACAACCCCAAAACCACAATGTGGAAATCGAGCTACGATGGCCGCAACAAGGAGCCCGTGAACCTGCCTGCTAAATTTCCACTGTTGCTTGCCCAAGGGGTCGAAGGAATTGCGGTGGGGTTGGCATCCAAAATCTTACCCCACAATTTTCTGGAATTGATAGATTCCTGCATCAAGTATTTCGAGGGCGTGGAGCCAAACATAGTACCCGACTTCCCCACTGGTGGTATGGCAGATTTTTCGAAGTACAATGCTGGCTTGAGGGGCGGCAAGGTAAGGGTGAGGGCACGAATTAACATCCTCGACAAGAAAACCTTGGTGATAACCGAAGTGCCTTTTGGTACCACCACCGGCAGTCTAATAGACAGCATAATTGCCGCCAACGACAAGGGAAAGATCAAGATTAGGAAAATCGAAGACAACACTGCTGGAACCGTTGAGGTTTTGGTACATCTCCTTCCAGGGGTTTCGCCAGACCAAACCATTGATGCACTATATGCCTTTACCGATTGCGAGGTAAGCATTTCGCCCAATAGCTGCGTAATAAACGGCAACAGACCTGAGTTTCTGGATGTTAACACCTTGTTGAAAATCTCGGCCGAAAATACCAAGGAACTCCTAAAAAGGGAACTTGAGATCGAAAGGCACGAGTTGCTCGAACAGATATTGTTTTCGAGCCTGGAAAAGGTTTTTATAGAAAATCGCATTTACCGAGATATTGAGGAGTGCCTTACCTGGGAGGCGGTCATCGAAACCATTTTCAACGGGCTGGAACCCTACAAGGAAATGTTTTACAGGGAGATAACAAGAGATGACATTGTTAGGCTCACTGAAATAAAAATCAAGCGGATTTCAAAGTTCGACTCCAATAAGGCCGACGAAATTTTAAAAGGTCTTGAAAACAAGCTTAAAGAGGTTAACAACCACCTTTCGCAAATTATAAAATACACAATTGCATACTTTGAAAAAATCAAGGAAAAATATGGCAAGGGACGCGAGCGCAAGACAGAAGTAAGATTCTTTGATACCATTGAAGCCACCCGTGTGGCCGTGGCAAACGAAAAGCTTTACGTGAACCGCGCAGAGGGGTTTGCCGGTATAGGGATGAAGAAGGACGAGTACGTATGCGACTGTTCTGATATCGACGACATTATAGTGTTTAGGAGGGATGGTACTTGCGTGGTTACCAAGGTTAGTCAAAAATCTTTCGTGGGCAAGGATATTATCCACATCGGTGTTTTCGAGAAAAATGACGACCGCACCATTTACAACATAATGTATCAAGATGGCAAGAGCGGACCGGTATTTATGAAGCGATTTGCTGTAAAAGGAATAACCCGCGACAAGGAATACGACCTTACCAAGGGCACCAAAGATAGTAAGGTAATTTACTTCACGGCAAACCCTAACGGGGAGGCTGAGGTTGTGGCCGTTCATTTGAGGCACAAGCCTAAGCTCAAAAAGCCGGTGTTTGAGGTTGATTTTGCCGAAATGGCCATAAAAGGACGTTCCGCTACAGGAAACCTTGTAACAAAAAACCCCGTAAGAAAGGTTGTATTGAAGGACGAGGGAGTGTCAACCCTGTCGGCTTTGGATATTTGGTTTGACGACACGGTACTGAAACTCAACACAGAGAAAAGAGGCATTCATATTGGCGCCTTCATTGCAGATGACAAGCTTTTAGTTGTAAACCACAATGGATCCTACCGAATTATAGGTTACGATTTATCAACACATTTTGAGGAGAAACCACTGCTGCTTCGCAAGCTAACACCCAATCTTATTCTTACTGCCGTTTATCTGGATGCAGACCAAGGCTATCATTATTTGAAAAGGTTCGAGCCAGAAGCAAATGGGAAACCTACCAGCTTTATAGGCGAGGAACCGGCAAACAAGCTGATCCTGATAAGCGATGATGCCTACCCCCTTTTGCAAATAAACCTGGCAGCCACCCTGCGCAAAGAGGCCCATTCGGAAGAAGTTGATGCAGAGAACTTCATAGCCGCAAAAAGTTACAAGGCAAGGGGTAAACGACTTACCACGGCTGCAGTCGATTCAATGCATTGGCTTGAGCCAACAAGGCGCCCAACGGAAGAACAAGAGACTGAAGATGACCAACCGGTTATTTCTGCCCAAAAGCCCGCATTGGAACTTCCAAATCCTCAAAACAATGATCAAATGGATTGCCATCACAGTGATTTCGTGGAACAGGGAGAAATAGTTTTTGAATGGGAGGTTGGCCAAGTAGCCCTATCTGCAGAAGAGGAGGAAAACGCCGAGTCAGAAGCCGAGCACCATGAGAAACGAAACATAGCAAAAACTACTAAGAAACCCTACTTGCCTCCCGCCGACAAAGAAAAACAAATAAGGTTAGATCTGGACATATAATTCGCCGACACATTCTCAGCTTCCCCGATGGCATTTATTGCACCTACTTACCTCTATGAGCCCGCTGAATATTTTGGTCACAAATCCTCGAAAATTTTGGAATTAGTTTTTAATCAAGGGTGTATCTTCCCGCATACAACCTATTGAAAATTATTGATGGTTGATTCTATCACCACTGGCGGTAAAATTTATCCTCCATTTTATTCTGATTTTCGGCACAGTTATAGCCTTCCTGTGGTAGTGAATTGTGATGGGTGATAGTGTGCCAGAAACCTGCTTTAGTTTTGGTTTAGTACAATGCCCGTGATTTGCCCAAAGTGCCTACCACTGACATACTTAGAGCAAAAGGTTCGTGGATGGGTAATTAAGGTTCTTGGTCCTGACCTATGGGTGCTTACACGGTGTTTTGAAAAGGTTAGGAAACCACTGTCAGAAAACAACTTTAGTGATTGCTCCGGTCAACCCACCAATCACTTTTGCATTTTGGGTTCATCACCCCCTTATTCCACCGCATAAACAATTATGTAGTCCTCAAGGGTTATATATTTAAGGTTATAAAGAGAAGTTTTATCCCTGCCAATTATTTCGCCTTGCAGAGTTCCTTCACCCTTGTAGTCAAAGGGTAGAATTTGAAAGTTTTCTCTAAACTCCAAGTCCCTGCGACCATACAATTTGAAAAGTGCTTCCTTTGCGGCCCATAGTGTTATGAGTCCTTCCATTGCGTAATTTGGAAAAACAATCCTAAGTTCGCGTGGGTTCAGAAATTTGTGAGCAACCTTAAATATCTTAGGGCTAATGCGTTCTATGTCAATGCCTACATTGTGTTTGCCGCTGGCAATAAGTGCCGAAAACCTTCCAGAATGCGAAACAGAAATATGATGTATGCCTTCCTCATTTTTCAAATCCTTCAAACTCAAATATGGTTTTCCGTACTGGTCGTATTTTATGCCAGAAATATCTTGTCTTGAAAGGATGTGGGGCAAAATCAACCTGTAACTAAGCCAGTGCTGGCGTCGGGTGTCGGAGCGCAGCTTCGAGTAGTACTCCAACTCCTCTACGCTGAGGTTAACCCCTTTCCACAAATCTTCCAGGGGCTCGTTGATCTCCCAAACACCCATAGACGATTCATCGGAAATGTCCTTCAAGTACAATGCCATACATACAAGCAGTTAGAAAGTTGCAACAACCCTGGTATGGTAATTGGCAAAAAAGCCTTAACTTTGCAAAACGGATTTCAAAGTTAAAGAATTAATGAATACCAATACCAGCCAAGATATTTTAAATTATAAAATTAAGGACCTTAGTCTTGCTGATTTTGGTCGAAAGGAAATAGAAATTGCCGAAAAAGAAATGCCTGGCCTTATGGCAATAAGGGAATTGCACGGCAAAGGCAAGCCACTGGCAGGAGCAAGGATTACTGGATCGTTGCACATGACCGTTCAAACAGCTGTTTTGATCGAAACCTTGGTTGAGTTGGGTGCCGATGTACGCTGGGCTAGTTGCAATATTTTCTCAACCCAAGATCACGCCGCTGCCGCAATTGCAGCAGCCGGCATACCCGTTTTTGCCTGGAAAGGTGAAACCCTCCAAGAATACTGGTGGTGCACCAAGCAAGCCCTGATTTTTTCCGATGGTAAAGGCCCAAACCTCATTGTTGACGATGGCGGTGATGCAACCTTGCTTGTGCACAAAGGGCTCAAGGCCGAAAAAGACCCATCAACCCTCGATTACCAACCCGAAAGCCGGGAGGAAGCCATAATAATTAACCTTTTGAAAGAAACCCTGGGTGAGAACCCAAAAACTTGGCATCGGGTTGTGGAAGATTTGAAAGGGGTTTCGGAAGAAACCACAACGGGGGTTCACCGCCTCTACCAAATGCTTGAAAATGGTGAGTTGCTTTTTCCTGCCATTAATGTAAACGACTCGGTAACCAAATCTAAGTTCGATAACCTTTATGGCTGCCGCGAATCGCTTGCCGATGGCATCAAAAGGGCCACCGACGTGATGATAGCCGGCAAGGTGGTGGTAGTTTGCGGATACGGTGATGTTGGCAAGGGTTGTGCTCGCAGTATGCGCGGGTATGGTGCAAGGGTTATTGTAACCGAAATTGACCCCATTTGCGCACTTCAAGCAGCCATGGAAGGTTTTGAAGTAAAAACCGTTGAAGATTCGCTTCATGAGGGAAACATTTTCGTAACAACAACAGGCAACAGGGACGTGATTACCGTGGAGCATATGGCCCTGATGAAAGACCAGACCATTGTTTGCAACATTGGACACTTTGACAACGAAATTCAGGTTGATAAACTCGAGGTTTACCCAGGGGTTAAAAAAATAAACATCAAACCCCAAGTTGACAAGTACGTGTTTCCGCAAGGGCACGAAATTTTCTTGCTTGCCGAAGGACGCTTGGTAAATCTCGGTTGTGCCACAGGCCACCCATCATTCGTGATGAGCAACAGTTTCACCAATCAAGTGCTGGCACAAATCGAACTTTGGAAGAAAGACTACAATATAGGCGTTTACTGTCTACCCAAGCACTTGGACGAGCAGGTGGCACGGCTTCACCTCCAAAAGATTGGTGTCAAACTCACAACATTAACCCCCGACCAAGCCAAATACATCGGCGTTAAGGTTGAAGGACCCTACAAGCCTGAGCATTACAGGTATTAATCTTAATTAACCATTTTTCGCCAATGATAGCGAGCAGAGTGAGGATACCTCTTGCCTTTTACACAGCAGTATTGGCAGGTTTGTCAATTGCCTTTGCCAATCGAATCATTTTCAATACTTTTTGATATATGTGCCGCTTTTACTTCCGACTTTTGCAATAATTAATTTTAATTTCAAAGAACTGATAATATTTTCGCTATGACCGACCCTAAGTTGAGCTTTACTTTGGAGACTATTTTGTATGTTTTGTTTCTGCTAGCCTACAATTCAGGCAATAGGGCTGCATTGATTATTCTTTGCATTTTGATAGTTTTTTATATGATATTCAGCCATCACGACAGGAAGGTTTTTTTCAACTTATTGGATTCTCTGGGAAATACAATAAAGGTCGAACCAAAAGAATTTTTTCGATTCTCTTTAGGATTCTTTTTCAGAATCGCTATAATTTTGGTTTTCGTTATTTTCATTTTAAAAAACCTTAAAACCAACGAGACCAGAAGTTTTTTATTCGAATTTGCAATCCTTGTCTTTCCTTTGGTACTACAGCTATACACTATGAAAACGAACAAGGCCAAAGGCCGATATTATTTGTCCGATTCTGGGATTTTTGCCCCTAAAAAACAGGGTGAGATTATTGGCTGGAACGAGATTGAAAGATTTGAAAATCATTCTAAAAAAGACCATTATATTTTTCACCTAAAGAATGAGGAAATGATTATGGTTGAAAAAAAAAGTTCTGAGGCCGAAGGCGTTGAATATGAAGAAGAGTTTACCAAAAATCTTCTTTGCTTGGTGAAAAGCAAGCTGAGTCCCAATCAAGTTTTCGAAATCTATTAGGTTGAGCCTAAATAGCAATCCTTAATTGACTGTTAATAATTCCAAAAACATTTTTCCCCAACCCCTTTTATTGTTAATTTTGCGGTTTGAAATAATTTTAAGATAAAATGAAAAATGTATCTTCATTGGTTATTCTCAGATTGCTAGTTCTTCCATTCTTTATTTTTGTTTTTGTATCGTGCGGCTCTGACGATCCCGATTTAATAGCCAGAAACGACGACAAAAAAATCAGGGAATGGCTCCAGAAAAACAACTACGTAGAAAATGTTGACTACGTGCAGGTTACAAGAACTAACCCCGATACTGGCAAATTAGAAGATACCGGTGTTTACTTCGTGCAAAAAATCGAAGGCGAGGGTTCCTTCCCCACCGAGAATGCAACGGTCAATATTAACTACGTTGGCAAATTGCTCAATGGAAAGGAGTTTGATAACCGCGTTGGTGCAACCCTTCACCTTTCTAGCACTGTTTTAGGTTTCAGGTACGGGCTCACAAAATTCAACATTGGTTGCGAGGGATTACTCCTAATTCCTAGCGCACTTGGCTACGGACAAATGGGAACCGGCACTGTGCCCCGTAATTCAGTCCTGATTTTCGACATAAAGATGAATGTCTTTTCAAACGGAAAATAACTCATTCATCAGGGGAATTGTAAAATTTAGTTGAAAAATAACAAAAAATTTCTATCGCAAATTTGTAAAATCATGGCCAGCATTAGAAGAATAAAGAAAGACCTACGATACCTGGTTGACGAGGTTATTGGAACAGCCCTGATAACTAGTTATACCCAGCCCGGCAAGGAGGTTGGTATTGATGCCATAATCCAAGACATTGACACCTTTTACGAGGAGATGCTTTTGAAAATCAACCATCCACAAATTGCCGATGGTCAGAAAAAAAGTGACTATTTCAGGAAGCTGTACGACCAGCTGCTTGAAAAAGTTAACCTTGCCTTTGATAACATCAACAACGTTCACCAGGATTTGAAATAGTAAGGTTGTAACAAAAGCATTATGTGCGGTCGGTATTCCATAGCCACCGATTCCCTTTCGTTTCAAAAGCATTTCGGTTTGGAACCGGACAATGATATTGGAGTTCCCAACTACAATGCTACACCATCGAGCCTTTTACCGCTAATAACCAATCAATTCCGCAACCTTCTCGTCAAAGGGAAATGGGGTTTCGTTTCCGACTGGGGCGGCCAAGCTTCGGCAATGGGTTATATTATTAATGCCCGGCAGGAGACAATCCTTGAAAAGAGAATGTTCTTAAATCTCACAAGCACAAACCGGTGTCTTGTCCCGGCCGATGGTTTTTACGAATGGCAAAAAAGCTCCAGAACCAAGCAACCTTACAGGTTCACACTAAAAACTGAGGAGTTGTTTTCTTTTGCAGGATTGTTCAAAACTTTTGTTAATCAAGAAGGCCTCCAGACTCTATCATTCGTAATCATAACTACCGCTGCCAATAGCCTAGTGGGTGAGCTGCACCACCGAATGCCGGTAATACTAGATAATGAAAGGCAACAACAATGGCTGACCCTTCCGTGGAGTGAGTTGCAGGAAGTATTTAAGCCCTATGCGTCCAATCAAATGAAGTGCTATAAGGTAACCCCAAGGGTCAATTCTGTAGGTTATAATTCAAAAGATGCAATAATTCCTTGGCAAGACCCAAATCTGACCCTTTTTTAGATTACCTTTGCACCTCAATTTTACTGAAATTCAATTTTTTAAACAATTCTGATGAACAGAACACCTGGCAGAACCCATTCATCTGGGGCAGGCGCAAACAAAGGCCGAATTAGCTACAAGAAAAGCAATGATGACACCAGCCGCGAGGCTCGTTATGACAAACCCCGAACTTCAAGGACCGGGGCGCCCGGAAAGGGTTTAGGGACCGAGAAGAAATTTTCGAGACCACGCCCCGAAGGCAGTACCGGCAAACCTATTAGTGATAAATTCATAGGGAAAAATGCCCCAGATCAAGATGAATCAAGAGGTTTCAAAGGAAGACGGCACGATAATGACCAAAAGCTCTCTCGCAACAGGAAATTTGACAGAGGGGGTTCGGGTACGCAGAAACGTGATTATGACAATGACAGGCCGTTTAGGTCAAGAACCGACCGCGATGAC
>CAZUWF010000043.1:0-12379 GCA_964624065.1 uncultured Bacteroidales bacterium
AAAAACAGTCGATTCACCCTTAAAAATATGAAAACCGGCCAGCAATAACCACGTATGGAATCTGATTTTTGTCGGCGTACTGAATTTGCTTTTTTAATTTTGCCACGTCGGGGTAAAATTCGCAGCTAATTCCCACTTTCCTTAGTTTTTGAAGCAATTCAATGCAGTATTCCCTTTCTTTCTGTCCGAAATTAACTACCAGCACCTTTGTGAAATCACCAATGTTGTCGGGAAAAATGTTGAGTTCTTTCATAACATCGTAAATCCTGTCGGCTCCGAACGAAATACCCACACCCGAAATCCCTTTCAATCCGAAAATCCCTGTTAGGTCATCGTAGCGGCCACCACCGCAAATGCTTCCGATTTGGGCACCTTCGGCCTTCACTTCAATAATTGCGCCGGTGTAATAGTTAAGGCCCCGTGCAAGTGTGAGGTCGAGCTCTACCTTGCAACCAAGCAATAGTTTGGAGGTCAATTCAAGAACCTCCCACATCTCCCCTACCCCTTTTATCCCAATTTCCGATTCCTTGAGCAGAACCTCGAGGGCCAAGAGTTTTTCTTCAGCACCACCGGTTAAGTAAAATACAGGTTGGAGCTTTTCAATGGCCTCCTTTGAAAGCCCCTTTTCCGAAAGTTCCTCGTTAACCTTTTCTATTCCTATCTTTTCTAGTTTGTCAATTGCCACCGTAATGTCCACCAACTTATCTTCAAAGCCAATGTAGGAAGCAAGCCCTGCTAGGATTTTTCGGTTGTTTAACTTGACTACCACGTTAATTTTCAAACGTGAGAAAATCTCGTCGATAATTTGAACGAACTCGGCCTCGCTTACCAGCGAATCGGTACCCACCACGTCAACATCGCACTGATAAAATTCACGATAACGGCCTTTTTGAGGCCTGTCGGCACGCCAAACAGGCTGAATTTGGTATCGCTTAAATGGGAAAGTAATATCGTTTTGGTATTGCACCACGTACCTTGCAAAGGGCACGGTTAAATCGTAACGTAGGGCCTTCTCGCAAATTTGCGCTGATAGTCTTGGTAGGTTCCTGTCTTCCCAATCTTTGTCAGAAACCTTAAATGTAAAATCACCCGAATTCAAAATTCTGAAAATGAGCCTGTCCCCTTCCTCTCCGTACTTCCCCGTAAGGGTAGAAAGGTTTTCCATGGCAGGGGTTTCTATTGGCTTGTAGCCGAAAAGCTGAAAAACCTTCTTTATTGTATCGAAAATAAAGTCCCTTGCCGCAATTTCGGTGGGCGAAAAATCGCGAGTGCCTTTTGGTATGCTTGGTTTAAGAATTGACATTATTTTTGATTATTAAAAAGCAAAAGTACTTCCTTTTTTTAAAAGGGCGTAAAATCAAACCCTAAGAGACCGAAAAGTTTTAACCCTGAGATGGAGGCCACTTACATTGTAAATTCCGTAGATTGCTGCAAATATTTTGCTTTGTGAACTTTGCAATACCCTTTTACCTGAGCCCTTAAATAAATTGGCGAAATTCTAAAATTACTTCATCGTTTTTTTAATCCATAATTCATAGTTAATAACTTTGCAAAAAAACCTTCCATATGAAAACTTTTAGGAGTTTTGCCAGTGATAACAACGCTCCGGTTCACCCAGAAGTGGTGCAAGCCATTTTGGATGCAAACATTGGCGATACCATTGCCTACGGCGACGACAAATATACCCAAGAAGCAAAGCAAGTAATTAGGAATGCCTTTGGGAAGGATGTTGAGGTATTCTTCGTATTTACCGGCACCGGGGCCAATGTTCTTTCGGTTTCGCAGCTTACAAGGTCTTTTCATTCGGTGGTTTGCGCGGCATCAGCCCATGCCAATGTTGACGAGTGTGGAGCTCCCGAGAAATTTTCGGGCTGCAAGCTGCAAGCCTTGCCATCACCTGATGGAAAGATCAGAATTGACCAAATTGAACCTTTGATGCACTCAATTGGATTTGAACACCATGTTCAGCCCAAGGTAATTTCAATAACCCAAGCAACCGAACTTGGCACCATTTACACCCTTGACGAAATTAAGGCCTTGGCCGATTGGGCTCACGCCCACGATATGTACCTGCACGTTGACGGAGCACGCATTTCAAACGCTGCTGCAGCTCTTGGAGTTACTTTCAAGGAAATGATTACCGATACTGGCGTTGATGTTTTATCGTTTGGAGGGACAAAGAATGGGCTTATGCTGGGCGAGGCAGTTGTTTTCCTCGACCCTTCACGCGCCAAGGATTTTCAATACCTGCGCAAGCAAGCAATGCAACTGGCAAGCAAGATGAGGTTTATAAGCTCACAATTTTCGGCCCTGCTTAAAGATGACCTGTGGCTCAAAAATGCCTCACATTCAAACAAAATGGCAAGCCTACTTGAAGCAGGTGTTAAAGGCATTCCCGGTATTGAAATAGTGTATCCGGTGCAAACCAACGGCATTTTTGCCAAAGTGCCCCCTACCCTTGTTGAGGAGCTGCTAAAACACTACTTCTTCTACGTTTGGGACGACAACGAGTCAATAGTCCGCTGGATGACCTCTTTCAGCACCACCGAGAAAGATGTAGAAGAGTTTGTAAAAACGGTGAGGGAGCTGGCGGTGAACCAATAGCCGAGCTTCCCATTACTAATTCCTTTCGAGGGCAACTAAATTAAATTTGAAAGCACCCAGAGTCGCAAAGAATAATCTTCCATCTCCTTTTTGACAGAACCTGATTAAGATCTTTTAAGGGCAAGTATTACGATCTGGAAGCAAATCGAATTTGGTTTATTCCCTTGGCGTAAGGCCTTTTAGGTAACTATTAGACCTGGCCTAAAATAAAATCGAATAAAACCAAACATAATTGGCCAAATTACGCAACAATCAAGAAAAAACAAAACAAAGGAAAATGGAGTGCTCTAGGAAAAGGCCTTCGAGTGTGATTAGCGCCGGTTACTTGGTCATTGTGCACCAAATTAAAATCAGATCGTATTAGCTGAAAACATTTAATTTTTCAAATACTAGAGCCCTCAACTGCAACCACCATACCATCCATTGCGGCTATTGTGTTTGGAAACACTTCCCTTGCCTGGGTCAAGAATGGTTCTAAATCTTTGTATCGAGCCGAGAAGTGGCCAATCAGAAGTTGCCTTACGTTTGCAAGCTTGGCTAGGGTGGCGGCTTGTCGTGATGTGCTGTGGTATTTCTCCATGGCAATACTTTCAAGATCATCCGCAAAAGTTGCCTCGTGATACAACAAATCTACGTTCTTAATCTTTTCGACAATTTGCGTTGAAAAGCAGGTGTCGCTCAAAATGGCAACAGCAAGTGGTTTTGGTGGGTCGAAGGTTATCAAATTGTTAAGGATTTCAATTCCTTCCGGGATAACCAGATTTGCTCCATCCTTAATTGAATTCATTTGGTTTATGGGAATCCGGTACTTCTCAACAGCCTCCTTGCGTAAGTTTCTTTTTGGTGGTTTCTCTCTGAACAAAAATCCGTAAGTTTCTACCCTATGGTCCATTTCAATGGCTTCAACCTCCAAGCCTTCATTGCTGAAAACTATCTCTTTGACCTTAGAGGTTGTATGAAAAGTGAGTTTAAATGAAAGGGCAATTCCGGGTATGGTGAAATTGGGGTTTATTATTTCCTCAAGCCTTTCGGGCCCAAAAACATGCAGTTCCTTTTGCCTTCCAAGCAAATGGAGGGTGAGCAGGAAGCCCGGCAGGCCAAGGTAATGATCACCATGAAGGTGCGAAATGAAAACGTGGTCAAACTTAAGCAATGGAAGGTTGAATCTTCGCATTTGTATTTGGGCACCCTCGGAGCAATCAATTAGAAAGTATTTGCGGTTGTGCTGCAAAGCAAAAGATGTGCCATGCCTGGTTGATGTTGGAAGGGCAGCCGAGGAGCCAAGAACGTGCAATTTGAAACCCCGATCCATGAGTTATAGAAAAGTTGGAACCAGTAATCAGTAATCGGTAATCAGTAATCAGTAATCAGTAATCAGTAATCGGTAATCAGTAATCAGTAATCGGTAATCAGTAATCAGTAATTAGTCAAAAGTCGAAACTCGAAAGATAAAAGTCAAAAGCAGTAGCCTGTAAGCAGTTGCCTGAATGCACCGGGTGCTGGGCTTGCCGAAGCACCTATCACAAATTTACGATTTGTAATGACTTACAATAACGGCGAATATAGGACAATCAATTACCCGAAACCTATAAACCCATAAACTTATCAACCTATTTAAACAGTCGGAATATGTCATTGAAATTGACAAAGACTATCAAGCCAAGCAAGATAACCATCCCTGCAATTTGGGCGTACTCCAAGAATTTCTCGTTAGGCTTCCTGCGGGTTATCATTTCGTAAAGCAGGAATACTACGTGCCCACCGTCAAGGGCGGGAATAGGCAAGATATTCATGAAGGCCAGAACCACCGAGAGAAATGCCGTGAAAGTCCAAAAATGTAACCAGTCCCACGAGGCCGGGAAAAAACTACCTATGGTTATGAACCCACCAAGGTTTTCGCTTACCTTCACCTCCTTTTTGAAAAGGAGTCCGAACTGCCTGATGTAATCTACCGTGCTCGTGTAAACCTTTGCAACACCCGCAGGAATGGCGGCAATAATAGAGTATTTGCGATGCTCGAATTGTAGCAGTTGGTTCAAAGGTTTAACAGTTGCCCCAATTACCCCCTCCTCTGGAATTGAAATAGGCAGTTCGATAAACTCTCCGTTGCGCAGAATGCCGAGATTGGTTTCCTGATTCTTGTATTCCGCAATGGTGGACCTAAACTCATCGAATGACCATGTTTGCTTACCTCCTATGCCCACAACGTGGTCTCCGGGTAAAACACCTGCGTCTTTGGCAGCGGAAACTGGAGCAAAACCATCAACGATAAAAGGATAGCGTGGATTAGCAAATCCCTGACCCTTGGTTTGCAAGAGCTTCCCCTGAAAACCATCGGGAATGTCAAGAACCATCGGTTGCCCATTTCTTTCGATGGTGATAGACTTGGGGTTTCCGAGTAATAGGTCCTTTCTGATTTTCAGGAAGCAGAAAACCTTTTTCCCGTCCAGTTCAAGAATGTTGTCGCCGGTTTGCAGCCCTATTTCCTTGCCGAGCGATTCGGCAACTACACCGTATTTGAGGTTTTGAGGCGGCAGGTATTCCTCTCCCTTGGTCGAAAGAACAACAATGTAAATCAGTGCAGCCAAAACAAGGTTGAAAACCACGCCACCAACCATTATTATCAAACGTTGCCAGGCTGGCTTTGATCTGAATTCATAGGGTTTTGGCGGTTGTTTCATCTGCTCCTTATCCATGCTCTCGTCAATCATTCCGGCAATTTTCACATAGCCGCCAAGTGGTAGCCAACCAACACCGTATTCTGTATTGCCTTTCTTGAACTTGAAAATTGAGAACCAAGGGTTGAAAAAAAGATAAAATTTTTCTACCCTAACATTGAAAAGCCTTGCCGCAAGGTAGTGGCCGAGCTCGTGAATGATTACGAGAATAGAAAGACTCAAAATAAGTTGGCTTGCTTTAATTAGAATTTCCATTGATAATGTTTATGTGGTTTTAAAGTGTTATTAACGAATTAGCAATACTTCTTGTTTGAATGTCGGTTAAAAAAAGATGTTCGAGGTCGGGTTCGGCGATGAAGTCGGCCTTTTCAAGCGATTTTTCGATAATTTCTGGGATTTTTGTGAAACCAATCCTATGGTTAAGAAAAGCCTCCACCGCCACCTCGTTGGCAGCATTGAGCACGCACGGGGCATTACCACCCCTATTCATTGCCTCAAATGCCAGTCTCAGGCAGGGAAATGACTCCAAGTCGGGTTTCTCAAACGAAAGTACCGGAAAATCTTCGAAATTCAACCGTTTGAAGGTAGTTGACAACCTTTCTGGATACGAAAGTGCATAAAGTATTGGCAGTTTCATATCAGGCAAGCCCATTTGCGATTTTATGGACCCGTCAGTAAACTGAACCATCGAATGGATAATTGATTGTGGATGAACCAAAACCTCGATCTGTTTTGGTTTTAGGCCAAACAACCACATTGCCTCGATTGCCTCCAGCCCTTTGTTCATCAACGTGGCCGAATCGATTGTAATCTTTGCTCCCATATCCCAGTTTGGGTGGTTCAAAGCCTCCGACTTGGTAGCATTTTTTAGAAAGTCTGTCTTTTTTCCCCTAAAGGGGCCGCCACTTGCCGTAAGAATAATTTTTTCAATTGGGCTGTCAAACTCACCCGCCAGACATTGGAATATTGCGGAATGCTCGCTATCCACAGGGTAAATGTTAACCCCCATCTGACGGGCTAGGCCAGTGATGACCTTTCCCGCCACAACTAGTGTTTCCTTGTTGGCAAGTGCAATGGTTTTGCCGGCCTTGATTGCAGCAATGGTCGGGTCAAGTCCCGAAATTCCAACCATAGCTGCAATTACCAAATCTATGCCCTCCATCTGCATTACCTCGCTGGCGGACCCATTACCTGCAAAAACTTTGATATGGTGCGGGCTAAGAGCTTCCTTTACCTCTTGATACTTTTTTAAATTACCTATTACCACGACATTGGGAAGGTGTTTGAGTGCCTGCTCAATCAACAAATCTGAACTATTGTTAGCAGTCAAAACCTCAACTTCGAACCTATCGCCGTGCTCTTCAATTACCTCCAGCGATTGGCGTCCTATGGAGCCTGTGGAGCCAAGTATGGCAATTCTTTTCTTGTAATGCTGCTCCATCAAAAAACAATGTAATCAAAAGGATTGACCGCTACCCCTTGGTACCAAAGTTCGAAATGCAGGTGCGACCCGGTGGAAAGAACACCGGTGTTGCCTATAATGCCAACTACTTCGCCTGCCTTTACCATATCCCCTTGCTTCTTAAGCAAGATATCCAGATGTTTGTAAATCGAAACCAGATTGCTGGCGTGTTGGATAGCAATGGTATTTCCGGTTTCTATGGTGTTCTTTGCAAATAGAATTGTGCCATCCAAGGTGGCTTTGATTGGATCGTTAGGATTTGAAACAAGGTCTATTCCGTAATGGCCCTTGGTAGGTGCAAAATGATTGGTAACCAGACCTCTTACAGGCGGAAAAAAGTAAAACCGTGACATCCTCTCCTGACCATGCGGGCTAATTTTTGACCCTGACGGTTGCATAGCAATTAGCCTTTGCATTTCAATTCTCAAAATGGAATCCTCGGGCGATTTTTGCAATTCATCAACAATTATTGGAGCCTCACTTACGGAATCCGTAACCATTTCTACCACCTCCTTACCCTCTATTATGTTTCTAATGTTGGTAATGTACAATTCCTTGCTTTGCAACTCCTTGGCCAAAGAATCTGTAATTAGGTTAAGTTGCATCAATCTGGCGTGGGTTTCAAGGCTACCATAACCAGGTATGTACTCCCTAAGTTGGGTAAACCCGATTAAAAGAATCGTTCCTACCACCAACAAGAGAGCCATCAAACCGTTGAAGACCAGAAATCCCAATCCTGTAAAGGTAATGGTGAACTTCTGCTCGAAAGTTTCGGCAGCCCTGATCGTAAGTCTATACCTCTTGTGCAAAATCGCCAGAAACCGTTTTTTGGTATTAATGAAACTTGGCATATTTTTTTCTACTAGTGGTTCGGGTATGTGATCTGCAAAGGTAAATAAAATCAGCTTGGCAATTTCATGATCGTTAAATCTGTTTAGGCGGTCGGAAGTTAGATTTTTAAATATTTAACAATTATTGGCCTGAATCCTTTTTCCTTTGGTAATTATCAAATAAATTTGCGTTTTTTTAGTTAATCTTGATTGAGGAGAGTCAATGGGCATTAAAATTTCAAATTTATCATTTTAGGTATTTTATGATGATTCATAAGGTCAATGTTTATTGGAAACCATTTTCTAGACTTGGTTTATTTTTCATTATTTTAATTTTTTCTAGTTCTTGCTCCACAAAGAAGAACACTTGGACTAATAGGAACTATCATTCGGTCAATGCCTATTTTAACGGATACTTCAATGCTCGCCAGCAATACAATGAAAGTATTAAAAGGCTGGAAAAAGGACACATTGAAAATTACGACAAGGTATTGCATATTTTCCGGTATGGCGATGCCCAGCAGATGGGTTCCCTATCCGGAAGTATGGATATGGTTTACGAAAAATGCAGCCGGGTTATTCGCAAGCATTCGATGCTCATTAGGGGGGTTGAATACAACAAAAGGATTCCATCGACTTATTTATTGATTGCCAAGTCTCACTTCTTCAAGCAAAACCAACCTCTTTCTGTAATTGCCCTACAGCACGTAGTGAGGGAATACAAAACTCAGGAAGCCTTCGAGGCCAAGGTTTGGATTGCAAAGAACCATATTTTTTCGAAAAGTTTCGACCAAGCGGGAGTTACTCTTAAAGATGTCAGGAAAGACATTGAAGATAAACTTTTGAACCGGAAGAACAGGCAACTTTTCTACTTGGTTAGTGCTGATTTTCAAATTCGGCAAGGAAAGTTCCGAGAGGCCATCCCGTTTATCAAGGATGCCCTAAAGGAGACCAAGAACAAAAGGGAAAGAACAAGATACACTTACATTCTTGGTCAGCTATACCAAGAAATTGGCGATTTCGGCAACGCCCAGCAAACTTTTGAGAAGGTGCTAAAGATGAGCCCCACATTTGAATTGGAGTTTCAGGCAAGGATAAGTATGGCAACAGCTTTTGACCCGGCAACTGGAAGTAGTCAGGGGGTAAATGCAGAACTCAATAAAATGCTCAACCAAAAAAGTAACAATAATTTCAAGGACAGGATTTTCTACGCCATGGCACAACTTGCCCTCCGCGAAGGCAACGAGCCACGGGCAATTGAACTTTTTAAAAAATCTATCGAAGGCAGCACCACCGATAGGATGCAAAAGGGGCTTTCATTCTTGAAACTTGGCGAGCTTTTTTTCAAAAAACCACTGTACCTAAATTCAAGCCAAGCATACGATAGCACTGTGGTATACCTTCCGGGTAACTTCGAAAATCTTGTTGAAATTAAAGCGCGACAGCAGGTTTTAGGCGAACTCGCCAAAAATATGAGGATTGTTGAACGTGAAGACTCGCTTCAAAGATTGGCGGCAATGTCGCCCTCCGAAAGGGAAATTGTGGTGGATAGGATAATTTCACAGTACCAGGAAGAGCGGAGGAGGCAAGAACAAGCAACCGCAAACCTTGGAACCTCTGCCTATTTCACGCCTCAAATGAGGACCGAGTTTGCGGGTGAAACCGGGTGGTATTTCTACAACCGAAACACAATGATAGCTGGCACCGCCGAGTTCAAGAGGAGGTTTGGCAACAGACCCTTGGAAGATATGTGGAGGATCGGAAACAAGCAAATGATTGTTGGTGGAGCGGGTATCACAAACGAGGATCCGGAGCAGGAGGTTGATATTGCAACCATTGGCTTTATGGATAGGACTTCACTCCTCCAAAACATTCCATTGACGCCACAAAAAATGGAGGAATCAAACCACAAGATTTCACAGGCCCTCTTCAACAAAGGTATGATCCTTGTCGAAAAAATTGAAGACAAGCCCAATGCCATTAAGGCATTTGAGAGGTTGGTAAATCAGCATCCCACTTCTACCAATGTTTTACACGCTTATTATTACCTTATCAATTCCTTGGAGGAGGCAGGCCAGCAATCCCTTGCGGCCAATTATCGCAATAGGTTGCTGGTCGAACATCCTAATAGTGACTTTGCACGTGTTCTTAAAGATCCGAATTTCAGGCGAACTCTGGTTCATCAACGCGATGCATCGGAGGTACTTTATGAG
Source organism: uncultured Bacteroidales bacterium (assembly GCA_964624065.1). Classification (GTDB taxonomy): domain Bacteria; phylum Bacteroidota; class Bacteroidia; order Bacteroidales; family UBA7960; genus UBA7960. The sequence goes on from CAZUWF010000043.1 coordinate 9,788, forward strand.
GAAACCTACACGGCATTCATTGCCAACAACCACCAAAAGGTTTTTGAGAACGTTATGAAATCAGCCGAGCTTAACCTCCGTCCCGACCTAAAGGCTCAGTACAAATACCTGAAGGCATTGACCCACGGCAAGCAAAACCAGCAAGAATTGCTAAAAGGCGACCTAACCGAAATTGTTCAAAACCATTCCGGTACTATTGTGCACCAACCAGCACAAGTGCTTTTGGCTTCGTTGGGAACGCCTGTGGTGGCGCTAGACAAGCCAAAACCCGTCACAAACCCTGAAGGTACTGGCACAGAAACAGATGGTAAGAAACCAGCAGAAGAGGCCACCGAAAAAATTAACTACTTGCCCAGTGACGATGGACTGCATTTTTTCGTTGCAATAGTCGATGTAACACGGATTGATGTGCTAAAGTTTACGGATCACCTGAAGGAGTTCAACCATAAGAATTTCCGTGATAGGAGACTGATAACTACCAACGTGTTTTTTGATGAAAACCGGCAGATAGTCACAGTTTCGAGTTTTGACAACAAAACAAGGGGTATGCAATACTTCAGGGTTGTTGAGGGTGATCCCGGCCTCAAAGCATTCTCAACCGACGCATTTGCAATGTTTATAATTTCGGTTGACAATTACGGTACCTTTTATCAAAACAAGAATGTAGGCCAATACCTGAGATTCTTCAAGGAAAATTTTTAGGTAGAACTGGTAATTCAATTCTTCAGAAAATGTTTTATTTTTATCTTTGTTGTTCTAAAATCCAACCATTATGCCAAAATTTCAAGAGCCAGAGCAGGTTTCGATAAACCTCCTGGGCGAGGGAACCCGAATAATTGGAGACATCAACGCCAACGGCGACTTGCGAATCGATGGAACCGTTAATGGAAATATAATTTCGTCAGGAAGGGTGATAATTGGAAACGCCGGTATCGTGGAGGGCGAAGTGAAGTGCCGCAATTTTGATGTTTCTGGGATTTTCAAGGGCAAAGTAGGAGTTTACGAGCATACAATACTTAAAGAAAACGCTAGGTTCCAGGGCGAATTAACAACCAGTAAATTGGCAATTGAACCCGGGGCCATTTTTTCGGGTACCTGCCAAATGGAGACGAAACAATCATAAATTCCAACAGTAAAAAACCACTGCACATAATATTTAAATCAAAAAGGGCAACCCATTTGGGGTTGCCCTTTTTGGTGGCTTGACAATTACTTGATTATCTCCGATTCTGGCAATCCGTATTCTTCAACCATCTTAATGTTCATTTCCTCCAGAGCATCCAAAATTGGATTGTAAACAGCAGGGATAACGGGTATGTGCACTCCCTTAACCTCAATGTCGTTTCTCAGGATCATCTCCACCCCTATTGCTGCAGGCAAGGCTACCGTGCGAGCAACAGCGGTATCGGTTGAAAGGGTTCCGAAGTCGAGCATTGAGGACTTTATGACCTCTTTTGTTCCATTGGGGTAGGATGCCAAGAAGACGTGTTGCATAACCACCATATCCCGCTCGTTTTGGCCAAGAACCATTTTATCAATCATAATGTCGGAAGTTATTTCGTAGGGTGTATCTACTCCCCTGCCCATTGGCAGGTGATCAAAAACACCAAGCCACTCAAGGGCACCCAATGCATAAGAATTAATGGGCAAACCTAAGAAGCTTGCAGCCTTTTGCTTTATGTTTACCGAATCACACTCCCCAATGAGCATAGCCACCATATCAGCATAGGTCTTCCCTGAAAAATCATACTCTTTCGAAGTTATGAGTCCAAGCGCCTTCATAGCATCGATGCTCTCGCACCAGCCCGGATACCTGAAAGTACCGCGCATCATTGTTTTGGTTTCGCGTATTCCGTAAAGCTCAATGTACGGAAGGCTGTCGCGATTGGGATAAATCTCGAGCTTGCCAACTTCCGGAAAATCAACCGATAGTGGCTTCTTGAATAAATTCTCGGTTGGTATTTCAACAATCTTACCGTACCTCAGGTACTTACCTTCATTGTTTCCGGCCATTACAACCCCTTTAGGACTCCACGAAAACTTGTACCTGAAGGGATTATCTGCCACTTCTGGCCCCGGCAAGGCACCACAAATGCTATAAAACTCCTCAATATTCCCTCCCTTTGAGTGAACGTGGTCAATAATGCGCATGGCACCCATATGGTCAATACCCGGGTCAAGACCTAGTTCGTTTAGAATTATAATTCCGGCATCCTTTGCCTTTTGGTCCAAGGCTTTCATTTCGGGCTTTACATATGAAGTGGTAACCATATCCTTCTTGTGCTTTATGCAGTGCTCTGCCACCATTATGTGATGGGTCCATGGCAAAAGGCTTACAGTAAGATTATGGTTGGCAATCATTTCGTCGAGTTTTGTCAGATCGTCAACAGTCCAAGCCACCGCCTCACCGTTTTTATGGTTCTGAATCATATCTTCAGCCTTAGACTTGGTACGGGTAGCCACCGTGACGAAATACCCCTTTTCGAGCAAATAGGTAACAATTGGTTTTACAACCATTCCAGCGCCCAGAATTAATACTTTTTTCATTTGATTGATGTGAGGTTAAATTGTAATTGAATAAATATTGATTGA
>CAZUWF010000044.1:0-11629 GCA_964624065.1 uncultured Bacteroidales bacterium
GATTAATTTAATTTTTTTATGATATTTCTTTTCTTTTTCACCAAAACCCCATAAGAATCACCCGCCAATGTTGAAAAAGTCGTTGTCAGGGTTTTTGCTTCCTTTTTCGGGTTTTACACCCAGTGCAAGTTCAATTGCTTTTAGTGGGCCAAACTCTCTAACGCTGAATTCCATGGCCGAAAAGAGGCAAGGCTTTACCATTCCGTTGCTGGTAAGCCTTAGTCGGTTGCAGTTGGTGCAATCGCCGCCCGTCCCCCCTTTCACCACGCCAAATACCCCATCGCTTAGGCTCATTTTTGAAATTAGGCGCAGCTCCAAATTATGTTTATCGCAAAACTCTTTAATGGATTTGGCATCTTCCGCCGCTTCAAAGCTGTTTACCACACAGTTTATCTTGATTGGATTTAAACCTGCATCCTTGGCAGCCCTAATTCCGGCCAGAACCTCCCCCAAACTACCCCCGCGGGTTATTTGCGAGAATTTTTCGGGATTGAGGGTGTCGAGGCTTATGTTGATCCTTTTAAGTCCTGCATTTACTAAATTGTCGGCGTATTTGGTTAGCAGCAACCCATTGGTGGTCATCGACAAATCGTTCACACCGTTTATTTGGGCTATCATCCATACCAAATCAACGATTCCCTTTCTCACGAGCGGCTCACCGCCTGTTATCCTTATTTTGTCGATACCAAGTGACACGGCAATTTCTACCACGTCTCTAATCTCCTCGAAGTTAAGGATTTCACGGTGCGACAAAAACTTTACCCCTTCTTCCGGCATACAATAGCGACAACGGAGGTTGCACCTGTCCGTGACCGAAATACGCAGGTAGTTGATCCTTCGATTAAAACGGTCTAACATCAACTTTTTCTCCCTTTTTTATTTCTCCTATTCCAATTGGAACCTGCAACAGTGCATTCGCTGCAATTAGTGCATGAATATGGGCCGAGCCCGTGTACCTTACAGGTACAACCTCACTGCCATTTACGATTTGCACCGGCAAGAACTCCGTGCGGTCATCAATTTTCCTCGAATAGTTAACGCCCATTTCAAGTTTAAGTATCAAGGGCTTGAACTTATACCCCATCATTTGGCAAAGCAATGGTTTGGCAAATACCTCGAAGGTAATGAACGACGAAACAGGGTTTCCCGGGAGGCCAAATACGTAACATTTTTCGGTACTGCCGAAAACTGTTGGGCGACCTGGTTTAATTGCCACTTTTTGGAAAAATAACCGCACGTTGTTTTTTTTCAATACCTCTGGCACGAAGTCAAACTCACCCATAGAAACCCCACCCGAAAGTATTACCATATCGTTTTGGTCGATGGCTGAACCTATGGCTTGGTGGGTTAGTGCCTCATCATCGGGAATAATACCCAAATACCTTGCCTCGCAACCCATTGCGGTAAGCTGGGCAACCAACTGGTAGCCGTTGCTGTTTCGAATTTTTCCTGCAGGGGGCGTTTGGTGGGGTTCTACAAGTTCGTCGCCGGTTGAAATAACTGCCACCTTGGGTTTGCAAAACACAAGCGGGTTGGTGCAACCCACCGAAGCCAAAACCGGCACGTGTTGCGGCATTATCAGAGTTCTACTCCCCAATACCTTGTCCCCTATCATAACCTCCTCGGCTTTATGAGCAATGTTGAAGTTGGAGTTTTCACCCAAGAATATTACCTTACCCGAATCGGTTTTGCGAGTGTGCTCAACCATCAATACTAAATTTGCACCCTCCGGAATCATTGCTCCAGTCATTATTTTGGTGCACTGGTTTTTTCCAACCGTGTAGGAGGGAACCTGACCCGCGGCAACTGTTTCGAGCACCACAAGCTCGCAGCCTAAATCCTCCTTGCGGCAGGCATACCCATCAACGGCAGCCTTATGGAATGGTGGCATATCAACATCGGAAAAAACATCCCCTGCCAAAACCCTACCTAACGAATCGTTGATGCAAACCCGCTCCCTTTTGGTTTCCCTAACATTTGCGAGAATCAGCTCTAGAGCCCTTCCAATACTAACCATTTTTATATGCGATGATGTGGATTACAAATCAATTACTTGGTAGGTTTGCTCTAGGAGGTCAATGGCGAGGACTTTATTCTGCAAAATATTACCCCTTTTGAGAAGAACCTTCAGTACCTCGGCTACCTGAATGGAGGCGGCCATTGCCGGTGTGAACGAAGGGTTTCCGAAGTATGTTTCGGCACCCTTCTCCAGCTCGGGCGGAAATATTTTATCTATTGTACCATCACCTGGCATAATGGTGCTAACCTGGGCATACCAGCCTGCGATGGCTCCTAAAACCATTGGAATTTTTAACCTCTCGCAGTGCTTTTGCAGCAAACGTCTGGTTTTTAAATTATCCAAAGCGTCGCAAACAATATGATGACCCGTTAGGATCGCTCCGGCATTATCTTCGGTTAACAATTCATTAATGGCAATTGCGTTGACATCAGGGTTAATGGTATTAACCCTTGCCTTTGCAACAGCCGCCTTTCCAGTGCCAAGGTTTTGGGGCGAAGACAGTAACTGCCTGTTAAGGTTTGAAACTTCGAAAACATCGCCATCAACCATGGTAATGGTACCAATACCCAACCTGGCAAGCATTTCAATGATGTACCCACCAAGGCCACCGCAACCAACAACCACCACCTTGAAACCCCGCAAACTTTCGTTTTCTTCCTTGCTGAGCATATTCTGATTGCGGATATACCGTTCCATAGAGAAAAAATTTACGCGAAATTAACAAAAAGTTGGTTGCTTGCCGCCGAAAGTTGAATGTTGGAACCTCAAATGGAATTGGTTTTGGAGTTTTGCCCCTTTTCGCTCAAGTCTTATTAGGTTTTTTAAAGAAAAGATTAGAAATTCAAAACATTGAACAAAAATTACAATTTTTTATACCTTCGCACAGTGCTTATCCATTAGATAGTGGAAGAATGCCAGATAAAATATTATTGTATTGGAACCTCCTCCTGGAGGTTGAACGACGTGGAGCAAATTGGATTTTTAAGGAATTATGATTTTAGTTGCAGATAGCGGGTCAACCAAAACAAGCTGGGTTCTGGCCGACAAGGAAACTGGCAGGAAACTCTCCTGCAAAACACAGGGAATAAATCCATTCTATCAAAATTTCGATGAAATACATACTTTGCTTGATTCGGAATTCAGCCTAGAAAAATCCAAGGTATCAGAAATTGCATTTTATGGTGCCGGATGCGCCAATGCCGAGAAGAATTTGATTGTGGAGCGTGCCCTTCGAGTATTTTTCGACATCGAAAAGATATCGATTTCAAGCGATTTGCTCGGCGCTGCAAGATCGTTGTGTAAGCATTCTAGTGGAATTGTGGCCATACTTGGTACCGGCTCCAACTCCTGCCTGTATGATGGAAAGGATATAGTGAAGACAATTTCTCCTTTGGGTTTTATCCTTGGCGACGAAGGGAGCGGCGCGGTTCTTGGCAGGAAGCTGGTTGCCGATGTTTTGAAGAACCAGCTTCCTGAAATGACAATCAGTAACTTCTACAATATGTTTGGTCAAACTGCAGCCCAAATAATGGAAAACGTTTACCGCCAGCCATTCCCCAACCGCTACCTAGCGTCCTTCACCATTTTCCTGTCCAAATACATTGAAGAGGAACCATTACTCAATTTGGTAAAAGTTTCCTTTACAGAATTTTTTGAGAGAAACATAAAGCAATACGACGAATCAAGCATCAAAACCATCAGTTTCACCGGGAGCATTGCTTGGCATTTCAGAGATGTTCTGGGGCTTTGTGCCAAAGATTGTGGATACCAAATTGGCAGTGTCATCAAGGATCCAGTGGAAGGGCTGGTGAATTATCACTTGGTAGGATAATATTTTCATTTCTTCAACCATAATGATGGAGAAGTTCGAACTTAACATTACGGAGTCGCCCTCGCAGTTCGACAACCTTGACAAGATGTCAATTTCAGAGCTAATAAATGCTATTAACCAAGAGGATGCCAAGGTTCATATTGCAGTGCGGAGAGTCTTACCCCAGATTGAGGCATTGATTGGGAAGATGCTAGAGCGGATGAAGCTGGGCGGAAGGATTTTTTACCTTGGTGCAGGTACCAGCGGTCGCTTGGGGGTGCTCGATGCTTCTGAAATTCCACCAACCTTTGGTGCTCCCGAAGGGATGGTGGTTGGTTTGATTGCCGGTGGTGACAGGGCCTTGAGAAAAACCGTGGAGGCTTCTGAAGATGATCCGGAAAATGCTTGGGACGAACTGAAGGAAAGAGGTATTTGCGAGTTAGACACGGTCATCGGGATAGCTGCCTCAGGAAGTACCCCGTACGTTGTTGGCGGTTTGAGAATTGCTCGCCAAAACGGCATTCTCACCGGATGCATTACCTGCAACCCAAACTCACAAGTGGCCAAGGCGGCTCTATTCCCTATAGAGGTAATTGTGGGTCCAGAATTCGTAACCGGTAGCACTAGGCTGAAAGCCGGAACCGCCCAAAAATTGGTGCTAAATATGATTACCACAAGCTTGATGATCAAATTGGGTAGGGTTAAGGGTAACAAAATGGTAAACATGCAGCTAACCAACCAAAAATTGGTAAAAAGGGGTACACGAATGATAATGGAGGAGCTAGGTGTGAACGAATCAAAGGCACGTGAGCTTCTTTTGCAGTACGGGTCTGTAAAATTGGTGTTGGATACTCTTTGCAAACCCGATAATTAAAAAATTTGAGACCCTTGAAGAAAGCACTCCTTGTTTTTTGTTTTGTTTTCTCTCGATTTGTTTTTAGAGGTTTGGCAATTCAGATTTATTCTATTCAGGATTTTCCGACTTTTTTTGAAAGTGTTTAACCTTTTCCTAACCTTTTTCGGTCATTTTCTGCCTATTTAATACCTTACTTACAACTCGGAAATATAGTCCCGCCAGGGAGGCTCGGTGGTGGTGGCACCATAATGCTTCAGAAGCTTGGAGGGCATAGTTCTTGACCAAACCCTCGTGCAGGGTTCGGTCCAAACCTACCAACCATTGCCAACCGCCGAAGGTTGTTTTGACATTGTTCCTGGTTTTGTTTACTTTCTGGGAGAAAATCATTTGTCAGATACGCGAGGGTCTGGGCTTATTTTCTTCCGGTCAAAGGTTGGTTCGCACTTCCACAAAACTGGGATGCGCAGGTTGTGCGCAACAAATAAGGAGTTGAATAATACACCTGTGTTTTTTGATTTTTGTCTCAATTACCCGGCAAATACAAGCAAAAAGGATCATTGTAATTTAAGTGTATTGATTTTTTAAGCAATCTTAATCCAAAAATCACTCAACACCTTACCTTGTCAAAAGCTTAGATTTGCCCGTCGGAACAAAATAATACAAGGCTTTGGAGGGAACTTTAAGGAGCCAAGGAAAAAATGTATGCGGTGATGACACTGCTGTTATGATTAAAGTCAAGATGGCTGTAAAAAACTGATTTGCCCAAATTGCAGTCCAATAAATATAATTCATATTAAATTCAAGATTTTAAGGTATTCTCAAACCCGACAAAGCCAATTATTACGTTTCCTAAGTCAGAATTGCCAAATTAATGAAGGTTGATTTGCCGAGTCAGGTTGTTGGCCGGACAGGAGGAACCATCGCCTGCCGCCAGTTTCCCTATTTTTTTGCGCGATGGGGTTTACTTACACGTGAGCATTCTAACAATGGGGTTGTAACCAAAAAGTTTCAAGTTGAGAGGTTGCCCCTTTCAGTGAGCTACAAAGCCGTCGAAGTGGCCTCCCCTTCGACGGCTTTTTGTTATAATTCATATATTTGCAATCCAATACTTGCAAAAAATGAAGCGATATTCTCTTGGCTTTTTTCCTACCCCGATACAGAAATTAGAAAATCTTTCAACAAAATACAGCCAGCACCAAATTTTTGTAAAGCGAGACGACCAAACAGGTTTGGCTTCCGGCGGTAACAAGACCCGCAAGCTAGAGTACTTGGTTGCCGATGCCATACAAGCGGGCTGTGATACAATCATTACTGTGGGCGCACAGCAGTCTAACCACTGCAGGCAAACGGCCGCAGCTTGTGCAGTATCTGGCATTGATTGCACCCTAGTGGTTAGAGGAAACGAGCCAATATTGAAACAAGGAAACCTTCTGCTATCTTACTTGCTAGGGGCCAAGATACATTACACCGGAGGAGAGATAACCGATGAGGGAGTAAATGATCTAATCGTCAATCTAAAAAAGCACAACAAAAAACCCTACCTTATCCCTTATGGTGGATCCAATAAAATTGGGATCCTTGGGTTTGTTGATGCTATGGGGGAGCTAAAACAGCAAATGACCGCAATGCACATTGAATTCGACTATATTTTCTTTGCAAGCTGCTCGGGCGGTACTCAAGCAGGAATTACAATAGGAAATAAACTTTTTGGCATATCCTCAAAACTGATGCCTGTGAGTATCCAAAAACCCGATGGGAATACCGAGCCCCTCGAAGAAATGGTAATGAACCTGTGTATGCAAGGAAAGGAAATTATGAACGCAAATCTAACTTTCAAAAACGAGGATGTTGAGTTAGTTAAGGGATATGATGAGGCAGGATACGGGGCATTAACTAACAACGAACGCTCTGCCATTATTGAACTTGCAACTTCCGAAGGTATTATTCTGGATCCTGTTTATACCGGCAGGGCATTTTTTGCAATGACTGACCTTATGAAAAAAAATGCTTTGGACCCAAATTCAAGGATACTGTTTTGGCATACCGGAGGGCTACCGGCCAATTTTGACTACGCGGCCGAATTGGTTTAAGCCAAACTGGGGCATAAGTCAATAGATATTAAGGAAAATGGTGTAGAAATTCAAGTTATGATCCCATCAAAAAAAAAATTACCCTGCCCAATTTCTGCCCGTAAGGCTTCCTCACCGTTACCATCCAGGCCACAAGAATGAAGGGCCCCTGTAGGAGCCCAAACTGTTGGGCAAAATAAAAGGGCTTGGTCGCTCTGAAACTGAAAACCCGGCACCGATCCTGAAACTTTCCGATAGTTTAAATTCTAGGTTCATCGAAATGCCCTTGATAATTGAGTTTGTTAACTGACCATTGCCAGTTTCAAGGGCGCTAGGAATATTATTGCGATTTATCCAAGTGCTTCCAAACAATGATAGGTTTTGGTTAATCTTGTATACACCACCAACAAAGGCACTAACCCCCCAGAGAGCCCTTGTCAAAACAGGATTGCCTCCCTGAAAGATGCCGTTGACGGGAAAAAGTGGCGAATTGCTTCCGGTGGCTTGAAAAAATGCCAGTTCCGCCCCAGCGAAAAGCAAAAAACGGTTTGATATCCAATGCCTGAAAAATGGACTTGCTGACTGCGAAAACAGGGAATATCCCTCAAAACCAAAAACGTAAGATGTTCCAAAACTTATCCCAGTGGCAGTCTTCGGAGGGCGATTCTCGCTGGTACCCTCAGAATCTGAAAAATTGGGGTCTTGGCCGGCAAGACTGGCAGCGGCTAGAAAGAAAGCCAATAAGGGAAATAGTCGTGAAAATGCTAATTTCATAACTGCAGCATTTTGGGCGTGCGGCAAATTTAAAAATTAAACAGCTTTTTTGGCAAACTTATTGGATAATTTAACAATTTTATCCCAAAAATTAATAACTTGCAGTTCATTTGGTATTACCCTTAAGTATAATTTCCGATGAAAGAAAACAATGTCGGCCTGCTGCTAAGTGGAGGAGGCACCCGAGGTTTTGCCCATCTGGGAGTTTGGAAGGCAATTATGGAGATAGGAATTAAGCCAGACTTGATTGCCGGGGTTAGCGCAGGAAGCATTGCAGGAGCATTCATGGCCGATGGCCAGACCCCCCATCAAGCCTTCAGCCTTTTGACTAGCAAATCGTTGTTTGATTTTGTGAAAATGGGCTTTCCTCGTCGTGGATTTGCCAGGATGGATAAATTCGAGAAATTGCTAAGGGAGGAACTCCAGGCAAAGAATATCCAAGACCTCTCCTTGCAACTTAAAATATTCGCAACAAACCTGAATAGCGCCGAATTGGAATCCTTTGAAAAGGGAGATCTGGTAGATGCCATTATTGCCTCCTCCTCAATTCCCGTGCTCTTCGAGCCACGTAATATTAACGGCCAACTGTATCTTGACGGGGGTCTGGTAAATAACTTCCCCGCCGAGGTCATTAGGGGCAGTTGCAAAACCCTCATAGGTGTTAATCTGAATCCCTTGGCTTATGACAATGATTTTGGTAGTTTGAGGAAAGTTGCTGAGCGGTGCTTCCACATAATGGTCAGAACCCACGCAATACGCAAGATGCACCTTTGTGATTATTACATTGAGCCACAAAAACTTGACAAGATTAGCATACTCAACACTTCCCTTGCCAAGGAAGTTTTTGACTACGGCTACACGGAAGCGATGAAAGTTTTAAAGAAAGGAGGAAGTGAATAGTAACTGTAGTTGAAGGCAATACAGAATATCACCCGATAACCTAAGGCTTCTCAAAAATCAAACCATACAACCCGAGGACCCAAAAACTTTTTAGCTTCCCCTGCCTTTTATTTTTCATTCTCCATTTTTCGCTCTTGGTTTAGTTTATAACTTTGCCTCAAAAAATTACAATGCAGCAAGATCTGGTTGTTTACAATTCGCTTTCGCGGAAAAAGGAAGCGTTCGTTCCGCTCAATTCGCCATTTGTAGGAATGTATGTTTGCGGTCCGACCGTTTATGGGGATGCCCATTTAGGGCACGCCCGCCCGGCTATTACCTTCGATGTTGTTTTTAGGTACCTCAAGCATTTGGGCTACAAGGTAAGGTACGTCCGTAACATTACCGATGTTGGGCACCTCGAAAACGATGCCGACGCGGGCGAGGACAAAATTGCAAAGAAGGCGCGTTTGGAACAGCTTGAACCCATGGAGGTGGTGCAGTATTTTTCTGACCGGTACCACGCCGATATGGAGAAGCTAAACGTGCAGAAACCATCAATCGAGCCAAGGGCCTCGGGTCATATTATCGAACAGATTGAACTCGTCAAGGCCATTTTAGAGTCTGGTTTTGCCTACGAGGTAAATGGTTCGGTGTATTTTGATGTTGAAAAGTATCATACAAAGTACAATTACGGTAAACTTAGCGGACGGATCTTGGAAGATATGATGGCTGGATACAGGGAGCTTGAAGGGCAAGACGAGAAACGCAACCCCTTTGACTTTGCACTTTGGAAAAAGGCCGATTCCTCGCACATAATGCGCTGGCCATCCCCTTGGGGCGAAGGTTTTCCAGGCTGGCATTTAGAGTGCTCGGCAATGGGCACCAAGTACCTCGGAGAGGAATTTGACATTCACGGCGGTGGAATGGACTTGCTTTTCCCTCACCACGAGTGCGAAATTGCTCAATGCAACGCCGCCTACCAAACCGATTCGGCCCGCTACTGGCTTCATAACAATATGATAACCATCAATGGCCAAAAAATGGGTAAGTCGCTCGGCAACTTCATAACACTCAATGAGTTCTTTACCGGTGCCCATAATTCTCTCGATTCGGCTTACTCGCCCATGACAATACGGTTCTTCATATTGCAAGCACAGTACCGAAGCACGCTCGATTTTGGCAACGAGGCGCTTCAAGCTGCCGAAAAAGGGTTGAAAAGACTTTTGCAAGCACACGAAAATCTTCAAAAAATTACCCCTTCACAATCATTTTCGGTTGATGTTTCAGGCATTAGGCAGCAATGCTACTTGGCAATGAACGATGATTTCAACACCCCGTTGGTGCTTGCAGCCCTTTTCGATGCATCTAGAATCATTAATTCGGTCGTCGATAAAAAAGAATCCCTTTCATTGCAGCAAATTGACGAGCTCAAAGAAACTTTCAACGTTTTTCTTGTTGAAATTCTGGGGCTTAAGCCCGAAAGCTCCCACGCAGGCTCTAAGGAAAAAGAGGCTCTCGACGGGCTGATGAAAATGATTTTGGATATGCGACATAACGCCCGTCAAACCAAAGACTGGGTAACCTCTGACCTAATCAGAAACAATCTTTCGAAGCTAAATATAGTGGTAAAAGACGGTAAGGACGGGGCTACTTGGGAACTCAATTAGTCCTGTTTGAAAGTAACCCATTAATTGATGTAAGGTGCTGAAAGTTGGTTGGTGGAGTTTTAAAAATAAAACAACTTCTGCCAAAACCAGCAAAATTAGGCCATCAATTCCTCAACCTCGGCCACGGTTTTTGGAATCGGTTTTCCGAGCACACGATACCCGGTTTCGGTTACAAGCACATCGTCTTCGATCCTTATCCCACCAAATCCAAGGTATTCCTTCACTTTATCGTAATTAATATACTCTTCAAATTTCTTCTCGCTTTCCCATTTTTCAATTAGGGCTGGAATAAAGTAAATGCCAGGCTCTACAGTTAGCACGAATCCCGGTTTAAGGCTTTTTCCCAGGCGAAGATATGCGGTTCCGAACAAGTCCGAACGTTTAACTTCGTTGTCGTAGCCAACGAAGTTTTCTCCGAGATCCTCCATATCGTGAACGTCGAGTCCTAGCATGTGGCCCAACCCATGGGGCATAAACAATGCCGTAGCGGCCTTCTCTGCTGCTTCGGCTATGTTGCCCTTCATTAGGCCTAACCTTTTAAGACCCTCGCCGATAACATTAATTGCAAGCAGGTGGATGCTCTTGAACGCAACTCCGGGTTTTATGGCTTCTATTGCCTTGATGTTGGCTTCCAGCACGATTTCGTAAATTTCTTTCTGCTTTTGCGAGAACTTGCCGCCAACCGGTATGGTACGGGTGTGGTCGCTACAATAGCGCATCGGGGTTTCGCAGCCACCGTCAACAAGCAACAAGTCGCCAGCTTCCAAGAGGTTGCTATGGTCGTGGTTGTGCAAGGTTTCGCCGCGCCTACTAAGAATTAGCGGAAAAGACAAAGACCCTCCCCCGGCAATTGCAATTCCTTCAACGGTCCCTGCAACTGTTTGTTCCCAGGTGCCAGGCCTGGCCATTCTCATAGCAGTGGTGTGCATAAGGTAGGCAGTATCTATGGCCTTTTCAATTTCCTTTATCTCGTTAAGGTCCTTGATTTCCCTTAAAGCAACTACGGAATTAATTAGCTCAACAGAAGCCTGGGCCTTCAGTTCGGTGATGGGAATATCAAGCAATTCGGACATCAAAATTTTGTTTTCGGCCCGGTACGGGGGCAAAAAGTGAATCTTCCTTCCCTGGTTGCGGGCACGTTTAACATATTCAGCCAGGTGGCCAAAAGGGGCAGAATTTCCAACGCCAACTTTTTCTGCCTTTTCTTTTACAAGTGGTTGCGGGCCCATCCAAATTATGCTTTCCAGCGAAACATCGTTGCCAAAAAGATACTCCTCACCACTGTCAACATCAATGATCCCGGCCATTTGTTGGTGGTCAATGCCAAAAAAGTAGAGGAAGTTGCTATCTTGCCTGAATCGATAGGTGTTTGCGGCGTAGTTCATCGGGACGTCCACGTTACCCATTATCAAAATTAGGCCCGACTCGAACGATCGAGCCAGTTTCTGGCGGCGATTTACGTAGGTTGCGGCTTCGAACATAGTTTATTTTTTTAGGTGTTTTAACCCATTGTGCATTTAGAAAAAAAGAAAAAAAAGATTGTTCATTTGACAA
>CAZUWF010000045.1:0-10743 GCA_964624065.1 uncultured Bacteroidales bacterium
ACCTTGACAATGACAGGCCGTTTAGGCCAAAAACCGACCGCGATGACAAGGGCTTCGCACCAAAGAAAAGATTCGAATCAAGTGAATCTAAACCAAGGAAAAGGGACTTTGACAACGACAGGCCGTTTAGCAGGGGAGAACGGTTTGAACTTGGTGCCGAAAGGCCTTCTGCAAAAAGGCAATTCAAAAGCCGAGAAGACAAGCTAGAAAAACCACGGGCAGGCAATAAAATCTCAAACGCTGAAGACCTTACAATACGATTGAACAGGTTTATAGCCAATTCGGGAATTTGTAGCCGCCGTGAAGCCGATACCCTGATCACATCGGGAGCAATTACCGTCAACGGGCAAATTGTAACCGAACTGGGAAGTAAAGTAAAGCAAACCGATTCGGTTTTTTTCGGCGATAAAAAACTCCAAAACGAAAAGAAAGTTTACCTTCTATTAAACAAGCCAAAAGACTTCATCACCACTTCAGATGACCCTATGGAGAGAAAAACAGTGATGGATCTGGTTCAAAACGCCTGCGAAGAAAGAATCTATCCAGTGGGTAGGCTGGATAGAAACACAACCGGATTATTACTGCTCACCAACGATGGCGATATGGCCAAAAAACTGACCCATCCCAAACATAGTATCCAAAAGCTTTATCAGGTTACTCTCGACAAACCACTGACAATAAACGACTTGAAAGATATTTCAAAGGGGGTCCAAATTGACGAGGATTTGGTAATTCCCGATGAAATATCATTTGTGGACAAAGACGAGGACCGTAAAGAAATTGGAATTGCAATCCACTCAGGTCAGAATCGGGTAGTCCGAAGGATCTTCGAACAATTTGGCTACAACGTCGAAAAACTTGACAGGGTTATGTTTGCCGGCCTAACCAAGAAAGACCTACCCCGGGGCAGGTATAGGTTTCTCTCGTCAAAGGAGGTGAGTTTCTTGAAAATGCTATAAAGAAAACACCCCGTGATTAGGTTTCCCAATTGCAAAATAAACCTAGGTCTTAACATTATTGAGAAACGACCTGATGGGTTTCATAACATTGAAACCTGTATGTATCCAATACCATACAGGGATGTTTTGGAGATAGTACCTGCCCACGATGGTGTCTTTGAATTAAATGCTACTGGAATCGAAATTCCTGGCGATGGCAAACCTAATTTGTGTGAAAGAGCCTTTCAGCTTTTTAATCTTCCACCCGTTAAAATATTAATTCACAAGGTAATACCGCCAGGTTCAGGGCTTGGAGCAGGTAGTTCAAACGCTGCAGGCACGTTGCAAATGCTAAACCAGATGGCAGGCCTTGGCTTGAGTACCTCTGAGCTAAAGGATAAAGCGATTATGTTGGGTAGTGATTGCCCGTTCTTCGTAGAAAATATCCCATCGATGGCAACTGGCAGGGGTGAAATTCTAGAACCAACAGCCCTTGACCTATCTGGACTTACTTTGGCATTAATTACCCCAAAAGTTCACGTTTCCACTGCTTTGGCCTACTCCAAGGCAAAGCCCCAAAAGCCAGAATTGTCTATAAAAGACGTTTTAAAAATACCAATGAAAGATTGGAAAGTGGCACTAGATAATGATTTCGAACCTATCGTGTTCGAAATTTACCCAATTTTGGCCAAAATAAAAGAATGGTTTTACCAGAACGGGGCTATTTACGCCTCTATGAGCGGGAGTGGCTCGGCAATCTACGGGCTTTTTGAATGCGAGCCCAAACTCGAACAATACCTAGGGCTTAAACCACTGTTGTTTAGATTGTAACTAATGTGGCTGGGAGGTAGCAAAAATAGCAAACCTTCCGGAAAGAACTTAGGGTCACCGTTTTTAATTTTTCACCGTTAGGATTTTTTTTTCCTGCGCCCTTTGCCATCAGCCATTATGCATCAATATTGGCGTACTTGGCGTTTTTTTCGATGAACTCCCTGCGAGGGGGAACCTCATCGCCCATTAGCATAGTAAAAGTTCTGCTAGCCTCGGCAGCATTTTCGATGTCAACCTGCCTTAGCAATCTGTCTTCGGGGTTCATGGTGGTTTCCCAAAGTTGCTCTGCATTCATTTCACCAAGACCCTTGTAACGCTGAATGTGAATGCCGGATTCCTTGCCACCACTACTAAATTCGGCAATTATTTGAAGGCGTTGGTCTTCGTTCCAGGCATACCTTTCGTCCTTGCCCTTGCGAACAAGGTAAAGGGGTGGTGTAGCAATGTAAACGTATCCGTTTTCGATGAGCTCGCGCATATACCTGAAGAAGAATGTTAGAATTAGGGTTGCAATGTGGCTTCCGTCAACGTCTGCATCGGTCATTATAATTACCCTATGATACCTAAGCCTTGTCATATTGAGGGCCTTGCTGTCTTCTTCGGTGCCTATTGAAAGGCCCAGGGCTGTAAAAATGGTTTTTATTTCCTCGTTGTCGAAGATTTTGTGGGGCATTGCTTTTTCCACGTTGAGAATTTTTCCACGCAGGGGTAATATTGCCTGGAAACTCCTGTCGCGTCCTTGCTTGGCCGTACCCCCTGCCGAGTCGCCCTCCACCAGGTAAATCTCGCACCTGGAAGGGTCTTTTTCTGAGCAGTCGGCCAGCTTTCCCGGCAAACCCGAGCCATTAAGAACATTCTTGCGTTGCACCAATTCGCGAGCCTTGCGGGCGGCGTGGCGGGCGGTGGCTGCCAAAATAACCTTGTTCACTATGGTTTTGGCCTCCTTGGGGTTTTCTTCGAGGTAATTGGTCAACATTTCGCTAACGGCCTGATCAACAGCCCCAACAACCTCCGAATTGCCGAGTTTAGTCTTGGTTTGACCCTCGAATTGTGGCTCGGCAACCTTCACAGATATTATCGCTGTAAGCCCCTCGCGAAAATCATCTCCACTGATGTCGAATTTCAGCTTTGAAAGCATACCTTCCTTGTCGGCATAAGATTTAAGTGTGCGGGTAAGAGCCCTTCTGAAGCCTGCCAAGTGACTACCACCCTCTATAGTGTTTATGTTGTTGACGTAGCTCTGAACGTTTTCGGTAAACGAAGAGTTGTATTGCATCGCAACTTCTACAGGCACTCCCGCTTTTTCGGTTTCTAGGTAAATTGGGTTGTCAATAATGCGTTCGCGATTGCCATCAATGTACTGAACAAACT
Source organism: uncultured Bacteroidales bacterium (assembly GCA_964624065.1). GTDB lineage: Bacteria > Bacteroidota > Bacteroidia > Bacteroidales > UBA7960 > UBA7960. Next base: position 3,141 of record CAZUWF010000045.1, read on the forward strand.
CCCTCAGACCGTCTTCAGAATAAAACGATTCATGCACGAACTCGCCATTGCCATTCACAGTCTCGCGTTTATCGGTGATTGTTAGAGTAATACCCTTGTTCAAAAACGCCAGCTCTCTTAATCTTGCCGAAAGTATATCGTAACTAAAATGCGTAACCTGAAAAATTGTGTCGTCAGGCTTAAAAGAAACCTCAGTCCCAGTTTTATCTGTAGAGCCAATTTCCTTTACATCAAAGAAGGGTTTACCCTTTTGGTATTCCTGGGTATAAATTTTCCCGTTGCGATGAACCTTCACAACCAATAATGTACTCAACGCATTTACGCATGAAACCCCCACCCCGTGCAAACCTCCCGAAACCTTGTAGCTATCTTTATCAAACTTACCGCCGGCGTGCAACACGGTCATTACAACCTCCAAGGCACTCCGCTGTTCTTTCTCGTGAATATCAACCGGAATACCTCGCCCGTTGTCAATTACAGTTATTGACTCGTCTTGGTTTATATAAACATCTATCTTGGTGCAGTAGCCGGCCATTGCCTCGTCAATGGAATTGTCAACAACTTCGTAAACAAGGTGGTGCAATCCTTTGCTGCCAATGTCTCCAATGTACATGGCAGGGCGCTTCCTAACCGCCTCTAGACCCTCAAGAACCTGAATGCTTGAGGCATCATAACCGTTTGATCCGTTCGAACCGTTTGAAGGTAGTTTCTTATCTTCGCTCATACAAAATTCTATTATCTTGCAAAGGTAGTGATCTTTTCCAAAAAAAGGGTTAATACCCACAATTTATTTCCATTGTTCCTTTTAATTTTTTTTTGTTTAAAGCATTAAAAAACAAAGATTTAAAAGGTAATTTTCATTTTTATTGCCATAATTTCAATTGCCAGTTTAGGTGTTTGATTATTGTGCTATTTGCTTAAAATAATTGAGTGAAAAAGAACAAATTGGTTAATTGAAGGTTAAGGGTAGTTTCCAAAATATTACTTTTGTTGTCGAAAAAATATCCAAAATCAGAGCCATGAAAGAGAAACTACTGGAAAGATTCTTGCATTATGTTAGCATAGACACCCAAAGCGACCCCAATTCACCCTCTCACCCTAGCACCTTAAAGCAGTTTGACCTTGCACGCATTTTGGTTGAAGAACTCCTTACTCTGGGTCTGGAAGATGCCAAGCTTGACAGGTTTGGTTACGTTACCGCCACACTTCCAGGCAATTGTGACAAGGATATACCTGTGGTTGGCTTCTTGGCCCATTATGACACCAGCCCAGATATGCCTGGCAAGGACGTGAAACCAAAAGTTTTCGAAAATTATGATGGTAATGATGTTGTCCTGAATCCAGAATCCAACATTGTGATGAAGGTTGCTGATTTTCCTGAACTAAAAAATTACAAGGGACAAACAATCGTTACAACCGATGGGACAACCTTGCTAGGTGCCGATGACAAGGCCGGCATTGCCGAAATAATTACCGCAATTGAACATCTTGTAAACAACCCTAAGATAAAACACGGTACGATAAAAGTTGGTTTCACACCCGACGAGGAAATTGGCCGAGGTGTCGACCATTTTGATGTTAAGGCTTTCGGGGCGGATTACGGTTACACTTTAGATGGGTCGGAGGTTGGCGAGCTCGAATTTGAAAATTTCAATGCTGCCCTTGCCAAGGTGAAGATTCAGGGGCGCAACGTGCATCCGGGGTATGCCAAATACAAAATGATAAACTCACTGATTATAGGTACGGAGATTAACAATATGCTTCCGGTGTTCGAAAGGCCCGAATTCACCGAACAATACGAAGGCTTCTTTCACTTGACCAAAGTTAGTGGTACTGTCGAAAGCTCAGAACTGCAATACATTATCCGAGACCATGATAGGCAAAAGTTTGAACATCGGAAGAGGTTGATGGAGCAAGTAGTGGAGTTCATAAACCAAAAGTACGGGAAAGATACCGTGCTACTTGAACTTACCGATCAGTACTACAATATGCGCGAAAAGGTGGAGCCTGACTACCACATTGTTGAAATTGCCGAACAGGCAATGCGCGACCTTGGCATAAAGCCCAAAATTAAACCCATTAGGGGTGGTACAGATGGCTCTAGGCTTTCGTATATGGGACTCCCATGCCCAAACATATTTGCCGGTGGCCACAACTTCCACGGCAAGTACGAATTCATACCACTTGAAAGCATGGAAAAAGCCACCATGGTTATACTGAAAATTATAAACCTTTATTATGAGAAGGCCTAGTTTACAAATTTTTAAACGAAAACTCCATTGTGCTCCTTTATGCAGGAAAGACTCTTTTAACGATCAACTGAGCCAAGACCTTTTTGTATGGAATGGTGGTTTAAATAAAAAAGTGCAACCAAAAATTGAGCATACACAATGATCAAACTTCATAAGCTCAAAAACATTTCACCACAACTCAAGAGATTTAGAAAATTTTCTACAAGTAGGGTTTTGGCAGGCCTAACCTTAGGTATCCTTGGCTTGGCGCTCCCGCTTTTGGTTCAATTTGAAGGACTAACATTGGCGGGGCACCTAACAATGGGGATTTTTCTGATGGCGGCAGTTTTTTGGATGTTTGAACCAATACCGATTTACTCCACATCAATGCTGGTAATTTTCTTACAAGTGTTGCTCCTAAGCGTGCAGGGTCCAATATTTAGCAAAGCGGAGCTACCCGAAACCGTTCCAACCCAGGTTGCCGAGGGTAAGTGGAAAATTGTTTCGTCTGCAATTGACCATGGCAAGGTTTACGTAAAAACCACCAAGAATACCTACAAGATAGTTGAGGTTGAAATTATTGAGCAAAATGCCGATAAAGCCTTGATTTACAGTCAGGAGATTGAACCCAGAATGGTGGTGGTTAGCGATGCAAGGCACAAGCTAATTGGTTACACCCCTCCTTCGTACACCCTTTTTTTTGGTACGTTGGCCAACCCAATAATAATCCTTTTCTTGGGAGGTTTCGTCCTGGCCACCGGAGCAGTGAAGTACAATCTCGACAAAAACATTACCAACGTACTATTAAAACCATTTGGCAACAAACCCGCTTTCATAGTTTTGGGCATAATGTTGGTCACTGCCTCGCTTTCGGCCTTTATGAGCAACACAGCTACCACCGCAATGATGATGACCGTTGCCATTCCAATTGCAATGCAAGCCCACAGGGAGGACCAATTCCGAATAATGGTGACATTGGGCGTACCCATTGCCGCCAACATTGGCGGTATGGCAACCCCTATTGGTACTCCTCCAAATGCAATTGTAATTGCCGCCCTCAACTCCCAGGGTTTGAACATAGAATTTGGAAAATGGATGATTATGATGGTGCCGTTGGTGCTGTTGCTACTTGTGGCAGCCTGGATTGGATTGAGAAAGTTATTCCCACCTAAAGTTCAATCATTCACTATAAAGCTAAAAGGCGAGTTTAACAAAACACCAAAGGCTTACGTTCTGTATGCAATATTTGTCCTTACCCTTTTGCTTTGGGTAACAGAGGCCAACCATGGCATACCTAGCAGTATGGTTGCATTCCTCCCAATTGCGGGTTTGACAGTATCGGGAGTCATTGGTAAGGACGACATTCGTTCTTTGCCCTGGGAGGTGTTGTGGCTGGTGGCAGGCGGAATTGCGCTCGGTATCAGTATGGAGAATACAGGCATGGCGGTTTGGCTAATTTCAAGCATACAGTGGTCAATGTTTCCAATTTTCTTGCTGCTACTCGTTTTTGGACTTGTGGCGTGGTTGCTATCCAATTTCTTGAGCAACACTGTGGCTGCCACTCTCCTGATACCCCTTGCGGTAAGTTTGGCGGTTTCAGGAATTGCTGGCGAGGGATTTAGCTTGATAATCACTTCGTTGGTGATCGGGATTGGATGCAATATTGCAATGTTGCTGCCCATTTCCACCCCACCAAACGCCATAGCCATGAGCACCGGATTCATAAAAACCTCACATATGATCAAGATTGGCCTCTTGATAGGCGCGGTGGGAATTATCGCTTTCATGTTGTTTTCGTTGGTTTTCTGGCCCTTGTTTATCAATTAATTGAATAGCAAATGAACAGTATTTTCATAATTTGCGTGGAAGACGAGCACCAAGTCCTGGATGTTTTGGTAAAGGACCTTGAGGAGTTCGAGGAAATTTTTCCAATAGAACTGGCTTCCTCTGCCGATGAAGCCCGCAACCTAATAAAAGTAATCAAAGGACTTAACGGCAAAATTGGGTTGGTGCTAAGCGACCATATAATGCCTGGCGACAAAGGAGTCGACCTGCTTGTTGAAATGAAATCCGACGATTATACCAAAAACACCCGAAAGGTGCTCATAACAGGTCAGGCGGGCCTCGAAGACACCATTAAGGCGGTAAACAAGGCCGGACTAAACCACTACATTGCCAAACCGTGGGACAAAGCTGAATTGGTTGAAGTTGTGAAGAGGCAGTTGACCAGCTTCGTTATCGAAACCGAGGAAAACCTGCTACCATACATGACACTTTTGGATGCGGAATTGCTCCAAGAAGAAATACGAACCAGGGGGTACGTTTAGTGGAGCACGGGCCTGATACAGTCCAATTGTAAATCAACCAGCGAAATAGAAGATTTATAATATCGAGGGCTGATAATGATAATTACCAATTAATGACTTCCATTACCTACCTTCTAATTACTGATCACTAATTTCTGCCGTCCAAAAATGAGAAAAAGATACACAGCAGCCGAATTTGCAGGAGCAATAAAATCAATGTTGCCTAATTCCACCTTTTTGCAAGGATTGGTAAAGACTTTCAGTGCTGGAAGTATAATCTTGCGTGAGTTTTCGCAAAACGACAACCTTTACATTATCATTGAGGGTGTGGTTACCATCGTCAAGATGGATGATAAGGTAAACCTGAAGATTGCTGACCAGGAGCCGGGCGAATTTATTGGAATGCTGTCATTCTGGACGGGAGAGCCGGTTTTTCAGAGCGCAAAGGCAAAAACCGCAACCCAAACATTGGTAATAAGCCGCAGAAATTATGAAGAGCTTGGCGAAAAGTACCCGGAAATAAGCAAGATACTCCACGATCTGGTTTTCGAAAACCTGGCAGAAAGATATCGTCGTGTTGTTCAGTTAAACATCGAAGTACAAAAGTTATCGCATACTCTAGAAAACGAAAAAGAGCAACTCAAAGAGACCATAGAGGAGTTGGAAGAAACCCGCAATATGCTAATCATGCAAGAGAAAATGGCGGTACTTGGGCAACTTACCGCAGGATTGGCTCACGAAATAAACAATCCGGCCTCGGCATTGCTTCGTTCGGTTGAATTTCTTTTGGTCAACCTCCCACTTATGCTCGAAAAGGCCGGCAGCCACAAAGACAATGGGTTGCTAAGGTACTTCTTCGAAAGTGGACAAAAGAGAATTTTCTCTAGTTCGGAAGTGCAAAGGGAGAAAGCTCGTGTTCTGGCTGGTGTTTACCCCAACCTAACAAGATCCCAGATTAGGATTATTGCTGATATGGATCAAGAAACCCTTGATAAAATTGAACCATTCGTAAAGAAAGCCAAGCACTATGACTTGCTTGAACTCTATCTCGAGGCGTTCCAAACAGGCATTTTTTTTAATGGAATTCGGGTATCAACAACTCGAATAGAGCACCTTGTGAAAAGCCTAAAGAGTTATAGTCGGCAAGACAAAGACATTGTAGAGCCGATTGACTTGAGAGAAAGTTTAGAGGACACCATTTTAATGTTGGGTAACAGGCTTAAAACTTTCCTACTGGAAAAGGACTTTTCAGAAATCCCGCCAGTGAAATGCAGCGTTGGCGAAATTAACCAAGTGTGGACTAATCTGATCATTAACGCCTGCGATGCAATGGGCAGTTCAGGCATTCTTTTTGTTTCGTGCGGGGAAACTGGGAAGAATGTGTGGGTAAAAATTGCCGACAATGGCCCTGGAGTGCCGGAATCAATAAAGGAAAAAATCTTCGAATCAAACTTTTCCACCAAAACCGCCGGAGGCGACTTTGGACTAGGACTGGGGTTGGCTATATCAAAAGGAATTATCGAAAAACACGGTGGTAATATATCTGTGGGCAACCGACAAGGTGGAGGTGCCGAATTCACCGTAATATTGCCCGGTGTCTAGCTACCATTTTTAAAATTAGTAACGATCCCCTAATTTGTCTTAAAGACCAAATGAAAAATTTTCAACTAGTTCTCGAGTATATTCTCTTGGTGAAATTTTAAAGGGAACGCCACCCTTTGGGTTTGCAACTTTACTTTTATTGCAGGCACCACATGTAAAGCTCGGTGTAATTCATTGAATCCCTGGATTAATGAGGAAGCCCAATTAGGCAACGTTTAGCCGGGGTAAATATAAGGACACACCATTAATTATGGGACCACAAATTACTAAACTCCGTTGCAGGGGTTTTCCTTAATTTATGTCCAGAACAATGCTTCCGGGGTGAATCCTCGAAAAAATTTTTTATAAATATCTCCAAACTTTGTGTTTCAATGGTCTGGGGCCGGGGCAGCCCACGGTCTTGCCTCTTATGAATTAAGTTGTATAACCCAGGCAACAGACCAACCGTAAAAAATGATTTTTAACTCAAGGTAACTTTTAGTTACTGATGCGCGAAAACTCTCCTAAGCAAATCGGTAACCCTCGCAACGGGGTCTTTCCTAATCTTGTTTTCTTCAAGTTCAACCATTGTAAACAAACCGTCGAGGGCCTTGCGGGTAGTATAATCGGCAAGGTTAGTGTTTATCCTGGTAAGATTGGTGTTTATAAGTGCCAAGTTGTTGTATGCCGAAGTAAGTTCAGCCCAGGCGGTTTGGGCCCCAACGGATTGAAGCGAATTCAAAATATCAGGCTTGAAGGCAGAAAGCAGGTTATTGTAAGTCCTTTCTTTCAGATACCTGGTGGCCGAACCCTCACCTCCACGAAGTATCCCCCAAGCGTCTGGCACGGTAATGCCCGTTATGGCTTCGGCAAAAACTGGCTTGGCCTTTCCTGCTGCGTGTTCGGCGGCACGGTTAACCCGCAAAACAAACTCGTTGAGCAATGGTCTGAGCAGCCCTGAATTTTGCATATAGTTCATTGCAACATGAGCTTCTTCAGGAAATGGAATTTTAATCAATGAATTTTTAAAATACCCATCTTGTTTGTTGGTGGCGAGAACGGCGTTTACGGCCCCTATCGATAGAGCTTCCTTTAGACCGCGAGCAACCTCGCCCTCGCTCATCGGTAGGTTAGTTAGTTCCTTGCAGCCGGTAAAACCTGAAAAAAAGATCAATGAAGGGAACAACAGAAGGAAGATGATTTTTTTGTAGTTTTTCATAAAGAAATTTTGGGTTTCACTTACAAATATAACAAAATTTATTACAAACCCTATATTTGCCTTTAAACTAGCAGCAGGAATAAATTTTTATAAACAAATTTTTTCGTCCAACGAAAAAAAGCCCATCAAATAAAAAAAACAATTGTATCTTTGCATTCCAATTTTGAGTTTCCAATCAATTTTTGGCATACGGTCCGGTAGTTCAGTTGGTTAGAATACATGCCTGTCACGCATGGGGTCGCGGGTTCGAGTCCCGTCCGGACCGC
>CAZUWF010000046.1:0-9651 GCA_964624065.1 uncultured Bacteroidales bacterium
TAAGAATGGATCAAACAAAAAAGTACGAGCAAGCCACCTTTGGTGGGGGCTGCTTCTGGTGCTTGGAGGCAGTTTACAAGCGGCTCAGAGGAGTTGTTGATGTTTTTCCGGGTTATTGTGGCGGAATTACCAACAACCCAACCTACCATGAGGTAAAAACAGGTACCACCGGTCACGCCGAGGTAGTTCAGGTTACATTCGACCCTTCAGAAATACCGTTCAGGCAATTGCTAGAGGTGTTTTTCAGCATCCACGACCCCACAACCCTAAACAGACAAGGTGCCGACGTTGGAACCCAATACCGCTCGGTGGTATTCTACCACAATCCCAAACAGAAGGAACAAGTTGAAGAAATTATCACCTACATGCAGCAACACGATTTCTTCGACAAGTCAATAGTAACAGAGGTTGCAATGCTGACCAAGTTCTACATTGCCGAAGATTACCACCACGATTACTTTGAAAAAAATCCCGACCAAGGCTACTGCCAAATGGTGGTTGCACCCAAGGTTAACAAGTTCAAGAAAACTTTCCAAACCCTTTTGAAAGATTCTGGCCTGAAGTAAATTGATAATTTAGGCTTCGTTTGTTTGAGCAGGGAGTAATGTAAGGGCTCCAGGAGCAAAATTGACGACCAACCTTTGGCTGCTAATTCATAAATTATGGCCTCGCGTTTGTGGTTTTAGTATTTATTAAGAAGTTTTTTTTGAGAAAAGTCCTAAAAAAGTAAGATATTTGCACCTTGTTTTTTGTTTTGGATTAATAAAGCACATCACATCTTGGATTCAAGCCCAATGAAGGTAACTTCCAAATCGACAATCCTAAGGATAACCGCAACACTGTTGGTGGTTTTTCAAGGTTATATTGTCAGCTCTCAAACAAGAATTGTGTCACCATATTCTCGCTTCGGACTTGGTGAAATAACCTTCAACCAAAATTTCCGCAACCTTGGGTTGGGTGGAATTGGTGTTGGATACAGTTCAAACCACAGCGTAAACTTTATCAACCCTGCTTCGTATTCAGCTTTGGATTCTGCCTCTCTTGTTTTGGAAGGGACTATGTTTTCGCATTTTTACCAGCAAAAAACCACCTCCAAAAAACAAAGCGGCAATTATTCTTCGTTGACTAACCTCTCTTTCGCTTTTCCACTCAACAAGGTTTGGGCGGTCGGTGCAGGGCTAAGGCCTTTTTCTATGGTGGGTTACAAGGTGCTAGCCTCTCAAGAGCAAGAAGGATTTGGAAAAGTTAATTTTCTTTACGAGGGCGAAGGGGGCATTAACCAGGTATTCGTTGGCAATTCCATAAGGCCTTTAAAAGGAATCAGTGTGGGAATAAATGCCTCCTACTTGTTTGGAAATATTGACAAAAACTCCAGCGTTGGGGCCAGTCAAGAAGGCTTCTTGCTAAGCAAGCAGCAGCTTTCGCGTAAAATACAAGGATGGTATTTCAATTTTGGCGCGCAAGTTCAATTAAACTTGGCGCCGCAATCATTTATAACACTTGGGGCAATTTTTAGCCCAACGACCAAGACAGGGACCTTTGAAACCCAGACACTTTTAAGGCAGCAGCTTGGTTCTACCAACAGGTTTGACACAATTCTCCACAACGAGGGAGAAAGGGGCCATATTACCATTCCTAAGAGTTGGGGGGCAGGTATTTATGCAAAGCTCAACAATTCGTGGTCTGCAGGCTTGGATTACCAAACCCAGTCCTGGAAGGATTTTGCCATCAATGAAACCCTTGAAGGGCTGAACGATGCCAATCAGATATCCTTTGGGGTTCAGCATAATCCAAGGATTTCTACATCCTCAAGATTTTTTAGCTTTCTTGACTACCGGGCTGGACTTAGATACGGCCAAAGTTACCTGAACCTAAACAATTCTGCTTTTAAAGAGTTTGGCATAAGTTTTGGAGTAGGCATTCCTGTATTCAGGTCACGAAGCAAGCTAAACATTGGATTTGAATACAGCCAAAGAGGTACCACAGACAACAACCTTATTAAAGAGGATGTTTTTAAGGTGAACGTTACCCTTAACATAATCGAAAGGTTGATAAGCAGGAGATTTTTGTAATACCGTTTTAATACTTGTTATGATGAAAACCAAAGTAACCCTTATCCTATCTACCGCATTCTTTGTAGTTTGCTCCACTGGTTGTTTTGCGAAAGCAAAAACTTCGACAATTGAAAAAAGCTTTTCAGCCAATTATGGGCTCGAAGAAGAAGTGGCTGGGGAAACAGTTTCCGTGCAAGGAAGTCCAAGTCAGCAAAATAAGGAGTGCTTGAAGCATGTTTCTTTGTATCAGGAGGATTACAGGCAACGGAATTTCGATATGGCATGGGATTCTTGGATGTACGCCATAAAAAATTGTCCAGATTTTGGCCAAAATCTGTACATTCAGGGCTTTGTATTGGTGAGGGACAGAATAGAAAAGGAAACAGACCCCCAAAAGCGCGAAGAACTGATAAATTTTCTTTTGAGCCTTTACGAACAAAGGATCAAGTATTTTGGAGATGAAGGTCCAAATTTGTCAAGAAAAGCAGTTGAACTTCGAAATTATAGGCCTGATCGATATCTTGAGCAATACGAGCTCACAGAGCGTTCCATATCCCTTGATAAAATATCAGCCAATCTAAATGCCCTAATAATGCACCTCGAGTCGGTTATTAAATTATCAACCGAAGCCCTGAACCGCGATCCCAAATCTAAGTTTAATGAGGCAAAAATTTTCGAGTCCTTCAACCGCTCAATGGGTATTATTAATGAAAACATTAAGAAGAATCCCGACAGAATGGGGGTATTGATTCAAACTCGCACCAGCCTCGAAAACCTTTTCTTGCCCTTTGCCACCTGCGATAACTTGATCGCCATTTACGGGCCGCGATTTGAAGAGACCCCAAACGATACTGAATTGCTCAACATTATTTCCGCTTTCTTGATTCGATCAGAATGTACCGATTCCGAATTATACTTCAATGCAACCAGAAACCTTCACCATCTTAACCCAACCGCGCAGTCGGCCTACAATATGGGCAGGATGGAGGAAAATAAAGGTAATGTTTCTGCTGCAATAGAGTATTACGACCAAGCTCTAGAGTTGAGCAACGGTGAAAACGGCATTGACAAGTATTTGGCACTAATGCGAATTGCAAATATCTATGACAACCAAGGCCGTTTTGCTCAAGCGCGGTCTTATGCCTTAAGGGCAGCAACCGAGAAACCTAATGACGGGCGCCCATGGATATTAGTTGCCAATATGTACGCCAAAAGTGCTGGGGCGTGTGGAGGCGACGAAATTGCCACTGCAGCTGTTTATTGGGCAGCAACCGATAAGGCCCTAAGAGCCAGAAGCGTGGATAGCGACCCTGAGGTTGTTTCAACCGCAAACAGGATGATTAGTTCATACTCCGCCAGGTTTCCAAACCGCGAAACTCTGTTCATGCAAGGGCTTGACGGAGGTCAAAGCGTAAGGGTTGGTTGTTGGATTGGCGAATCTACTACAGCCCGCCCAAGACCGTAAGGTTATGGCTACTAAATACGGATATTGGTCAAAAAATTTGTTCATAAATGCCATCCTTATCGGGGTGGCATTTATGTTTTCGTGCAAATCTGATCTTGATCGGATTAGTGCCCTACCTTCAACCGAAATACTCCCCACCGAAAGTGGGAAGAACATCGAGATCGTTTATAGTTCAAATGCAAGGATCCAAATGGTGCTTAAAACCCCCAGGTTGGATAAATATTCGAATGGAAAAAAATACCTGGAATTTCCCGAGGGAATAACAGTTATGTTTTATGACTCGCTGATGAACCCAAGGGGATCAATCCTTGCCAAATACGCCAAGCATTTACTGGATCAAGATATCCTGGAGCTAAGGGATGGCGTAGTGATTGTTACAGAAAAAAACGAGGAGGTGCGCACAGACGAACTCTTTTGGGACCGGCAAAAAAAAATCGTTTATAACAACTCTCAAACTACCGTCTCTACCAACGAATTGGTTTCAACAGGCGAGGGTTTTGAGGCCGATGAAAGGTTTAACCTGTGGAGCTTTCGTTCGCCCAGGGGCACCATGTTGGTCGAAACTCAAGAGGTAGCCGAGAAAAAAAGAGGTGCCTATTGAGCCATCTCCCCAGTAAGGAAACAGAAGGGGGGTAAAATTGCGACTCGGAAAACTAAAACAACCCAAGTTCCAGCAAAGCATCGTCAGACATCATATCCTTGTTCCATTCCGGTTCGAACACCAAATTTATTGTAGCCTTGGCAACCCCCTCAACCCCTTCAACGGCATCCTTTACACTTTGTGGTAACTCGTCAGCCACAGGGCAGTTGGGGTTGGTAAGAGTCATAGTGATCTCAACAAGGTTTTTCTCCTTTACCTCAATTTTGTAAATGAGCCCTAGATCATAAACGTTTACTGGCAATTCAGGGTCGTAAACCGTCCTTAGGGCGTCAACAATTTTTGACTCAAGCCCGAGGTACTTGTTGGGGTCCATTTTTTCAGGGTAATTAATTTTAGAAGAAAACCAGAAATCAGAAATAAAGGTTCAAAAATTTGAGGTCAAATATCGAAACCAGTGGCGCGATTTAGCACGCCCATACGAAGAAAACTCAAGTGCCGGAGGTTGATTTGATAATGTTCAGGATGCAATCTGTGCGAAAGTTTGGATAAAAAATCATTAATCGTCAAATATTCTAACGCAAAACCTTTTTAAAACCTCAACAAAACCTCCCCTAAACCCATGTAACCTCATAACTTTCGCAACACCCGATTATTTGTTGCCTAGGGCCAGTGCGTAAAGTTTCATTTGTTTTATCATGCTTACCAGGCCATTTGATCGAGTTGGCGAAAGATGTTCCTTCAGTCCGATGGCTTCAACAAAGGTGAGGTCTGTCTCTACAATAGCTTTTGCGGGTTGGTTTGAGAGAACCCTAACAAGGAGCCCGGCAATACCTTTGGTTATCAATGCATCGCTGTCGACCCTGAAAACAACCAGCCCGTTTTCGAGAGCAGCGTGCAGCCATACTCGCGACTGGCAACCCTTTATCAAGTACTTGTCTTCCTTATATTTGGGATCAAGATCCAAAGTCGCCTTGCCAATTTCTATCAAATGGTTGTACTTGTCTATCCAATCGTCATACGAATCAAATTCCGAAATAATTTCCGCTTCAAGTTCCTTTATATTCATCATACTGGGTTTTTTGGTTAAATGGCGCTTCAGGTTAAAACTAATCCTTGCCAAAAAGTTCAACGTATTCTTGATTGGTAAGCGATAAATCTGTCCTGGCTTTAAGCTTTGAGGGCTTGTAAACCATCATAAACAAGATGATTATTGCTTTGATTAAAAGTATGTTGTGGTCGGCAGTTAGGAGAAAGTAAACCGAAACGACTATTGCAGCCAGCGAAAAAAGCCCTGTTCGATATAACTGGCCCCTCAGGTACCTTGCAGCTTTTTCTTCCAACAAAGTAGTTGTTTGGAAATTCTTCATCATCTTATTTGACAAGTAAGAACCTGCAACTATGGTCAATGCAACTAAAAAAAACAACCCGATTTTTAGAACGTAGGCAAAGTATGGTTCGGGGCTTATCAAAGGGCCCGTCTTGTTAGAAACAAACGAGAATGAAATCAAGGCAAGCAACACGATCGCAAGCAAGTAGTAATAGACACGCACCAGTCTTTTTAATGAATTTGACAATAAACCAGCTGCTATCATAGTTTTTCTTGGTGAGAATAGGTGGATGTTATACCAACATATTACGACATTTTTTAAGGCCTTGTACCAGGGTCTCGATTTCATCTTGAGTGTTGTAAGCGGCAAAGGAAGCCCTAATTGTTCCGGGCACCCCAAAAAAGTTCATTACGGGCTGTGCGCAATGGTGACCGGTTCTGACGGCAATTCCAAGTTGGTCTAAAATAACGCCCGTGTCGTAATGGTGCATATCGTCAAAAACGAAAGACACAAGGCTTGTTTTGTGTTCGGCCGTGCCCAACAACCTTATACTTGGCAGTTTGAGCAGCTCGGAGGTTGCGATTTTAAGAAGATGGTTTTCGTGCTCGGCAACGCTGGTTACTCCTAAATGGAGCAAGAATTTTATTGCAGCTTCGAGCCCCAACACATCACCTACATTTGGGGTTCCGGCTTCGAACTTGAATGGCAACTCGTTAAAGGTTGATTCGTATAAACCAACATCCTTGATCATCTCGCCTCCGCCCTGATACGGAGGCATTTCTTCAAGCAATTGCTGCTTTCCGTATAGAACCCCAACGCCCATGGGTCCGTAGATTTTGTGGCCGGAAAAACAATAAAAATCGCAATCAAGGGCCCTTACGTCAACCTCTAGGTGCGAAACTGCCTGCGCTCCATCGATCAAAACAACTAAACCCCGGCTTTTGGCTATTTCAATTATTTCATCAATGGGGTTTATCGTGCCCAAAGAGTTGCTTACGTGTGAAACTGCAACCAACTTCGTCCTGTCACTGATAAGGTTGCGGTATTCTTCCAGAATAATTTCTCCCCTTTCATTTATGGGAATTACTTTTAGGGTGGCCTTTTTATCCCGGCAGGCAATTTGCCAGGGTACTAGATTGGAATGATGCTCTAGGGCTGAAACTATTATTTCATCGCCTTCGCTTACGAACCTCTTGCAAAACGAACTGGCAACTAGATTTATCGATTCGGTAGTTCCCCGCGTAAAAATGATTTCCTTTGTAGAGGCAGCGTTCAAGAAACTTCGACAAGTTTCGCGTGCTTGCTCGTAAGCCTCGGTAGCCACCTGACTTAGGAAGTGAGCTCCACGGTGAATGTTGCTGTTTTCGTTGCAGTAGTAGTCATTTAGGCGGTTAATTACAACCTTTGGCTTTTGGGTTGTGGCGGCGTTGTCGAGGTAAACCAAGGGCTTTCCGTGTGTCTGCCTTTGAAGCAAAGGGAACTCACCTCTTATTTCTTTAATGGAGAACACGGTCGATTTTAAGAAAAATTTCTGATATTTTAATGAAAATAAACTTTGGTTCTTTTGTTTACAAAATGTTGAACAATAAACAACACCAGCATCCAAATGTTTGCAAATACCACAGCAAAAAGCACGTACACCCAAGGAACGAAAATGATTGCCGCCACGGCAAAGGCCAAAATGTGCGTGGAGTTTCCTATAAGGTTCCAGAGCCTGATCAATACTCTATTGTTGATGGCATAGTCTTCGGAGTCGTATTTCCTGGGTGAATTTTTTTCCTCGCCAGATTGCAGCATCGTATAGCTCAAGTAAACCTGCACCACCAGTTTTTCAAACCACCTCCCTTTTGTTTTTTTCAACTCTAAATACTCGGCTTCAAACTCTTCTCTTTGGGCCTTGGGATCAATTTTGAAGTTGTAAACATTAAAGAGGTATTTGTTGCGGTAATAGTCGGTAATGATCGAATGAATTATGTGAAAAACTATTACTATCGCCACTACCAGCCACACGTTCAGAGGAAATGACACCAAATTGTTTTCTTCCATTTTTGAGAGCCCTATGGCTGCTCCAAGATACACGAAGGCAAAAGTGAAGTAATCCGAAATTCCATCAATTACCCTTCCTATTTTAGTGCCGTTGTTTTTTAAACGAGCAATCATACCATCGCTGCAATCAAAAATATGAGATGCAATAAAAATCAGGGCCCCAACCAAGAAACCTATTCGGCTTCCCCATGCAAGGAAACCACCTGCCACAGCACCAAGCAACATGGCAATGAAACTTATTTGGTTTGGGGTTAGCGAGGTTCGATATAGTATTTTTACCAAAGCAAACGCAACGGGCCTAAATATTAGTAGGTCAACAATTTCTTCAACCTCAATTTTCTTTAGCGATTCTTTGTACTCCCTGTAAATTAGCATCATATTATTCTGAAATCTTTAAAATGAATTAATATACTTAGTTGATTGCAACTTGGAGCTTGGGGCACATATACTTTCGTCCCCAACAAGATCGCTCTTTTTTTTGGGTGCTTTCCTCCAAGTCTTAAGCTCCTTTCCGATACATTTCTATTGTTCGAATTTAAGTGACCTGCTGAATATTGTTTCGGAAACTCCATACATTTCGCCTACCAGACCTTTCGAAGGATCGCTAATGCCTTCCAGTTGGTCATTTTACTTCCCTGCCAATTGTCCGCAAAACTCACTCAAACCCCAAGTGACTAAAATTACCTTTTCGCTGCCGATTTTCTTCACCTTCTCTAACAGGGCTTCGTAAACTGTTTGACCGTTAATGTTAACTTTTACTTTTGGACCACTTGGGCAAAACCTTGAAGCCTCACCCCCATAGTTGCTGCAAGTATTAGCACCTTTGTTTTCATTTCTCCTGGAAAACGTGTTGTGCGAGTTTTTTGAAAATACAAACTCCAGCCCTAGACCAATTTCAAGGCTTATTGAAAATGGTGTGCAAAGGTAACAAATTTGTAAAAAATTTGAATGCAAAAAAGGAGAACGTAAAATCGGGATCGGCTTTGCGGGAACAAAGGCTAATAATCACAAATGCAGGAAACCAGGGTATTTAATTGTCAGTGGAATCCCCGCCTCATTGAACATTGGTCAATTGCAACCAAGAGGTTTTTATGGCTCAATAATGTAGGCTACCCTTGGTGCAAATTCTTAAGCGGGTTACCTTTCTCGGCTCCCCCACAAATATACCATTACTTGCTCATTTAGAGTCGAGTAGAATATTTAGAGGCAAAGATTCCATAGCTTTTGTAGGGAAATGACGCCATTAGGTATCCTTGAGTTTTATTGGAAAGTTATTCCTTCAAGCTCATTGCCTTTGTTCTTGGGAATCTGTGAGGGGCGATTTTTCATGAACCCGGTGGCTCTGCCAGCAGAATGACCTTATTTGTACTGTTCGAAAAGTGCTTACCCAACAGCCATAGGCGGTTGGACGGTTTGTGTAACCTAAACTGTCCGATTATTCCAGATCTTCCCATGGTCGAATTATTTTTTGCTTAGGCTCCGACCAAAGCCCTTGGTCGCTTGCAATGATGCCGCCCGTGCAAATGTATGCCTGGATACGGAAACTCCATCAATTCATTAACCAAATGAAGAATCCCACAAAAGATGCTGCCTTTTTCGAAATCGACCAGTATCGCCCAAAGGCTGCTAATTGCACCTTCAAAACAGATTGTGCGGAGTTTTTAAACACCAACCCAAATTCTTCAATGGGGTTGGTTTTGTCAATTGAGAGTTTGTTGTGAGCTGCCGTCATGTATTAAATAGTCCTTTCTTAAGGCAAAATTGCATTAACCTACCTACCGCCAGGAATCTGATTTTCTATACAATCTATTGCCTCATATGGGACTCCGAGGTGTTTGGCATTTTTACTTTCCATTTTCCAAAACCCCCATTTGCGCAAAACGGCCATTTGAAACTGTGCAGACCTGGCGAGGTAACACTCGATCAAACACAGCGCGTACCATTTCCTGGAAGCAGAACTACCCCAAAGCCTCTTTTTTAGGATGCAAATTTTAATGCAGACTATGCCTATGTTGGCAGCTATTCAAACAAAATCAGATGTATTCGACCCAAAACCTAGCAACTTCGCCTTTTTTTACGAGGACCTGAAGGTAATGGGCTCTGGTGTGAGCAGCTTTCTTGCTTCTAAAAAGTTAGTATTTTTTTATTTTATTTAAA
>CAZUWF010000047.1:0-1511 GCA_964624065.1 uncultured Bacteroidales bacterium
CGGCCACGAATCTATAACCACCACCGAGATTTACACTCATCTCGACAGGGAATACCTGCGCGAGGCAATAATGTGGTTTCATCCCAGGGGGAGGAAATGAAGAACCAAGGTTGGGGACTTTAGATTAGTTGAGTAGCCTGACACGATTTAGGGGAAGGTGAAAGGGATTTGAGAAGAATTGCAGGAGGTTGATTGTTTGTATTTGGTCAGCGCACTCAAAAATCAAAATAATTCAGACCTGGGTCGTGCCAAACCACCCCAGCGAATGCGATGCACATCCAATGATATTTGCCCCATCTGGGATAGGTAAAAATGGAATATGCCCTCGTCCTGACTCCTTTTTTGTTAATGTGTATGTTGATTCGAATCAACCTTATTTCGAGACGACGATAATAACCCTAGGCCTTGAAGCAGCATTGAATATCTACCTTAGGATTTTAAAAACCATAATTCGTGCAAGGGAGTTTCCACTGTTTTTCCAAGCCCTTTCCTCCTTGGAGGTAACAAAAATGGTTTCACCTGGTTCTATTGTCATTTGGGTGCTCGGGGTTACAAAGGTTGCCGTGCCTTCAACACCCGCAAACAAAACATCAAATCGGTTTTGGTGCAACGGGATTGATTCACCGGGCTTCAATGTGAGTAAAATAGCTTGAACACGC
This sequence comes from uncultured Bacteroidales bacterium, assembly GCA_964624065.1. GTDB lineage: Bacteria > Bacteroidota > Bacteroidia > Bacteroidales > UBA7960 > UBA7960. Next base: position 660 of record CAZUWF010000047.1, read on the forward strand.
TCATCGCTGTGCATGATGCGACCTTCTACTGCCGCTTTAACTTCCTGAGCATTTTGAGGAATGGTTTTTATGATCATACATTGTTTTATTTACATCTTTTTTTGATTCTTTTTTTCCGGCCATACTTTCTGATCCATAAGATTACCCCGAACCAACGGTGAATCCACTCTTAGCCCTTCATAAAAAAATGATAGAAATTATGAATTAGAAGAAAATTGGCAGAAAAAAGTATGCAGAGTGCAAAAGCTATTTGAGAAGAAAGCACCACACCTGTCTCCTTAATCCACAAGTAACAATTTTTCGTATGCAGTTGCGAAATTAATCGTCATTCAATTATACCTTAATTCCCGATGCCATGAAACCACAAACCCAGCAACCGATCAACCCATGAACCCTACTGCCCTTTAATCATGGTAAGCAGCATCTTGAAGCGCTCTACAGCATTAACAGCGTGTGGAATATTGGCAGGCATTATAATGGTTTGGCCAGCCTCAAGGGTGTATGATTTCTGGTCGACGATGATTTCGGCCTTTCCTTCGAGAATCTGCACCATCGCATCGAACGGGGCAGTATGCTCGCTGAGTGCCTGGCCTTTATCAAAGGCAAAAAGGCTTACGTTGCCAGTAGATTTCTGAAGTACCCTTTTGCTTACGATACCCTTAGGAGAGTATTCTACAGAGGAGCAAAAGTCAATGATTACTGAAGGTGAAAAAACACTCATAAACTTTAAGGTTTTAATTGGCAGGAGGCAATACCATACCTCCTGCCAACTGGTTAATGATTTCCGTACGAGCCACTACCCATTAATCTCATCGAGGATGTCCTGAATATCGTCAATGCATCCGCCACAAA
>CAZUWF010000047.1:1521-9123 GCA_964624065.1 uncultured Bacteroidales bacterium
CACCACTTCCTCGCCGCCGCGCTCGAGGATCGACGTTCCCGCTTCGGTGGCGTCTTGCACCTCCTCAACAGAGGTCAATCCCTTTTCTTTAATGGCATCAGCAATTTTGCCGTAGGTGATGTCGTTGCAGTTGCAAATAACTTCGTTTCGATCCATTTTGGTACAATTTTTAGGTTTACAAGTGTGTTTTCACCTGCAAAAATAAAGCTTTTAACCAATTTTGCCCTGATTGGCAGAAGTTTTACCACTATTCCTTAATTTAAACTACCAAGGTGATTAGTTCGAAATTAACGTGGGCCTTATGACAAACATAACCCACAACCAATTTTGAGTTTTCCGGTAGTTGCCTGATTTTAGCCTTTCTAAGCTACTTGAGCCGAACATTTGCGAGTATCCCCCCCTTATAGTGGCTCTCGGGCTCAATGTAAATCCAGCAATTAAATCTATTTCGGTACCGAAAAAAGAGTCCATCGAACCGGCAGTATTCCCAGCCTGGGTAATTTTACCATCGGCATAAAACAAATGACCCATCGCCTGGATGGTCAATCCCTTATTTCTATGGGTAAAGTTAACGTAGGGATTGAAAAGTCCCACATTATTTGTATGGTTGCCAACATAGAAATAATCCATATGGCCATTAAATGCGTGATTGGTACCGTAGAGAGGGCTGAAGGATCTGTTAACCACGTTGTTTCCTTGCCATGCATCCATATCTGTTCCAGAAAGCAATTCAAAACCCAAGCTAGCGTTTAGTTTTGGCGAAAAACCATAATCTGCTTCTGCGGCCATGTAGAATGCCGAAAGCTTGCGGTTGGCTCCATCCCGACCCGTTTGAATGTAACTCGATGCAGAAAGGTTTAGGCCGGCCGGATTCAGGATAACCCGCCCACCCGTAGTTTGGCTGTAAACGGTTTTGGAATCCCGTTGAATGCCATTGTTTAAAAACAAAAGACTTAGTGCACCAATATTGAATTTGGTGTGGAACCAAGCATACTGAATTGCCTTGTAGTTGTTTAGGGTATAATCTGTAAAAACCCTGTTCTCCGCCGTTTGATTAAAGGCAAAACCAGCATGCAATTGCGACTTATCATTGAGGTTGAATTTAAGCAAGGCCAAATCATGGCTCCTGCCCTGTTGGGCCCAGTCCACATTCCCAAAAATCCTGGCATTGTCATACACCAGTTCCTGCCTCCCAAGTTTCACGTTAAAACCCTTTGCTAGTTTCACTTCTGCCCACGCCTCGTGAATGCTTGAATTGACGTCAGAACGGTTTAGTTGCATAACTTCACCCCAAACCCTAACATCCTGCAAGCTGACAAAAAACAAAACGTCCTCTGACTTGAAATTGAAGTTCAGGCGCGTTCTCTGGGAGGTAAAGAAAGCTGCTTTTTCGTTATCGGCGATAAGGCTTGAAAACCCGTGCCGATATTCGACCCTCGGCCTCAATTCGGCGGTAAGAGTAAACTGTGCAAAAGTGTTGCCCACCAATAAAAGCAAAATGGCAGATAAGGTTGTTTTAATCAAGATTTTCATAGCTTATTTGTTTTTGATGGTTCGATTAACCTGCCGCCGCTTTTAGCCGCGGCAGGATTTATTAATGTTAGTTAAGGAAAATCTTCATATCTCCGTCAACAGTACCTATTGGCGCAATACCAAAGTTTTGAACCAACACATTAGCCACGTTAGGCGAAAGGAAAGCAGGCAGTGTTGGCCCCAAATGGATGTTTTTAACTCCGAGGTAAAGAAGTGCCAGCAATACGATTACTGCCTTTTGCTCGTACCAGGCAATGTTGAAGGCGATTGGCAAATCGTTAATGTCGTTTAGCTCAAAAACTTCCTTGAGTTTAAGTGCTATGACTGCAAGACTATAGCTGTCGTTGCACTGGCCAGCATCTAGTACTCGGGGTATTCCTCCAATGGTTCCTAGCGGCAACTTGTTGTATCGGTACTTGGCACAACCTGCAGTAAGAATAACAGTATCTTTTGGAAGAGCCTCAGCAAATTGAGTGTAATAATCGCGGTCATTCATGCGGCCATCGCAACCAGCCATCACAAAAAACTTGCGTATGGCACCTGACTTAACTGCCTCTACTATCTTGTCGGCAAGTTGAAGCACTTGGTTGTGTGCAAACCCACCAATTATTTCGCCCGTTTCAATTTCTACAGGGGGTTGACATTTTTTGGCGTGCTCAATAACCAATGAGAAATCCTTGCGACCGCCGTTGTAGCGGTCGGAAACGTGCTTTGCACCCTCTAAACCTGATGCACCTGTAGTGTAGATGCGGTCGGCGTAAGTGGCACTTTTCAATGGGGGCACTATGCAATTTGTGGTGAACAGGATTGGCCCGTTGAAAGATTCGAACTCTTCGCGCTGCTTCCACCAAGCATTGCCATAGTTACCCACAAAATGGTCGTACTTCTTGAAGGCAGGATAATAGTTTGCCGGAAGCATCTCGCTATGGGTATAAACATCAACACCGGTTCCTTGGGTTTGCTCAAGCAGGTCCTCCATATCGCGCAGGTCGTGCCCACTTATCAAAATTGCCGGATTGTTTCTTACTCCGATGTTAACTTTTGTTATTTCGGGGTTTCCGTATGCATTGGTATTTGCCTTGTCCAAAAGAGCCATAACTTCAACGCCATATTTTCCGCACTCGAGAACCAAACCTGTCAACTCATCCACCAAAAGGTTGTCGTTAAGGGTTGCAGCAAGGCCTTTCTGCATGAAAGCAAAGATATTCTTTGAGGTTTTGCCAAGGTTAAAGGCGTGCTCAGCGTAGGCAGCCATACCCTTTATGCCATAGATTAACAGTTCGCGCAAAGAACGGACATCTTCGTTCGACGACATTTGCAAAACGCCTACTTGAAGGGTCTTCATACCGTACTCAACCGAGGATTTTGGTGTCCAGGTGGCGGCCGCTGGCATATCTTTGGGGTCAATTTTCACCCCTTCCCCAGCAAGTTGTTTTGCAAATTTTTTCCTGAGTTCGAACCCTTGGTCCAGTTTCTCCTCGAAACGATGGTGATCGAAGTTTGCATTGGTGATGGTCATGAAAAGACCCTCGAAAACAAACTGATCTACCTCTGGGTTCTCGATCCCGTTTTCCCTCCCCATTTCGGCATAAACCGAAAGGCCGCGAAGGAAATACAACAAAACATCTTGGATACCTGCCACCTCGGGGGTTTTACCGCAAACGCCCTTGATTGTGCAGCCGGTTCCCTTGGCAGCCTCCTGGCATTGAAAACAGAACATGCTCATAGTTTTTGATTTTTTTAAATTTAAACAGTTTACCTTTTTATTTTTTGCACCATTGTTGGGTTATTTGAAACAAGGGTTGCCTTTTCTCTTTTTTGGTTGTGTGTGATTGCCGTTAAACTTCTTTCACACCATTAGCACTACCCTCGGGGGCCAATATTCCTCAAACTACAAACATATTTCAAAATCATTGAAATATGGTTTGCCAAAACCCCTCAACTCCTAAGCTTCTAAATATGGCGTAGCTTGCCATGCAACTAAATCCATTCCTCGCTCAAAACTTCGCCCCTAAGGCCAATGACCATTGCCTTTACGGGCACTTTACGTGAGGCCGATTGTGCGGCCAACTTTGCAACTTGGAGCAAACCCGAACAACATGGCACTTCCATAATCATTACCGTAAGGGTGTTGATTTTGGCATTGTCAATCATTGCGGCGAGTTTCTCCACATATATTTCCTTCCCGCTGTCAAGCTTGGGGCATGCAATAGCCAGTCCCTTGCCCTTGAGATGCTTGCTGTGAAAATTTCCCATACTGAAGGCCACGCAGTCGGCCGCGAGAAGTACATCGGCATGCTGAAAATATGGCGCCTGTGGATTAACCAGGTGCAACTGCACTGGCCACTGCCGCAATTCTGATGGTTGGTCTGCTTGTTGGCCAGCGGCTGCGGCAACGGGGCTTGGCATATCAAATGACATTGCACGGGCGCCCGGACATCCGCCACCGTGCCCATGTTGGTGTTGTTGGATATTTGGTTCCATTGTTTGTTCGTTTTTGAATTTATTGAGCTTACTTAGATCAACATCGAGATTTTTGTCCTTAATGTATTTTATTCCTTGCACGGCGAACTCGTGCTGGTCGTGGTCAATTAGATGGTTGAGGTGGGCAAGGATGGTTTTCTCGCCTTTGGGCGAAATGAGGTCCATTACCCTAACCTCATCATAGGGCTCGGCCTCCCGTTCTTCTAGCGTAATGGCACCAACCGGACATTCTCCTATGCACGCTCCAAGGCCGTCACAATATAGGTCACTTATCATTCGGGCCTTGCCATCAATTAGTTGCAATGCCCCTTCGTGGCAGCCGTCGATGCAAAGACCGCAGCCGTTACAGAGTTCTTCGTCGATCTTTATTATTGTTCTTTTCATTTTGCTTGATTTCTAAATTCGAAAAATTGATGTTTTGGTCAAAGTATGCTTGCCAAACTGTTATTACTGAGGTAATCATGAAACTCCCTGGAAAACTTAGTGGCCAGCCCGCCAAAAATGCAATCGGCAAATGGACAAGTTTCGCACGGCATCCTGCAGCTCGTGGATTCTTGAATTTCGCCATCAAACAGCTTGTAGAGCTCCATCAGGCTTATTTGGTTGCTGCTTCGCCTAATTTCAAAACCTCCGCCTGGTCCCCTTATGGATTTCAGGTATCCATTTTTGGTCAATTGTGAAAGAATCTTCGAAATATGGCTCCTAGGAAAACTAGTTATATCTGAAATCTCCTGGGCACCGATTAGGTTTGAACTCTTGGCTATCAAAGCCATACTGTGTATGGCAATCGTAGCGGCTTCGGATATGTTTAGTACTTTTCCCATTTAAAAAAAAGAATAATGGTATTTGAATGCGCAAATTTAAATATAATATTTTGAATAAAACAAGAAAATCGGTACTTATTTTCTAAAAAATTTTTACAGAGATGATTTACAGCATATTAAGAATAGGAAGTTTATAGTGTTAAAAAAATATAGGGTTGGTGAGTGGGTTGGTTTTTCGGTTGAGGAGCTTGGATATTGGGAGGTTTTGTATGGGGTTTGGTGGATTGCCCGTGTGTTGACAAGCCCTTAAACCCTTAGCCATTTTATTTTTTGGCTGGTTTGCGGTTTTCGATTGGAAGTTTTTTTAGATTGGAAGGCTGGACTTGTCAGGGGCAGAAACTTGTTGACTATAATCAACCGCCGTGCGGTGTTAACAAAAGATTTTTATTTCTGATATCCTTTTTTTCAAATTACTAATTGTTAACCACCAATTACTTTAGATTTTTTCTTGGCGACGAAGTGCTCTTTAAAAATTGTTATCTTTACAAAACATTTTGTTAGCAAAATATAAAAAATGGAATCTAAAGTTAGGGCACTTTTAAAAATTCCGATGCTCCTGTTATTCTTGCTTGGCACTTGGGCTTTTTCAGGCACGGGTAATGTTTGCAGGGTTTTGGTTGGGTCTATTTCCGGAACCTACGCAGGTGGCTGCAAGAATGGACTGGCACATGGCCGTGGAACCGCAAAAGGAATTGATACTTACGTTGGTATGTTTAGCGAGGGGCTGCCGCACGGCAAGGGTACCTATACCTACGCAAATGGCAATGTGTTCAAAGGCCAATTTCAGGACGGAATGAAGCACGGCAGCGGCGAGTTTAGTTTTACAGCAGGTGGCCATAAAATGGTGCAAAAGGGTTTTTGGCAACACGATGAATACGTAGGTAACAAAAAGCCTGAAGAACTATTCCGAGTAACGGAGAATACCAATATATTATCGCACTCGATCAAAAGGGTAAGCGAGACCGGCAATCAGATTAAGATTTCGTTTTATGCCGCACACACGAAGTACGTTCCCACAAATCTTGAAATAAAAACTTCAACGGGAGAATTGCATCAGGAGTCGAGGGATTTCTCCATTTACAACCATACATTTCCCAACCATATTTCGATTAGATACTCGGTAATTTCCGCTGGTGGTTTAAAGGTTTGCGCCCTTTCATTCGTTATTATGACTGCCGGAAGGTTTGAAGTGTTAATCCATAACGATTAATTATGGTTTAGCAATAGAGCGGGTTTGGTGGGCCTTGGGTTTTTTGGTCGTTCTTCGAGATTTTGAAAAAAGCGAATAAATCCATAGGGTTATCTGGGGTAAATATAACTGAACCAACAGTCCAAAAAATTCTCAAAGCAGTTTCTTTACAAATTTGAAGTTCTTGAACGGAACGTACTTGAAGGGTAAATCAACCCAAGTAGGGGTTTGTACAATACTGCGTCGGTTGCTGAAGGCCAGGAAACTTTCCTTCCCGTGGTATTTTGCCATACCGCTATTGCCAACCCCCCCGAATGGCAAGTTGTGATTAGCCACGTGCATTATGGTGTCATTTATGCACCCGCCACCCGATGTGGATTTTCTCAAAATTTCTTTTGCCTTTTTTGAATTCCCAAAGTAGTAAAACGCCAATGGCTTTTCTTTGGAATTTATGTAATCCAATGCCTGGTCTATTTTTTCAAAAGACATTATTGGTAGTATGGGGCCAAAAATTTCGTCTTGCATTATTGGATGGTCTGGCTTTACGTCGTCAATAATTGTTGGAGAAATGTATCTTTGATCTTCGTTGGTGATTCCGCCGAAACGAATTTTCCCATCTTTCAAATATCCTGAAAGTCGCCGGTGAGCTGATTTGTTAACAATCCTTGGATAAAAAGGGCTTTGAAGTGGATTCTTGCCGTATGTTTGCTCAAAGTTTTGGGCAATTTTGCGGATTAACCTTTCCTTTATAGACTCGTGGGCAAAAACATAATCGGGGGCAACGCAAGTTTGACCTGCATTAATAGTCTTGCCCCAGGCAATTCTTTTGGCTGCTATATCCAGGTTTGCATCTTCATCAACAATGCAGGGACTCTTGCCTCCTAGCTCAAGTACTACTGGGGTCAAATGTTCGGCTGCGGCTTTCATTACAACCTTGCCCACCGACGGGCTGCCCGTGTAAAATATTATATCAAACCTTTTGGAGAACAGCCACTGATTGGTTTCCCTGCCACCCTGTACAATTCCTATGTAATTTTCGGCAAAGGTTTCCTTAATCATTTCTTCCATAACCCTTGCGGTGTTGGGTGTGTAGGGCGATGGTTTTAGAATTGCACAATTTCCTGCCGATATTGCCCCCACCAGTGGATTCATCATCAGCTGGAAGGGATAGTTCCACGGTGCAACTATCAGGGCAACTCCCAGTGGCTCGAAAATTACCTTGCTCGAGGAGGGGAGCATGTACAAAGGGGTGGAAACCTTTTTGGGCTTAGACCATTTCTTGACGTTCTTCAAGTGGTAGTCAATTTCTTGCAGGACAATTCCAATTTCGGTCAGGTAGGCCTCCTGGAAGGATTTATTCAGGTCGGCCCCCACGGCATCGATTATGGGTTTTTCATACTTTAATATTGCAGCCCTGAATTTTTTCAACTGCTCCATCCTGAAGCCCACGCTTTTGGTTTGGTGGGTTGCGAAAAATCTCCTCTGTTCTACCAACAAAGAATCGATTACGGCTTTTGGGGTATCGTTCATAATTCTTGGATTTTGATTAATGGCTATTGGCTGATTAATATA
>CAZUWF010000048.1:0-8949 GCA_964624065.1 uncultured Bacteroidales bacterium
AATTAATTCTTTGCGGGTAGCTAATTATTCTCACAAAGTATTATAGTCTTAACAATCTGTACCTTTTTTCAACAATTGGTTCATTTTTTCGATGCAAATTGATTCGTTACCAATACCACACTTGCTTATTTGATTGCGGCCACGAAGGTTTTGGAAGAAAGTATAAATATGATGTTCGGTTTTAGAATGCGACCGGCAAATATTTGCTTTCAAATGGTGTGCAATCCGGTATCCATATTATGCAGAACCTACAAGCATTTGTTTATTTTGCCTGAATCAATCTGCCAAATGGCGTACCCCCAGGGAGCCTTATATTAATTGGTTGGCTCAACCCACACCTGCCAAAAGGCCGCCCATACCGGGATTTGATAATGTTGCCCTAAAATCGACCCACCGTAGTGGGTGGCCAAAAAGATCATTACCCAAAATCCAACGGTTTTCAACCTCGCCAAACTTTCCATACATTGTTAACTTCTTTATTAACTTTGCGAATTGTTTGCAATACCAAGAAAAAATATTTTAGATGAGCAACCAGTCCAGAAACATCAAACGCAAGAATTCAGACAAATCGGGCAAGAGTGGGACTGAAATGCCGGGGGGCGAATTGAGTATGAAATCAATAAAGGCATTTTTCAAAAGCAAGAGGTTCAAGAAAACTTTGGGCCTTACTTTGATCCTTTTTTCCATTTTTATGGCCTCTTCTTTTGTGTCGTACTTGTTTACTTGGCAAAGGGACAACCATTTGGTTGGAGTAAATTACTTCGATTGGGGTCTTATTTGGAATTCGTCTCTCACGGCCGAGAATGCTATGGGCAGGCTCGGGGCGGTTTTGGCCCATTTGTCCGTTTACTGGGGATTTGGAATTGCATCAATTTTGTTTACATTGATTTTTTTCAACCACGGCTTCAAGGTTCTTTTCGAGACAAGGCTTCTCCCCGGTTTGAAGACTCTTTTCTATTCACTATTTATAATAGTTTGGGTTTCATTGGTTCTTGGATTCTTTTTCAGATCATCGGGGCAAGCTATTTTGGGTGGGGTTTTTGGCTTTGAGGCAAACAACTGGCTTAAGGGAACCATTGGCAATTTCGGCATATTTTTCTTGTTGTTATTCTCAATGTTTGGGTTCATAATCGTGGCATTCAATCCCAACCTTTCGGGAGTTCCGATCTTGCTGGCTCGATTCTTTAAAGGTTTGAAACCCAATAGGGGTACAAAGTTTATTGATGAAAGAGCAATGGAAAATCCCCCTCCCATAATTGCCACAAACGATGGTTTTTCGGGTGATGATTTTGTTTTTGAAATAAGGAAAAAGCCCATCGAAAAACCCGCCAACGGGAAAGATGCCGACGATGGAAATTTATCCTTTGAGGTCAATTACGGTGAGGAAGAGCCCATAGTGGCTCACTTTAAACCAGATGAGGCCACCCGTAATTCGGAACCTTTAATTCGCCCCGATTTTGAAATTGAAACGGGTAAAATTACCGGAGCCAATTACGAGGTTATTGATGACCCCTCCCATTTTGGCACAAACGGAGACATGCCCGACCTCTCGCATCTTGGTCCTTATGACCCAACTCTCGATTTGCCCGATTACAAAATTCCAGATCTATCGCTTCTGGAGGATTACGGAAGCAATACAATACAAGTAAACAAGCAAGAGCTCGAGGCCAACAAGAACCGCATTATCGAAACCCTGAATAATTATGCCATCCAAATAGAGAGGATAAAGGCAACCATTGGCCCCACGGTTACCCTTTACGAGATAATTCCCGCTCCCGGAGTCAGGATTTCCAAAATCAAGAACCTGGAAAACGACATCGCCTTAAGTTTAGCGGCTCTTGGCATTCGTATCATAGCACCAATACCTGGTAAGGGGACCATCGGGATTGAGGTGCCCAATGCCAACCCCGAAATTGTTTCTATGCGTTCGATCCTGGCCAGCGAGCGTTTCCAGAATTCGCATTTCGAGCTTCCGGTAGGATTGGGAAAGACAATTGCAAACGAAACCTACATTGCCGACCTGACCAAGATGCCCCACTTGCTTATGGCAGGTGCCACGGGCCAGGGAAAATCGGTGGGATTGAATGCCATTATCACCTCCATACTTTACAAGAAACACCCTTCGCAGGTAAAGTTTGTTTTGGTGGATCCCAAAAAAGTGGAGCTTACATTGTTTTCGAAAATTGAAAGGCACTTTCTTGCCAAGTTGCCCGACTTGGAAGATGCCATTGTTACTGAAACGAAGGAGGTTACCCGAACCATAATTTCGCTTACCATAGAAATGGACAATCGCTACGATATGCTGAAGGATGCCCAGGTCAGGAATATCAAGGAATACAACGCAAAGTTTGTGGAGAGGAGGTTGAATCCGCGCAAGGGTCACAGATATATGCCTTACATTGTGGTTTTCGTTGATGAATTTGCCGATTTGATAATGACCGCCGGCAAGGAGATCGAGCTTCCCATAGCCAGATTGGCGCAACTGGCCAGAGCAGTGGGCATCCACTTGGTTATTGCTACTCAGAGGCCATCAGTAAATATCATCACCGGAACTATCAAGGCCAATTTCCCCGCAAGGGTTGCCTTTAAGGTTACTTCAAAAATTGATTCTCGCACAATCCTCGATACGGGTGGTGCCGACCAGTTGATTGGCCGCGGCGATATGCTTCTTTCCAGCAGTAGCAACCTTATAAGGCTTCAATGTGCATTTATCGACACTCCCGAGATTGACAGGATTACCGACTTCATTGGGTCGCAGAGGGCGTATCCCGAGCCATTTGCCTTGCCCGAATATTTTGATGACGAAGGTGGTTCCGAACAGGAGGCCCTTGACCCCTCCGAGCGAGACGAAATGTTTGAAGAAGCTGCTCGGTTGGTTGTGGCCACCCAACAGGGTTCAACTTCACTGATACAGCGAAAACTCAAGCTTGGTTACAATCGTGCCGGAAGGATAGTTGACCAATTGGAAGCTGCCGGAATTGTCGGTCCATTTGAGGGAAGCAAGGCCAGAGAAGTAAGAATTAAGGATCCGATGACTTTGGAACAGATTTTGAGAGGTGGTTCTTGAGTAATTACTTCGTTTTTTCAAAACATACCTTAAATGAAAATCAAGGCCATATCATTAGCCCTAACTCTTTCTTTATCAGGGTTTGCAAACCAGCCAAGGCCGGCCGAAATCAAGGGCGCAAAATTGCTTGCCGAGGCAGGCAAGGTAATCAAGGGAAACAACTCGTACCGAATCATTTTTTCTCTCGAATTAGAAAACCCTTCCCTCAAGCTGAAGGAAACCAGCAGGGGTCTCTTGCTAACCAGCGGTAACATGTATTACATGGAAGCGGATGGCAATATTTTTGTTTCAGATGGAACAACAACCTGGGCATACTATATCAAAAACAACGAAGTTCACATTGACTTGCTTGCAAATAACCCAGACAATCCCACTCCGACTTCTGTTTTAAATGGTTTCGAAAAGAAGTTTAATGCCAAGCACATCAAGCAAGAAACGCATAAGGGCCGCAAGGTAGAGGTTGTTGACCTTATGCCAAAAACCACCTACATGTTTCACAAGGTTAGGGTTGGGATTGACTTTAAGACCAAAATGTTGGTTTACACCATTGCCTACGACAGGGAGGGAGGTTATACCCGGTTTGAATTTGATAGGGTGGAAGCAAACCCTAACATTCCTCGCGACAAGTTTAGGTTCAATGCTGGTTCTTTCCCAGGCATCGAGGTTGTTGACTTAAGGTAAGCACTTAGGGGTCATTTGCGCAAAGCACAAGTTTTTTCAAGGTTGTTGAACCTGTACAAGATCAGGTTTGAGTTTATCCAACCGTTTTCGTTTGAACCAAACCGTTCGAAAGGAACAAGTGGGGTATTTGTTTCGAGTGATTTCTCCAAGCATATTGCAAAATCACTACCGTACTTAACGAGCAAATCAAAAAACATGTAGGCTGTTTGTGCCCCCCAAAAAGCGTAACTGTTTGGTCGCTCAAGGAAGACACTCCTAAATCTTCTTGAATAATCCCGGTTGGAAATTTTATGCATATCCACGAAATCGGTTGAAAGAATATGAACGTTTAGAGACTCGTAAACTTTTAGGTCAATGGTTTGAAACTCCTCCCATCGTGATGGTCCAATCAACATTATGTCGAACGTTCCGGTGGATGCGGGATTATTGGCAGATAGCGAATTCAGTTCTTGCATCATGTTCGAAACCATTACTTCATTGCCTACAAGGGTTACGATAATATTTTTTTTATTTGGTTGGAGCAACCTTATAATTTGTGCAACAGACCCACCCTGGCCAAGAACTACTTCCTTCAACGAATTACCATTTGCAGCCATACTTCCTACCGGCTGGTTTGGGATGAGGCTCCCGGTTCGCATTGCGCCAACAAACGAACCATTCATAAAGTAGCCACCGGAATTAACATCAACTTGTTTGGTGTTGATTGCCCTTTTGAAATCACTAATTAGCGGGATGACTTCCGAGACATTGTTGTGAACCAGGATGAGGTTTTGCCCAGAATACTTACTCCTCAAAAATCCGGCAAGCTTGACCAATTGATTTTGTGTTGATGGCACGGCTTGAAACAAATTACTGTTGTTTGAAAGCTGTTGGTTGCCTGGTAGCAGGGGCGAAACCACCGATATGCCTTTTCTCTTGGCAAAAGAAACTATTAGGTTAAGTGTTTCTTGATAGAACGGACCAATTATCAAATCCATACTTTCCATAACCGGCTTTTCAAGTATTTCAACAGCCTGGTTTGTTTCCCTCCCAAGGTCAAAAGTATGAAGTATAATGTCTGCACCTTTTTGGCTTATTGAATCCAAAGCAATTAAAACTCCTTGGTAGTATGGTAAAAAGGTAAAGGAGGCATGGTCTCTCCTCATCCCCGTAGTACTTTCATCAAACCTATCAAGGAAAAGGGGAATAAGCAGCGCCACGTTGTACTGTGGTTTCTTTGCGCGGGTACTGCAATCAAATTGACTAGTTTTATCTCTTGGGTCTTTCATCAGGCCAACGGGCCAAGGTGTGCTCTTGGTGATTGGCGGAGTAGGAGGGGAGGCGGTGCCGACTTTTGGTATCAAGAGTTCCTGGCCAACATTTATTCCCTTTAACAATTCGGGATGGTTGGGGTTCGATTCAGCAATTTTGATGGTTGTTACCCGATATGCCCTTCCAATACCATAGAGGGTCTGGCCTTGCTCCACCGTGTGAATGTAATAATCATTGCCGTTTATGGAGGTTTCCTTTGACGATTTTTCTATTATATTGGTGGGTGTAGATATCTGCTTTGACGCTTCGATAGCTGGCGCAGCCATAACCGTAGGTGGTTCGTTGCTGTGGCTTGTTGAAAACCCCGAAACCGGAATTCTTATAATCTGGCCGATATTTACTCCCTTCGAAATTTCGGGAAGGGTTGGGTTTGCCTCAATGATGGTGGCGGTTGTTACTCCGTATTTCCTTGCAATTCCAAAAAGGGTTTGGTTTTCTTTTACCGTGTGGTGGTAAAACGTTTTTCCTTCAACAACCTCTTTAACATCAGAAATTTCTACCGCGGCTGGCGTAAATTGCCCAGAAACCCTAATGGTGGGTACAAGCAATAACAAACAACCAAGCAAAATTACTAAATATTTGGTAATCATTTCTTTCGAAAGTTTAAATATTTGTGGCGGATCATCTTGGGGTGATTAAGTAGCTAATGACCACCACCCAAAAACTACGGACTATTATTTTTTTTTGTAATTGGCAATTTTCAAGTATTCCTTTTTCACTCCCACTCTATAGTTGCAGGTGGTTTTGAACTAATGTCGTAAGCCACACGATTAACTCCCTTGACGTTGTTTATAATCTTTGACGAAACTTTTGCCAGAAAATTATATGGGAGGTGCACCCAGTCGGCGGTCATTCCATCGGTTGATTCTACCGCCCTAAGAACAACCACGTTTTCATAGGTGCGTTCGTCGCCCATAACTCCTACGCTTTGAACGGGTAGCAAAATAGCCAGCGCCTGCCAAGTTTTATCGTACAGGCCATCATTTTTCAATTCGGAGATGAAAATATCGTCAACTTCCTGAAGTATCTCAACCTTTTTGGCAGTAACTTCCCCAAGAATTCTAATGCCCAGGCCAGGTCCCGGAAATGGATGCCTTTCTAGAAGCGAGGAGGGAATTCCGAGGCTCCTGCCAACTCGCCTCACCTCATCCTTGAAAAGGGAGCTTAGCGGTTCTACTATTTTAAGCTTCATTAAATCGGGCAAGCCACCCACGTTGTGATGCGACTTGATGGTTGCCGAAGGGCCTTTTACCGAAACAGATTCAATAACATCGGGGTAGATGGTCCCTTGAGCAAGCCACGTTACATCTTCAATTTCGTGAGCTTCCCTGTCGAAAACTTCAATAAAAATCCTACCAATTGTTTTTCGTTTTTGCTCCGGCTCGGAAATGCCTCTAAGGGCCTCGAGGAACAGGTGAGCCGCCCGTACCCCTTTCACTTTCAAACCCATTCCCCTGTAAGATTCCAGAACTTGGGCGAACTCGTTTTTGCGTAACAAACCATTATCCACGAAAATGCAATGAAGCTGATCGCCTATGGCCTTGTGCAGCAGCACCCCCGCCACGCTCGAATCAACCCCACCAGATAAACCCAGAACAACCTTTTGGTTGCCTAGTTTGCTTTTCAAAGCATCAATAGTGGCCGAAATGAATGACTCTGGTGTCCAATCCTGGCTGCAATCACAAATTTTCCCCAAAAAGTTTTCCAAAACTTCCTTTCCGTTTTCTGAGTGAAACACCTCGGGGTGAAATTGAAGCCCAAAAATCTTACTGCTTGAATTGCTAAATGCAGCAATGCCAACATCGTTGGTTCGGGCAATCACGTTGAAATTTTCAGGCAGCCTTGTTATGCTGTCGGCATGCGACATCCAAACCTGCGAACCCAATCCTATACCCTCTAGCAACCTTTGATTGAATTCGATGAAAGACAGGTTGGCCCTGCCATACTCCCGAGTGTTTGATTTTTGAACCTCACCGCCATAGGTAATTGCAATTAGCTGAGCCCCATAGCATATCCCCAAGGTGGGTATGGCTGGCGGAAGGGCATCGAAGGTTATTCGGGGAGAATCTGGGTCGTTTACACTATATGGGCTACCAGAAAGAATAATGCCCCTCACCCCTTCCAAGTTGCCGGGAATATTGCTAAACGGGTGAATTTCGCAGTAAACGTTCAACTCTCGCACCCTACGGGCAATAAGCTGCGTGTATTGCGAACCAAAATCTAAGATGAGGATTTTTTCTTGCATGTGCAAAGTTAGTAAAGAAGTTTGGAAAGTTTGGGGAGTTTGATTGTATAATTGTTTGAAAGTTTATAGGTTAATAGGCAATTGGCCTTGGGTGTTGGTTTATTTGCACTTAACGGGCAACGTTTTACTAATGTGGTATGCGCTGAGCAACTCTAACTATCAAAGGGAGCACCCAACAACCAATACCATGCCGAGGCATAACCTTGGGTTGATGGGTGGAAAGTGGTGGGTATTGGACAAAAATTAATTTTAAAAGTTAAGGAATTTGAAATTTGAAAATGTAAGCTATGTTTAAACTTTCAAACACTTCACCCTTGAAGCCTTCCTCAATTTGCAATTAATCCTATTAGTTGCCAGACTCATTGGCAAGGTTGGTACTTATTATTTCTCCTTAGTCCGTTGACAATTTTATACTTTCAATAATGCATAGTCAGTTATCTTTGCAGCTAAAGAATCCAAAAAATGAAAAATAAATTATTACATGCTTGTAACTGAGACGTACATAAATTTCAAGAAGTATTTGCCGGGCAATGTAACTCTGGTGGCGGTTTCTAAAACTCGTACCGCAGAGGAGATTATGGCGCTTTACAACGAGAGTCAGCGGCACTTTGGCGAAAATCGCGTTCAGGAATTATTAATCAAGCAACCAAACCTCCCCGCCGATATTAACTGGCACCTTATTGGGCACCTTCAAACAAACAAGGTTAAGTTCATTGCCCCTTTTATTTCGCTAATCCATTCGGTTGACAGCCTAAAGCTGCTAACAACAATTAACAAGGAGGCCGAAAAGAACAGTAGGGTTATTGACTGCCTGCTTCAGTTTTTCATTGCCGACGAAGAAACCAAGTTTGGCCTTGACCTAGAAGAAGCCTTTAAAATTCTTGGCTCAGAAGTATTTAGGCAAATGAGGAGCATCAGCATCAAAGGAGTAATGGGAATGGCAACCCTTACGGAAAATATGGATCAGATTAGAGGGGAGTTCAAAAGCCTAAAATCAATTTTCGAAAAACTTAAGCAAGAATTTTTTTTGCATGACAGGGGCTTTTGCCAGATATCAATGGGTATGTCAGACGACTACAAGATTGCCATAGAAGAGGGTAGCACAATGATCAGGGTAGGAAGTGCTCTGTTTGGACCTAGGTGATTTGGTGATGGGCGTTTTTTGATTCGATTAAGGTAACCAATAATCTGCAAAATAGTTTACAGCCCAATCAATTACAATTTGGCACACCAATACGGAAGCCTATACGCCAAAGAAAAATTAGAAACTAATAGCACAGGATTTTACTAGAAAACAAAGAAACGGACTCTTTAGTATCCTCCTTTTTAAAAGCTTGCTGTAATTGTCCTTTCTGTTAAACATTTTATTTGGAGGTTCAAATTTTTTGTGAATTAATTTTTGTAATTGCAATTAATATCCAATTTTATAAGATTACCGCAATGTTATTAGCGGGTTGATTCTTTTTTGCCCGAATTTAGGTTTTTAGGAGCAAATGTCACAAAAACTTAATACTCTTATAATTCAATAATTTTCCCTTGACGATTCGAAAAAAAATGGCCGTAGGTCTTTATTTCTAAGAATGTTTTAAGTATTTACCCATTGTGCATTTAGAAAAAAAGAAAAAAAAGATTGTTCATTTGACAA
>CAZUWF010000049.1:0-8572 GCA_964624065.1 uncultured Bacteroidales bacterium
ACAAAGTTTAAACAAAATAAAAATAAATTTGTGCTAAATGCACAACAGGTTTAATTAATAATTTCTCCACACGTCTTTTTTCCTTGGCATTGTTTCATAAATTTGCTTTTTAAAAGAAAATTGACCATGGCCAATCTTTCCAACGAAGAAATTCCCAGCCTGGAGGTAGCAGTGGAGCTTGGATTGCTCCCTGAAGAATACCTCAAGATTTGTCAATACCTTGGGCGGAACCCAAACTACACCGAGTTAAGCGTGTACTCGGTAATGTGGTCGGAGCACTGCTCGTACAAGAATTCCATAAGGTGGTTGAAAACGCTTCCGCGGAAGGGGCCAAACCTTCTTGCTGAAGCTGGAGATGAAAATGCCGGTTTGGTTGATCTTGGCGACGGGTTGGCTTGCGCGTTCAAGATCGAGTCTCACAATCATCCGTCTGCGCTGGAGCCATACCAAGGTGCAGCAACCGGAGTTGGAGGAATTAACCGCGATATTTTTACTATGGGAGCAAGGCCGGTAGCTCAACTAAACTCCCTCAGGTTTGGAAATCCCACCCTAGAACACACCAAATGGTTGCTCAAAGGGGTGGTAAAGGGAATAGGCGATTATGGAAATGCATTTGGAGTTCCGGTAGTGGCGGGAGAAGTTTTTTTTGATGAATGTTACAACAGCAATCCATTGGTCAATGCCATGTCGGTGGGCATAGTTAAAATCGGAAATACTATGTCGGCAATTTCCGAAGGAGTTGGCAATCCTGTTTTTATTGTGGGTTCTTCAACAGGCAAGGATGGCATACATGGGGCCACGTTTGCTTCGGAAGATATTTCCGAAGCATCGGCCGACAAGATACCCTCGGTACAGGTCGGGGATCCGTTTCAGGAGAAACTATTGCTCGAGGCCACGTTGGAGCTACAAAAAACCGGGGCGGTGGTTGGAATGCAAGATATGGGTGCTGCCGGAATAACTTGTTCTACGAGCGAAATGTCGGCCAAGGGAAAGCACGGAATGATGGTTCACCTGGACAAGGTGCCCACCAGACAGGAGAATATGCGCCCGTTTGAAATACTCCTTAGCGAATCGCAAGAAAGGATGCTAGTGATTGCACACAAGGGTAGAGAGGATGAAGTGAAAAGGGTTTTTGAAAAATGGGATCTAAATTGCGTCCAAATTGGTGAGGTTACCAGGGGTGAATTTCTTGAATATTACATGCACGGCAAGCTGGTGGCTAAGGTTCCTGCCGACTCCCTGGTACTTGGAGGTGGAGCCCCTGTTTACGAGAGGGATTACCAAGAGCCCGAATATTTTAGAGAAAAGGACAAGTTCAACATATCCGCAATAAAGGAGCCAAAGGATTGCTCTGAGGTGGCACGGTTCTTACTTTCACATCCAAATATTGCATCGAAGAAATGGGTAATTGACCAGTACGATACAATGGTGGGTACCAAGAATATGAGCACCAATAATCCGTCGGACGCCGGAATCGTAAACCTCAAAGGTACCAACAAGGCCTTGGCTCTTACCGTGGATTGCAACTCGCGATACGTACATGCCGACCCGGAGCAAGGTTGCGCAATTGCAGTTTCAGAAGCCGCACGAAACATTGTTTGCAGTGGAGGTATCCCTTGGGCCATCACCAATTGTCTTAACTTCGGAAATCCTTACAATCCGGAGGTTTACTGGCAATTTGTTGGGGCAATAAAGGGTATGGGTAAGGCGTGTGCCAAGCTTGAAACCCCTGTTACCGGCGGAAACGTCAGCTTTTACAATCAGGTAACATTCCAAGGCACCACCATTCCGGTGTTTCCAACTCCAACCATTGGTATGCTGGGGCTTATTGAAGACAAGACCCACGTAACCGGGCTCGGCTTCAAACAGGAGGGAGATCTAATTTTCCTTGTCGGAAAGCCCCGCGATTGCATCAACAGCTCGGAATACCTTTACAGCTATCACAATTTCAGGCTTTCTCCTGCGCCATTTTTTGATTTGGATGAAGAATACACTTTGCAAAAAGCTATTACCAAAATCATAAGGGCAGGGATCATTCAATCGGCCCACGATGTGGCAGATGGCGGGCTTTTCGTTACACTTTTCGAATCGGCAAGGGTCAAGGGTTTGGGCTTTGAAATAGGCAGCGATCCGGCTTATCGCAAGGATGCATTTCTATTTGGCGAATCACAGAGCAGGGTGGTGGTTTCAATCAATCAAGGTAAGGAGGGAGAACTGGCCGGACTCCTATCCGGTCAGGGGGTGGATTTTTCGCTTTTGGGAGAGGTAAAAGGAAAAAAGGCCATCATTGATGGCCAGGATTTCGGAACTATTACCGATCTAAACGTAACTTATGAAGAGGTTTTCCCTAGGATGATGGGATAGGGAGATTGGTGATCCTTGGTTGCCGGTTGTCATTTGTTTTCGAGACGAGGGTAACGACGCCTCATGAGTTCATTGCGAATCACCTAAAAGCCTTTACTGCCTTTTTCCCTTTTTGAAGGCCTCAATGTCTCTAAGGGTTTCTTCGTATTTCTCGGCTGTAAAGAATTTCTCTATAAGCCTGTCGCTCATACCCATTGCTGAGTATCCCCCGTCGTGGAAGATGTTTTGCATTGTAACCTTTCGAGTAAGGTCAGAAAACATAACCACGCAGAAGTCGGCGCAATCATCGCTGGTTGCGTTGCCCAGGGGCGACATATTTTCGGAAATCGTGTAGAAACTCTTGAAGCTACCAACTCCGGTTCCGGCGGTAGTGATTGTAGGCGATTGGGAGATGGTGTTTACACGAACCTTGCGCTTAAGCCCGTAATCGTATCCAAAGCTCCTTGCAATTGACTCGAGCATTGCCTTTGCTTGCGCCATATCGCTGTATGATGAATAAGTTCGCTGGGCAGCATTGTAACTGAGGGCAACCACGCTGCCCCACTCATTGATGGCATCTTGTCTGAATGCAACCTGAAGCACCTTGTGCAATGATAGTGCCGACACATCGAGGGTCTTTACAAAATAGTTGTAATCGGCCTCGGGATACGGAATGTTTTTCCTGACGTTGGGCGACATACCCACCGAGTGCAGTATGAAGTCAATCTTGCCACCAAGCAACTTGACCGCCTCCTGAAAAAGGATCTCCAGTTCGTCAACCTGGGTGATATCGGCCGAAACTACCTCGGCACCAATTTTCTCGCCAAGTTTGAATATATCACCTTTGCGAAGGGCTATCGGGGCATTTGACAAAACAATTTTTGCACCATTAGCATGTGCTTTCTCGGCAACCTTCCATGCAATGGATTGTTGGTCGAGAGCTCCAAAAATTAATCCCCGCTTTCCGCTTAGTAGTTGAAATGACATAATGTTCAAAATTTAATGGTTAATCAATTCGCGGGCCGAAGTTAGCATAGCAGGGGTGGGGTTCTTGCCCCCAAGCATTTGGGCTATTTCTTCAACACGCTCGTTTTCCTTCACTTCTATTATTGTGGTTGTGGTCTTGCTATGATCAATATTTTTGCGAACCACCAAGTGTTGCTTGCCCCTTGATGCTATTTGAGGTAGGTGGGTAATGGCAATTACTTGCATGGTGTTTGCTATTGACTCCAGAATATCGGCAACCCTGTTGGCAGTTTCGCCAGATACCCCGGTGTCTATTTCGTCAAAAATTATTGTGGGCAAGAGGCTCCGCTGGGATATGATGGATTTAATTGCAAGCATTAACCTGGAAATTTCACCTCCCGAGGCAATTTTTGAAACTTCGCGCGGTTCTCCATCCACATTGGCAGAAAATAGAAACTCTACAATATCAAACCCGTTTGGGGTCAGTTGATCACCTTGTTCTACGCCAACCCTGAACTTGGCACCTGGCATAGCTAACTTTTTCAACAAATCACAAATGCTTTCGTCAATAAGGCGGCTACCTGCCAACCTTGCATTGCTAATTTCGTTGGCCAATTCGATTAAACCCTTTTCATTTCGTGATATTTCTTCTTGGAGCATAGCAATTTTTTCACCGAAAGAGTCAATTCCAGCAATTCGAGTTTTAATGGCATCTCTCAATTCCTCCAGTTCGCCAACTTGTTTAAGGCCATGCTTCACCAACAGTTTGTTTACCAAGTCAACCTTCGCTTGCAATTCGACCATAAGTTGAGGATCTGCAACAACCTTTTCTAATTTGCGTTCGATATCACCACAAAGGTCCTTGGTCTCAATAAAAATGCTTTCTATTCTAGAGTACAAAATTTTATAGTCATCAGAATACATCGACAAAGGTTTGAGGAGGCTCGAAACATCTTTGAGGCCAGACGAAATGCTCGCCTCCGAATTTACAAGCAGGAATGCCGATTTTTCGAGAGATAGTTTAATCTCCTCTGCATTTTGAAGTATCTCCAAATTGTTTTGAACCTCTGCGAAGTCCTTGCTGTCGAGCCTTGCCATTTCGAGTTCGCGGTGCTGAAACTGGTAGTAGTCCAAATCCGATTTCATTTTTCTCTCTTCATCCTCAAGGATCATCAACTCCCTTTTTAAGGATGATGTTTGCCTAAAAGATTCCCTAAAATTTGTAACCTTTTCGAGAGTGCCCGAAAAACCATCAACCACATCAAATTGAAAAGACGAGGTGCCAATCAAAAGGTTGTTATGTTGCGAGTGAATGTTTATCAACTTGCCGGCAACTTCCTTCATTACTTCAAGTGATACTGGCGTATCATTTATGAAAGCCCTTGATCTTCCGTTGGGTGAAATTTCACGCCTGAAGGTGGCCAAGTTGCCAAAATCTAGGAGGTGTTTTTCAAAAAGTGCTTCAATACCCTGATAATCGGTATTGAAATGCCCTTCAACAATACACCTCCTATCAATATCTAAGAGCACTCCCGTATCGGCCCTGCTACCCAAGATCAGCGCAAGAGCACCAAGTATGATTGATTTTCCTGCGCCTGTTTCACCGGTAATTACGGTAAAGCCTTTCTCGAAAGTTATTTCGAGTTTGTTTATCAAGGCATAGTTTTCAACCAGAAGGTACTTAATCATTGGGGTTTTTAGGCAAAATTATAACCTTCAATTGAATTTTAACAAGTTTTGGTTGCAAAAGTTCAAGGGGGAGGATGGATTTGAGATTGCATCGAATGAATATGGAAAAGCCCACAATTGGACTATTCTACTGCGATATTCGGCGATATCTGGATACATTGGAAGGGTCAATTTCGGAAAGCATGTTTACAACCCTTGCCTTGTCAGGTGGCGATGCTTGTGAGAGTAGATTTACAATTTCGTCGCTCTTGGCGCTCATCAATAGCTGGAGCAAGAAGGAGCCTGGTCGGTTTCGCTGAGCCCTATGCAAAAGTTCAATTGCACTTATCACCTCGGTCCTGGCGGCCTCCAAATTTTCGACCAGCCTATCAAAACCCAACCTGTGGTAGGTGTACAATGCCTGCCTTATGGGTCTGTACGATGGGTTGAAAATGTTTTCGATAAGCCAGTACCTATTTCTTTGCCCTTCGTGTGATCGCCAGCCTGGATCGGGGGCTCCTTGCGCCAAGTTTACTATGTTTTGGGCCTTTTCAAAATAGGGAGTTCCTCCCATTGGGGCAAACGAATCAAAGTCTAAACCAAGGATAAAGTAAATGTAAAATGCCACGTGTGAGGCCAGATTTGGAGAATAGGTGTTGTCGGTATAGTCAATTGGCTGGTTTTGAATATACCTGAACTTAACATCGCGGTCTTGGTGGTTGAGCAAGGGTGCGTGGTAGGATGCATTAAACACTGGTCGGCGAGATTGAACTTGCAAAGTACCAGAAAATTCATCACCATTTCTTGCGGTAACGGTTATCGAAATAGTGGCTTCAATGCGTTCTTGCTGTTGAAACTCGTAGCCGGTCCAACTTCGTTGGTTCACAAATTCGCGAAGCTCTTCGGTTAGGGTTTCCAAAACAGCTCTGTCAACCTCAGATAATGCAGGGGCATTGACCGAAATCTGACAATTTAGCTCTTGGGCTTCTAAAACCGATAAACGTAAGACCAGCAAGGCCGAAATTATGGCAACGGAAAGGAATTTTTTCAAAGCTGTAGTTTTAAAAAGGATAGGTGAATGAAAAACGAAAACCTACATCTTTTAGTGTTCCAACCCCAAAAAACTGGAAGTTAATAAAAACCCTACTTACCTTCTACCTCAGGAACACGGTGGTAAACCTTGCCGTCCAAAAATTCCTTAATGGCTAAAAGGGTGGGCTTGGGAAGTTGCTCGTAAAACCTGGCTATTTCGATCTGCTCGCGGTTCTCGAAAATCTCTTCTAGGTTGTCAGTTGAAGAGGAAAACTCATCGAGCTTGTCGTTCAACTCCTCCTTAAGGGCTATGGCAATTTGGTTTGACCTCTTGGAAAGGATCGATACTGTTTGGTAAATATTTTTGGTTTCAAGGTCAAACTCCCGCAAATCGCGTGTAACCGTTGTTGGGTCGGCATTCAACTTTTTGTAATCCATATTGTTGTGCAAATTAATTTAATACTTCTAATTGACTTTTGGCGCTGTTGTAAAGGCGCTCCGATCGTGCCAGGTATTTGGATTGGGGAAAGTTCTTGACAAGCTCCTTGTGGGCCGTAACCACTTTATTGAACCTCTCGACTTGCCTTTCTCTTATGCTTTGGCTGGCAAATTCATAATTTGCGCTTACAATATTGAAATATGCATCCTCGAGAAATACCGAGTCGGGGTAATCGATTATCAAGTTGTTGAAGGTTGTAATGGCACCAAGGTAGTCGCCAATGTTGAGGTACAGCAACCCTTGGTCATAAATTTTCCTTTCGAGCTTAACCCTTAGTTCATCAATGAGTTTGTTTGCCTCGGCAACCCTGGAGCTGCCCGGGTAGCGGTTTGCAAAAACTTGAAACTCCTTTATGGCATCGCGGGTGGCCTGCTGATCCAGTGTTGTGCGGGGTGAGTCCAGATACTTGGTGTAAGCAGCCAAGAACAAAAATTCCTCGGAGTGTTTGCTCATCGGAAAGGCGTTGGCAAAGGACTTGAAATAGTGGCTTGCCATGGTGTTATCGCCAATCTTGTAGTGAGCCATGGCGTAGTAGTAGTTGATGGATTCCGCTTCGCGAGTACCCCTGAAAGAGGGTATTACATCGGTGAGCAGGGTTATGGTCCTTGAATACATGGCCGCATCGTAATATTCGATAGCCTTTTTTAACTTGAAATTGGGGTCAGGATTTTTAAGGATTTTTTGGTACTCGCCACAAGAGGCAAAAGCAAACAAAACTGCAAGTATTGCCAGTATATTTGAGGAGTTTTTTACGGTTTTAGTCATTTATCTTGCCTGTATTATTCTATTTGTAGGGCAAAGTACGCCATTTTGCTAAAATAATTTGCAAAAGTAACAAAATTTAACGTATGGCCGGGAAATCTATTCAAAAATTGCAAAATAACCCGGATGAATATTTGCAAAAGGAAAAAATTTGATAAAAAAAGGGTTAGGGCTTGCATTTGAGCAAAATAGCTTATTTTAGCAAAAGAAAACCTCTCATTTAAATAAATTAAAAAGGCGACTTGCGCCGCCTTAAATGTTTTCACAACGGAATGATCCTTATTGTGAATTGCTTCAAATTGCACTACAAATGTAACAAATATTTCTATAAAAACAAACAATCATGAAAAAAATTTTAGGACTTGATTTGGGATCATCATCTATTGGCTGGGCATTTATGGCTGAAACCGATGAAAACGCGAAAACCAACTATGAAATTTTGGGAATGGGCAGCAGAATTATCCCCTACGATGGAATTGAGGGAAAAGAGTTTGAAAAAGGAAGCGGAGAGAGTCGCAACTCATTAAGAACCAAAATGAGAACCGCCAGAAAGGGTTTCGACCGCTACCAATTAAGGCGAAAATATCTTGTCAAAGAACTATTGGAAAACAATATGTACCCGAGTGAAGAATTAAAGGTATTGCCAAAGGATGAACTATGGAACCTTCGTCACAGGGCTGTAACTGAAAAAATATCTTTAAAAGAATTGGGTAGGTTGTTACTGTGGTTAAACCAAAAGAGGGGCTACAAAAGTGGGCGAAGTGAGTCAAATATGGACAAAAAAGATACTGAATACGTGGCAAACGTAAAAACAAGGCATCAAAATTTGAAAGATCTAAACCTTACAATTGGCCAATTCTTTTATCAAGAATTCCAGAAAGATCCATTTTATAGGGTTAAAGCCAACGTTTACCCTCGGGAAGCCTACATTGAAGAATTTGATAAAATTTGCCAGAAGCAACAATTGCATTACCCGGAAATAATCACAAATAATTTTTATGAGAAAATAAGAGATTCAATCATATATTATCAAAGACCTTTGAAATCACAAAAGGGATTGGTTTCGGTTTGTGAGTTTGAGGGTTTTTTAAAAAAAGTCGCCAATGAAAAGGACTATTTTGTCGGACCCAAGGTTGCACCCCGAAGTTCACCATTGTTTCAGGTAGCCAAAATTTGGGAAAATGTAAATAGCATAAAAATTTCTGATAAGCTTGGAGACCCTATTCAAATTGGCTTAGAAAAAAAGAAATTAACCCATTGTGCATTTAGAAAAAAAGAAAAAAAAGATTGTTCATTTGACAA
>CAZUWF010000050.1:0-7134 GCA_964624065.1 uncultured Bacteroidales bacterium
TAATTTCTTTTTGATTTGTCTTTGGCATTCAGCAGTTTTTTATGAACCTACAAAGGTACAAAAAATACCTTTACCAACCAACCTTTAACCGGTACGAGTAAGTAAAGGCTAAATTCTTAAGGTTCAAAATATGGTTTAGGGTATTTTGGGGCTTTTAACAGAGAAAATAAGGAAAATATAAGGCCACAAATTACGACCAAATTAGGGTCTAGAGACCCTAAAAACATAAGTGGGCAGTCCCCTGCTTTTCAAGAACCTTTCGAAGTTTCTGGCTTGTATAAGGTTTTCGAACCCCAATACTTGAACTTTGTGAAAATTCTCAAATTTATGAATCCTTGTAGGGTTTTCGGTAAGGGTTATGACTTTTTCAAGCAGCTCAATTGCCCGGTTTTCGTTCCACATTGCACCTACTTGAATAATGTAAGGATGGGCAGCAAAATAATCTGGGCCAAAAGCGCCAAATTCCATTTCTGACGAAGATATTTGTTTGGGTTCGTGGTCTTGTTCAGGGTGGGTCTGTATTGTGTCTAAGGGCGGTTCCTCCTTTACTTCAGATTCAGAGGGTGGGGTTTGGGGCTGAGAGGGTGGGGTTTGGGGCTGAGGATCAATTTCATCCAGTAGTTCTGTCCTTATGGGGGTGTCGGCAACCAAAATTATCTCAAGGCCTTCCTGGTAGTCGCCGTCGGCAAGGGCTTTGATTTCGAACATTAATGGTTCTTTCTGGCTTGCAGAAATGAATCCCTGCTGGGCTTCGTCAACCAAAAGTGTATACCTTCCGGGAGGAATATCCGTGGCATAGAAACCACCATCGCTAAAGGTTCTGATTACTTCGGTATATTCATTGTCCAAACCGTTTATGGTAAGTCTCAACCCCCCCTGCCCCAGCATCTTTTCGCCACGCTGCACCATTACGGTTCCCTCAATTATTCCGCCCCTGTAAAATGGTATTTCAATTCGCTTGTATTGGTTAGGGTCGGCAATGAACGAGAAATTGTTCTTTATTGGCACCAGGGTGGGGTCAGCAATGGCGTTTCGATTTACCGAAAGGTTGTAGCGATAGTAACTTTGAAGCTGTTCGAGCCTCAATATGCTATCGCGGCCTACCTTCATAGTGGTTGTGCGGTCGAGCTTAACTGCACGGTAGGGCAGAAGCTGTTCGCCTCTCTCATAGCAGCCATTGCTATTTTGGTCAACAAACAATAAGATGGCGGCGGCACTTTTACCTACTTGTTGGCGGTCGCTCATTGTTAGTGCACCATTTGGCATATCCCAGCCAATGCTTCCGGTAAACCTCTGCCGTGCCAACAGGTTGCTGCCAACGGTATTTACCGTTGTGGCGCTTCTAATGGTGTTGAGGTCAATTGTAAGCCCGACTTGGGTGTTAATTTGATTGGTGGGGTGGTTGTAGCCCACGCCAATTGTTAAACGACCGGTTCGCATTACCGTTCTCGAAAGATGTAGTTCGGAGGAAATAATTTGCCCGCCACGCACTTCTAGTTGATTTTGCAACCTTAAAAACATTCCCCTAACGTAAACAGGTATGCCCGGAGAACGTGAAACAGTGTAAGTGAGAGAAGAGGTTAAAAGCCCCTGTCCGAAATTGTTGTTGTCGTTGGCGGTAATGAAGTTATCGCGAAAGTTAAGTCTCATATTTACGCGCCCCAGGCGGGTGCTAAGGTCAGCGTTGTAAGTTGTTATGCTCGAATTTTGTGAGTTTGTATGTTCGCCACCAAACCTTATCCCCGCCAGGACTCCAAAAACTCTCAGTGGAACGTAAATGTTTGCTCCAATTTGATCGCTTGCATTTTGGGGGTTGTAAACGGTTTGACCCTCGAACTTGGTATAGTTGAAGTTTAGGCTTAGGTTGCTGGCATACTGAACCCTTCCAGTAATGCGGTAGAAGTTGTAGGGGGCGGCATCGAGGCTCAACAAGTATTGCTGAGCAATGCGACTCGAAATTGTGGCGTAGGTGATAATGTTTTCTGCATCGAACTCTTTGCCAATGTGTTGGGCACCCAACGAGGCCGTAAGCCAGCGGTTCACTCCAATGCCTACGTTGGCGTGTGCTGCCCACCTGTCAGCGAGGTTTTGGCCAAGAAAATTCTCGGTCTTCCCGGCTTGAATGTTGTAACTTACCACACCTGGTGGCAAAAATGTAAATGGTACTTGAATCTGACGGTCAGAGACGATAATCTCGCCCGACTGGGTGTATATTCTTGTTGAAATTCGTGTAGTTCCGTAGGTAATTGGTACGTCGAAGCGGTAGTAGCCCAGGTCGTCGGCACGAACAAAACCACTTAGGCGTTCGTTAACGTAAATCTCCACCTCCGATTCTGGCTCGGTGGTGCCGTCAACCGCGAAGGTTTCGAACATGCGGCGCGGCTCAATGGGGTCGTTGGTAATGGATACACCCCTTATTGGAAAGTTTTGTGGGCCGGTTGTGCTTAGGCTTCCTGCGGTAATTCCCGAAATGATGGTGTTGTGGGGTATGGCATACCTCCATCGAAGGCCACTCACGTCAATGGTGCCCTGGCCATTGGTGGATTGCGAACCGTAAAGGGTTCCCTGGAGGTCGCCACCCAAAAATTGCGCTCCACCCGAAAGGGTGTATCCTAGTCTGCCGTTGCCCGAGGAGTAATCGGCGGAAATGGCGTAGTCAATCATCTTACCTGCAAAGAATGAGCGATTCAGGCGGTAGGCCAGCGGAAAGTCCAAGCTTGCCACCTGCCCCTCCTCCATCCGGCTTCGTGCACGCTCGCGGGCTTTACGGTCTTGAATGGGCAAGGTATGGGTGGTTTCTAAACGCAACGAAAGATGATTGGTGTTTACGGTGAACTCCAAGCCAAATACCTTTTCAAAAACCCAGGGGGCAAGGTAGTACTCCATTTCGGAAATTCGAAAATCATCCGATGTAAGAAAGGTTGTATCCCTGCCAAGCTGCAAACGCATTTCCTTGAGGTTAATGGTGTATTGATTGCTGGGAGAGATGAAGTTGCCCCTTATGGTAAAATGCCTAACGTCGGGCTGAAAGTTTATTTCAAAACGGCTGAAAAGCTCTATGATGGGCAGGTAAACCTGATTGGTCTCGAAATCGAATAATGTGCCAACGTACACGTGGCCAACGGAAGGATGCTGAAGGGTTAAAAGAACCTCCTCGTGGTTAGAAGCCCTGGCAGAAGGCAAGGTAAGGATTGCAACCATTATAATGGCCAAGAGCTTCGGCAAGAATTGGTTTGTATAATTGAATTTTGGTTTCAAGTGGATACAAGTTGGTGACGTTTGGTGACCAGTGATCAGTGGGCGGTTTCAGGTGAGGAAGTTTGAAAAAAATCGAAAATCGTTAATAGCCAATCAACCTAAAATTTACTAATGTTTGAGGGTTTAAGGACTTGAAAAATTATGGTAATCCTGATACAATTATGAAGTACCAACGGCAAGTTCCAGCACACAATCGGCTACTTTTACTCCACTACCACAGTAGATTTATGCATCAGCGGCGGGGCTTGCACCAGGTCTGTTGCAGCCATATCGTTGCGTCGGGTTTCGAATGTCAGCTCGATGGTGTAGGTGCCGGGCTTAACCTCCGAAAGGGGCAAATCTATACGGCGAATAACGTCGAAGTAAGCGGTTGTAGTGCCTTGGGCTTGAGCCACCACATTGCCACGGGCATCCTTGAGCTTGGCGAACATGCTTCCCAAAAATGGTGCATTTCCAGTGCGCTGCAAGTGTGGGCGCAATTCTAGAACCCCCTCATTTTGCCTCACATTGAGCTTCTTAACCAAAATTCCTGTGCTAACTATGCCTCGGTGGTAAAACACTGCTGTAACCTGTTCGAAGTTGAAACTAATTTTCGTGCCTATCCCTTCTGCAATTTGGCCGGTTACCTCAGGAGTTTGCGGTTTGGCAAGCACCTTCATTCGAGTGAAGAAGAAACCTTCCTTTCGGCGCTCGGCTGGAATAACATGCAAGCGAACGGTGCGCTGCTCGCCGGGTCCTAGTATGAAACTTCGCGGAAAGGCACGAATCATCTCATCGAGCCCAAATTGCAAGTATGCTACCGAATCCTGGTAGTTCATAACCAGGTTGCCCTCGGTATCGCTGTCGGGATAACCAAACAAAAAGCTTATGTCAACCTCGTGTGCCTGCTGGCTATTGTTGCTTACAAAAAGGTTACCGACACCGCTGTTGGAATCTATGAATACAAACGACGGGGCAAGAGAAATTTGTCCGGCCACCGAAATGGAAAACGCCAAGAAACCCAAAGCCAGAAAATGTTTTTTCGCTTTTTTCATGGTTGATGATTTTTTTAAAAGGATCTCGAAAATCAATGAACTGTAAAGGTATGATAATAATTTCAATAAGTTTAATGCTTCCGGTGGTTTGTAATCGATGAAAAATGGTTATTATGCCGCAGCATGTACAATTATGCAATAGTGGCTTTTTTGTGTGCTTGGGCGTTACACACTCCCAGCCTTGGCCACAAATGTTGTTTCAAAGTATCATTATGGCCTAAAGGGGTTGCATTTTTGCCAAAAAAACGGATGGCGGCAATTCCGCCACCCGTTTTTTGTTAATCCAAAACTATTAGTTGTAAGTGGCAGTTAGGGTGATATTGGCCTCGTATAATCCCACAGCTTGATTGGCGGTAGGCTTTACAGTGGCTCCAATAAATACATAAACACCGTTTACTGATTCAACCACATTTGTTGGAAAACTGGCAATATCAGTGGTTACAACGTCATCAGCACCAAAGGAAACAGGAGAGGTGGTATAGGCGTTATTCAAGGCCCAACCACACTTGTAAGTATCAATAACTAGGTTGTTAGCACCATTTACTAGGGTGCCAGGCACGGTAAAGGTTAAATCAAGGCTGGTGGAAGGGGCCGAGGAAACCAAAAAACGTCCAGTAGTTTGAGTACCTTGGTTTGGCAAACCTGTAACATTGTTGGTAAGTCCAATTGATTTATTGGCACCTTGGGCAACGATTCCAAAGTCAAGGTTAACCTGTTGGGTTACATCGACCTTTTGAATAATTTGTGCTCTACCGATAATGTTATCATTGTCAGTATTTTGCGCCATAGCGCCCATTGTGAAGCCGAGCATAATTGCCATGGCTCCAAAAAATTTAATTGCTTTCATTTTTGTTAAAAAATTAGTTGGTTAAAAGTAAAAAAAGCTCAGGTTAATTTTGTTTTTGTGTTTCGTGGCTGCAGTTTGTTTAGTTTTTTTTTGTTGTGATTTTTTGGTTCTCCTTTCTTTTGTTAATCGAAGGTTAGACAATGATTTAATTAAGTTCGATGTTTAAAAATATTGATCCCGCGTAGGGGGTATTTGCCATTGTGGGTTGTGTGGTTTTGGCTCCGAGAAATAAGTATGCTTTTAGTAGATTTGGCCTTGGATTCATATTTTGAATTAGTAGGCGGCTATCGCTCATGGTAAACTGGGTATTGTTGTTTTGCCCTTGGCTAGGAGGCACGTGTGGGTTTGTATCATGGTTGCAATATGCAAGCCAAGTCGATAATGGCAATTCGTGGCCTGTTTGGTTTATTAGCTTACCATCGTGGGTTGCCCTTGCCGAAACCAAAATGTTTTCGTGTGTTGTAATTTGCCAAGCTATAACTCCCTTTAGCAATAGTGTACCTGTATCAAAATCGGGATATGGCTCAAGGGTAAGGGGTAAGATGTTTTCGACCTTGACTTTTGGGCTAATGTCAATGCTTGTTGTAATCACCTGGGCGCAAATCACGGTTGAGGGCAAAACCAAACCAAGGAAAACGAGGGTGGAGCGTATTTTGATGCTTAGGTTCATAAAATAATTAGGTTTTAAGGTTGGTATGTTGCATATTCAACCCTAACGTTAATTGTAGCCTGGTAAAGCCCAACCGGTGAGTTTATTGGAACATTGCCCATGGTTCCATAAATTACTAAGTAAGATTTTCCGGTAGGCTGGGTTAGTCCTAAGTGGTCGGGTGTAGGTGGTGGTAATGGCGGGCCACTGGTGCGCCTGCGCATTGGATAAGTTGCACTAACGAAACTCGAAGGAACTTCAATAGCCTGAAGCTTAATTATTTCGTTGCTCAAATTTGCAGGCCCTGTATTGTGGTAGGCGAAATTTACAGAGAGAGGAATTTGATAAGGGTCGCTACCCACAAAAAGTAAT
The DNA here is from genome assembly GCA_964624065.1 of uncultured Bacteroidales bacterium. Classification (GTDB taxonomy): domain Bacteria; phylum Bacteroidota; class Bacteroidia; order Bacteroidales; family UBA7960; genus UBA7960. The sequence continues at coordinate 6,161 of CAZUWF010000050.1, forward strand.
AAATCAGGGTCGGCGTCAATGCTTACTGCTACATCAAGATCAATCCGTCCTTCAATCTCAAGAATCACTGATTGTTCGTCGGTTCTCAATATTTGCACCGGCTGGTTGCCGGGAAGAATTATCCCTGATTTTTGGTTGAAGTTGAGTTCAGCGTTACCAAATACGGTAATGGAGATTCCGTCGGCTGCAAAAAGCCCGAAGTTGATTCTCTGTGCCTCCGCCACGGCTGGAAGGGTCAAAAAGAGGCAGACCAGAATTGTAATGTGCAGCAATGGTTGTCTCATAACTTACAAATATTCAATTTCAATGGTAAACTCGCCCTGGTAATTTCCCGGGCTGGCCTTGCTAATGTCAATTATTCCACCTATCCAAAAATAGTACTCGCCTTTATTGCTAATAATCAAAATATTTTCGGCAGCATCGATTGGCTCGCTAGCAAACTGCAAGTTTGTATGGAAACCAAAGAGCTTGTAATTAATCACCAGTGCCCCTTCTCCCATAGTGTTTACAATAACTCTTTTAGGATTGAATTGCACCCTGAAATGGGCTCCTGATTTTCCCAATAACATAGCCATACCCGCCTTCGGGTCTTTTTGGGCCGAAACGTTAATTATACCATTTTGAGCCATACTCTCGTCAATCTCAAGATTTTTGATGGTAACCATCTCTATCTCAGCCTTGTCAACAACCATTGCCTGGGCCCTGATGGTGTATGATGAAATTGCCGGCTGTGCAATGAGGTTAAAAACACAACCAACCCAAGCGAATGACATAATAAGGAGTCTCTTTCCGAGCATATTATTTAAACAAAACTTTATGGCAATAATTTTTTGGCTGCAAAGATACAACAAAATGAACCACGAGACAAATTTTTTTGTAGAACTTGTTCTGCAACAGGTTTTTAAAGTAAGCCATATCGTAATCCATTTATCACCAATTGGTCAATTGGGCATTGAGGTAAACCAAGACCTTAA
>CAZUWF010000051.1:0-6843 GCA_964624065.1 uncultured Bacteroidales bacterium
CTTATGGGGTTTTGGTGAAAAAGAAAAGAAATATCATAAAAAAATTAAATTAATCCTTTGTTTTAAAATTAACACTATCTTTGACGCCCAATTAGTTAAAGATTTCATTAATTAAACCTAAATTGAAAATTATGAAAAAGCACATCTTCCTTTTTGTTTTGGCCGGTTTTTTTGGTATTAACACGTTTGCCCTGGGCGACAAGTTGCTGGGTGTTTGGCTTAACCAAGAAGAAACTTCCCACATTGAAATCACCAAAAATTCAAAGGGCGAATTTGTTGGTAAAATAATTTGGCTCAAGGAGCCCCTTGACGATAATGGAAAGCCCAAGGTTGATGGAGAGAACCCAAATGCCAACTTGCGGAATCGACCCATTATCAACATGCAAATTCTTGAAGGTTTTTCGTATAATGAAAAGAAAAGGGAGTGGACCGACGGAACAATTTACGACCCCAAAAACGGAAAGACATACAAGGCTTTTATGAAGCTCGATGGTGACAACAGCTTGTCTTTGAGGGGATACGTTGGAATTAGGGCACTGGGAAGAACCTCGAAATGGACCAGGGTTAAATAGAAGAAATCTTAAAGTTTTTTGAAAACCACCTCATTCGCGGTGGTTTTTTTCTTTGGTGGGCATCCATGTCCACGACTAACCTCGTAACAAAAAAAACTATACCTTTATCAAAAAAAACCGTATGCAGGTAATGATTGTTTTAGTAGTTGTTTTGACTGGGATCAATTTACTTCTTGCCTTTATTTTGTTTCTCTCGAGAAACAATGCAATGTATAGGTTAAGCAAACAAATCCTTGATCTAGACGGTACCCTTAAGAAGTTGGAATCTGGGCAAAGGGAGGAATTTAGAATGAACCGTGAGGAGGCTTCGCAGCTCACCCGCGAGAATCGAATAGAACTTTCCGAAAGCTTGAAACTACTTCGCGAGGAACAACTTACCAACTTCAAAACGATAAACGAAAACAACGTTGCCCAGCTTCAACTCATCAATTCTCAGGTACAGGAGAGACTAAACCTTATGGCCGAAAAGTCGAAAACCGACAATGCCTTGATGCGAGAATCGCTCGAGAAGGTATTCAAAAATTTCCAAGAATCCTTCGACAAAAATGTAGAATCCTTCAATTCCCTTCAGCGTGAGAAATTCTTCGTGCTTGAAGAAAAGCAGAACAAGCTGGTTGAGAGTACCGAGAAAAAATTAGAGCAAATGCGCGAAACCGTTGAAGAGAAGCTTCAAAAGACACTCAACGAGCGTTTGGGGCATTCTTTCGAAATGGTTAACCAGCAGCTTAAAAGCGTTCAAGAAGGGCTAGGAGAAATGAGAACCCTTGCAACGGATGTGGGGGGATTGAAAAAGGTTTTGAGCAACGTAAAAACCCGTGGCGGCATAGGAGAGGTACAGCTGGCAATGCTCCTGGAGCAATTGTTGGCTCCGGATCAATTCGAGGCCAACGTGCGTACCAAAAAAAACTCGTCAGAATCGGTTGAATTTGCCCTCAAACTTCCCGGAAGGGAAGACAACAAGGATTTGGTGTACCTGCCCATAGATGCAAAGTTTCCGAAGGATCGCTACGAAAAGATGCTCGACGCGTACGAATCGGGCGAACCCGGTTTAATAGACATTGCCAGCAAAGAACTTGAGCGCACCATCAAGCAAATGGCAGCTGACATTCACAACAAGTACATTGACCCTCCAAACACCACCGATTTTGCAATTATGTTCCTGCCGTTCGAAGGAATTTTTGCCGAGGTGGTAAGGCGCACCAGCCTACTGGAGCAACTCCAGCGCGATTTCAAGGTCATCGTTACCGGGCCAACAACCCTCGCTGCCATCCTCAATAGCCTTCAAATGGGCTTTAGAACCCTAGCAATTCAGAAACGTAGCAGCGAGGTATGGCAAATTCTAGGGGCGGTGAAGAAAGAGTTCGAAAATTTTGGAGGTATGCTCGAAAAGGCTCAAAAAAACATTCAAACCGCCAGCAACCAAATAGACGAGGTCATGGGCAAACGTACGCGGGCAATCCAACGCCAGCTCAAAAGTGTAGAAACAATTGACAGTACAGCGGCAGAGAAACTCTTACCCGGGCTGCAAGTAGATGATTTAGAGGATGATGAAGCCTTGGATCAATAGTTTTTAGGGATTAAGAAGTTTATGGGGTTGAGTGGTGGGTGGGTTGGAATGATGTAGGGGTAATAAGTTGATTGGTTGGGAGGTTTAGTTGTTTAATGGTTTAGCTTGGCAACCTTTGTGAGGCTTTGATTGGCCACTTTGACGAAAAGAATGGCAAAGTTGACTTGCCACTTTTGCCTTGCGAGCCTAGCCTATAATTTCTAAATTCTAATTACTGATTTTAAAAAACATGAAATCCAAAGTTAAATTCTTACCATTGATATTCCTGGTAGCTTCCTTTTTTGGATGCGATGGTCAAGGGGCACAGGTTGTCAAATCGCCCTCGGGGAATTTGAAGGTCACTTTCTTTACACTCGACGATGGGCAAGCCGCCTACCTCGTTGAGTTCAAGGAAAAAGTTATTATCGATACCTCCTTGGTCTCATTCCATTTTGTTGATGCCTCCACCATAGGTCATGACTTGAAGGTGGTGAAAACCAAAACTTCCGGCTTTTCGGAAACCTGGGAGCAACCTTGGGGCGAACAACGATTGGTTGAAAACACTTACAATGAAATGATCGTTTCATTGGCAGAAAAAGGCGGGCTTAAGCGAAAGTTCGACCTCATTTTCAGAGTTTACGATGATGGATTGGGATTCAGGTATCATTTTCCGAAACAAGATAACCTTAATGAGGCATTGATTGCCGAGGAGCGAACAGAGTTCAATCTCAATGGCGATCACAAGGTTTGGTGGATACCTGGCGACTGGGATATCTACGAGCACCTATATTCCGAAACCCGATTATCCCAAATTGATGCCCTTGCATACCGCCACCACTCCAACCTGGCCCAAACTCACATTCCGGCAAATGCAGTAGGCACACCGGTTACAATGAAAACCGATGATGGTTTGTACTTGAGCTTCCACGAAGCGGGCTTAATGGATTACGCTGCATTAACTCTCGAGGTGGACCATACAAATTTGGTTTTGACAACCAACCTGGTTGGATCTGACAATACCGCTTACAAGGTTAGGAGGAAAACCCCGTTCAGCACCCCTTGGCGGATGATTCAGGTAGCCGAAAAGGCAGGAGATTTAATAGAATCCAGGCTTATTCTTAACCTCAACGAACCCAACAAACTAGGTGATGTTTCTTGGCTTGAGCCAACAAAATACGTGGGCATTTGGTGGGAAATGCATATTGACAAATCAACTTGGGGTAAGGCAGGTGGAAGGCACGGTGCGACCACCGAAAATGCAAAGCGTTACATTGATTTTGCGGCCGAAAACAATATTGGAGCAGTTTTGGTCGAAGGCTGGAACACGGGCTGGGAAAACTGGATAGGCACCCAAGACCGTGAAGGCATTTTTGATTTCGTAACTCCTTACCCGGATTACGATTTGTTTGGAGTTGCAGAATATGCAAGGGAAAAGGGAATTAAGTTAATAATGCACCATGAAACTTCGTCGGCGGTAACAACCTACGAAAACCAACTGGACACTGCATACAAGCTGATAGAGAATTTGAGTATTAATGCCGTAAAAACCGGGTATGTGGGCACAATTATTCCTCAGGGCGAATATCACAACGGTCAATTCATGGTAAACCATTACCAAAAAGTATTGGAAAAAGCGGCCAAGCACAAGGTTGCAATTAACTCGCACGAAACAGTGATGGAAACGGGACTCAGGCGTTCGTACCCTAACTTTTTTGCAAGCGAGAATTTACGGGGTCAAGAATTTAACGCTTGGGCCACGGATGGCGGAAACCCACCAAACCACCTCACCATTGTACCCTTTACACGAATGCTTGCGGGCCCAATTGACTTCACCCCCGGAATTTTTAACATCAAGCTCGGGAAAACCAGGCCAAACAATCAGGTTAACACCACATTGGCACACCAGCTTGCACTATACGTGGTAATCTTTAGCCCGCTGCAAATGGTCGCCGACCTCCCCGAAAACTACCAAGGACACCCGGCTTTTCAGTTTGTCAGAGATGTTGGCATTGACTGGGAGCAAACCCGGGTTCTCGATAGTGAAATTGGCCAATTCATTACCATTGCCCGGCAGGAACGAAACACTGGCAAATGGTTTTTGGGAAGCATAACCAACCACGATGAACGAACCGTTAGTTTAAAACTTGATTTCTTGAAACCAGGGAAAAAATACATTGCAACCATTTATTCAGATGCATTTGATGCACACTGGGACAAAAACCCAACCTCATACAAGATTGAACAGCGTGAAGTATCTAACGACACCATCATTGACCTTTGGCTGGCATCGGGGGGAGGCGCGGCCATAAGTTTTTTTGAAAAGTAATGATTAAAACCTTGCTTTGAGCCTCATTTTGAGTTAACTTTGAATTAGCTTAACCTTACATCATTATTAATTAAAACCAAAAATTATGAAAAACAAAAATTTGATATTTATTGGCGTTATGGCAATTGCCATACTGCTTCATAGTTGCACTTCCACCCAAAAGGGTGCCGGAATAGGTGCCGCTGCAGGTGGCGTGATCGGAGCAATAATTGGCAAGGCCTCGGGCAATACCGCAGCAGGTGCAGTAATTGGTGCCGCTGTTGGTGGAACTGCCGGGGCCATTATTGGCCACCAAATGGACAAGGCCGCCAAGGAAATAGAGGAAGAAATTCCAGGTGTAAATGTCGACAGGGTTGGCGAAGGTATTATCGTTGAGTTTTCAAATGACATTCTATTCCAGATCAATCGATTCGACCTCTCCGCCGAAGCCAAGGAAAACCTAGACAAGCTTGCCATTATACTAGAAAAGTATCCCGACACCAATGTTGAGGTACATGGTCACACTGACATCACGGGTCGCAAGGCTTACAACCAAACCCTTTCGGAAAATAGGGCAAGGGCCGTTGCAGAATACTTGATTTACAAGGGCATAGCTGCCCCTAGGCTGGCAATTATTGGCTTTGGCCCCGATAGGCCAAAATACTCAAACGACACCCCCGAGGGTAGGGTTAAGAATCGCAGGGTTGAGTTTGCAATTACCGCCAACGAAAAAATGAGGCAAAAAGCCGAGCAAGAGGCTGCCGGAAATTAATTGTATTTTTTGCGTCCTAATCTTAAACGCAGTTTTTTATAATTGCGTTTTTTTTTCAATTCGCAATTTATTTTATAGGGTACAGAGGAAATACTTTTTTTGGCGAAAATGTTGAAATTCTATTTGATGTATCAAAACTATTTTTTACTTTTGACTTGCAAAACTAATAGCAAACTTTAACTATGCAATGCCTCCACACACACACACACACACATAGGGATCAGGCAGTTAGCTGTTTGTATCCGTTTGTGTCACGTTGATTTCAAGAGGCAAAGTTTCACCCATAATTTTTCCCATTTTTTATTGATGCTGGTTGGCACCGGGGGTCTTATCTTTTGGTTGGGCAAGCACCCGTTCGACTGAATGCGGCCATCGTATCTTTCTATATGAGGATACAATGGCCTCTCCGTTTTTTTTAACCCACACTATTAACACAAAAACAAAGAAAAATGAAAAACAAATTTACACTACTAATAATTGCAATGGCTCTTATGTTTGGCTGTGCCAAGGAAGAAAAGCAAATGCAACTTGAACCATCAGAATTTATTAACGAATACGAAGGCTACTTCGTTAAGGACCTGCTTGTTTACGATGAAAACAACGTCAACAGTGCGTATTTTAGAGTTTACTCGGAAGATGAAAATATGGTTAATGAATATATAAATGATCACAGGTTTTCTCTATGTTCCTTGGATGAAAATGAGGTTGAGGAATTCAAGAAAACAGCAATTGAATTTGACGAAATATCAACCAAGACTGGGAGTGACGGTAATGATGAAATAGACCTGGCCAATTACATTATGGATGGGCCCGTTATTACCATCGAATTAGTAACCCAAAACATAAGTGACCAAGGTGCGGGTTTTTTCTTGAAAGTTGAAAAAAAAGAAGCAAACATTAGTAAAAACTATGTACCTGGATACGAAGACATTTCAACCGCAATACGGTATTCAAGTAACAGCCCACACAGTTTTCTTGGGGTCTTTTCTTTACTTGATCCAGCACCTTATTGGCCTTTGGCAGAGGCACAATATCGATGGAATAATCGGTGGGAACCAATGTATAGTTATGGGCAGATCATCCGGCAGATTCTTGGGTTGAATAACTACCACGCAAGACTTGCGAATTCTTGGGGGTTTTCAAGAGTTGCCTTTTTAATGAGGCGGCATCTTGGTGCAACACATATTAGCCATTATGAATCCTATAGAATTGCTTTTGAATGGAACGATTACCGCGGAAGGCATTGTGAAATAGGGAAATTTGACTCTAGAAACTGCTATGTAGCAACTGCTCCTGCTGGATCTACTGCATTTATGTACCCTAACAATATGGGACACTTGTATTACACACCGTTATCAGGAAATCAATGTCCTTTGCCGGGGAGTTATTTTGATTCTGTAAATTGCTGGGTTGCTAAAATACCCAACCATACTACTGGATTCATTATTGACCAAAAGCATATGTACGTTAGACCTCAACCGATAGCGCTTGATTTGCCTCTAGATTAATATTTTGAACCATAATCGGGGCGGATTTTGAAAAAGAGGTTCACATTCGCCCCCATTTTTTTTTATGAAGACAATATTATTTTACATTGCCATATTTCTTTGGGTCATTTCTTGTTGTGAAGAAAAAAAAGAACTAACTA
>CAZUWF010000052.1:0-6214 GCA_964624065.1 uncultured Bacteroidales bacterium
AAGGTCCTCCAAAAATTATTTTTTTTAAAAAAAGTCTTGGCCTGCCGGGAGGTTTTTAAAAAAAACAGCGACAATAAGCGCTACGCCAACAGGTGGGCAGTTTATTTTCCGAACTTCTCGAAAGATTCTAATATATCCTCTCGAAGTTTTTCACTTTCAATATTGTATCCTTGCGTGACCAAAGAGGTAATAAACTCGTGATGTTTTCGATTTTTTCGGTATTCTGGTTCTGATGCGGGGTGATGCAGGAATTGTGAAATATATTCGGGGCACTCCGAAATGTTTAGCACTGCGTGAAAAAACAATTTTGTCTTTGCAAAAAACATGGAGCTTCCCGCAATTTTTAGGTTGTTTATTGAAATGTCAGAAACCCCCTTTACCTCGCAGCCTTTCACCTCTTGTTTTTTTAGGGCATCAATAATAATATTGTTGCTCAAGGCGAATATTTTTTTAATGTCGGAAAGTTTACGATTGCCATGAAGCATTGCTATAACAATGGTTTTGGGCGTAAGCACCACGGCATGGCCTCCACTGGGCCGCTGCAACACCTCTGCGCCTGCTTTGGCACTGAATGATAAGTTTACAGCCGTTTCGGGCTTGTCGCGCTGGCCAATTACCACGTAGGTTTTATCGGGGATCCAAGTTAATACACGCGATTCTTCAAAAGCCAATAGCTCCTTGTCGGGCAGGTTATATTCTTGGAGCAACACCATGGGGCAAAGGTAGGGAAAAGCAGTGAAGAGTTAAGAGCTAAGAATGAAGAACTAAGAATGAAGAATGAAAAATTAAAAGAGAAGACAGCCCCATAATGATTCAAAATTTTTCAGTTAAGGCTAGCAATGTAGATACTTAGCAGGCTATGTCTTCATTTAAAAATGAAAAGAGAAGAGCGAATTGGGGAAACAATTCTTAACTCTTCACTCTTAGTTCTTAACTCATTTGAAGAAAATTAGAAGGCAGAAATTAGAAATTAAAAGTTTAAGAGTTTAATGTTTAAGGGTTTAAATTTTTCGCTTTTCATTTTTAATTTTTCATTGTTTTGTTGCTTACTGCCTACTGATTCATTTTTTATTTTTTATTTCACCCCTACGGGGTTTGTGAGCGGGGTGGTTGTCTTTTACCATAGGCGTCGCTTCGCTTTGCCTATGGCTGAAATATTTTGCCCTTTCAGGGCGCAAAACCCCTCATCATCCTTAATTCTTAACTTAACTCTTAGTTCTTAGTTCTTCACTGTTCACTATTCACTATTCACTGTTCACTGTTCACTGCCTCCTACTTGTGTATCGCCTTGCTTATTGCTTCGAAGCCAGCTTCCATAAATATTTCAGAAATGGTTGGGTGGGCGTGAATTGTAGTTGCAATGTCGTAAACTGTGCCCTCCATTGCCATGTAGGCGCTTGCCTCTGCTATCATATCTGTGGCGTTTTCGGCAATTATCTGCACTCCCAGCACCTCGCCAAATGTTTTTTCAGAAAGAATCCTTACTTCGCCCTCGGTGTTAGCACTAATTAGTGCCTTTGCATTTGCGCTCAAAGGGAAAGAACTTACCTTGAAGTCGTAGTCGCTTTCGTCGAGTTGCTGTTCGGTCATACCAACTTGCGCAATCTCGGGTTGGGTGTAAATGTTAATAGGGAATCTTGCAAAATCAACGGGTGTCGTTACACCTTTGATGTGATTAACCACGTACATTCCTTGCGCTGAGGCCACATGTGCAAACGAGGATTTCCCATTTACATCGCCAATTGCATAAATGCCCTCAACCGATGTCATAAAGTTGTTGTTAGTTGCAATGAAAGCCAAATCATCGAGTTTTATATCTGGCTTGGCTTTTGGAAGGATGGCCTTTCTGACCCTTGCGTTCACCAATACGGTTCCCTTTGGAAGCTCTTCGGTGTTTGCCACGACTCCAACCTTGCTTTTATTCAATTTCTTTTTCAGGAAATCGTTGAGATAATCATCAAGCACAGGAATTAGTTTTTCTTGATCGCTAACAATGTATGATTTGACCCCGGCAAGGTTTGCCATTTGGGCCATTTCCACAGCTACCGGTCCGCTGCCAATAAAGGCAACGCTTTCGGGAAGTTTTTCGAGCTTGTAAAATTCGCGCAAGTCCAACTCGTTTTCATTGTTGCCGGCAGCCGGAATTGAGCCCGTGGCAATGATTATGCTCTTTGAGGTAAAATTGCGGTTATTTACAGTTACTGAATTGCCCGAAACTATTTCTGCTTCGCCGGTAACTAGCTCAACGCCGTTTTTTTCCAAAAGGAATTGAATGCCCTTTGAAAGGCGGCTTGAAACATCTTGGGTTTTCTTAATCGCTGCCTGCCAGTTGAAAGCTAACTTGTTTAATTCTATGCCATCAATACCGTATTCTTTGGCTTGAGAAAGCCTGTTGAAAAACTTGGCACTTTCTATTAGCGACTTGGATGGAATGCAACCCCAATTGAGGCACATACCGCCAACTTTTTCCTTCTCTACTAGCAGGGTTTTGAGTCCAACTTGGCCTGCTCTTATGGCTGCCACGTATCCAGCAGGGCCAGCTCCTATTATTATCAGGTCGTAGTTCATATTGGATTGATTTTTAGTTTTTTAACGTTTTTGTTTAACCGCAAAGTTCACAATGAATTTCGCAAAGGTCGCCGAGGTATTTTTTTAATCTCTTGGTTTTTGTTGGGATCGTTTCTCCGTGCTCTTTGCTATTCCTTTGTATTGCCTTGTAGTATGGGAATTTTAAGCTTTCGGATTATCCTACAATCAATAATGCTGGTTCGTTTAGCAAGGCAATTATCTCGTTTAGGAACCTAGTTGCCTCGCCGCCGTCTATTATTCTGTGGTCAACAGAAATCGATAATGGCATCAATGTCCCAACCTCTAATTGGCCGCTGTTAACCACTGGAGCATCGAACATACGTCCAATGCCCAGGATGCCTGCCTGCGGGTAGTTAATTATTGGTGTAGCGTACTTACCTCCAATTGAGCCGTAGGAAGTAATGGTAAATGTTCCATCCTTCATATCTTGCAAGCTAATGCTTCTGTTGCGTGCTTTTTCTGCAATTTGTTGCAACTCGAGGCCAATCTCCCTAACGGATTTCTTGTCGGCGTTTTTAATTACCGGTACTAGCAGTCCTTCGGGAGTATCAACGGCTATGCCAATGTTGTAATACTTCTTGTAAATTAGTTTGCCGTTTTCCAAGTCCATTTCCGAATTAAGGGCCTTGTGCTTTTTCAGGGCAATTGCAGTAGCCTTGATTATGAATGGCAAGAAGCTTAACTTGATGTTGTCGGCTTCCAACCTTTGGTTAGAAATTTGCCTAATTCTCTTTAATTCTCTGGCGTTAACATCGTCGAAAACTGAAATATGAGCTGCATTTTGCTTGCTGTTAATCATATTGCGAGCTATTGCCTTGCGGATTTGGGTAAGATCTTCAACTTCGGTTAATTCGGCTGAAGGTGTTGCCAATTGTTTTTCGGGCGTGTAGGCTTGCTTCTTCTGGAATTTCAGAATGTCTTCTTTCATTACCCTTCCGGCAGGACCAGTGCCCGTAACAAGGTTAATGTCTATGCCCATTTCTTTGGCCATAGCCCTTGCCACGGGAGTTGCAATAGCCTTTTTCTTTTGGGTTTTTTCTGGTTGTTTCTCCGCAGGAGTGTCAAAATCGCCTTCGCTACTGGCAGGCATGAAGGCATTGTTTCCCGCAATTTCGAGTGTGCCTACCACCCCGGCACCTTCTTCCTCAACGGCCTCCATCTCAACTTTTACCTTTTCGGCTTCTTCTTGGGCTTCTTGGCCATGTACACCTTCAATTTCTAACTCCACAAGGGCTTCGCCAACGTGTATGGTGTCGCCCACCTTGCCAAAGGTGGCGATGATGACCCCGTCTCTGGGCGAAGGGATATCGGCTACAACCTTGTCGGTTTCCATTTTCACCAGTGGGTCTCCTACCCTAACGGCTTGGCCTTTGCTTACGTACCATTCAACAATGATACCCTCTTCGAGTCCTTCGCCAATATCGGGAAAGTTAAAAATAAATCTCATTTTTCTTTCTCCTTAATATTTTACTGTTTTCAAAATGTTGTAAAAAATCTTTTCGGGCGATTGCATGAAAAGGTGCTCTCCCTTTGGAAGTGGAACAATTATATCGAAACCTGCCACCCTCAATGGTGGTGCTTCTAATTGCAAGAATGCCTCTTCAATTGCAATTGCCGATATTTCGGCACTTGGCCCAAATGTTTTTATTGCTTCGGTTACAGATACAACTCTACCCGTTTTTCTTATTGATTGTGCAATTGTCTCACGGTCTATGGGATAAATTGTTCGAAGGTCAATAATTTCAACCGAAATGTTTTCCTTCTTGGCCATAACTGCGGCTCTTTGAACTTCTCTAACCATCGCTCCAAAAGTAACCACTGTTACGTCGGTTCCTTCTTGCACTACTTTTGCCTTCCCAATTGGCACTTTGAATTTTTCGGTTGGCACCTCTTGCTTAATGGCTCGGTAAAGCCTTGTTGGTTCAAGGAAGAATATTGGGTCGGGCGATTCTATAGCCGAAATTAATAGACCTTTTGCATCGTGTGGGTTCGAAGGCATTACAACTTTCAGGCCGGGTATGTGCGCCCAAATTGCCTCCAGGGCTTCGGAGTGGTGCTCCAGGGCATTTATCCCTCCACCGTTTGGCATCCGTATAACCATATCAGATGTGTACTTCCCACGGGAGCGATTTCGCATCCTTGAAACATGGCTAACAACTTGATTGAAAGCCGGCGCTGCAAAACCTGAGAATTGCATTTCCACAACAGGTTTTAGGCCAGCGGCCGACATACCCACTGCAGTACCAACTATTCCCGATTCGGCAAGTGGCGAATCAAAAACTCGTTCAACACCGTATTTCTTCTGCAAACCTTCGGTTACGCGAAACACACCTCCTTCAACACCAACATCCTCGCCGTAAACTATTACCCTGTCGTCTTCTTTAAGTTTAATGTCTAATGCATCGTTTAGTGCATTAACCATGTTCATTACCTTATTCATTGATCAATATTTTCTTTTGGGTTAAATACTAAGCTCTTGTTTCCTTCCATTTTAAGAATTTCTCGTGCTCCATCATCTGGTTTTTGAGATCTTCGGGCATATCGCCGTAGTTATACCTGAAAATTTCTTCAAGTTCTACAGGCTTGTAGTTTTCTGCCTCAATAAATTGGCGGTCAATTTCTTGGCGATATTCTTCAATGAGCTTTTCTTCTTCTTTTTGGCTATATAGCTTCTTGCTTACCAAATAGGCATTGAGTCTCTTCAGTGGGTCTTTCAAATCCCATAAATCTTCCTCTTCTTTTGTACGGTATTTTGTTGGGTCGTCGGAGGTAGTATGAGCTCCCTTGCGATAAGTAATGGCTTCGATTAAAACTGGCCCGTTGCCTTCTCTGGCGTACTTGGCCGACTCGTCCAGCGCCTTGTACATTGCAAAGTAATCGTTGCCATCAACTTGCAAACCTTTAATACCATAGGCTATTGATTTTATGGCTATGCCGTCGCTGGCGGTCTGAATGCGGAATGGGGTAGAGATACCATATTGATTGTTTTGTACCACGAACAAAACTGGGGCCTTCCAAACTCCGGCAAAGTTAAGCGCCTCATGGAAATCGCCCTCAGAGGTTCCACCATCACCAACAAAAGCAAAAACCACCTGATCTTTCTTGCGATAATTTATTTCGAAGCCAAGCCCCGAAGCGTGCTGCAATTGCGATGCGATTGGAACCGAAATGGGTAAGATGTTAATGGCGTTTTCGAATCTTGAGCCGTCTTCGTAACCCATGAAATACAAAAATAATTCTTTGAGCGTTGCCCCTTTCGCCAAGTAAGCACCCATTTCGCGGAATGCAGGGACCAGCCAATCATCCTTGCGCATTATGCGGGCGGCTGCACCGGCAATAGCCTCTTGACCATAGTTTGGCGGGTATGTGAAAATGCGGCCCTGACGCTGGTATGAAACAATCATCAAGTCGGCAGTGCGGGCAAACAACATTGCCTTGTATGCTTCGAGAACTTCCTCGTCGCTAATGTTTGGCATGAACTTGGGGTTAATTATTTTCCCGTCGTTGTCCATCACTTGGAACATCCTTTTTTTCAGCGGGTCGTATTCTTTAAACATTGATAAAAGTGTTATTTAGATTTATTCTAAACAACAACAAAACCTTGATAATGTTTAATTGGGAGTTT
>CAZUWF010000053.1:0-5449 GCA_964624065.1 uncultured Bacteroidales bacterium
TGAAAATTATTAATTTGAAGTAAGAATTAATAATAAGCGGTTACCTTAATGGCTTTGGTTTTTGTAAAAAAAGATTGAAAACCAATATTAGGGATCCTTCAAAACTGAAACAAGGACCTTTTCGATTAATTTATTGCTTACCTGCGAAATTCTAAATCGCAACCCCTCGAAAATTATTTCTTGTCCCTTCTTGGGTATGGTTTCGAGATGATTCAGTATGAACCCCCCTAGTGTATTGTATTCATCAGATTCGGGAATCTCAAAGCCATACTTCTCGTTGAGGTAATCTATCTCAAAACGCGCTGAAAGGATGTATTCGCCCTTACCGATCTCTCTTTCCAGGAGGCTTTCGAAGTCGTGTTCATCATCAATTTCGCCAAAAATTTCTTCCATTATATCCTCAATGGTGATTATTCCAGAGGTTCCCCCAAACTCGTCAACCACGGCAGCAATGCTCATCTTTTGTTTGATTAGTTTATCAAAAAGTTTTTTGATCAACATTGTTTCCGGAACCAGCACCAAAGGTTTTATTATTTCTGATATTTCCTTGGGTTTCTTGAAAAAATCGTATGCATGAAGGTACCCAATGATTTCATCAATCGAGTTTTTGTAAACCAACACCTTTGAATGGCCTGTACGTGAGAGTATTTGACGAATTTTTTCTGGTTTCTCGGTATGGGCCACTGCCACAATTTCAGTGCGGGGTGTCATGCACTCGCGCACCTTGATGTCAGGAAACTCAATTGCATTTTTGAAAAGCTGCAAGTCCCTGGCCTCATCTTTGGGGGCGTTTGATACTTCACCGTATTCTTTCAAGAAATTGTCAATGTCAACAAAATCAAATCCCTTTTTTTGGTCGTCGATGTCCATCTTGAAGAACAGTCTGAGAAAAAACCTCGAAACGCCCATGGTTATGACAACCAAGGGATACAGCAGCGAGTAAATAATGTAAACCGGAAATGCAAAAAAAACGAACAAACGGTTGGGGTTTATCCTGAATAGTACCTTGGGTAAAAACTCGGCCAATACCAAAATAACCGTTGACGAAATGATGGTTTGCCCCAAAAAGACAGACAGCTCTGTTTTTATACCGATTGGCAATAACTCGTGAAGTACAGGCTCGAGAATTACGGCTGTAGATATACCGTAAACCACCAGGGCCAGGTTGTTGCCTACCAGCATTGCCGAAATGAAATTCGAATCGGAGTCAACAATCTTGGCAAGAAGTTTGGGCCATAATCCCCCTGTTTTCTTGTCAACCTCAAACTTTAGCTTATTTGCCGAAACAAAAGCAATTTCCATCCCCGAAAAAAAGGCTGAAAACAAAAGAGACAAAAGTATTACGTGGTATTCGTTCACGGTTGGCTTTTTGCAAAATTAGTTTTTTTTGATAAATCCTTGAGGGTTTAATCCTAAACTCCAAAACTTATCAACATCCCAACTCCCAAACAATAATTATCTTTGCAAATTATTTGAAAAACAGAGACAATTATATGAGCACCCACCTTTCCGAACAAGAACAACTGCGACGCGATGCTCTAGCAGAGCTTCAAACCTTGGGTATGGATCCTTACCCCGCCAATGGTTACCAAGTTACCGCTACCTCCAAAGAGATCCTCGAGAGGTTTGAAAGGGAGCCTGCGCTTTTTGAAAACGTTTCGATTGCCGGGCGCATTATGAGTCGCCGCATCATGGGCAGCGCTTCGTTTGTTGAGCTCCAGGACGATGCGGGGCGCATCCAGCTTTACTTCAACCGCGATGAGGTTTGTCCAGGCGAAGACAAAACGATGTACAATACCGTTTTCAAGCGTCTGCTCGATATTGGCGATATTATTGGCGTTAAAGGTTTCGTGTTTGTAACCCGAATGGGCGAAATTACACTGCACGTGAAGGATTACACGATTCTTTGCAAGTCGTTGCGGCCGTTGCCCATTGTAAAGGAAAAGGACGGCCAGGTGTTTGATGCATTTACTGATGCCGAACAGCGCTACCGCCACCGCTACCTCGACCTCATTGTTAACCCTCACATAAAGGAAACCTTCCGCAAGAGGGCAAAGGTGGTTCAGAGTATGCGTAATTTCTTGCTCGACAAGGGTTACCTCGAAGTTGAAACCCCTGTTTTGCAACCAATTTACGGTGGGGCCGCCGCAAGGCCTTTCAAAACCTACCACAACACCCTCGATACCACGCTTTACTTGCGCATTGCCAACGAACTGTATCTGAAGAGATTAATTGTAGGCGGGTACGATGGTGTCTTTGAGTTTGCCAAGGACTTCCGCAACGAAGGCATGAGCCGTTTTCACAACCCCGAGTTCACCCAAATGGAGCTTTACGTTGCATACAAGGATTACGAGTGGATGATGAACCTAGTGGAAGAAATGGTTGAAGCCATTGCCCTTGCAACCAACGGAACCACCGCGATGCAGGTTGGCGAAAACCTTATTGACTTCAAGAGACCTTGGAAAAGGTACTCGATGTACGAGGCCATAAAAGAGTTTACCGGTACCGATGTGTCGGGGATGGCCGAAGATGCAATGCGAGATTTCGCCAAAAGCCTGAACATTGAAGTTGACCACTCGATGGGACGCGGAAAATTGATTGATGAAATCTTTGGCGAATGCTGCGAGCACAAACTCATTCAGCCCACGTTCATCACCGACTACCCGGTGGAAATGTCGCCTCTTGCCAAGAAGCACCGCAGCAAGGCAGGATTGGTGGAGCGATTCGAAGCGATTTGCAATGGCAAGGAGATTTGCAACGCCTTCTCAGAGCTGAACGACCCAATTGATCAAAGGCATAGGTTCGAAGAACAGCTAGAACTTGCCCGGCGGGGCGATCCCGAAGCAATGATTATCGACGAGGATTTTTTGCGGGCCATAGAAACCGGAATGCCACCCACCGCCGGACTTGGAATTGGTATTGACCGTCTAACAATGATAATGACCAACAGCAATTCAATCCAGGATGTACTCTTTTTTCCCCAAATGAGACCCGAGAAAACCTCAGTGGGAACAGGCAGCAACGATCAATTTGCTGCACTGGGAGTGCCCGAAATATGGATTCCCGTTCTCCAACAGGCAGGCTTTGCACAACCCGAAGCATTAAGGAATTCAAACCCAAACAAGGTTTTCAACCAACTTTGCGGCTTGCGCAAGAAACTTAAAATGGAGGTTCCCGCACCGAATATTGAAGAAGTGAAGCGGTGGATTGAGAAGGTTGATGGGTTGATAACTTGATGGGTTTTAAGGTTAGGGCGTTTGGTTAATCGCACTAGCTTGGCTCAGAAATGCAGTGGTGTTTGCCTTTAGCCTATAAGGGTTGCATTCTGGTAGTGGAGGCAGAGCAAGTCGCAACCCACCACAAGAAGGGCCCCCAATAAACCATAAGCCCATTGGTGGAAAAATTAAAAGAGTTGGCGGGTTTGTTCTGGATGTATATTGAGTAATGATGATTTTTGTCTAGTTAGTAATTGATTACCAGCACTTCTGAATATTAGTACAATGGCACGGAGTGCAAGAATAAATTAACCCCATACATAAGAATAGGGTTTCATAATAATTGGAATATGTCCCATAAAGACTACAACAAACCGCGGGTACGATTCGCACCAAGTCCCACCGGACCACTGCACGTTGGAGGGGTGAGAACCGCCCTTTACAACTTCCTTTTTGCGCGCAAGCACGGAGGTAAATTTCTTTTGCGAATAGAAGACACCGATCAAACTCGTTACGTGCCCGGAGCTGAAGAATACATTATCGAATCACTACGCTGGTGCGGAATTCAGTGGGACGAAGGTCCGGATGTTGGTGGCCCTCACAGCCCTTACCGCCAAAGCGAACGCAAGGAAATTTACCACCAATACGCCCTACAACTTATTGAAAGTGGCAATGCCTACTTCGCCTTCGATACTCCCACTGACCTGGAGGCAATGCGCAAGAGAATAGAGGCAGACAAAAGCGGCAACCCACAGTACGACAGCCAATCGAGGCTTTCGATGAGAAATTCACTAACCTTGCCCCAATGCGAGGTGGAGGCACTTATTGAGTCAGGGCAACATTACGTCATCAGGTTCAAAACACCTGAAAACCAAGAGGTGGTACTTACCGACTTGGTGCGAGGCCATGTAAAGGTTAGCTCCAGGCAACTCGACGACAAGGTCCTTTTCAAGAGCGATGGTATGCCCACCTACCACCTTGCCAACGTGGTTGACGACTACCTGATGGAAATAACCCACGTAATCCGCGGCGAAGAGTGGTTACCTTCGGCACCACTTCACGTTTTGCTTTACAAAGCCCTTGGTTGGGAAAACGAAATGCCACTCTTTGCCCACTTGCCACTATTGCTCAAACCCGACGGAAATGGCAAACTTAGCAAGCGCGATGGCGACAGGCTTGGATTTCCGGTTTTTCCTCTGCAATGGAAAGACCCTTTAACTGGCGAAATTTCAAGTGGCTACCGCGAGTCGGGCTACATCCCCGATGCTTTTGTAAACCTCCTTGCATTCCTAGGCTGGAATCCGGGAACCGAGCAAGAGATCTTTTCCTTGGAAGAACTCGTTGAGGCCTTTACGATTGAGAGGGTTGGCAAATCGGGCTCAAAATTCGACCTTGAAAAGGCTAAATGGTTCAATCACCAATACCTGCAAGACAAAGAGGTTGGAGAAATTGCAAGCCAATTAACAAAAGAACTTAAAGAAAGAGGCATCGCGGTAGAATTTGCTAAACTCGAAACCATAGTTGGCTTGATGCGCGAAAGGGTAAACTTTGAAAGGGACATTATTGAAACCTCAGGCTTTTTCTTCCAAGCACCCGAAGCGTACGATTTGGATTTTGCAAGCAAACGGTGGAAGGAAGACACGCCGCAAACCTTGGCAGATTATTGCGCCGTATTGGAGTTGGTCGATCCGTTCGAGTCCTGCTCAATTAACCTGGCCACCCAACATTATATGGCGGAGAAAAACGTGGGTGCCGGAAAATTGATGCCAGCACTTCGTCTGGCGCTTGTCGGAAGCGGTAGTGGCCCCGATATTTCGCAAATTATGGGCGTTTTGGGGAAAAACGAAACGTTGCTAAGAATTCGCAAGGCAATGAAAGTAATTGGTTCGGAATTGAGGTAGGCGGTCAATTGTAGGTGCGGCAAAGTTAGGTTGTAATAAAAGACTATTTTTGCGGCCATGACTCAATACAAATATGTTTCTCCCCGGAAACAAAATTTGGCACTAGGGTTTTTGTGTCAATTTGTGCATTACGCTCGTTTCGGAAGGCGTGGCCTAACCATTTGTATTGTTGACAAAACTGGCTTTCCCTGCCTCATAGATTGCCACAGGTTTTTTCAGGAAAAAAAAATAAACAGTATTGATTTCCGTTTAATGGGGGAAGGAAATAAAACCATAAATATATAATGAATAATTTTAGACAGATTTTGATTTTTATTGCATTGATTTTAATGG
>CAZUWF010000054.1:0-4623 GCA_964624065.1 uncultured Bacteroidales bacterium
TTGACTTATTGAACACAACAACAACTCGCTTCTTTCGTCAAAGGTTTTTGTTGTGAATTGCTTTCAAATTGTATCTTTGACTTATTGAACACAACCATTTCCAAAACTAAAGGCAACTGGTCCTGGTTGTGAATTGCTTTCAAATTGTATCTTTGACTTATTGAACACAACATACCTGCGGTTAAACCATTTGTAACCAGTTATTTGTGTTTGATTTCAAGAAAAAAAAAAGTGTTCAGTAATTTAATCCCCTGCTCAATGGTGGGGGATTTTTTTATTTCTGCCCATTGGGTCAAAATAGCTCAAGTTGCTGTGGAACCGGCTTAGCTTCTACCCTCTCCGATGCAATGAATAACTCCATACTCCCGAACTGCTTGTCGGTGATGCACAAAATGCCAACGTGGCCCTTGGGAGGTAGTTGCCTTTTTACCCGCAGTATGTGTACTTCTGCATTTTCGCGGCTGGGACAGCAACGCATGTATATCGAAAACTGGAACATTGCAAACCCATCTTTCATCAAATCCTTGCGGAACCTTGCGTGGTTGTGCCGATCTTTCTTGGTTTCGGTAGGGAGGTCAAAAAATACAAGAACCCACATAACTCGGTATTGGTTTAGACGGTCTAACGAGGTCATTGCTCGAAGTTTTTGGTGGAGGTTTGGCCTTGGTCAAGGATTCACTAACCAACCAACGGTAAAAGCAGCTTTCGGCTTTTACCCTCGAAACATTCTACCAATGAATTTGCAGTGCGCTGGGTGGCAAGCATGAGCGGGCTATTGCGGCCATCAATCATTGCATCAACAGCTGGGATCACGAGCAGTTTTGCCTTAATTTCGCGAGTCAAAATGGAAACATCCTCAACCTCTGCCAGCACCCGCGCCACAACCCTATCAACGTACGGCCTATAGGGTTCCATTATGTCATCGGCCAGGCAAAACGGATTGTACCGGTTATGGTGGTGGATACCCAAGGTGGGTATTAGTCCGGCAGCAACCAAACTTCGGGCAACCACGGCTCGCAAAACGGCGTAACCGTAATTCAATAGGTTGTTTGGGTCGTCTTCAAACCTGCCCCTTGTAAACCCCTCGCCAAGCTGGTTTCCAAAAACCCTTTGCCAATAAAATGCGGCCGCCCTAGCCTCGTAATTGTCGGGATCGCCGCTTCGAACACTCCGCTTGTAATAAAGCAATGGTTCGAAATCTTGGCCAAGTTCTTGCAAAACTCCCGCCTGATTACCAATTTTGGCCTGAATGATTTGCTGCCATAATTGTTTTTTAAGGGGCAAAGAAGCCGAAACCTGCGCCTCATACCGCTCTTGCTGCAGCGTACTGCCAACCAATGGCAACAAGTAGCCTGAAGGCAGGTGCTTTTCGTTGCAGGGTATCACCACTGCATTGTTTTGCATGAGGTAATTGATCAGGGCATGGGTGAGTGCTATCTGGCTATGGTCAAGCAACACCACACCAACATCTTCAACAGGTACTGTAACGGTACGCTCTTTTGATTGAAAACCGTTAATATCGGTAAACTCGGGTATTTGGGCCACCAATTGGTTGTCTTTGAGGCTCAACCTTGCAGGGTGGCCAAAGTAAAGGGTTCTTTTTATCATAGACGTTGGAATTATGGTTTCCTGCGGCTTCACATTGAACCAATCCTTAAAGTACCAACTTGCAATTGAGGCAACTTTGATAAATTTGGAATTCGGATTTTGACTTTGAATCGCGCCCCAATTACTAACAAATAAATGGAAAGGGCTAATAAAATATGCTTCCCAAGAAATCAACTTTTACCTTCTTAGGATTCAATGAAAACAAAGCATTAAAACTTCTTAAACTCAGGTATCTTTTGCTGGCAAATGCATTAGAATCATCAACCAATTGGGTCTCCAAGTGATGCCTGAAATACCAATTGCTACCTGCAAGTTTTTGAATTCTATAAAGATGCTTGCTAATAGTTTTCTTGTCATTGTTTTTCATAGCAAGTTCTATTTCCTCGTTACTTAGACCCATAACAAACATTTCGTTTTGTTGCATACTTAGCACCAGCCTAAGGTTTGGTTGTGGGAGTTGTTTCAAGAAACTTTCAGGAAATAGTCCGTCTGGCTTACTGTAAATTGTATCCCAAATTTGATTAGAATCTTTAATAATGGTTGGCAGACCAAACTTTTTTCGTTCTACTGCGTGCCAAAAGGTGCATACATGCTCAGTTTTAACACCCTCTGGGTCTTCATAAATGGCAATGTGGTGATTATTGCCCGGCTTCACAAACCCTATCTCTTTGTTATTTTCGTTCTTCCTTACTGGCACAACTGCCGATAGCCCGGTGTAGCATCTTACGGAAAGTATTGGCCTTTGAAGGCCTTCGTCCTCGTACCATTTTAAAATTTTATCTTCCTTTCGAACGTCTTTGAAGGCTTCTTTAGGCTTGTTATCAAATTTTTCTAGCCTCTTTTTCAAAATTGCCCTTACGTTTCCGTCAACCACATTTTCAACCTTTTGGAAATTAACATCAACAGGGTATTTTATTACATACTCATCCACAAAACAAGACCCAAATTCTAACTTGACCATAGTGTTGGTGTCAAGATAAATGGGTTCTTTTTTTGTTGACCTTAGTGCCAGTTTTGGGTCGCCACCGTATTTATCCAAGCGTTCTTCGATTAGCTTTTTTATTTGCAGCTTAAAGATCAAATGAGGGTTTTCGAAAAGGTATTTCAAGGGTCTTTGGCCTACAATCTTTTTAATCTTTCCATAAACACTTTCCTCGCTTAAACGTCCTCTCGGCACAATTATTCCAGTTTGGACTACCCTTTTACTTCCCCTCCTCCCAACTTTTCGGGTACCCCAAACAGCGACTTTCTTTCCGGCTTTGAACGAAACCAATATTTCTGCAACCTTACTTTCTACCTGGCTAACCGTAAACGGTTGCTCACCCACAAGGTATTTTTGCAAAAGGGTTAGTTTATCGCGGTATTCCTCAGACCTTTCCTCCACTATTTTGTATAGATCGGACCTGGTTTTCTTTGAATTAAGGGTATTTATACGCTGTATGTACCCTTGTTTGGTGCAAGCCACCACAAGGGCATCAATTGCATGATGTCGGTGGTCGTCGCGTTTGGTCCAGCCGGAAATAACTTCCTTGGTTCGTTTCTCTTTTCCGTGATTCACTTCCCACTCCACCATTTCGGTAAGTCCAAATTCCTTGTATTTTGGCATTTGCAGGTTCATGGTTACGTCATCCCAGCCCCATAGGTGCCGCAACTCTGCTGTTACATTTCCGGAGGTACACCACACGGTGTGGCAAATTGTTTGCAGAATTTCTCTAGCTTTTTTTGAAATATATTGGCTTTCTCGTAGTTGCCGATCAATAAAATTTGTAGGTATTTTGCTTTCGGTCATAAGGAACTTATCACGCTTGGCCTTGGATATTACTTTGCTGGCAAACAACCTGTTGACCCTTTCTACATAGGCACCGAGCTCGCTTTCAGATTTGTTTTTCATGAAATCAAAAGCAGTACTATCACCTTTGTTTGCATTGCATCGTCGGTGAGCTAGGGTTTTGTTGCTTTGCGAATCATCAAAAAGTCTTGCCTTTGGTATAATGTGTTCAACATCAACTTCACTACCTTTAATAGCCTCGACGATAGAAATTGGCTGTCCGCAATAAATACATATTCCGTTGGATTTCTTTTCGTCGTTGCTCATTTCTTCAAAAAGTCGCCATTTAATTATGTTATTCCTGGTTGTTCTTAACCCAAATTCCTCAAGCTGCTTGGCAATCTTTTCATTTTCACGTTCCCTGGTATTTAAAAACTTAAAAGTTTCATTTCGCTCCTCCTTGCTTTGCTTCAATTCCCTGGCAAGTTCAACCCTAATTTCGTCGGGTTTACCATACTTTCCAATAATGGCGTTTACAACGTGAATCATTTGGTTCAGTATTTTTTCAACAATAGGTTGCCTGAGTGTATTTTGGGGTATATGTCTTAATTTATCGAGCAATATTCTACTTAAGTTCTCATCCTTTGTCAAAGAATTTGAATGGTCGTAACCCGCCAAATTCATCGCTTCACTGTAACCATATCCGTCCATCAAGTAGGGCAGTATTTTTCTTATTGCCTTTGCCGATTTGTTTCCGAACCCACCTTTTGTAAAATCTAGTTTTGCCAATTTTATGGAAGTAGATTCATCCATTGCGAACTTTTTTTGCAACGCCAAACTACATTCACCAATGTCGGAAATTGAATAGATGGTATGCCAAAGATGATAGTAGGGTTCTTTTTCTATGGTTGGGAGGACTACTTTTGCTGGTTGCTCGTCTATTACTTCTCCGCTCTCCTTGCTATATAAATAGCGTTTTTTTTCATCCTGCCTTATTTCCAGATTAAATCGAAAAAGATGGCTGTACTTTTCGAGATCATCAAAACAGCCAATAATCGCCGCTTTGGTGTTGTTTCCCTTAATACCATTGGCAATCTGTTTGTTTACAAAACATTCGGTTTTTTTTAATTCAAGAATCTTTAGAAGGTCTGCGAGGGTTAGTTTTTCATTATTGTCAAGATGTTCAAATATTAATTTACCTGTTGTGCATTTAGCACAAATTTATTTTTATTTTGTTTAAACTTTGT
>CAZUWF010000055.1:0-4164 GCA_964624065.1 uncultured Bacteroidales bacterium
CTCTGGTTCGCTCATCGAAATTGCAACAAGGGTTTTATCGTCGGGTGATACGCCAAAAGAAAAAATGTACTTGTCGAGTATGATTCTTTTTACTGGGTTCCCTTCCCAATCAAAAATATGAATCTCGTTGGCAAAGTCAGTAATCTTAAAACCTTCTTGAATAATGTTTGGCTGTAGTTCTATAAGGCTCTTACCTGAGTAGGATGCATAAATGTATTGGTTGGTAGCCTCAGAAATGAAATAATTAGTTGTGGTTCTCATTACTTCCTCAATAGATGCCCTTGGGTCATACTTGGCGTGAGGAAAAATCTGGTTATTTTCAAATCTTACATCCGTGCGAAGGGAGCCATTATTGGCTTCAAAAATCCTAGTAATTGGAAAATCATGGTATGATGCTGCGAATAGATTGCCGTCTGGTTTAATGGCTATTGACTTAGTGCTAAAGAGCTGATTCTTTTCTTCGAGGCTAAGCTTCTTCCCCACATGAGGGAATTTTGGTCCAAAATCAACAATAGCGCAGTCATCCAAAGAAATCTTAACAAACTCTCTGTTTTGAACTTGACGTGATATCCCAATAATATTACTTCCTAGAAGAATTGAAACCCCCTCATAAGAGTCGCAATTCGGAAATTCTTTTTGAAGAACCAGTTGGTCAGGATTTGGTATGTATCTCACAATCTTTATTCCAGTATGAGTTTTGTACCAAAATTCATTTTTGTTGGCAGAATTAACAATCCCAATTACCGATTCTTCTTCAGAGGGACCTCTCCCTCTCCTTATATCTTGATGCTTTAATGTAAAATCTTCCACCGAGAAGAAGCTTAAAAAGTGATCACCGTAAATATCTAAAACAACAAGAACGCTATCAAGAAAAACAAATCCAGAAGGGTATTTAATGGCAATTGTTAATGGTATTGGCTCGTGAATTAACTCCACCGTTGCCGGGAATCCGATGAATTTTTTGTAGTCTTTTAGTTTGTGGCATTGAGGCAATACAAAAAAGGCACTTAGAAGAACAATTATCGTGGTTTTCATTAATTTTGGTATATTTGGCGAGGTGGATTTATTAGGTTTTCCTTCTTAACGATAACCGAAAAACTGACCATCCATTTTTACATTGGCAGTTCATCGATTAAAAAAAAAATCGTTTACGCATTCCAGTTGGAATTTGAAATTAAAAATATTATGGGATACACCTACCCTGGGTGTTGTAGTTTGGCTTACTGTGAAAAACTGTTTTGCAATCGTAGCAGCTTCTATGGCTGTCTCCTCTTTGGTATGTGCCTTGTTGCCAACAAATAAACCCTGTGCCTCCCCCTTCTTGGTCTTCAATTTCGTCAACTAATGCATCAGTATGATCCGCAAACACATTCCCAGCCACAAACACCAGGGCGCCCAGCGCAAAGGTAATGGCTAGTAGGTTTTTAATAATTGATTTTTTCATTTTTTTGAGGTTTTGCGATTATTCCAATCGAAAACTGGTTTGTTTTCCGCCCTGGTGCCCGTGGCTGCCTTCGGTGTGGGCGGCGCTGCCTGCCAGACCGTGCCAAATGTTGGTGTGGTGCCGTATGGTGGGTTGCTCCCCCTGCCGCCCGGCGCACGCTGCCGGTAAGGGGTAGGCAGGGCCAAGTGGGTCTTGCACAGCTTCCATACAAGGTGGGTTTTGTTTTTAGAAACACGGTATGGTTCAGAAAACCAGTCAGGATTGAGAAAGAGATATCTCTTGCAACTTGGTGAGGATATTTGCTGGCAAAATTCAAATAAGAAAGGCCGACTCCAATAATAAAGAGAATGTAACTGATAATCAGAGTTTAGTAACAATTACATCAAAGTAATCTTGAGTTAGCTCCGGAAAATTGTCTGAAGGTGCATAAAAAAAGCCTTGAATCCCATTTTTAGAAACGAAATAAACTATCGGGCTAATTTGAAGGCCTGAGTAAAAGCCTTCGGGTAGCAAAAAGGCATATTTTTCAATTTGGTTTTGCGATACAAAAGCTTGAAATTGCCTAGAGGACAAACCTTCAATGCCAATAATAATGTTTACCCGCTTTTGGTTGGCAAAATCAAAAATTGCTTTTACATGGATAGGAACACAAGGACTGCACATCAATGGATTGGCCAAAAGAATTAAAGTACTTTTATCTCTGACCAAAGTTTGTAGGGATGTGGGTTTTTCAAAAAAGTCGGTTATTGTTTCTGTTAAAGGGATTGGAATGAAAGAATAATCATAGGAATGAAAAAAACCTTCCCGGAGCAAGGCGTTTTCTTTTCTGATAAGGTTTAGTTCGACACTTGGTTCCCGGGCAATCTTGTTTGCTGTTTTTTTGTGAAATAAAAAAACAACTAATATGAATACAAGTAAAAACAAACCGGAAAAAAGAAGAGAAAACAACAATACCTTAGTTTTCATAATGGTAAGAAGTTAAAAATGTTTAACACAAAATTCAACGAGGAGTGAAGAAAAGAAGTATTGGATTGGAATTTTGATCTACGCCTAAGCCTTGTAGCAATCCCGCATCGTCGATTCGATAAGGATAAAGTGCTGAAATAATCCATCCGCCAGCTTCTTTAAAGATGTCAATCCTCTGGTTTTTAAATGGGACGAAATTGTTTTTTATTTTACTGGAAAAGACTTCTCTTTCACCCTCATCAAAAGAAAAAAAGTGTAATTTGTCAGAATTGACCGAGCCTGATTTGCAGCAAAACATATACGAATCTTCATTTTGAAAAAGAAGTTTAAAAAAATTTATCTTACCTAGCACGGAAGGAGAGTTAATGAATTCAACTTTGTTATGGAAATTGGCCTCAAGTATTTCTTTGGGATAAGCACGCTTGCCCGAATCAATAATAAGAAATGTGTCCAAAGAGTTCCCATTTAGAGAGTAAACTGCCTCGTGCCATACCATTGAAGCAAATACTTTTCCGCTAGGGTTTGTATAGAAAATTTTGTTGAATTCATAAAAATAATGAGGTTCGTTAATTCCTACCACCTCGGATCCAAAAAGCGCATAATACTTGTTATTTTTATAGTCGAAGGAGATAATCTCGCTTTTGGTTGGTTTGTCATCTATTTGATTTACAGAACCATTGGTTTGAAAATAGTAATGCCCATTATCCTTTGCAAAAGAGGCGGCCATGTGCAATGATAAAGAAACAGATTCTTGATAATCAAGACTCTCAAAATCGAAAATATGAATTTTTCGAGAATTATTATCAAGTATTTCAATCGTATTTCTATTCTTGTCAACCAAGAAATCAGTAATTCCAATGTACTCCCCAGGCCCTTTTCCCTGCGAATTCAATGTTCTCTTCAAAACACCGTCCATATTGAAAAAAAACAATGAGCTTCTTAATAAATCCAAAACAACAATGAAACCATTGTGAATCTCAAAATCTGCTATTTCAGAAAGTAATACGTTGTTTGTTGTTTTAAGAGCAACCACTTTCATTTCTTTGAACAAATCAGTGGCCATTACTTCCTCTTCTGAAAAAAGAAACAATTGGGCAGTTTCAGTAATTGGATATTCAGAATGCTTATTTAAACAGGAAGAAGTAATCAGCAATAAAATGGTAAAAAAAATTAAAGGAATTTTCATTTTTTTATTATTAGAGGGTTACTTGAGTAAGCACAAAGCAGAATACATTTAAAGGCATTCGGCTTTATGCTTGTGAATTTTTTGGATTAGATTTTTAAACACAAAACCATTATTTGCGGTTTAATCAGCATTGACACTTATTATGCCAAGCGTTACAACAGGCATAATAGCCAGAACTGCAGGTTACCGAGCAGCCAAAGCTACCGCTTCCACCAGAGGCACCACCACCTACACTCGTACTACACGAGGTGGAGCCAATGCCACCAGAGCTACAAACATAATCAGCTTCTCCTGCTTCCAGTTCAATTACATCCCTCTGCTCGGCAGGATTTTCCGCTGCCGCATTCCCAGCCACCAACACCAGCGCGCCCAGCGCAAAGGTAATGGCTAGTAGGTATTTAATAATTGATTTTTTCATTTTTTTGAGGTTTTGCGATTATTCCAATCGAAAACTGGTTTGTTTTCCGCCCTGGTGCCCGTGGCTGCCTTCGGTGTGGGCGGCGCTGCCTGCCAGACCGTGCCAAATGTTGGTGTGGTGCCGTATGGTGGGTTGCTCCCCCTGCCGCCC
>CAZUWF010000056.1:0-3675 GCA_964624065.1 uncultured Bacteroidales bacterium
CAGCAAGAAACCATACAATTGTCAATCCCTTAAGAATTTCTGTAAGTAGAACTCCTGCCCCCACGTTGAAAAGAAAAAGTTAATAAAAACTTTTTGATTTATGCTATCTTTTTAAGAAAATACCATAACACTGCCGCTAAAATGGCAGAGGCAAAAGCTTCGACAAAAACTCTGGGGAAATCGTTATTATTGAAAATAATTGCACTAATTGACTTGACAATTACAAGACCAGGGAAAACAAGTCCCCCAAATAAAAAAGGAGATTTGTTAATATTATTTTTAAATAATTTCATAATAAAAAAATTAAATTTATAGTCCAATCCAGTCAAGGAGATTGCCCAAAGCCGCAACGGCTGAGGAAATAGTACCCGTAACAACAGCCCCAGCTACCCAAGAAGGCACAGTCATTGTGCCTAACGTAGTTGTTCCACCGATAATTGCCCCAGCCAAACCTCCAGCTAACCCACCCTCTATGTCACCTCTAACAATTCTACGCCACCATCTTTTTTGATATCCCACACCCAATAGGCTGCCCCAATTTTCTCCTTGGCTGTTCCAATAAAGCGCCGAACTTTTTCCAGTATTCAATGTTCCTAACAGAATACCTTGTTCTATGGGAGAGTGTACTGTATCTATTACCATTGAAATGGCCTTATCTATCCCAGCAACTAGTGCTGCGTCAGAAATTGCATCGTCTGAAAAAAGTTCGTTTATTGTAAAAAGAATAGCCTTTGATTCCTGTGATAAATTGCTTTCAGATATTAAATCAAATAAGATGTTTTCTGTACTTTTGTTTGGGTTTAAAAAATAATCAAAATACTTCATCGGATGATGAATTAAAACAGCCTTATTTTCAAAGTCCCCACAAAATTCATCAATAAATCCATCAATCACACTTAAGAAATTCGCTTTCGTAGTCTCATAGTTATCTGGCTTAAAACCAGTAGTTAAAAGTTTGTCATAAATCTTATCTAAATACAGGTTGTGCCTTATACCAATGAATTCACCAAAGCTTGTCATACTTGCTGTTTTCATACATAATGCAGGCATTTCCTCTCTGCTTTTTTGACAACTCTGAGAGCCAACCAAACACATTATTAGAGCAAAAATTATTAGTTTTTTCATTTCAGTACAAAATTAATTTTTTTCGAATTTAGTTTTGCCTCTTTTCATTTTGTGCCTCCAGAATTGCCTTGGCAAGCGAAATTCCGAACCGAATAAATAACCGGTTGCCCAATAAAACCTTACTCCCCTTACCAACGGGCGCACTCAATGGCAAGGGGCCGGTGGGCTCAAGTTGGTTTTGCACAGTTTCCATACAAGATGGGTTTTGGTTTTTTTAACAACGAAACCGATTGTGTGTTTGACCTTTGTTGGGCTGTGTAGGTTTTTGTTTGTTAAATATATGCGGAGGGGGTAAATGCAACAACCTCGCCTTGCTTGAGATCAAACCTACTTGCTATTTCGGGTATAATGCGTATGGGTGTGCTGTTGGGTTGCATTTTGTAGGAGCAAATATATTAAGATTTTAATGCTCGAAAGTTTTCCAAAATTATTTTTTTTTTAAAAAGTCTTGGCCTGCCGGGAGGTTTATGGCAAAACCAAAGATAATCAGAGTTTGTGCAGCAATCCGTGTCATCGTGCTTGTTTCGGGATGCAAAGCATAACAAGACCTCGGCCATAGACAAGAGCAGCGTTGCAAAAAAAGCTGCCACGAACCTGTCCGGATAATTTCGGGGTGCACCAATGAAAACATTAAGAAATGAGGGTTAATAAAGGAAATTCGCTATTCGGGGTGCGACTTGGAGTCGCACCCCGCATTTGATGACTGTTGAATCAATCTTGGTTATCACCTCTTTTTGTATCCAACCGTTTTGAAAAAGTATATTTGATAAAATACAAGGAGAATGAATAACGGGATAAAGTCAATTTCACCCCAAAGCCCTTCGGCAAACAAGGTTTCGGTGATGATTTTCTGAAAAAAACTGACAGTAAAGATCACCAAACCGAAGGTAAGCCAAGGATAAACCATTATCCTGTGAATTGTTTTTAGTTCGTTTGACATAGGTGAAGAATTTTAATTTAACAAACAATGCATTTCTTCAAAAAAAGGTGAAGTTTGTCTTTTGAGCTCTGACAGGATTCTAGAAACCTTTCAGATTTGCGCCCAAATTCAGGGCTTGCCTCTGAGTCAAACTCTGAATTTGATGATTGTTGAATTATTCTTGATTATCGCCTCCCTTTGTAACCAACCTCCTTGAAAAAGTAAATTTGATACAAAGACAAGGCACCTAAGTAAAAGATAAATTCCAATCCGTCAATAAGCCCTTTCTCAAACAACGTTCCCGTTATGATTTTCTGAATAAAACTGACGGTAAAGATCACCAAACCGAAGGTAAGCCAAGGATAAACCATTATCCTTTGAATTGTTTTTAGTTCGTTTGACATAGGTGAAGAATTTTAATTTAACAAACAATGCATTTCTTCAAAAAAAGGTGAAGTTTGTCTTTTGAGCTCTGACAGGATTCTAGAAACCTTTCAGATTTGCGCCCAAATTCAGGGCTTGCCTCTGAGTCAAACTCTGAATTTGATGATTGTTGAATTATTCTTGATTATCGCCTCCCTTTGTAACCAACCTCCTTGAAAAAGTAAATTTGATACAAAGACAAGGCACCTAAGTAAAAGATAAATTCCAATCCGTCAATAAGCCCTTTCTCAAACAACGTTCCCGTTATGATTTTCTGAATAAAACTGACGGTAAAGATCACCAAACCGAAGGTAAGCCAAGGATAAACCATTATCCTTTGAATTGTTTTTAGTTCGTTTGACATAGGTGAAGAATTTTAATTTAACAAACACCGTGTAAACTCCACAGCCATCAAAACCATTCCGATACCTCCCAAGGCACGGATACCCAGTTTCTTAACTAAGTATTTAAAAATTTGAATAGCTGATTCACCAAATGTAGCGGAGGCTAAAACAGAAACCACTGCCACACCTTCAGCAATTCCAGTGGAGGCCAAAAAACAATCAACGATTCGGTTAAGAGTCTCTGAACCTACCTGAGCATCCGGTTCCAATAAATTGTACAATACCAAGGCACTGCCTGTAAGATAATGATCTACGAAGACAGGGTCTATTTCGGAGAACATTTCATTAAAATCATCATCCGAAAAACCAAGCCCTTGAAAAAAGTTTAAACTAGGTTCGGCCAGGTCATCAACAAGAGTCGTGACTAAAGAAACTACCTCGGTGGGGTAGGAACCAAATTTAATAGCGGCCATATGAGTATATTGAAACTCATTTAACTTATCAAATAATTCTACATTTGAGGTAATGTGATTTTTGAAAGAATTAATTGCTATTTCAATTTGTGATTCCATTGGATGGTTGCTTTCTTCAAAAGATTCCTTCCCCTTTTGACAAGAAAATAAAGCAATAGAGGTTACCAATGATATGATTAGAATTTTTTTCATTTAGGTAAAACTAAATATTTTTTTCGAAATTAGTTTTGCCTCTTTTCATTTTGTGCCTCCGAAATTGCCTTGGCAGGTGCAATGCCGAACCGAACACCAAAAGTCGGTTGCCCTGTAAAACCTTGCTTTCCCCTCGCCAACGGACGCACTCAATGGCAAGGGGCCGGTGGGCTCAAGTTGGTTTTGCACAGTTTCCATA
>CAZUWF010000057.1:0-3072 GCA_964624065.1 uncultured Bacteroidales bacterium
TGTTTCGTTACATTATCTTGTGCTTTGCTTTTCTTTGCGTTGCTTCGCGCCTGCATAGCGTCCTTGGCGGTTTATACCTTTTTTATTTATTGACAAAAAACATCCAAGACCTTACAATTTGTTTACCACCCTTTTGATTCCGTTTTTCAGCAGTGCAACATTGAAATTGATTAACAACCCAAGGTTGAAATTACCAAGCTTCAAGTAAGTTAAGGTTTGTGCCAAATGAAGATCATTCAAAGATTCTACACTTTTAACCTCAATTACTACCTTTTTTTCTATCAACAAATCAATTCTATAGCCACAATCTAGCTTGACATCTTCAAAAATCAAGGGCATCGGTTTTTCCTTCTCTACAAAAAAACCTGTCTTGCTTGTTTTGTAATACAAGCATTCTTTGTAGGCACTCTCCAATAGCCCCGGTCCCAAAGCAGAATGAACTTCAATTGCCAACCCAATTACTTTATTTGCAATTTCGTTTTCAGTCATCTTTAGTATCATTTGCTGATAGTGGGTGATGGTTTATTTTACCGCAAAGTTTTTTTACCGCAAAGGCTGCTAAGGTTTTACCGCAAAGGCCGCTAAGTTTACCGCAAAGGCCGCTGAGTTTACCGCAAAGGTCGCTAAGGTTTTAAGATGTGTTTCGTTACATTATCTTGTGCTTTGCTTTTCTTTGCGTTGCTTCGCGCCTGCAAAGCGTCCTTGGCTGTAAATTAAATTTTTTCCCGTCCCGAAAATGGAAGGAAAGCCCACTTTTATTCTAACACAAAAATGCTTGCAGCCTTTCCGGGCACGGTCCAATTATCGAAAGAATAATGCTTGGTGCCGGTAAGTACCTCGGTGGCCGATTTGGTTCCTCTCCACAATTCCTCAAACCGTGCCATATCAAGTTTGGTTTCGGTTTCGTTGTTGTTCAAAACAACCAAAACACGCTGCTTGTGGTCGTAGCGGCAATACACGTAAACATTGTCTTGTGGCAGGTAGTGCTTGAGCTTGCCAAAGTGGAGCACGGGATGGCTGTTGCGGAAGCGCACCAGCGTTTTTATGTAGTCAAAAACCTCGTTCTGTTCCCGGGTTCTTCCCTGGCTGGAAAAGGCATTTACTGTGTCGCCGGGCCATCCTCCCGGAAAATCTGAGCGCATACGCCCATGACCGTCGTGTTCGAAAGCAGTTTTTAGAAGCTCGGTGCCGGTGTAAATTTTCGGAATACCCCTGGTGGTCAGTATCAAGGCCAGGGCCAATTTTAGGTTATCCTTGCTTTGCCCAATGCGAGTAAAAAACCTGTCGGTGTCGTGATTGTCGCCAAATACCAAAAGGTTGTAAGGGTTTGGATACAAGAAATCCATTACCAGCGAGTTGTATACACGCATAAGTCCCGATGCCCAGCCCGGCTTTTCGGAAAAAGCGTGCTTGATTTCGTCGTACATCGAAAAGTCAAAGACGCTGGGAATATGAGAGTCATAGCCGTCGTGGTTTTTCTTACCTCCCTGAAAGTAGCTTATCATGGCCGGGATACCCATCCATGCCTCACCCACAATGTTGAAGTGTGGGTACTCTTCCAGCACCCTCTTTCCCCAATCAGACATGAAATGCTTGTCGGAATAAGGCTGGGTATCCATCCTTATCCCTTTTATGCCGCTGTACTCAATCCACCAGATGCTGCTTTGAATGAGGTAGGTTGCCAAAAGCCTGTTGCGTTGGTTTAGGTCGGGCATGTTCCTGTCGAACCAACCATCAAGCATCAAAGTTTTGTCGGCATCTGCAACGTAAGGGTCAACCAAGGTCGTCATACGGTAAGTGGTTCGGGTAAACTCCGGCCACCTGTTTATCCAGTCGTTTGATGGGAGGTCTTGAATCCACCAATGCTGGTGCCCGCAGTGGTTGAAAACCATATCCTTGATGATTTTAATACCCCTAGCGCCTGCCTGCTGCACAAGATTCACAAAGTCTTGATTTGTTCCGTGGCGGGGATCTATGTTGTAAAAATCGGTGATGGCGTAGCCGTGGTAAGAGTAGCGAGGCTGGTTGTTTTCGAGAAAAGGGGTGAAGTACAATGCCGAGTAGCCTACCTCCGAAAAGTAGTCAAGGTTGTTTATAATTCCCTTTATGTCGCCTCCGTGCCGGCCATTGGGCTCTTGGCGGTTGGCCTTTTCCACCATCCCTGGCATATCGTCATTGCCGGTATCGCCGTTGGCAAACCTATCGGGCATCATTTGGTAAATAACATTGGAAGCATCGAAACCCTTTATGTACCTTGCCCCTTCCTTCCTCTCAAGAATTTGGTATTGATGCGAAAAAACCACCTTCTTGCCCGAGGTGAACTTAAAGCTGATGGTTCCGGGCTCTGCTTTGCTAAGGTCGAGGTAAACGAACATGTAATTGGGGCTTTGAACCGAAACCACCTCCTTTACCACCACGCCAGCATGACTCACCTCAAGGCGGGTTAGGCCTATATCCTTGCCGTAAAACATTATTTGAAGCTCAGGCGATTGCATCCCGGCCCACCAAAACGGCGGCTCAACCTTTTGGGGCGATTGGTTCGAATATGATTTTAGCGGAAGGGTGGCAGCAAGAAAAATCAACACAAGGTGCGCAACAAGCTTTTTCATAAAAGGGGTTTTATAAAATATTGCCAATGAATAATTTTTTTAGGAATTCAAGGTGCTAAGTTAATAAAAAAAAGGATGACCGGCAATAGGCGATGGGTTATGGCGAAGGGTGATTGGTTGGTTTTTGACTTTTAAGATTTTACCTTCCTCTTTCAACTTTTATCTTTTCGCTGAGGTTTAACCGCAAAGGGCGCAGAGGTTTTAAGATCAGTTTCGTTACATTATCTTGTGCTTTGCTTCTCTTTGCGTTGCTTCGCGCCTGCATAGCGTCCTTGGCGGTTTATACCTTTTTTCTTTAATGGCAAAAAAACATCCAAGACCTTACAATTTGTTTACCACCCGTGCAGCTAGTAGGTTATAGTATATTTTTACCGCAAAGTTTTTTTACCGCAAAGGGCGCTGAGGTTTACCGCAAAGGGCGCTAAGTTTACCGCAAAGGTCGCAGAGGTTTTAAGAACGGCTT
>CAZUWF010000058.1:0-2918 GCA_964624065.1 uncultured Bacteroidales bacterium
CCATATGCAGGGTGTTCGTGGTCATATTCAGCGTACCCGCGATTAGGGAAGGATTAGTGCTTTGTAGGTTAAGAATACTTCTAATTTTGAGGTTAGTGTCGGCTTTAACACCCTCGGGGTTATTCACTAATAGATTGTAGAAAGTAATTGGAGCAGAACCGGATATTGTTTGTAACGAGGTTCCGGCCATCTCCACCGTGCTACCACTGGCAACAAAAGCACCATCACTTGTAATATTTCCTCCAATAGCCAGGTTCCTTCCACTGATGTTCAAAGTGGCATTGCTTCCAACAGTGAGCGAGCCTATGACAAAAAGGTCGCCGTGGGTGATTGCCGATGTAGTACCGTTGGCGGTCAAGTTGCCCAAGATATGCAAATTTTGGTTGGGGAAGGTTTTGACACCGGTGCCGTTTATTGTTAGATTATGGTATCCGGGAATTAAGCCGTTTGGCACGATTACTGTTTGTGTGGAGCCATTGTAAGCCAACGTGTTAGGGTTTTTGGTGGCATCAAAAACCCCATTGTTGGTGATGCTTCCAGCTATACCGGTTACACTACCTTGGAGCAAGGTGAGGCTTGCGTTTTCTTGAATGCTAATATTGTAGAAGTTGGTACTGCCTTTAATAAAGTCTCCGCCCGGAACAAATACAATGGTGCTATTGGCATGATTGAACACACCACCTTGGTTATCCCACGATATTTCTCCGTGATGGTTGAAAATTGTTACCAGAGCAGAGTTTTCGGCATTCAAAATGCTCCCGTTTTCAAGTATAATGTTCTGGAATTCAGTCGTTTGTGGAAGCAAAGGGCTGTGTGGGGTGGTTGCCCTATCGGGAATAATAATTCTGGAAAACCTGTTTGGAAACGAAATTGGCGACCAGTTGTATGGATTCTCCCAGTTTGCGCTTAGCGAACCATTCCAAGTAAGAATGGGGTGTTCTGACTCAGCCAAGGTTATTTCCATATATCCAAAACCTGTGGGCCATAAAGCCAGGGGGACTTCTCTCATCAGCACCCTGCGATCTAGAGTGTCAATTTCCGACCGGCCCCATTCCACTAATTGCGGTGACGGGAAGCCAAAAGCACCCCAGTACACCAATTCCTCCTCAATAGCGTTGTTCAGTTCTGATTCCAGGTAATTTACGCTCACATCCACCAGGCAATTGCTGCCGCCAACCTGAACAAATTCGAAGACCCTCTTGACTGCAGATGGTTTCCAACTCGGGGCATTTCCAATCGTGGTTTTTATGTATATTTCGGTTGGTTTGATTCCACCCTCGGCAAAGGTTAACGTTGTGAACCTGTTGCCAAAGGTATAAGCCTGGTGGTTCTGAAAAGTATGCGCTCGTTTCACAATACCCGTAACTTCGCCTGGACCGAAAGTAGTTGAAGTAACGCCCAACGAAAGTGTTTTACCTGGGCCAATATCTAAACCTCCTTTAAAATAGTCGGGATTTGAGCTTTTTATGTCGAGGTTTCCGTTAACAATTAGGTCGTTGAAGCTGGTTACTCCGTGGGGGTTAAAGATGGTCAGGTTTTCAAAGATGACGGGTGAGGTGCTACCTGAAATGGTTTGCGGAGCATCAATGCCATTGAATGTAACGGTGCTACCGATTGTGCTGAAACCGCCATTTAGGGTGAAGTTGCCACCGATTGTAATATCTTTTGAATTACTGTTGAATGATGCATCCGCACCTATTGAAAATGAACCCACCACCACAAGATTATTCCAGGCTGTAACATTTGCGGTTCCTGTCACTATGAGGTTTCCCATTATCGATAAGCCTGTGGGAGGCATAGTTTTGGCACCGCTGCCACTTAGTATTAATGTGGAATAACGATTTTGAGAAGGATCGGTAACAACCACGGTTTGATTGCCCCCATTGTATTCAACGGTGGTTTGACCCAAAACAACTGGCCTCCAAATTCCACTGTTACTTACCACTCCTGAAATACGCATTGCGCTGCCATCCTTCATCCATAATACCGCGTTGTTTTGGATGGTGACGTTATGAAAATCGGTTGAGCCAGAAAAGGTTGCCTCATTGCTTATGAAGGTAACGTTGCTTGTTGCGGGGTTAAATGTACCTCCTTGGTTTTCCCAGGCTCCTTCGCCACCAGCAATGGTTGCAATAGCATTTGAAAAGGAGTTCAGAATTGCACCGCTCTCCATTTTAAGTGCTTTGATGGTAGTTTCGGGTGGAAAAATAGGATCGTTTGGAGTACCTGAGGAATTGGGTATAACAATGGATTTAAACCTGGATGGAGCTGCCATTGGAGTCCAGTTTTGAACCGTAGTCCAGGACGAGGACACCGACCCATTCCAAGTAAGTGTGTCTGGCACACCTTCGTTGAGACCAATTTCAACCGCGCCAAATGAAGTTGGAAAAAAGGCCATATTTATGTTAGTAAGTTTGACCCAGTTTTCATCGGAGTTATGGTTAGCACTTCCATGTTCGAGCTTTTGAGAGTTGACAAACCTGTATGACCAGTTTACCAGTTTCTCCTCATCGAGGCCATTCAACTCTGAGTCATTATAGCAGGAATAAATGGTTGCCGAGGTTGGGTCAAGAGGATTGGCACCGGCCTGAATAATTTCAAAAATTCTTTTCACAGCACCTATATCCCAGCTTGGAGCCGCTCCAATGGTCATTTTAACACTGATCTGCGTGGGGATTGTTCCGATGGAATTGAAAAAAATCTTTGCATTTTTATTCCCGAAAGTGTATGTTTTTTCAGCTTCTATTGATGTGCGTTTTATTACTCCCGTTGCATCGCCTTGTCCAATTGTAACTGCATCGGCACCGAGGGTAATTGTGTTGCTCACGGTGTGCAAACACCCAAGGTTGTCTGAAGGATTGGGGCTTTGCAGGTTAAGAATTCCGCTTATGGTAAGATCGCTTTCTGACACTACCCCG
>CAZUWF010000059.1:0-2809 GCA_964624065.1 uncultured Bacteroidales bacterium
AAGAACCCCAGCAGCGAACTCTATTGCCCTTTCATCATTCTGCAGGGCGGCATCAGCCCCTATATAGGCTCCTGAAATTAGGAGTCCCCTCCCTTTTCTTGCAAATTCGGTTAGCCAATTCATTAGTCCCGGTTCAAAAACCCTGAATTCAACCTTCGTGCTGTCAAAAAGGCTGCCTTTTCCCAATTGCTCACCAAAAATAACATTTACTGCCCAAAAGTTGTCGCTCTTAAGTAAATTTTCTTCCACGGCCGCCCTCGATGACGAAACGAAGGAATATCCGGCATTTTTAATGGCTTGGCCATGTATTGAAACAAAGTCAAATGTATTTCCTTTTAAAACCAAACCCTCCAAATTGGATCCGGTAGCCCCCCATCCTGGATCATCATCCGAGGCCCAAGGCACTGACCTGCCAAACTCGTACTGGTGGCCAGTGTATGTGGCTTTGCGCTTAAAAGTAACCCCTTGATCCCTATCCCAGTCAATTCCAGCTACATTGCCATCATCAATTATGGCAGGTCCACCGAGCCTGGTAAACCCATTGATAACCAAGATAGTTTCGGTTTGGTTTGGGAAAACAGATGCCGCTAAGATTTCACTTGGAAAGCTTTCGCCTCCGCCATTCAAGGCGGTAACCTTAAAGGAATATACCCTGCCGTATTCCGTAAGTTTAATCTCGGTGCTTTTCCCTTCAACCACGGTGCCATTGTCAAAACCAAAACCTTCAATTCTTTTGTAAACCTTGTAGTGAGTCGGGCTGGCAGTTGGTTCAATGGGGTCGATGGTATGTTGCCAATTAAGCTTCACAGTCTTGTCATCTTTCCTTTCGATAAAGAAATTTTGAGGAGGCAATGGTTGAACTATGGCCCCAATCCCCTCGTTGGCAGTAACGAACCTCAAAATGGCTTTGTAAATGGCACGGCTAACGGCAAACTGAAACCTTGGATCCAAGCCAAAGCGCATATCGGCCAAGTTTTGATGTGACAAAAGTTCAAGTACCATTGCCGGTACTTGTGGGCGCCAAGCCTCGCTGTACTGCCTGTCCCAAATTGCCCTCAAGGTCCAGTTTGGATTGAATAGGGTTCTAATGTCGGAAACTATTTGATGTTGGATCAAGTCAGCTAGGTCACGACTGGCAATCCTGGACACTCCATCTTCAAAACGTCCCTTGTCGGTTTGGGAACTGTAAATTGCTAATGTACCAACAACAGAATCGTTGGGGGTTGTTCCGGCATCGGAATGTAGTGCAAGAGATAGGTCAATTGGTATTCCAAACCCATCTTTCAAGGTTTTGTAACCAAGGTTGTAGGCATCCCCAATCAAAAAATTGACCCATTCGCCTCGACTTATTAAGTCATCGTTATAATCGTTGCGGCCAAAGTTTTGGCTATAAACAAGGCTATCGGGCATACCTGCATATTGCAGGTAGTAGCGAGCAGCTTCATAATACCTTGGCCGCTTGCTTATTTGATAATTCCCGCAGGGAGATTTTTCGTTAAATACCTGTGCAAGAAGCTTCCCGCTTTCGTCGGCCGATAGGCCACGTACCTGATGGTCGAGGCAAGGTTTGCGCGCAATATTACCCATACCTCCACCTAGCCTTAGCGCGTCGGCCGTAACCAATCCGTCATCGTTGGTACCATATACCACAAAACTTCCAATGGCTTGGTTCTTTCCCTCACTGAAGAAAAAACGGCCAAGGTAAGTCCAGGTTGGACCTCCAATCGATTGGTTTATGTACAGCGTGGTAGTGCCTCCGGCGTGGTTAACATCGCACCTAACTTGCTGGGAGCTTCTCTTTTGTCGTGCCCAAGAAAAGTACAGGGAGTAGTAACCCTCTTCGGGAACATCGGGGATGTATTTTATGTATGCTTTGGCGCCAGCTTTGGGGGCAAGTTGAAAGTAGCTGCCCATCTTAAATGGATTTTGACCATGAAAAAGGGTGTCGTTCATTTTAAATCCGCCAGAAACTTGTCGCCAGGTTTTGTTACCCGAGTTAATGACCATAACCTCTGAACCTCCTGTTGAACCATCTGCGTCAACAATTATCTCATTGGTTTGGAAACACCTTTCGCGTGGCATGAGCACCACTGCCCCGGCATTTTCGAGCATAGGGGCTACAAGCTCTGAAACGTAATTTATGGTGTATAAATCCTCAACCGTGCCAAATAGCCTTGCCCGCTGCCATTGCCACCTGTCTTTGGCCGAATCAAAGTACAAGCCATGACTGGGCCAGATGGCCAAATGTTTCCCAACCAAAGCGCCGCTCTTAATTCCTATCGATGGACGGTACACCAAGGGCTTCACCCTGGCGGGCTTTCTAACCCTGGACTTGTCAAATCCCAATTTCCTTGCTCGCAATGCATTGGGAATAAACTGTTCCAACCGTATCCCGCGACAAAATAATTCAATTTCGTAATCCTTGTATATATCGCCCAACCTTTCACGAATCTCGATTTCAATGTTTGTTATCAAATCAAATCTGATGGGCAGGTTAGCAAGATTGGAATTAAAGTATATGAGGAGTCTCTTTTCCCTTTCTACAGCCCTTACAACATCAACCATGATTGAGCCAACCAAGCGGCCCTTGTCAAAGATGGAATCAATGTCCGATAATTTACGCAATGCCACCCGCGGGGTAGAAGCCGGATTGGCTTGCAAAGAACCGCTCCAAGCAACCGAATGTATAAAAAAACCAAAAATGGCAAGTAATGCAAAAAGTGGTATGATGCTTTGCCTTCTTGCTGGTCTCATTTTTATGGATCGATAATAATTGCCAGCAAAATTAGGGTTTAGTTTTTTAAAATAA
>CAZUWF010000060.1:0-2763 GCA_964624065.1 uncultured Bacteroidales bacterium
GCTTTGCAGGTTAAGAATTCCGCTTATGGTAAGATCGCTTTCTGACACTACCCCGTAAACGTTAGCTATTGTCAGGCTAGGAATCAGGTTATTGACAAAAGCACCGTTGGGTATAATTTGCCCTTCCACTTCCTCCCCGGCAAAAATCAGGGTTGATGAGCCTGCTGTGGCGTCAATTTGTGCGCCATTGGTGAATAAAAGCCCGCCTAGGATTGTTAATTGATGGCCATTGACAATGAATTTCTTATCGCCTTGATTGTTAATAATACTACCCACCACTCTATTTTGGTCGAGCACGCAGTGCCTATCAGGCGTCAAGGCAAATACAATTGGAACCCCTTCGATGGGTACCGCCCCCGATGTCCAATTATCAGGATTGGCAAAATCGGTGCTGATTGTACCCATCCAACTGTTGGTGTTAAATTCCCACGCACCCACATTGGGCGGAACGCCCCTTGCGGTTTGTCCGTAATCAAGTACTACTGCTGGCACAAATACTCCAAAAATTGCAGCTCCAAGCTTGTAATCTTGGGCCGTGGTGCCACCGGCATTTACAAATAGCGGGTCACCTATGCTGCTGTGGTTATCAT
The DNA here is from genome assembly GCA_964624065.1 of uncultured Bacteroidales bacterium. GTDB lineage: Bacteria > Bacteroidota > Bacteroidia > Bacteroidales > UBA7960 > UBA7960. The sequence goes on from CAZUWF010000060.1 coordinate 591, forward strand.
TTGAGGGTACCAGGGGTAAGGCAGTTCGGTCAGCATCGTTATAGTATCCTATAATACCCCCGGCTCCTGGTGCGTAGTAATTATTGTAGTCGAGGGTTAGGCCTAACGGGGTTGAAAAGTTAAAGTAAGCAGCATAATGCAGGCTCGATCCGCCGGTTGTTGAGCGGAAGTTGGCGAAAATGTTGTTCCTGATATCGCGAACATTGTTGGCAGCAGCGCTAAAGAATGCATAAGATTTATTGGTAACCCCAGCACTCAAGCTGCCTCCAATGTAAACGGTATTGAAAAAATAGTTGTTGCTGTTTGAGGCGGCTCCGGTCTCAAAAATACCGTAAAGGGTGGTTGAAGTATTTCCGCTCAGGCTTATGATGTTGTTTGAGTAGGTGGTTGTTCCACCATCTATTCTGATTCCACAAATGGTTGCAGCGGTTGCTGCCGAATTTGCCGACAAATTGCGAATAAAGTTTCTTGTTGCCACATTGGCTCCCGTATTTCCCGAAAATCCTAAGCCGGCAATGTAACCCGAAAATCCGGAGCCAGTTGAGGATATATTGCTAATGTTATTATCAGAAACATTGCTTGCACCGCCTGGGGCGCTGAGTTCAATGGCCATAACCGCACCGGAGCCGTTGCCCTGGGCTGCGCTTGATAGGTGCCAAATGGTGTTTCTTGTTATGGAAGAGGTGCCGCTTGTTGAGTGAATACCTCTTGTTTGAGAATTGTTTGAACCATTGTAATCATTGCTCAGGTTGGAAATATTATTCAGGTTAATGGATACGGTTCCGAAAGATTCGGTATGAATGCCGCGTAAATGCTGGCCAAACACTGATGTAGTTGCCGGTGACCCTGCAAGGATGCTATTGCCGGTTGCAGAGCTTCCGATGGTATTGTTGTTAATGTTAATTGAACCGGCAACATTGGACTTGTAAATTGCTGTAAAGCTATGTGCGGCAGCTGTTGGGCTGCCGTAAATGTTTATTGAGCCTATGATGTTTCTGGCGATATTTACTGCGCCCGAACTACCAATGAAAATACCATAAGAATGGGCATTTGTGCTGCTTGTAATTTTTATTGAACCAGTTCCGGTGGTTGCACCAATTATATTTCCGGTGGTACCCGCCCCAACATTTACATTACCTCCTGCCACAGATATGGCGCGCCAAGGTGCGGCGCTTGCCGTGCTGTAATCCCAGTTGCGTATATTATTGCCCTGGACCAGTGAAGGTATGTCGGACGCGACATTTAGGCTAATGCCAACAAAACTGTGGTTTTGATTTGAAGAAACCGTAAAGGGGCCCCCGCTGCAATTTATGGCACTTCCGCCAATACAGTTATTGGTAATTTGGTAGTTGCTCCCCGAGGGGTTTTCAATACTGATGGCGCCGTAATAAAAGGAGCCCACTGTAGGCTGAAGGGTTGTTGTTTCGTAAAAGCTATTTGAAGTAATGGTAAATTCAGTGGAATGTTCACCAATTGCAATTCCCTTGGATGAAGCATTTGGATTTAAGAAATCGAAAATATTGTTGTTTCTAATAATATTGCCCTTGTTTTTTGATTCCTCACTACCCCTCGAATGAATTGCATTGACCGGCCTTTGGCCCCCTGCGTTGGTGATGTTGCAAAACTCTATCACGTTGTTGGTGTTCCCGTTACCGGAGGTAGAGGTTGAAAAAGTTACAACCCCGCCATTTGTTCCTAGGGTAGAGCCCCGGATAATGCAATACTTCAGAATGTTGTCTTCGGCAGAATTTACGAACCCAATGGTTGAAGTACCATTGCCAGAGGTGCTGGAATTAAATATTGTCAAGCTTCTGGTTGTACCTGTTTGGTTCACCCTTCCGTCAAGTGTCACTTTTTTTGTGCCATTCAGCTCTATTAGCGGTGTGCCTTCAATGTTACCTGTGATAGTGATTCCAGCAGAAGTCGGGAACACCCTTAGGGAATTCCAGAGGCCGGCGTTTAGTGAAGCAGTAGCAGGCTCAAGGGTACTTGCAAGAATGGAAACCAAAACATCCTTGCCGATTTGGTCAAACAAATTAATTGTGGCAAAGGCGGTGGTAAGGTTTTCGTAAAATCCATTACTGTTTGAATTCGCATTCTCCACGAGCACTGTAGGTCGTCTTCCGTCAAATTCATCAGCCCCTACATCTGGTGCGGTTCCAAATCCGTTTTG
>CAZUWF010000061.1:0-2711 GCA_964624065.1 uncultured Bacteroidales bacterium
CGCCTTCAATAAGGTGAGTGGCAAAACTGTGCCTGAAAGTATGCGGGCTTACAGTCTTATTAACTTTTGCAGCCTTGCACAATTGCTTTACAATGGTAAAAACCATAACCCTCGAAAGCCCCTTGCCTCTTTTGTTCAGGAAAAGTATGTCTTGATTACCGGGGGCAGGCGAAGGGCTATTACGGGTGGTGCTCATGTAAAGCTTAATAGCCTTGAGAGCTTCCCCGCCTATTGGCACCATTCGTTGCTTGTTTCCCTTGCCGGTAATCACCAAGAAATTGTCGTTGAAAAATATGTTGCTTATTTTTAGGTGGATCAGTTCCGAAACCCTCAAGCCAGCCCCGTAAAGGGTCTCTATAATTGCCTTGTTGCGAGTGCCTTCGGCTTTGCTCAAATCGATTGCTGCAATTATCGAATTTACTTCTTGTATTGTTAGGAAATCGGGCAGCTTTCTGTCAAGCCTGGGTGCTTCCAATGCTAAAGCGGGGTTGTTTACAATAAGATCTTCCATCAACAAGTACCCAAAAAATGCCCTAACCCCCGAGATTACCCTGGTTTGAGTTCTTTTACCATGGGTTTTGCCCAGCCATGCAGCAAATTCAAACAAATGTGGCTTTTCAATTTTTGGTGGTTGAAGCCCAGGGTAGCGGTGCCCAATAAATTCTTCGAGCTTTTCAAGGTCTCCTACGTATGCCTTCATACTGTTGACCGAGAGATTTCTCTCCAGCCTTAGGTACGCATCGAATCCGTTTTTCCAACTTTGCCAAGCCATTTTAAAAAAAGTGGTATCTTTGAACTTCCCAAAATTAGGGTATTTTTTTTAATTTCATATGGGAGTTATGAGGTTCGGAGAGTACGTTCAGATTTTTCCGGGTGTTATTTTTAATCCTACCAAGGCTTTCACTCTTTTGGCTTCAGGTGAGCTAAGTTTTAAGCACCTTTTCGCAATTCTCGCATTGCCTATCCTTATACTCGGTAGTTATGGCAGGGTATTAGGCGAAGTCAGGGTTTCAGATCCCGCAGCCCTTCCCCCCATTATTGCCCACATTGTTGTCCATTTATTGGTTTTTTGCTTGGGGGTTTTTCTTGGTTCGCTCATGCTGTCCAAACTTGCCCCTCGCTACGGAGTATCGGCCAGTTTCAGTTCAGTGGCACAAGTTACCTTACTCGCCTACATACCCGTGTGCCTTGCACTTTTCATTTCAGGACTTATATTTGGTGGAGTTTACTTGGTTTTGGCAGGATTGCTCGTGGGCCTGCTTTTTTGGGGTATGGGAATTAGAATTGTTGCCGGCTTCCCGTCAAATCGATTAGTGGGGTTCGTGTTCATGGCACTAATCATATTCATGGGAGTAATGTATTTTTCATTGTTTTTGCTTAGAAATTTACTTGTTTTAATTTATTAGTTATAAGGCATATTTTTTTGACGATGAGCGGAGGCAAAATTAAGATCGGGATTGTTTTTGCGGCTTTGTTGGTTTTGGCAACTGCTGCATATTTGGTTTTTAAATTGGTGATTTCAAGCCATGAAGACAAAGAATTACCTGTAAGGGTTTTCAATGAATTTGGAATATGCGAGGATGATTGGGTATCAGTTGTTGACTTGGTAAAGCCAGGCCAGACAATGTCAGATCTGTTTTTATCGCTAAATTTAAGCTCGGCTGAGGCCAACCAAATGATTTCCCTTATGGCGAGTGAAAACCTTTTCGATCCTCGCAGGTTTAGGGCAGGAAGGACATTTCTGGCTTATTTTGATGTTGATGACAAAGATAGCCTTAAAAAACCACGACACCTGTTTTACGAGATTAACAATATAGATTACCTTCACCTTGTTTTCAAAGACACCCTACAGGTTTTTCGAAAGCAAAAAGAGGTTAGGGTTGTACCAAAGGTCGCCACGGGACTAATTTCTTCATCATTGTGGAATTCAATTTCAGCCCAAGGTGCCCATCCTGATCTTGCCCTCAAAATGTCGGAAATCTTTGCCTGGGAAATTGACTTCTTCAGGATTCAGAAGGGTGATGGGTTTAAGGTGGTTTACTCAGAAAACTTCATCGGCGAGCGGTCTATTGGGATAAACAATATCAAAGCGATTTATTTTAGCAACCTTGGGCGAAACCTTTATGGGTTTTTCTTTGAGAACGAGTCAATTTCTGATTTCTTTAACGAAAAGGGCGAATCGTTGCGCAAGGCTTTTTTAAGGGCACCACTTGAGTACGGAAGGATTACGAGCCGTTTCTCGCCAAGCCGTTTGCATCCGGTTTTGGGTGTAAGGAGACCCCATCACGGAACTGATTATGCAGCCCCTCGCGGCACACCTATACTTTCTGTTGGTGACGGAGTGGTAACCAGGGCGGCATACAACGCCGGAAACGGCAACTACGTTCGTATAAGGCACAATTCGGTTTACGAGACCCAATACCTTCATATGTCTCGGTTTGCAAAGGACATAAAGCCTGGCGCTCGGGTAAAGCAAGGTCAGGTAATTGGATACGTGGGATCAACGGGGCAATCGACTGGCCCCCATGTTTGTTTTAGGTTTTGGAAAAACGGGAAGCAAGTTGATCACCTCCGCGAGGAGTTCCCCGCAATGGAACCCATTCCCGAAAAACACTTGGCTGAATTTTACCGAATTAAAGAGGGGCTAATGGCCAGGCTGAATGAACTTGAAATTAAGGATGGTTCAAAAAGCCCGGAAAAAAAAGTGAATT
>CAZUWF010000062.1:0-2340 GCA_964624065.1 uncultured Bacteroidales bacterium
TGCCGGTATTCCACAAATAGGCCAATGGGGGCTTTCCGCCTGATACATCAATATTTATCGAACCGTTGCGATAACCAAAACAAGTAGCATTTGCGGAGCCGGCATGGCTGATATTTAGTGGTACTTTATCAGGAATTGTAAATGGGCCAGAGGTAACAATACAGGAGTAGGCTCCGCGAACATCCACGCGGTAGGTTCCGGTGTTAAGGCCTGTAAAGGTGTGCGATGATTCGTTGATTGCCTTGGTAGCCTGCGCCTGCAAAACATTATCTTTATACAGGTAAAAGGTGTAGGGCTTGGTTGCTCCGCTGGCGGAGGCCGTGATTGATGCCTGGTTGGGGTCGCACGGCACCTGGTACGAAACTGTTGGCGGACCTGTAAACAAAGGCATTGAGGGGTCGTATACCACAGATGCTGATGCGGAGAGCGTAGGGCAGCCTGTGGGTAAAATAATACTTACATCGTAACGGCCTGGCTTGTCAACAAGTATTTTCCAAGGCTCACCAGGCACCTGATTAAGGATATTACCGTCGGGAGTTGACCAAATATAAGTTACATCGTGGCGGGCGGGGATTGCAGTTACCGATGCTACACTATGGTCGCAAGAGAGGGGAGTTGCCTCGGCTAAGGCTTCAAGGAAATTTCGCCCCCAAACATATGGCCCTGCAAAATCCTTAAGTTGTGCAGTAAAAGATGCAGAAGAGCGGGTTTTCACAATGAACGAATTCAACGGAAAGTAGCATGAATCTGTTACCCCTAGCAACGAGGAGTGATCCATTCCGTAAGCGGTCAGGTTGATACCAACCTCGGCAAGCGAATGGGGCTGATAGGTAGTACCCCAAACATTGCTCTTGGTATTCTTGGTACCCCATGGCGGCGCGAGGGGGGATTGACCTGCCACATTCACATATCCGCAGTATTCTTGCGGGGCTCCGGGTTTGGGCTTTATGCCGGCGTAACCAAACGGCGCACCGTTATAGGCCCCGTCGTACGTGCCGTCCCAATCAAACTTAGCGGGGGTTTTGGTAGTCCAGTCGGTGTGACTCACCCAAAGCCGGGTTTGTACTACAGGCCCAGTACCAAGTAGCGAAACACTAAAGATAAAATCACCAACTTTGGTAATATTGCCGCCTGCATCAAAGGTGTATGCCGTATGACCCAATTGTGGTCCTCCTGAGGTGAATTTATTACCACCGGTATTTAAAAAAATAGATTGTACGAAAAACTCAAAATCCATGTATGAAACACCACCCGGCTCGGCCATATTAAAAAGACCGGTAAACCAAAGGTTAGAATCAAGGGTCAACCCATCGCGATACATAAATCCGCCAACATCCACTATGTCGTTCTTGCCCAAAACATTGGCAGTGCCCGGATGCCACAAGGCAGGGTCTTCTCCGTTTTTCGATGCTTGCACGTACGATGTAGGATCGAGTGCACCTGTTCCGCCAAAATGGTCGCGGGCAAAAATGGCATCCATAACTATCTGGCCACCAATTAACGCAGAAGCATTGTACCTCATATTTACTTGAAATGTGGGGTTGCCTGGGGCTTGTAACAGAGAGCGTATGGCATTAGTGTTGCTTTCATTAATAATGCCGATACCGTTTGGCCCCTGAAACCAGTCGTTGCTGTAGGGAGCAGCCGCCTCGACTCCACCACCATGTTCGATGATTCCGGAATACAATCCGGCATCGAGGCCCCATCGGGCAAAGGTGCTTGCTGGCACGCAAGGGGTCGTTTGTCCAAAAATGGTAAAAGATGCTACAACCGATAGAAAGATTGAAACTATTGTAGGCCTGGCAAAAGGCGCACAAAAATGGATTATCTTTTTCATAGTGTCGGATATGTTTGTGGGGTTATAATATAATTTCAGTTATAATTAAAAAGAACTTACCAAATGTGCAAACCGAGGATTACTTTTGGTGATTGTCTAATTTTCATCATAGTAATTGCAATTTCCAAACTTTACTACAACTGAATTGCAAAAAAAAATTCGCAAGAATACCATTCAACCAAATGGCCGATAAACTTAATCTATAAAATATGGCAAACGACAATACTATTTAGGTGTAAAATTACCTAAATAAAGAACCAAATTTTCGATGTCCGTTCATTTTAACCAAAATAATTGCCAATTTAAGTGAAAAATATGGTTAGGTTATCAATAAAGCGTCCCGATGTTTTGGTTTTAGTTACATCTAACAGTGCATTACTCCGTATTGTTCAATAAAATAAAAGCACCCAATCACATTGCCAACCAGTTTTGTATTTCCAGATTAATGCAAACCTGTTGTGCATTTAGCACAAATTTATTTTTATTTTGTTTAAACTTTGTTT
>CAZUWF010000063.1:0-2151 GCA_964624065.1 uncultured Bacteroidales bacterium
TAATCCATTTATCACCAATTGGTCAATTGGGCATTGAGGTAAACCAAGACCTTAATTCTATTACTATGTACGTCAAATTCACTATTGAGTTACTATTTTTTGATTTTCTCAAAAGACGTTAAGTTTTATGGTTTGGCTTTCAGTATTGGTTGTTAGCCTTAGCAGGTAAATACCGCTAGCGTTTCTGCCTCTATGCCACTGCATTTGATGCACTCCTGCCTGGTGGTTTCCATCAAGCAGCGTTTCTATCAGTTTTCCAAAAGCATCAAAAAGATCTAACCTTACCCGATCGGATTCAGGGAGGCTAAACTGGATGTTTGTAATATCTCTGAAGGGGTTGGGGAAGTTATGCTTGAGTTCGGGCTTGAGGCCAAGGTATTGGTCATCATCTTCAAAGATCCCCTTCTTGATTATAATTGTGAACGGCGGCAATTGCTGGCCACTCTTTGCCACGCTTCTTTCGGAGATTGGAGCAACAATCATTTGGGGCAATTGAAATTTAGGGCTATCATCCTGGCTAGTGGTCAATTGCGCAGATTTTGCAGTTGGTTTGCCAAAAGAATACTTGCTTGATCGGCGCATAGAAATTGCCCTTTTTTCCTTGTGGTCGTGGAGTGTTATTGACCAGTCGGGGGGCAAGTTTGTAGGCAATTGCCAAGAAATTTCATAAGTGCCATCAATAGGATTTCCGTTTTTCTGACCTCCAACAAAAACGGGGATGTTGTAAGAACCTTGTTCTCCGGCGGGCAAGTTGTTTATTGACAAAGGCATTTTGTGTCCCGGGGCCGAAAGGGAGAAAAATTCCAACCAATTGTTGCTCAGCGGATCGAGGCGGTAGGCATCCTTACTGTCAGGCCCAACCTTTCCCAATTCCGAGAAGGTTAAGTAGGCATTGGCCGAAAGTCCTGAAGCAGAAACCACGAGGGGTATCGTGATTGGGGGGGGAGCCTGACTTTTGTAAAAAGTACCCGGAGTTCCCGACAGCGCTTGGGTGCCGAACGCCAGTGCAGGTGCTGCGGCATTTGCCCTGACCCAAAATCCCTGGAACGGAGGTATCAGGCCGTTATGGTTGCCGGTATGGCCGTTGGTAAATTTCCATTGGTTTTCTGCCGGGTCCCAAACGTATATTGCTGCGTCAACATTCTCTTTGGTCCATCCACTTGGAGCGTTCCAATCGATGGTATAGGAGGAGGGATTTCCCAAAAGGTTCCAACCTTCGTCCGAAAGGTTAGTTTCGACAAAAGGGCCTTGTCCTGCCTGTCCTCCAACGCGGCGCGACCATGTTATGGGGTGGTTTGAGCCCGAGAAGCTGAAGGTGCCCGAAAAGAAATTGGATCGGCCTGTGGCTGATAGAGGGCGAGGGAGGTCATCGTTGTAATTTGGATCGCCGGTAACGTTTCCAAACACGTAAAAGTAGTATCCGCGGCCGGGCTTGATACTGTTGCCGAGATTGCTTATGGTGCGCCAGCTCATGTTGGTGGTGAGGGTGTCGGTTTCGTTGAACCAAATGAAATTTGGCTGCCTTGTAGGAAAAGTTGACCCTGCGAATCCCTGCGTGACGAAATTATGGAGAAGGTCTGCGTAGGTAGTTGCCGTTGGCGATGCCACCATACGCCAGCCCTTGTTGCCTACTATTGATACAAGATTGTACTCGCCGAAGGTGTAATACCTTTGGCCTGGCCCCGTTGGGAGGGTGCTTATGTCTAAGTTGGAAATGGTGAAAACATTAATGTTGGCATCACGCGAGCTAAAATCAACTGCCGAAAGATGGTGTGGACTTGCAATGTAATGCCAGGGTGAGAGGTTTTGTTCGACATTTTGGCTAAGCTCTTGGTCTTTGTAGTGGAGCGCCAACGAAAAGCTCCCCGCCCCGCCAATGCGGTGTATGTCGTAGGTGCGCCTCACGGCGTCTGTTTTCCAGGTAGGAGCTTGGCCTATTTGTATGTTGAAAATGATTTCGGATGGCAAGGTGCTGCCATCATAAAAGGTGAGGGTGGTGTATTTGTAGCCAAAAGTATAAGGGGTGCCAATATTAAAGCTTGTCCGTTTTACAAATCCGGTAACCTCACCATTGCCTGTGGTTGTTGCATTGAGGCCCATATGCAGGGTGTTCGTGGTCATATTCAGCGTACCCGCGATTAGGGAAGGATT
>CAZUWF010000064.1:0-2116 GCA_964624065.1 uncultured Bacteroidales bacterium
TTAATATATTATTTTCCACCGTGGCCTTTAAGTGCTCAATGGCACGGCAAATGGCCAATACCCTTCCTGCAAACTTGTCGAATAACCAAACGGGCAATTTGCCTTGACCAAACCTAACAAATCGCATACTACGCATTGTACTTATTCTAGGTCGGTTTCTTTCAACACACATAATTACTTTTCGGGCGATTTTCTGGGGCTTTAGAATTGGAACAATTGACCTCACTCCGTAAATACGCAGTGCTTATGTAATATGTAATAACTGTGGTAACTTTTACCTTTTTCTTCAACTGTTGCATTTACAACCTAAAACTGTAACCCCCACCCATTGTGGCCCACTTGCTGGCGGCAAATACCGTCATTTTTGGATTTGAAACTCGCGCTGCCGATGAAGCTATTGTGCAAATACGACCTGAGTTTCTTTCGAGTACTAATGGCAAATACTCGTTTGTTACTACCAAGGGGGGAATGGGGTTGATGTCCATAGTTTTGGTTATTTCGGAGGTTGAGTGTTCGTGAAAGTACTTGCAAACAACGATTCCGGCGTTGTTTATCAGAATGTCACCAATTCCCATTTTTTCAATCAGAGGGGTTGCTGCCTCACTATTTTTTCTTTGTCAGAAACCTCTATCAGTAATGTGTCAATATGGCCAAATTTTATTAAGGATTAATTTTGCTGATTGTAAGTTTTGCGGATTGACATCCCAAATAATCAATCCTGCACCTATTTCAAGGGCGAGCTTTCCCATTATTTTACCTAATCCTGAGGCCTGCAGTAACAAGAACTGTATTGCCATTGAACTTGCCTTTGGCGTAAGTTTTGAGATTCGGTTTATCTTGTTTTCCAAATTTGATCACCCACGTTGTTGTCGAGTGCTATTTTGCGCGCCAAAACAAAAAAGTAGTCCGACAGTCTGTTGAGGTACCTCACCAAAACAAAATCCACTTCGTATTCCTCCATTAGTTTTACCAGAAGTCTTTCGGCCCGGCGGCAAACCGTACGGCAAACCTGCGCCAAGGATGATGCCTGATGCCCTCCGGGAAGCAGGAAGTTGGTGAGTTCGGGTAATTCTTGGTTCATCAAATCAATTTGATTCTCGAGCATCTCAATGTCGGCGTCGGTTACTCCGGGCAAATTGTAACCTTCGCTTCCTTCATCGGCTGCAATCAATGATTCAAGGCAAAATAGACTTTCTTGGATCTTAAGCAGAACATTTTTGTAAGCCTGGCTTATATCTTGGTCTCTAAGCAGCCCAACAAAGGAGTTTAGTTCGTCAACAGTTCCGTAGGTTTCTATGCGAAGGTGGTATTTTGCAACTCGTTTTCCACCGATTAATCCAGTTTGGCCATTATCGCCGGTTTTGGTGTATATTTTCCAATCTTTCATTATTGGTAATTTTTTTTTGAATCTATAGGTTTTTGAGTTAAAATCCTACCTTAATTAATATCTTGCTAAGTTTTGGGTCAAAAAAAATAATCCCAAATCTATTGAAATCTAACTTGATAGTTGTTTTTGAGTGGGTTATGATAGCAATCCAAGCTTTCTTCCGCACCCTGTCAATTCTAATGCCATCAATTATCCAAACACTTTTTGAAGTACATTGTTTTGAAATTGCTTCAAAATAATAATCCAGCTTATTGTGCACCAATGTGTTCGAAAAAAATACTAGGTCAACCTCCAATGTTTCTGAAAGGCCTTTAATTTGACCACCATCAACTTCCGGCTCTATTAATATCTGCGAATTTGGGGCTGCTTTTTTAAAAGCATTCAATATTTCGGTCTGGACAACTCCGGCAATCAAAATATTTTTAGGATCAAAATATTGGGTAATACGATAAATGAGTCTGAGGAATTTTGAAATACCATCATTTTTCCTTTCCTTGTAAACAACATTTTTTAAAAATGAATATGCGTAAGGTGAATGGACACCGTGAGGAAAGCGTGTGATTTTTTGCAGTATGGTGTTCAAATTATGAAACATGTGCAAAGGTAGGAATTAGAATTAAAATGTGAAATGTTAGGTACTGTATCTGAGCTACACGGCTTGCTTAATATTAATCTAACCCATTGTGCATTTAGAAAAAAAGAAAAAAAAGATTGTTCATTTGACAAAAA
>CAZUWF010000065.1:0-1889 GCA_964624065.1 uncultured Bacteroidales bacterium
GGAAAGAGACTCCTTATTATGTCATTCGCTTGGGTTGGTTGTGTTTTTAGCCTCATTGCACAGCCGGCAATTTCTTCATACACCCCAATGGCCCAGGCAATGGTTGTTGTTGACAAGGGTGAATTTAAAACACGTTCAGGCCACAACCTTTCCAGTGCTGGTTTCGAAGGAACCGGCACCACCGCTTCATCCACCTTTCAAAATGTGGGAGCTGCCGAAGTTACCTTGGATGTTACAAATGTTGACAAGGTGTTGGTAACTGCTTCTTTTACTAGCGTTTCGTCGCCTTTCGGAAGTTTAGGTAACGCATTTTTCAGAATTGCCGATACGGCCAATCCAGAGGTTATTAACAGTGGAGTGATTGAACATACGGTTTCTGGTAGGGATTTAATTGGTTCAATAGTTTATATTTTTGATGTTAGCGCGTATTCCGGCAATCGGACTTTCGTTTTCCAACAAAGAACCTTGCCGCAGCTTTCCTTGGAAACATCCCTCAACCTGGTCGCCATAGCCTTGTATGACGGGATGCACCAATTGAACTCCAGCCTTGCGCAACGCACCGAACCACTCACCCTTACCGAAAATTGGGAAACCGCTGTAATGAGCGCCAACAATTTCTTGCCAACCAATTCCTTCGGAAAGGGAGGTTTTTATGTTGCCGCCTCGGGTTTCAATCAAAAAACCGACGGAGGAACCATTGATTTGGCTACCGGACAATGGGTTTTGCAATACAAAAAAAGCAGCGAAAGCCTATGGAAGGATGTGAGTTACCCAATATTGCGTGCACCTCCCGGCCAGCAAAAAGGTACCATGAGCCTTGTTGGTATTTTGCCCGAAAACACCGAACCCGGTAATTATGATTTTAGGGTGGCCCACCGCAAAATTGCGGGTGAGGCCACTTTTGTCACACACCAGATAAACCTGGTGGTGGTTGCCCTGGGCACTCCTGATGGTTATTTCCCTAGTTTCATTTCTTCACACCCATCAGTTTCAACAAGCGATACACAACTAAGTGCAGTAATTGAAAACTATATCACGCCAAAGACAAATACTCATATTTTTGCGCAAGCACAGTTTAATATTCAATCAAATAGTGAGACAGCACCAGCAAGGTTCGATTTTACATTGAAATCGGGTGCGAGTATTTTCTATGACGGTGTGGACTTCAAAAAGTATTTGGCGAATTCAGAACACAAATGTAGTGGCTCGTACTCCGGTATTATTCAGAATCTGATTTTGGATGAAACTTATGAATTTAGCTTGAGGCACGCCACGGCAAGCGGGACAACCCTTACCACGGCAAATGCCTATTTTGTTGGTTTTGGTTTGACCCGGAGCTCACAATCCTTTATCTTGCCGGTAACGGTGAATGCCACAGAGGGGGTGAGCAGCTCATCATATTTGACCTTGAAGGCCGCGTTTGACGCCATCAATGAGGGAGTTTTTCAAGGAGATATTTTTGTTAAAATAAACGACAACCTTTACGAAACAGCTTCGTGTGTATTGAATGGATCAGGAACTGGCCAGGCAAATTACAATTCGATCTTGATTTTTCCTACCACTGCGGGGCTGAAGGTGGAAGGCAACCTACCAACCACCCTCATTGACTTAAATGGAGCCGATAATGTTACCATCGACGGACGGGCTAATTTGTTGGGCGAAGCCAGTTTAACCTTTGATAACACTAGCACGGCGGGTTCGGTTTTCAGATTTATCAACGATGCAACTAACAACTCCATTCGTTATTGCAACGTGCAAGGTGTTACAGCATCAACTACCAGCGGCCTTGTAGTTTTCAGTACCAGTTCAATAACAGGTAACGACAACAATACCATAGAGTTCTCCCGTATTTTTGGAGGTAGTACAACTCCAGCCAATGCCATTTATTC